>JAHDND010000074.1 GCA_018435665.1 Candidatus Thiosymbion sp. | reverse complement strand
GCAAGGTTTGGCGATCACTCGCACTCAACACGATCATCACCCGTAACATCTGATTGAGCCCCAAGGTAAGCAGCTTAAGGCAACCTTACCGCAAATCCTTGCTGGCCGCCATGGTTATAATGACTTTGTGTGAACGACTTAGCTTCAAGTAACCCATTGATGTAAGGTCGATTGCCTTGTCCTCAAATGTGGGACACGCGTGGACAGGGCGGCCCGGTTGTGGGGACGACCGTTGGGGCAGCCAGATGGAGGAGGAGGGTCAGGCTGGCGCTGGCCCTGGGAGGCTCCAAAGACAATCGCGGGGGTGGGGCAGGGAGCTTATGAAACCCGGTTGGGTGATGAGGGGTACCCAAATCGCGAGCTTTACAGGGAAGCTGAAAACACCACCAGTGTTCCACAGGGTTCGCTGGGGTCCCGGTGCTTCCCGAATGGGTTGGGGGACTAAATGGGGGACTAATTTACTTATCTATTCTTATCAAGCTGATTCGTAAGCATAAAAAGGAAAATAATGGCGGAGAGGGGATTCGAACCCACGGTACCCTCACGGGTACACTTGATTTCGAGTCCAACCCAGGGCAAGCAACGCCAAGCCCTGCAAGGCGAAATTCCGGCCAAGGTACCAATCCGGGTACCAATCGCATTAAGGCGTGGTAATATCAAACCATGCTAAATCATGCGAATTGACGCGATGGCAACCATTACCCCGATTCAGCGGCGGGAGGGCACTTTCTATAAGGCCCGCGTTCGCCGCCCTGGCCAGCCGCAGCTATCCAAGACCTTCCGCTTCAAGTCTGACGCGGAGAAGTGGGCGAAAAAGACCGAGGGCGAGCTTGAGCGCGACGAATCCGGGCTCTCGACCGAAGGGCACCGCCATACCCTGGCTGAAGCCATCGACCGCTATCAGCGGGAGCGCATGGGCGAACTGGCGGAAGGAACGCGGATCGCCTATCAAGCCCATCAGGGCTATTGGCGGGAGAAGTTAGGTCATCTCCGCCTAAGCCACCTGACCCCTGCCGCCATCGTCAAGGCCAGGGACGACCTGCTGACGACCAAGGGGATCACCAAGGCCAGCGCCAACCGCTATGTTGCGGCCCTGCAAGCGGTCCTGACTCGGGCACAAAAGCACTGGTACTGGCTGACCGTCAATCCCGCCAGCATGGTGGCGAAACTTCAGGAACCACCCGGACGGGAGCGGTTTCTCTCGCAAGCCGAGATCGACCGCCTGCTAAGCGCCTGCCAGGAATCCGCCAGCGTGGACCTGTATCTACTGGTGCTGATCGCCTTGACCACCGGGGCCAGACTCGGGGAGATCACCGGGCTACGCTGGTCAGCGGTGGACCTTGATCGGGACCTGTTTTTTTTCCGGGTCGGCAAGGTCAACGCGACGAAAGGCGAGGTGCGCGCCGTACCCATCGCCGCCGCGGTCAAGGATCTGCTTAAGGCCCGCAAGGCCGCCATCAAGGTTGTCACCCTGCGGGATGACGCCCTGGTCTTCCCCAGTACCACCAGCCCTAAGCGCCCGATCAACTGCCGCGATGGCTGGCAATCGGCAACCAAGAGGGCGGGACTGGATGGCTTCCACTTCCACGACCTAAGGCATACCCATGCCAGCCTACTCGCCGCCCATGGCGCTTCCCTGCTGGAGATCGGGCGCATCCTTGGCCACAAGACCCCCAGTACCACCGCCCGCTACTCGCACCTTACCCAGGATCACAGCCATACCCTAGTGAATGAGGTTGTCGCCAAGGTCCTGATGACGGATGAGGCCAAGGCGCCATGACCGCGGAAGACTACCTCCGCGATCAACTGGCGGATTGCCAGGCGCAAGGCATCCATCCCAGCGCCTGCCGGATCATCGAGCGCCTGCTGACCAAAGCCGGCCGGGCAGAAATGAACAAGGTTTATGTAGAGATGGAACGTCTGTTACCGGAAACGCGGGATGAGATGCTCTGGCAGCTGGTCCTGGTGGCGGCGCACTGGAACCCGGATAAAACCATCAAGTTGCGCGAGCAGGTTGCACGGGGCAACCGCCTAAGCGCGGAGATCGCCGTCAAGGCCAGGGAACTCGCCGCCCTGCTGCGGGATCGCGCCGCCGCCTGCCCCGACGTGGGTCTCCCCGATGATAGTCACCCCGTCACCCTCATGGAGCAGGCGCAGTTCGAAGACAAGCCGCTTTTCCGCCTGCACCTGGAGGAGCATCTATCCTCGCTGGCGGGACAATATGACGCCCGCTACTGGCCACCGACTGCCGCCATACTGGACGCCTTGGCCGAAGTCCAAGACGTGGGCGCCTGGCCTTGGGACCCCACATCATCCGCCGCGGTCAGCGCCCGCACTCATTCCCCGGCTGACTTTATTCGCGCCGTGGTGGCACGACTGGACGAACTACCTGCCTGGCTGGCCCATACCCCCCATCGCCTGCCTTACGGCTTCCGGCTCTCACATGAAGCTATCGCCTCATTTGCCAATGCCGCTTTGAATCTTGATTCGCCTATGTCACCGGATGCTGTGAGAAAACTTCGCCAGCGCCACCGGGTGGACAGTTCGGCGTAAAAAACCGTACTGAACTGTCCGCGCCGAAAAATCAAACCGAATTCAAGCTGACCCACATGAAGCACGCGCATGGTGCGCGGGCAGTCATGAGGTTCAGCCATGAACGACTTTCGCAGTGTCACCGCCTTAGCCGAGGCCCTGAACGCGGGCCTAAAGCATCCGACCTTTTCCACTCACGCCCTAAGGCATTATGTCCGCCATGCCGATAAAAACGGCCTGGCCCCCGCCGTCCGCCGCATCGGTCGGAAGATTCTCATCTCCGAGTCTGGTTTCCTATCCTGGCTGAATGGCCAGCCGCGGGCGGCCGCATGAAAATCCGCTCCCGCAACCGCCGCGCCGAAAGGCAGGCAAAAGCCAAAAGCCGCTGGGAGACAAGCGGCATTTCCCCAGCACACAAAAAAGGCCGGCACCATGGCAGTGGTGTCCGACCTTTCCAAGAGTGTGCTATCTTTGAACCGTCTCGGGAGGGATTGGCGTCCCTACCCGAGTAAATCCCCGACTGGCTAAGAGTCTGGGAACCGGCGCAGCAAATTCTAGCATTTCCATGCTTCCTGTCGCGCCCTTTCTCCGCCTTCCAGTCGGTCCCACAGCCTTATTGTGAGACTGACACCAATGACGACGACCACCGCCCGCACCGGGCAAACCTCCGCTCTCTCCGCGGCCAACAAGATGGCCGCCGCTTGGCTGGTGGACCTTATCACCCGCCGTGACTTCCACACCTCCGAGCTGCTAACCGTCTGTTCCTGGCTCTACGGCGCCTCACGCCTGGCCAAGCGTCTCGGGCAGCACGAAGCCTATGCCAACCTCCGCCGCATCAGGAATCGGATGGATGAGCTTGTCACCCTTCATGGTGATGGCAAGAGCGTCCTGGCTGAGTTGGGCGCCCTGGTCATTTACTGCCAGGGAGGTGATGAGCAATGAGCGCCATCGACCCCAAGGCCCTCCGCGATCGGCTTAAGGCAATCATCGGCGCCATCAAGGGCAAGGCCCCGGCGTCCAGTGGCAACATCGCCGCTCACATTGACGGCGCAGACGTGCGCATCCACCTGCATGGCGCCCAGTATATGGTTTCTGTCCGTGGACCTGGTTACAGCGACACCGGACTGGTCTACGGCAAGGATTACGATCTGGGCCAAAAACTGCACCCAGGATTGACCCTCAGCGAGATTGAAAAGCAGCGCGACGTGCCATTCAGGCTCACGATCGAGGGCGGCGTCATGAGCTTGATTGAGGAGATTGAGCGCGATCCCATGCGCTACGCCAAGGCCCACACGGAAAAGGAAGAGCAGAAACGTGAGGCATGGAAGCGTGACAGGGCAGCAAAAGACGAGTTAGCGCGTGAGGAGATGAGGCAACGTCACCGGCGCATTGCCGCCGGCAATGCCGAGATCATCACAGAGATCATTGCTCACGTTGAACGCATACGGCGTCTATCCGCCGTGTCGGCACAGCTAACCGATCGGTCGGGCGGAACCCTCCGCCTGCCATCGGCTAATCGAACCATGTTCATTCCTCACGATCAGGGAACCATCCTGTGCGGGGAACAGAAGATCATCGACGCCAAAACCGTCCGCCCATTCTTCCGTGTTAAATGCCTTGGCATCTATTGCACGGTTACAACCGATGGCACCCAGGCCACCGGCACGGCACAAGACCTGGCAAACCTCCGCGATCGCCTCGCCGCCGTATCCAATCCCTTCACTGAGGCCAAGCGTGTCGGGAGGTGTTTCTTCTGTTTCCACGAACTGACAGACGACGTTTCCCGGCATTACGGCTATGGCCCTGACTGCGCATCGGGCAACTTTCTGCCCTACGATCGCGATGTTCTGAGCAAACTGGAGGGCGGGAAATGACTACCACCCTCCGCGCCATCATCGAATCCGCGGCTGAGAGTAACGGCATGCCGTTAAAAAGCCTAACGGTACTCTCGACTGCCCGGGACCCCTACCGGCTCGACACCCCGAGCTATCACCTCCTTGGCCAATGGCTGGCGGATGCGTGGCGGCAGGTATGCCCTGACCGGCGCCCCATCCATTCCCGCGGCCTGCATTACCGCCTGGTCGGTCAAGTCACCAAACCGGATGGCCAGCCGTACCACAATACCGATGAGTGCTGGACCTGGCTGAGCGAGAAAGCCATCAAAGCCGCCAGGTTTCTTGGCTACCTGCCTTGGGATGCTTTGCGGGATGCCCGGATCACCCCGCCTGAATGGGCCGAGGAACGATTCCAACCTCCTCAGTGGCGAATCGTCACCGAGGATGTTTTCGTGGTTTTACCCGATACCTTGGAACCTCGCCTAGTCCTGGATGGCGATCTCTGCCGCCAGCCGTGGCAGCAAGTCATCGTTGCGGAAAAGCAAGGCGTCGGGGACCTGCTGCGCCCGCTATGCAAACGCTATAACGCAAGCCTAGTGCTACCGTCTGGCGAGCTATCTGATTCCACGATGTATGAGATTCTCAGGCGTGGTGCCGAGAATGGCCGCCCGATGGCGATTCATCAGCTTGGCGACTTCGACCCAGCCGGCCATCAAATGGCGGTATCCACTGCTAGAACCGCTCAAGCCATACGGGACAGTCAATTCCCGGAATTAGAGGTCAGGGTTCACGCAGTGGCGCTTACCCTTGAGCAGTGCCAGGAATGGGACCTGCCTTCGACTCCGCTCAAGGAAACCGAGAAACGTGCTGATCGGTGGCAAGCAGCAATGGGACGGGAGCAAACCGAGTTGGATGCTGCGGTGGCACTGGTGCCGAATAAGTTTCAAGCCGTGGTCCGGGACAGTCTCGACCAGTATTGGGATGCTGACGTGGCTGAGCGTGCCATAACCATCAAAGACGATTTGATGGGTAAAGCGAATGTAAGGCTTGCCGATACCATCGGGGAGGAAACGCTAGCGGCAATCCGCTATCAGGCTGAGCTGCGCCTTGCTGATCTGGAGGAGTTGGTGGAGGAGGTCAACAAGGCACTGTTGATAGACCCCACCGAGGCCGGCGTGGAAATCCCGCCAGACCCTGAAGTCATCATCGGGGACTGGACTCCAACCCAGGCACCGCTACTGGATACCTCTGAGGATTGGAGCTCGAACACTAGGCGATTGATCGCCCGCAAGCAGTACGAGGGGATCACCCATGATTGATCAATACGCCGCCCGCCGTGACTTCGCCGCCGCCATCAGCGCGGCCGGCATGAACCCGCCCGAGCAGATTGTGGACGATGGCGATCTACATCGCTTCGCCACCAACGGCAAGCCACACGACCTGGCAGGATGGTACGTCTTCCACGGCGACGGCATCCCAGCCGGGGCCTTCGGCAACTGGCGGGAGGGCATCGAACAACGGTGGCGCGCCGATATCGGCCGCAAGCTCACGCCAGAGGAAGACAAGGCACAGCGCGCCCGCCTCGCCGCCATCCGCAAGGCCAAGGAGGAAGCCGAGCGCCAAGGCCATGAACAGGCCGCGGCCAAGGCCGCGGAGCTCTGGGCGGCCGCCAAGCCGGTAACAGCGATCACCGATCACCCTTACTTGGCGCGCAAGTCAGCCGCGGTCTATCAGAACGTCAGGATCGGGAGCGATGGCTTGCTCCTGGTGCCCATGCGGGACACGGCCGGCAAGCTCTGGAACCTGGAACGGATCGCCCCAGAGAAGCCGGCCCACGGCACCGATAAAAAGGGCCTATACCAAGGCAGGCGCAAGGGCCTGCACTTCAGCATCGGCGTACCCAAGTACGGGACCATCATCCTTTTGGCGGAAGGCTTCGCCACTGGCAACAGCCTGTATCAGGCCACCGGCTACCCGACTATCGTCGCCTTCAACGCGGGGAACCTGGAACCCGTCGCCAGCGCCATTAGGGCCAAGTACCCCGACCATACCCTGGTGCTGTGCGCGGATAACGACTACCGAACGGCCGGCAATCCGGGACTGACCGCCGCCAAGAAAGCCGCCAGCGCGGTCGGTGGACTGGTGGCGGTCCCAGAATTTGGCACCGAGCGCCCGGACGGGGCAACCGACTTTAACGACCTGCACCTGGTGCAGGGACTGGAGGAGGTCAAGCGGCGGATTG
The DNA here is from genome assembly GCA_018435665.1 of Candidatus Thiosymbion sp. GTDB lineage: Bacteria > Pseudomonadota > Gammaproteobacteria > Chromatiales > Chromatiaceae > M0108. Next base: position 4,161 of record JAHDND010000074.1, on the reverse strand, counting down.
AAACCCTCCTCAAGGTGGCGGGTGAACCTGAGCCAGAGGTTGCCAGCGCGGAGCAGTCCGCTCCAGAGCCAGAGGCAGAAGTGGAACCAGATCCACAGCCGGCCGCGGGCGATGAACCTCAAGCAGAGGCACCTGCGTTTCCGCCATCAGAGGATGATCGGCCCTGCTACGCGGTCTTGGATGACTGGCAGGAATACACCGACGAAAAAGGGAAGCCAAAAAAGCGCAGGCCCGGCGTCTACTGGTGCGCGAAAACCGAAAAGGATGACAAGGTAATCCTGTTTGAAGATTGGGTATGTTCGCCGCTCCACTTGGATGCTACGACCTTCGACGGCCAGGAGAACAATTTCGGCCGCCTGCTGCGATTCAAGAACAGCCTTGGAAAGTGGCGAGAGTGGGCCATGCCCATGGAGATGCTCAAGGGATCGGGCGACGAGTTGCGCGGAGAACTGTACTCCATGGGCGTGGCCATGAACCCACAAAAAAGGGCCTACCTCAACTCGTACTTACAGCACACGGTACCCAAGCGGCGCATGAGGTGCGCCCTGCAAACCGGCTGGACGGGTACCAGTTTCGTGCTACCAGATGAGGTCATCGGCCCTGAGTCAGCCGGCGTCATCTTCCAGAGTGGCGAGCGCGCCCATGATGAGTACACCAAGGCCGGGACCCTGGAGGAGTGGCGTAACAGCCTCGCCGCTATGGCCCCCGGTAATCCCCTGCTATTGACCGCCATCAGCGTGGCATTCGCGGGACCTCTCCTTACCCGCTGTCACATTGAAGGCGGCGGTATCCATTTCGTTGGGGATTCCAGCACGGGTAAGACGACCCTTATCGAGGCAGCATGTTCTGTCTGGGGCGGTCCCAACTTTCGCCGCAGTTGGCGAGCGACAGCCAACGGCTTAGAGGGCGCCGCCGCCCATTTCAACGACAGCCTACTGGCTCTGGACGAAATCTCCGAGTGCGACCCACGGGAGATCGGCGCCATCGTCTACAGCCTTGGCAATGGCCGCGGAAAGCAGCGCGCTAGCCGCAGTGGCGCGGCCCGCAGTGTGGTGCGCTGGCAGTGTGCCCTGCTGTCCAGTGGCGAGCAGACCCTGGCCACCGCCATGGAGGAGGGCGGCCGGATGGCCAAGGCCGGGCAATCGGTACGGCTACTGGACGTGCCAGCCGCCCGGACCTATGGCGCATGGGACGACCTCAAGGGACTGGCCACCGGCGCCGCCCTGTCCGATCACCTCAAGCGCGCCGCCGCTACCCAGCATGGCTATGCCGGCCGGGCTTACCTACAGAAGCTGACCCATGACCGCCGCGACCTCGCCGCCTATCTGGAGGGATTCAAGGCCGCGCCGCAGTTAGCCATGACGGATGCCGAGGGCCAGGAGAAGCGCGCCGCCGCCCGATTCGCCTTGTTCGGCATGGCGGGTGAACTGGCGACAGAGTACGGCATCACTGGCTGGCCCGAAGGCGCCGCCATCGAGGCCGCGGCCCTTTGCTTCCGGCTCTGGCGTAACAGCCGTGGCAAGGGCAATGACGAACGTCGGCAGATCGCCGGGCGCTTGCTCGACTTCATAGAACGGCATGGAGACAGCCGCTTTTCCTCTGCTGACTTCTCCAACGACCAGACCATCGTCAGGGATAGGGCCGGCTGGTGGCGGGAGTCTGGTATCGGCAAGCGGTACCTGCTGACCACCGGGGCCATGCGTGAAGCGGTGAAGGGCTTCGAGATCAAGCGCGCCCTAGACGTGCTGCAACAGATCGGCGCCATTCCACCACCCGGCACCAATGGCGAGCGCGCCACCCCCCAGCGCATCGACGGCCGCGTGGTGCGGCTCTACGAGATTGATCCGGCCGCACTAGCTGAGGTGCGTCATGGGGCTTGAGACATTATTAGCGAGCTATCAAAGATACGTAACTAACGTAACTCACGTACACACCAGCAACCGCAAGGCTTATGACTGTTACGTCAGCAAAAGGGCAGACGTTACAGCCGTTACAGCTGACCTAAGTCTGAGCGCATCACACCGCACCTGGTGGATTCGCGGCGGTGATGGATCACTGATCACTGCGACCTATTGCCCGCCAGCCACCGAGGAGGAGGTTCGCCGCCTGTATCCCAAGGCTCTGGCTATCGAGGTTGAGGAGGGCAACGAGTCATGAGCTACGGAACTACTGGTGGACCTCGCTATTGCGAGAGGTGCGGCGGGACGTTCTTTCCCAAGTACGACTACGCCAAACTTTGCTATCCCTGCTGGCGACGGCGACAGGATGCCGAGGGCCTACTGGATATCGCGGAGATGGAAATCTCACGGCTAAAGGAGATCGCGGCCGAAGCGGAGCGCCGCGCCGCAATGGCGCGTGGACAAGCGGAAGGCATACCCGCGGATATGCTCAAGGTGATGCTGCTGCTGTGCCATCCCGACAAGCACGGCAACAGCCAGGCATCCAACCGAGTCACCACCTGGCTTTTACAACAACGAGGAAAATCCGCATGAGAGATGAGCGATTCATCCGTGAAGTGGTCTCACGCCTGACGCCCGGCCAAGCCCTGACCCTGGCTCGACAAGCGCGGGCAGAGTTGGCCAAGCGCGAGACCAGACCGGCACCAGCACCGACCAGACCGATGGCGAGCAGGCCAAGGAAGTGAGCGACGGCGAGGCCAAGGAGGGCCAGCCCTGCCACCGATGGGGCCAGACTTTGAAGACGCCGACTAAATCCCGAAAAATGCTGGGCAGTGGAGGGCGGGAAATGATAAGTCATTGTTTTATGAAGTAAACTGGGGTCCTGTAGGCCAACCTAGGGGCGAGGGTGATTGTATCCCCGCTTACTTTTTAACTGAGAATCACTCTTAGCTCCACCACAACTAACTGAAACGTAATCAAAATGCAGTACTCCATAAATGAGCTAGCACAAATCACAAAGTTTGATCGGAGGACGGTTTCCAAGCGATTGGAAAACCTCACCGCCGAGGCGGGTCCCAATCGCGCCAAGCTGTATGAGTCTCACCTAGCCCTGCCACTGCTTTACGGCGTCCATGGCGATGGCGAGAAGCTAGACCCCCAGGCTGAAAAGGCCATGCTTGACCGGGAGCGGCGCCGTCAAATCGAGATGACGAACGCCAAGCTGTCCGGCGAACTCCTCCCGCGTGATGAGGTAGCACAAGCGTGGGCGCAGCATGTGGCAAGCGCCAAGGCTCGACTACTGTCAGTCCCGGCCAGAGTCGCCCCCGCCCTGGTCCGCGCCAAGGATATGCGATCCATGGAGGAAGCTGTCCGGTCGGAAATCTTCGGCGCCCTGCAAGATATTTCTGATACGGCACGCGCCACAACGTGACACGCATCAATTACTTGCCTTGATTGTGATATCTGTTACACTTGTCAATTATGAAACGTGTAACACAAAACCGCGTTATTAGGATTCCCCGTGAGGTTCACCTTGCGGCTAAGGCAACCGCCGCGGCTGAAGACAAGACGCTAGGCCAACTCGCCCGGGAAATCCTGGAGGAAGCCTTGGCCCAGCGCCGGCCCAAGAGCGACACCATCACCGCCGCGACGGCCTCGCAGGTCCCGATCCAGACGCGCCACAATCAATAGGTCCACCCATGCCAATGCTTAACCTGCCGCTACAAACGCGAGCGGCATCCATCACTCCCACCAGTGGCGGCAATCACATTATTGTCTGGAGCACTGGCTCCAAGGTCCGCCGCTATGATTGGTTCGAGGATCAAGAAATTCTCGAGGAGCTAGTTCTGAGTGGTGCCGATCTGACCCGCCTCAACCGTGGCGCCCCTGTTCTCGACAGTCACCAGACGGATGACGTGTCATCGGTCATCGGCGTGGTGGAACGGGCATGGCTTGAGGGCAACGAAGGCCGGGCAGAAATCCGCCTGAGCGAACGCCCAGAGCTTGAGGGCATCCGCCGCGACGTGGCCAGCGGCATCCTGCGGCATGTCTCGATTGGGTATGCGATCAATGAAGTGGTCCGGATTCCCGCCGCTAAGCGTGGCCAGCCGGATACCTTGCGCCAACGGTGTCCGGTTAACGTCATAGGTAAGCCTTCAACATTGGCCCTAGCTCGCGTTCGTAGAGCCCTGGCGAGGCAGGTTTGAGAAAGCAATGTTTGAAGAAGCGCAGGACCTGGCGGCTCACCTTAGCGCTATAGCGG
>JAHDND010000056.1 GCA_018435665.1 Candidatus Thiosymbion sp. | reverse complement strand
CCAGTATTGAGGCAGACCCCCACCAGGGCCAGGCTGGCGCCAATGACCGCCAGGGACCAGCCGAACATGAGGGTGAGCGCGGTCAGCCCCAGCAGGTGAAAGCTGAGCCCTGGCTTGACCAGGACCTGGGCATGCCAGAGCAGGACCAACACCAGCACACTGCCGAGAAAGACATGGATCAGGCCCGCGGTGTGAAAGCGGCGCCACGGGGCCAGGCGCAGGGCCATGACCAGGGCCAGACCATAGAACACCAGCATCAGGCCGTTGAGGAAGGATGGCAGGAGGCTGCTATCGATGACCATGGCCAGACTCCGGTCACGGGATGGAAGCGAAAGGGCCCCCGTTGTACGGCGGGGGATGCTGATGATGGGGTCGCCTTCGCGGCGGACCCTTTGGCATAATCTACCAGCAACGACACTATTTTTGGATTGACATCAGGCAATTGATGCGCCTGCCACGGCGCGGGAGGCCCCATGCAAAAACGTCCCTTAGGCCAGAGCGGCATCGACGTCAGCGCCCTGTCCCTGGGCACCATGACCTTCGGCGAGCAGAACAGCGAGGCCGAGGCCCATGATCAGCTCGACCGGGCCCTGGCGGCCGGCATCAACTTCATCGACACCGCCGAGATGTACCCGGTGCCGCCCCGCGCCGAGACCCAGGGCCGGACGGAAAGCAACATCGGTTCCTGGCTGGCGGCCCGCGGCGGCCGCGACCGGCTGGTGTTGGCGACCAAGGTCGCCGGCCCCGGGGATTGGGTGGCCTACCTGCGCCCCGGGCGAGTGCGGCTCGACCGGGCCAACATCATCGCCGCCCTGGAGGCCAGCCTGCGCCGCCTGCGTACCGATTACGTCGACCTTTACCAGCTCCACTGGCCGGACCGCCCCACCAACTTCTTCGGCCAGCTCGGCTACCAGCACCCGGAGACCGACGACAGCGTCCCCCTGCTGGAAACCCTGGAGGTCCTCGGGGACCTGGTCAAGGCCGGCAAGGTCCGTCACCTCGGCGTGTCCAACGAGACCCCCTGGGGCCTGATGCGCTACCTCGCCCTGGCCGAGAAACACGGCCTGCCACGCATGGTCAGCATCCAAAACCCCTACAACCTGCTTAATCGCAGCTTCGAGATCGGCCTGGCGGAGGTGGCGCTGCGGGAGCACTGCGGCCTGCTGGCCTACTCGCCCCTGGCCTTCGGCGTCCTTTCCGGCAAGTACCTGGACGGGACTCGGCCGGCGGGGGCGCGCCTGACCCTGTTCGAGCGCTTCCAGCGCTACTCCAATCCACAGGCAGAAGGGGCCGCCGCCGAGTACGTCGCCCTGGCCCGTCGCCATGGCCTGGACCCGGCGCAGATGGCCCTCGCCTGGGTCACCAGCCGGCCCTTCGTCACGTCCAACATCCTCGGCGCCACCAGCCTGGCGCAACTGGACGCCGACCTAGCCAGCATCGACCTGGAACTTTCGGCAGAGGTGATCTCCGCCATTGAGGCGATTCATGTGCGCCAGCCGAACCCGGCGCCCTGATTTCGTGCCACCGCCCCCTGGCGGCCCTGCTGACCTTGGAGTAGTCCGCCGTTGGCATGGAAGTCACAGAAAGATCCTAAATTTTTCAGGAAGGTTGCGTGCCGCATCATGTCAATTTGCGTGAAAGACACGGCAATGGCCTTTATTCTCAGGGGGGGTGGCGCGCCGCCTCCTGACAGTTAGCGCCAACCCTGGTCGCGCGCACTGGCCACCAGCCCCGACAGACCCGGACGTCCGCACTTATGACCGGCCAGGGCCGTGGCGCGGGCGAGCTGGGGCTCCAACCCCAGCCCCCGCAAGAAACCGTCGATGATGGCGGCGTTGAAGACATCCCCCGCTCCGAGGGTGTCCCTGACCTGAGCCTGAGCCTGAGCCAGACTCTGAACCCGGACCTGCATCTGGGCCTGGGCCGGTTTCTGAGCAGGGGCCCGAGGCGGGGCCTGCACCGGGGTCTGATCCGTAGTCTGAGCCGGGGCGAAACACAGCGGGCCCTGGCGGGCCTGGCCATAGGCCCCCGCCTCGCCCCAAGGCAGGAACACCAGTTCCGCCGTCGTCTGGGGCCACTGGCTGGCAAGAAAGGCCGCCGGGTCCTCAAAACCCTGGCCCCGGGCATAGGCCCGGGAGAAGATCAGCACCCGCGGCCCGGCGAGGAGACGGCCGATGTCCGGTCGGGACTTCTCGATCTCCAGGGAGATCGGCAGATCCGGGCGGCGCAGCGTGGCATCGCGGAGCATGAGGGCGGTCTCGGCGGGATGACGGCCCTCGAAGTGCAGCCAGGCGAAGCCCGCCAGGGGCACCTGGGCGAAATCGGCTGCGGTCAGTTCCGGCAGTTCCCGGTAGTGGACAATGGTCCGGCTCCCGGTGGCCCGGCTCAAGGTCACGCAGGAGAGGGGGGCTTGGCCCGAGCTCAGGCGCCGAGCCAGTCTGGTATCGATACCCTGCCCCCTGAGCGCGGCCAGGATCTCGTCGCTGGCCGGATCGTCGCCGAGGGTGCCGCACCAGGCGCAGGCATGCCCCAACTGGCTGAGGACCGACAGGGTATTGGCGGTATTGCCACCGAGGCGCCAGGACTGGGCCAGGGCACGCACCTCCGCATCCTCCTCCGGATAGCTGGCCACTTCGCTGACGATGTCCAGGGCCGCGGCGCCCACGCCCAGGATGGCCTTGCCCGAGGGATGGTTAGTCGCTGTCATAAAGAGCATCTTATACCCGCGCCAGGCCCTTTTGCTTATCCCAGATCAGGAGGCCTCTGGCGGGGGACGAAGGGCAGCGGTCCCTGTAGACTTGGCGATCCCGTTCCCTGGGAAGGGTGCTTCACTGGTTTTCCGAATGGCGCGGGTCCCACCGGTAACAAATCGGGATCTTGAAAATGGCCGCTTACTTGGGACGAGACGCCCGCCAGGCACTCCCCGTCCCGTCCGCGTGCGACCGCAATCGTAACGCTCACTTTACGCGGACGGCGGAATGAGCGGTGGGGATGGTTCCGCGTCCGGTCAGAATCACCGCTCTGACATGCCGCCCTTACACCGGCCACAAGGCTATCAAATGACTGAAATTCTTAAACTCAAATCCATCACCAGAACCCCGCTGCCGCTGGGGCTGGCCTTGCTGGGGCTGGCCTTGTTCTGGCCCCAGACGGGACTGACGGCCCCCCTGGAGGTATTCGTCAGCATCCTGCCGCAGAAGACCTTCGTGGAACGGGTGGGTGGAGAGCATGTGCATGTCACCTCCCTGACCCGCCCCGGGCAAAGCCCGGAGACCTTTGAACCCACGCCGCGGCAGGTGGCGGCCCTGGCCTCGGCGGATCTGTTCGTCGGCACGGGCATGCCCTTCGAGACCACATGGATGGCACGGCTCCAGGCCGCCAACCCCCAGATGCGGGTGCTCGACGCCCGCGAGGGCATCACCCTGCTCCCGGCCGAGGACCATGATCACGATCGTGCTCATGGTTCTGCTCCTGCTCCTGCTCCTGCTCCTGCTCCTGCTCCTGCTCCTGCTCCCGATCATTCTGACGCCATCGAACCTGCCCATGTCCACGATGCCGGTGACCCCCACGTCTGGACCAGCCCGCGGCTGGTAGCACGCATGTCGATCAACATCCGCGACACCCTGGCCGAGCTCGACCCCACCCATGCCAAGGACTATGCGCGTAACCAGGCCGCCTTTGCCGCCGAACTGGCCAAACTGGACGCGGACCTTCGCCACCTGCTGGCCGATCTGCCCAGCCGCAAATTTCTTGTCTTCCACCCGGCCTGGGGCTATTTCGCCCAGGATTACGATCTCGTTCAGGTCCCCATCGAGCTGGGTGGCAAGGAGCCCGGGCCTCGCGCCCTGGCCAGTCTGATCGAGGCGGCGCGGCGTGATGGCATCCGCGTCGTCTTCGTCCAGCCCCAGTCCGACCCGCGCTTCGCGGCTCGGATCGCCGAGGCCATCGACGGCCAGGTCCTGGCCATCGATCCCCTGGCCCCAGACTATGTGACCAACCTGCGCGAGGTGGCGCGGCAGATAGCGACCGCCGGACAGACCGGTTCACCCTAAGTGCGGGTTGATCCTGTGAAGAAACGCCAGTGCCTAACTGCCCAAGCTTGCCCTCTTGCTCGTGGTGGAGAGGATGCGCTCATCCGGGTCTGGGACCTGAACTTTGCCTACGGCGCCGTGCCGGTCCTGGAGGCCGTGAACCTGGAGATAGGCGCCGGGGAGTTCCTGGGTATCGTCGGCCCCAACGCCGGCGGCAAGAGCACCCTGCTCAAACTCATCCTCGGCTTGCTGGAGCCCCAGTCCGGCCGGATCCGCGTCCTGGGCCACCCGCCGGCCGCGGCCAGCCGCCTGATCGGCTATGTCCCCCAATACCCCAGCTTTCCCCGCGACTTTCCCATCACGGTCGAACAGGCCGTGCTCCTGGCGCGCATTGGCGGGATTCAGGGGCCCTTGCCCACCAAGGGCCAGCGCGCCGACCAGTCGCGGGGGACGGCTAACCGGGACCCGCTCCCCGGCTGGTTCGCTGGCCTGCGGCCCGGCGGCTACAGTGGCGCGGATCGGGCCGCGGCCCGCCAGGCGCTGGCGGAGGTGGAGGCCGAGGACCTGGCCCGGCGGCGCATCGGCAGCCTCTCCGGCGGACAGTTACAGCGGGTCCTGCTGGCCCGGGCCCTGGCCGGGGAGCCGCGCATCCTGATCCTGGACGAACCCACGGCCAACATCGACCAGCGTCTGGAGGGCGACATCTTCGACCTCCTGCGCCGGCTCAACCAACGCCTGACCATCCTGGTCGTCTCCCACGACATCGGCTTCATCTCCAGCTATGTCGGGCGCGTCGCCTGCGTCAACCGCACCCTGATCTGTCATCGCACCGACGCCATCGACGGCCAGATCATCCGGGACCTTTACGGGGAGTCGGTGCGCATGGTGGCCCATCGTCACTGAACGAACCCGCTGCCGCTCACCCAAAATGCCCCAAGCCTCATCCTACAGCAGGCCAGGCCATGCCTCCTCCTATCCCTGTTACCTGTCAGTAACGTTGGAAACCTCAGCCCCCCGCGGCCCTGACCCACGCGATTTTTTTACTATGAAGATCAATGGACATGACTGAATTCCTGACCGCCCTCGCCACCCAGGGCTTTTTGCAGTCCGCCCTCGCCGCGGGCTTGCTGGCCAGTATCGGCTGTGGGCTCATCGGCCCCTACGTGGTCGTCAAGCGCATCGCCTTCATCGCCGGCGGCATCGCCCACTCGGTGCTCGGTGGCATGGGGGTGGCCCTCTACTTCGGCCAGCCCCCATTGGCGGGGGCCCTGGGGGCGTCGGTGGTGGCGGCCTTGCTGATTGGCTGGGTAAGGCTGCGCTGGCGCGCCGACGAGGACACCCTGATCGGCGCCCTCTGGGCCATCGGCATGGCCGTGGGCCTGCTCTTCATCGCCAAGACCCCGGGCTACCAGACCGACCTCATGAGCTACCTCTTCGGCAATATCCTGCTGGTGCCAGCGGAGAGCCTCTGGTTCATGGCCGCCCTGGATGCCGTCCTCCTGCTGCTGGTCCTGGCCTGGCACCGCCAGTTCTTGGCCGTGGCCTTCGACGAGGAATTCGCCCGCCTGCGCGGCATCCCCGTCACCTTCTTCTACCTGCTGCTGCTGGTGATGGTGGCGGTGACCGTGGTGCTACTGATACAGGTGGTCGGCCTCATCCTGGTCCTGGCCCTGCTGACCCTGCCCGCGGCCATCGCCGGGCACTATGTCCATTCCCTGGGGCTGATGATGCTCCTCGCCACCGCCCTCGGCGGCACCGTCAACCTGGCGGGCCTGGCCCTTTCCTACGGCCCGGATCTGCCCGCGGGACCGACGATCATTCTGGTCGCGGGCGCGCTCTATGTTGCCTCGGCCTTATTGGCGGGCTATCTGGCGCGGCGACGGGCTCAACGAGCGGCGGGCGAAGGCGGGAACGCGAAGCGCTGAGCATTTCCCCGGCATCTGGCATCGACATCCGGCACTTGTAGACGACGCACTTCAATCTCGGCATCGACGAGGAGGGTCGGGTGGCACCTGACGGAAAGCGTCATCACCAGGTCCCAGCAGGTTAAAGACCACGGAGATACGGACACCAACCCGGAATCGAGATGAACCCGGACCTCCAGCATCTTGCCTTCAGGTCAGCCCGGCGTGCGTAGAATCAGCATGCCATCGCGTTGGATGAGTTCGAATTGCTTAAGGTAGCTCATCCCCAGCAGCACCTGGTCGCCGGGCATGTTCGGCAGGACGGAGGCACGGACCCGGTGGGCCCGAAGGCCGCCAAGGTCGACCTCTTCCAGCACGGCGGCCCAGGTCTGGACGTCCCCATTGGCGGTGCGGGCCATGCGCCCGGCCCCCAGGCGCAGGCCCAGGCGTCTGGCCAGGTCGAGGGGCAAGGCCACGTCCGTCGCCCCCGTATCGATCATGAAGACCACCGACTCGCCGTTGATATGCCCCGGGGCGACATAATGCCCCGCCCGGTTGCGCGCCAGCACCACCTGCGGCCGCCCCCCGGCATCCAGGCTGACCGCCAGTTCCCGATTGGGGTTGTCCTGGGCATCCATCCAGCGCTGGAAGAACAGCACGAGCAGGGCCAGACCGACGATCCAGGCGCCAAAGAGCATGGCCCGCCCGATGCGGGAAGGGGTGTCATCCAGGCTGGGTCTCTCGGGGCTCATCTTGCGAGTGCCAATCCGCAAATCATGTCTGATGCCGCTCGGCCGCCAACCGCGTCTTTCAAAGGCGGGCCACGTCCTTTCTGGGCAATGCCTGACGCTCAGGAGCGGCGTTGATCGGCGATTCTACCCTCATCTCCAGCGAGGACTTGATCGGGTCCGGGGATATCAACTGGTCAGGCGCCGGTAGATGTCCGCCACCTTGGCCGGCAAGCGGGCCACATCGGCCACCAGGGTGTAGTTGGCGGCCCCATACATGTGCGGCAGGTACTCGGGCCCCTCCTCGTCGATGGTGATGCAGAAGGGGTGGATGCCGGCTAGGCGCGCCTCGAACAGGGCCTGGCGCGTGTCCTCGATACCGTACTGACCGCGGTATTGGGGGTCATAGTCGTCCGGTTTGCCGTCGGAGAGGGTGATGAGGATGCGGGTGCGCGCCTCCTGCTCCGCCAGCAGCTTGCTAAGGTGGCGGATGGGGGCGCCCATGCGGGTATAGTCGTGGGCCTCGATGCCACCGATGCGGCCCCGGGCCGCAGCGTCGTAGGGCTCGTCGAAGCGCTTGACTGCGAAGACCTCGCAGCGGTTGCGGGTCCAGCCGGAGAAACCGTAGATGGCGAAGCGATCGCCCAGGGTCTCCAGGGCCTCGGCCAGTAGGATCAGGGCCTCACGCTCGGCGAGATTGATCCAGCCCTTGGTGGAGCCGGACATGTCGACCATGAAGCAGACGGCGATGTTGCGATCGTCGCGGCTCTGGCGGATGAACAATCGGTCGGTCATCTCCAGGCCGGCGCATTGGTCGGCGTGGGCCTCCACCAGGGCGTCGATGTCCACGTCCTCGCCCTGAGGCTGACGGCGCAGCAGCCGGTCCTCCCCGCGGAGGACCTCGAAGGTGCGGCGAATGGATTTCACCAGGCCCCCATGCTTGGCGAGGGTGACGCGGTGGAAATCCGGGTCCAGGCGCTGGATGGGGTACTCACGCAACTGGCACCAGCCCTTGCGGTGGTGCTGGCGTTTGTAGTCCCACTCGTCGTAACGGAAGACGCCCGCGGTGACGGCATCCACCCCGCCCCGGTCCAGTTCCGCGTCCTGATCCAGGCCTCGTTTATAGAGGCCGGGTCCGGCGGCCACCAGGTACTCGGGAGGGATCTCGCCCTGGTCCTGGAGGATGCTCTCCATGAGGGAGATCACGCCCTCCGGCGGGGCCAGGGGCTTGCCGTCGAGGAACAACTGAAAGCGGAAGCCCTCGGATTGATCCGGGTCCGGCTGACGGGCCATCGTCAGGCGGGCGCGGGTCTCGGCGAGGGTCTCCTCCCGGCCGGTCTCAACCGCGGGCGGGGCCCCGTCCTGTTCCTCGATCAGCTTGGCCAGGGCGATGCGAAACTGGTCGCGCTCCCGGGCGGCGCGGATCTCCAGACAGGTGCGCACGGCCTCGGGTCTGAGTTCGCCCCGGTAGCAATGGCTCGGCGGGCGCCGGAGGGGAGGTGGGGGGGCATCCGGAACGGGGTGCTGCAGGGAGCCAGAATTGCACGCCAGAAGCCGATCGAGCAGGGCCAGGCTGTCGCTGATGTGGGCCGCGGGATCGGTCAGGACGCGGGTCAACCCCGGCCAGTCCGCCCAAGCGGGATCGGTGGCGTCCAGGGCGGCGCCCAGGGCGAGCATGTCGCGATGGAGGCCGGGCAGGTCACGGGCGATGCAAGCATCCAGGCGCACCGTCTCCAAGGCGTGCAACAGATCCAGGTCCTCCTCCCGCAGCCGGGCGCTGGCCAGGGCCTCCAGCAGGGTGCCGGCCCGCCAGGTGCCGTACCAATTCTGGGCCCACTGGTGAACGGCCATGGCCTTGTAGAGACGGAAGTTGGCCTCCTTGTCCGGCAGGCGGCTGAGCAGCGGGGGCAGAAAGAGGGTCTCGGTGTCGGTATAGGGGCGCTCGGCGGGGGCAATATTGAGGTTGCGACCGTTGAGACCGCAGACAAATCGCTCCAGTACTCCAGCCACATCCGTCAGCACCGCCCCGGCCCTTTGTTCCCGCCACTGGGCGGCGAAGGCCTCGACTTCCCGTAGGGCGCGCATGGCCGGCACCTGGCCCTGCTTATCGTAGAGGTCCATGGCATAGACCAGCCAGGACTCGACCGCCTCCGGGTCCATGAGCCTCAGGGCCTGGGGCGCGGCGGTGACGAACTGCTCCGCCAGGCCATCCTGGTCGCGGGCGATGACCTCGCCCCATTGGAGGACGAATTCCTGCTGCGCCCGGTCAAGCCCAACTAGGCCTCTTGCCGGGCCCTCGGTGACAAGCCAGGTGGAGATGGCGGGATTGAGGAACTCATCCAGACGCGCGCCGATCCGGGCGGCATCCAGCGGGGGCGAAAGGCTCAAGATACAGGCGGCTCCACGACCGGATTCATAGCCATAGTCATTCTAAGGACCCGAAAGGTCATTGCAGATTGCGTCAGGCCTGGGCGATTTGGACTTAGTTTGCTGGATATGACCAGCAAATGAGGTTCAGGGGCAACCAGTGCAACCCAGCCCGAGTGTCGGATCGACAGCCGCCGCCAGTCCCCTTCCCTTGCTAAGATGAATTTCATGTTTCGCCAGATCCTCGACCAGGCCGCCGCCGTGCTGGTTCCGCCCACCTGCGTCCTCTGCGGTGCGCCCGGTAAGGCCGGACTGGACCTCTGCGCCGCGTGTCGGGATGAACTGCCACGGAACCGACATGCCTGCCCGCGCTGCGCCCTCCCCTTGCCTCCCGCGGTGGCAGCGAATGCCTGGTGCGGGGCCTGCCTGCAACGCCCGCCGCCCTATACCGACGCCTTTGTTCCCTACCTCTACCGGGACAGGATCCGGGCGCTGATCACCGGCGCCAAATTCAGCGGACGACTGAACTTCCTACGCTTGCTTGGCTTGTGCCTGGCCGATTCGGCGCGGGAGGCCGGCATCACCCGCCCCGACCTCATCCTACCGGTCCCCTTGCACCCCCACCGGATGCGTACCCGCGGTTACAACCAAGCCCTGGAGATCGCCCGTGTCCTAGGCAAGGAATTGGTGATTGCGGTGGACGGGGATACCTGCGTCCGCCTGCGCGCCATCACGCCCCAGGAGGGACTGGAGAAGGAGGCGAGAAAACGGAACGTCCATGGCGCCTTCGGCGTCACCGCCCCCCTGAAGGCCGGCCATGTCGCCCTGCTGGATGATGTCGTGACCACGGGAAGCACCGCCGCCGAGGTTGCCAACACCCTGCTTCAGGCCGGCGCGAGGCGGGTCGATCTCTGGGCGGTGGCCAGAACTCCCTGATCGCGAAACCGGCTAGCTGAGATAAGCCCGGGCCGCTTGGGCATCGATCTCGATCCGCGCCTTGAGGTCATCAAAGGAGGCGAACTTCATCTCATCCCGGAGCTTAAGGCGGAATTCCACCTCGGCATGGCGGCCATAAAGGTCCCCGGCGAAATCGAAGAGATGCACCTCGAGCAGATAGCAGGGCTCACGTTCGCCCAGGGTCGGCCGCAGCCCGATGTTGGCCACCCCCGGCCAGGGTCGCTCCAAGAGGCCATCGACCATGACCGCATAGACGCCATGGAGGGGGCTGACGCGGCGGTGGAGATTAATATTGATGGTCGGAAAGCCGATGGAACGGCCGCGCTTGTTGCCGTGACCGACGCGCCCACAGATGCGGTAGGGCCTCCCCAGCAAGTGGCGGGCCAGGTCCAGTTCCCCCCGCGCCAGGGTCTCACGGATTCGGGTGCTGCTCACCCGCTCCGCGCCGTGGGTGATGGTATGCAGATCCTCGACGGTGAAGCCGTGGGCCGCCCCCATCCGCTGCAACAGGTGGAAATCACCCTGGCGACCCCGACCAAAGCGAAAGTCGTCGCCGACCAGAAGGTAGCGAGCGGCCAGGCCTTCCACCAGCAACTCGTTGACAAAGGCCTCGGCCGCCATCTGCGCCAGCCGGGGACCGAATTCCAGCAGCACGACCCGCTCGATGCCGCAGGTCTTGAGGGCCGCCAGCTTCTCCCGGAGGCGCGTGAGCCGGGCCGGGGCCGCCTGGGGCGCGAAATACTCCATGGCCTGGGGCTCGAAGATGATCACCGTCGCCGGCATCCCCAATTCCCGCCCTTTGGCCAGGAGCCGCTGAAAGACCGCGCGGTGTCCCAGGTGCACGCCATCGAAATTGCCGATGGTGGCGACGCAACCCCGGTGTCTGGGCCGGAGATTGTGGAGGCCGCGAATGACGTGCATGACTTGGTAGTAACGGCTTGGCTGGAGGCAATGGCGCGAGGTGAGGATTATATCGTCATCGCCCTTCCCTGTTCGGTTTCCCCAGGTCGCGCGGCATCTGGCGGGGGGAAGGGTTGGGGGTCTGAACAGTAACGCCGTAAATTCACAGGAGTCGTCTGGTGCCCTGGTGGCGCGCGGGTGGGGATGGTCGGGCCGATGGCCAGTCAGCCTGATCCTCCCGGACGGGCGCCCGCATCACCCGGTGCTACCAGATGCCGCCATCGCACCCCGAGCGCGAGGAGGGCGGCCAGATAGACCAGGGCACTCCCCAGAATCCAGGCCAGCAACCACCCCAGCCGGGTACTGACCGGGACGCCTAGCCACGGCGCCACGTCGCCGGGCCCCCAACTCAGCAGCGCGGCCAGCAGCCCCGAGGCCACCGCGCCCTGGACCAGCAGGCGCGGCCAGCCATGGTCCGGCCGGTAGATCCCGGCCTGCCACAGCCCACGGAGCAGCAGGCCAGCATTGATCAGCCCCGCGAGGCTGGTGGCCAGGGCCAGGCCGGCATGACCCCAGGGCGCCATCAAGGCCAGGCTCAGCCCCAGATTGGCCCCCAGGGTGACGAGGGCGAACCGGGTGGGGGAGCGGACGTCGTGGCGGGCATAGTAGGCGGGGGCCAGGACCTTGATCGCCATGAAGGCGGTCAAGCCTGCGGCATAGGCCGCGAGGCTCAGGGCCGTCATACGCACATCGTCAGCGCCGAAGGCCGATGAGAGGAAGAGGGTGGCGACTAGGGGCTCCGCCAGCAACGCCAGGCCCAGGGAGGCGGGGAGGCCCAGCAGGAGGACCCAGCGCAGGGCCCAATCGAGGGTGCGGGAAAAGGCCAGCGCGGATTCCCCCTCCGCCGGGGCGGCGAGTTTGCCCGCCCTCTCGCGAGGGCCCGGGACAGCAGTGCCCTCTTGCCAGATCCGGGGCCTGTCAGAGGCATCGGCATCAGTATCGCCAGCGGCGGATCCTGGGCTCATTCGCCCCAACCGCGCCAGCCGTGGCAGGATCACCGTGCCCAGGGCCGCGCCCAGAATGCCCAGGGGGAACTCCACCAGACGATCGGAGTAATAAAGCCAGGAAATGCTGCCCGTGGCGAGGAAGGAGGCCAGAAAGGTGTCGAGGAGCAGGTTGATCTGGGTCACCGAGACCCCGAAGAGCACGGGGCCCAGTCGGCGGAGCGCCGTGCGGGCGCCGGGATGGCGCCACTCCCACCGGGGGCGCGTCAGCAAACCCAGCCGGGCGACAGCGGGGAGTTGCCAGGCGAGTTGGGTCCAGCCCCCCAGGAGGACGCCCCAGCCCAGGGCAAGGATGGGTTCCGCCAGCCGTGGCGCCAGCCAGAGGGCGCTGGCGATGATCGCCAGATTGAGCAGCACGGGCGTGAAGGCGGGGACCCCGAAGCGCTCATGGAGGTTGAGCACCGCCCCCGCCAGGGCGGCGAGGACGATAAAGGCTACGTAGGGCAGGGTCAGGCGCACCAGCTCCGCCGCCAGGGCCTGCTGCTCCGGCTGGCCGGCAAAACCCGGGGCAAAGACCAGAATCAGGACGGGGGCGGTCAGGAGGCCGACCAGGGTCAGGACCGCCAGTCCCACGCCCAACAAGCCGCTCAGGCTGGCCAGCAGGCGCAGCAGTTCCGCCTTGCCACCCTGGCACTCGGCCTGATACAGCACCGGAACCAGGGCGCTGGCGAAGGCCCCCTCGCCAAAGAGACGGCGAAAGAGATTGGGGATCTTGAAGGCGACGAAGAAGGCATCCGTGCCCGCATCCGCCCCAAAGAGGCGGGCGATCAGAAGATCACGGGCAAAGCCGAGGAGGCGGGACAGCAGGGTGGCGCCACCGACCAGGGTCAGGGAGGGGATCAGCCTGGCCATGGGGCGTCGAGAGCCTCCACGGGGAACCCGCGACGGCTTGTAATCAGAGCTCGCCCTGGTACTTCTCGTCCTCGGCCTGCTGGCGGCGGGCCAGTTCGGCCTGGCGGCGCAGGTCCCAGACCTCCTGGCGCTGGGCGACGCGTTTGTCCCAGGCCCCGGGTTGCTCGGGAATGGTGAATTCAGCGAAGAGCACCTGGCGCAGGAAGCGGTAACCGAACTTGAGCAGGGCCAGGTCGTCGGCCTGGACCCCGGCGTAGAAGTCCGCCGGCAGGTCGTAGGTGTCCTTGAATTTGTCGCTCAGCACAAAGCGGCGGAAGGTGTCCAGGTCATAGGACGCCAGGAAGAAGACGTTAAGGCTGGTCTGGGGCGGACGGCCGACCGTCGGCCCGGCGGAGCGCTTCTTGAGGATGAGCTGATACCACTCGCGATTGTGCTCGTCGTGGAGGTCGCAACCCTGTTCGGCCCGGTAGTCGGCGATGGTGATGAGGCGATCCTCCAGGTGGCCCTTGCAGTGGTCCTCGCGGACCATGGAGTACTCCTGTTGGGTGTCGGTCTGACCGGCGACGCGACGATTCAGCAGGGCGACGGGGTAATAGCGGCAGACAGTAGGCCGGTCGGCGTAAACCCCGCAGCCCCTGTCACCGTCGAGGAGCAGGCAGGCCCCCTCCTCGTTGGTCTTGAGCTTGACGCCCGGGGTGCCGTCGGCATCCATCTGGAAGGGGACCGTGTGCCGGGCCAGGAACTCGGTGGAGGTCAGACCCAGGCGGGTCTTCAGACGCAGGATGTCATAGGGCGCCAGGGTCACGTCGGCCCGTTTGCAGCAGGCGTTGAAACAGGAGATGCCGGGATAGCAGCGAAAGCTGATCTCGGTCTTCTCGCTCAGCACCTCGGGCAGCACCGGGCTCTGGAAGGGGATTTCGGGTCTTTCGTCACTCATGGGCTTACTCTCAAAAAGAACCGGGCGCCAATTGGCGCCCGGTCAGTTTGCCAGCCGGTTGTCGGCTAGCAAGGGGTGCTGGGGCTCAGCGCCAGCACCTGGCGGTCACCGCGCGGCGGCTCAGTGGGCCGCGGCCTTGAACAGCTTGGACTTGTCGACCAGATCGACATGGGCGCGCTTGAAGCAGGTCCAGGCCTTAGACTCCTTGTCATAGATAGAGTTGACGAAGCAGTGCCAGTTCTCCTCGTCCACGAAGTTCTTGTCCATCCGATAGTAGAAGCCGGGGTAACGGCTCTCCTCGCGGAACTGGATGTGCTTCATGTGGGCCTCGGCGGTGAGGATGCGGTGGTAGTTCTCCCAGGCCCGCAGCAACTCGTGGAGGTCCTTGGCGCGCATCTTCATGGCGTCTTCCTTCAGCATCTCCAGCTTCTCTTCCGCCACCGCCAGCATGTGGGCGTTGGTGGTGTAGTAGGTGGCGACACCGGCGACATACTCGTCCATGATCTTCTGCAAGCGGAACTGCAGCATCTTGGGCGTGATGTAGTGCGGGTTGACGTCGATGGCGGTGGTGTAATCCTTGTGCTCCAGGTAGTTACGCACCGGCTTGTAGATTTCCTCGACCAGGACGGCGGGGTCGGTGTCGAGCTCGACCTTCATGTCCTTGTTGTCCAGGCAGTACTTGACCATCGCCTTGGCGGCCATGCGGCCCTCGGCATGGGAACCGGAGGAGAACTTGTGACCGGAGGCGCCCACGCCATCGCCGGCGGTGAACAGGCCCTTGACGGTGGTCATGCCGCGATAACCCCAGTTCCAGCCCTGCGGCAGGTGACCCGGGATCTTGTCCTTGTCGGCATGGAGCTCTTCGGTGGGGGCACCGACGTCCTCGGGACCGGAGGCCCAGATACCGCAGCAACCGGAGTGGGAGCCGAGGAGGTAGGGCTCGGTGGGCATGAGCTCGGAATTCTTCTTCTCGGGCTCGACGTTCTCACCAACCCAGATACCGCACTGGCCGACGCACATGTCAAGGAAGTCTTCCCAGGCCTCGGCCTCGAGGTGCTTGACCTCACGGGGGGACAGGGTCTCGCGCAGCTTGGCGAGGGCGGTCACGGTGTCCATGTAGATGGGACCGCGGCCTTCCTTCATCTCCTTGAGCATCAGGTGGTTGCGCAGGCAGGAGGCCGGGACGGCGGCCTGACCGTAGGGCGGATAGTCGTTGAGCAGCTCCTTGTTCTTCTGCATGTAGACTTCGCCATAGGCGTTGGTGGCCTGGGCCTTGAAGAGCAGGAACCAGGCGCCGACCGGGCCATAACCGTCCTTGAAGCGGGCGGGCACGAAGCGGTTTTCCATCATGGTCAGCTCGGCGCCGGCCTCGGCGGCCATGGCGTAGGTCGAGCCGGCGTTCCACACCGGGTACCAGGCGCGGCCGGTGCCCTCACCGACAGAGCGGGGACGGAAGATGTTCACGCAGCCGCCAGCGGCCAGCAAGATGGCCTTGGCCTTGTAAACCATGACCTTGTGATCGCGGACGGAGAAACCGACGGCACCGGCGATGCGGTTCTTGTCGTTCTTGTCGTTGACCAGCTTGACGATGAAGATGCGCTCCTGGATGCGGTCGGCGCCCAGGACCTTCTTGGCGGCCTCGGCGACGATCCACTTGTAGGACTCGCCGTTGATCATGATCTGCCACTTGCCGGAACGGACGGGCTTGCCGCCGTCCTTCAGGGCGGGCATGCCCTTGGAGCCGTCATGACGCTCGCCGTTCTCGTCGGTCTTCCAGATCGGCAGGCCCCACTCCTCGAAGAGGTGCACGGAGTCGTCGACGTGGCGGCCCAGGTCATAGGCCAGGTCGTCGCGGGTGATGCCCATGAGGTCGTTGGAGACCATGCGGGCATAATCGGCGGGATCCTGCTCGGAGCCGATATAAGTGTTGATGGCGGACAGGCCCTGGGCCACGGCGCCGGAGCGGTCCATGGCGGCCTTGTCGACCAGCTTGATCTTGAGGTCCACGCCCGCCTCTTTCTTGGCGGCCTCGGCCCATTGCATGACTTCGTAGCCCGCACCACAGCAGGCCATACCACCGCCGATCAGCAGGATGTCAACTTCTTCCTGGACGACTTCCGGATTGCCAAATTCACCAGCCATTTCTTTACCTCTCTCGAAATCTTACTTGCGGATCAGTTCGGCGGGATTGCCGGGACGGTAGCCCTTGGTCACGCCACCATCGGCGCTGCCGGTGAAGAAACCGGTCGCGGTGATGTTGCCCAGGGCAGCGGTGGGCTTGCCGCCGTAAGGATCGATGGAGCCTTCCGGGGTGGTGCGGATGGGGAACTTGAAGCGCTTGAGGGTGCCGTTGCGGAACTTGATGGTCCACATGATGGAATCGGAACCGCGCAGGGGCTGTACCGAGCCGCCCAAGGGCACGATGTCGGCGTAGTGACGCGCCTCGATGGCCTGCTGCGGGCAGATCTTGACGCAGGAGTAGCACTCCCAGCACTGCTCGGGTTCCTGGTTGTAAGACTTCATGGCATGGCCAGTCTCGGACCCGTCACGATCGAGCTTCATCAGGTCGTGGGGGCAGATGTACATGCAAGCGGTCTTGTCCTGGCCCTTGCAGCCATCGCACTTATCAGTACGCACAAAAGTTGGCATGGTGTTCTTTCTCCTAGCGTTATACTGCACCGAAAATCGCCGTTGGCGGCGAAGACGGACGATCCGCCCCCGCGTTGGCGGACGAGCGACATCGACACGTTCTACTTGAATCCTCCTCGACTCAGCGCCACATCGGCAGTCCTGATCTTGGCGACGGGTTGGGAGGGGGATTCCCACCGTCCTTCCGACCCGAAGCGACGCTTGACTGGGCAGCTTAGGGAGGGTCAAGGACAGGTGTCAAACCAGTTTTACCACCCAAGCCATAAGTTGTTTTTATCAACTATTTTTTAATGGCTTGATGGCCCGGGCGAGCTTGCCGACCCCACGCCGGGGCTGACGGGGCGACCTGCAAGGCCCGGGTGGACGGCAACCGCCAGGCGGTCTCCAGGTCCTTAAACCATCGACGAGTCGCGCATGACTACTGACCGGATACCCAGTGCCCGCCTTCTGATCGCTACCGGCTGCGCCCATTGCGCCACGGCCATCGAGGGCTTGACCCGACTGGTCAAAACCGGACTGATCGACCGCCTTGAGATTATCAATCTCCTTGTCGCGACGGGTAAAGCGCCCAAAATGGATAGGCGGGTCCTCCCGCAGATCGAGATCGGTCCCTTCCGCTTCGAGGGCGCCCTGTCCCCGGGCGAACTGGCGGAATGGGCCAAGGCAGCGGCCAGCGGCAGCGGCTGGCCGGCCTATCTCGGTTATCTCCTCGACCAGCGGCGCTTTGCCGAGGCCAAGGCCCTGATCGAGGCCCACCCCGAGCGACTGGCCGGGCTCCTGGGACTGCTGGCGGAACCCGACACCCCCCTGGCGACGCGCATCGGGATCGGCGCCCTGATGGAGGACCTGGCAGGCACCCCCCTGGCCGGCGCAGCCATTCCGACCCTGGAGACCCTCACCCTCTCCGCCCAGCCCCAGACCCGCGCCGACGCCTGCCACTACCTGGGCCTCACCGGCGACGCCCGCGTCATCCCCAGCGTGCGGCGACTGCTGGACGACGACGATGACGAGGTCAGCGAGATCGCCACCGAGACCCTGGCCCTGCTGGGGAACTCTCCGTCCGGCGAGGGAGACATCCAATGATGCGCCGAACTCGCGTCTACGTGGGTCTGGACTTGGCGGCCGGAATGATCCTGTCGCTGCCCCCGCACACGGTCAAGCATCTGGTCCAGGTCCTGCGCCTACGAACCCGAGACGCTCTAATCCTCTTCAATGACGAGGGCCGGGACTACCCCGCTGTAATCCTCTGTGCCAACCGCCACCGGATCGAGGTGCGGCTGGGAGAGCCTGGCCCCCCCGAACCGCCGCTGCCACTCCATGTGCACTTAGCCCTTGGAATTTCCAAGGGCGAGCGCATGGATTTTGCCCTGCAAAAAGCAGTGGAATTGGGTGTCGCCGAGATGACGCCCCTTTTCACGGGACGCGGCATGGTCCGACTGGATGGGGACCGCCTGGACAAACGCTTGGAGCACTGGCAGGGGGTTGTGATTGCCGCTTGCGAGCAAAGCGGCCGGCGTCTTCTCCCTCGACTGCATCCGGCAGAGACCCTGGGATCCTGGCTGACCAAGGGACACCACTGCCCTCTGCTCCTCGACCCTAGCGCCGCCCTTCCCCTGACCAGCCTGCCTTCTCCGGGCCCGGCTCTGACCTTTCTGATCGGTCCGGAAGGCGGTCTGGAACCCGCCGAGCGCGAGAGCGCCTATCGTGCTTATTTCACCGGCGTGCGCCTTGGGCCCCGCATCCTACGCACCGAGACCGCCCCCTTGGTGGCATTAGCCGTCGCCCAATCTCAATGGGGGGATCTTCGCTGTTGATCATCCGTGTAAACCATCCAGATCCACCTGACTCCCTGAACCTACTCATTTTTCCAGTGCTGCCGCCACCTCCATCTGCCCTTCGGATCTCACCTCCCAGGGTGCTTATCTAGCAAGTGATATCGGTTATCCGTGGAACCATACGCTACTCATTTTGCCAATATCCAATTCACTACATAAATTATGGAAAACATCTTCTTTGTTAGCATGATGAGATCTGGACATCATGCAGTATTAAACTGGTATTCTCGCAACCAATTCCAACCTATCAGGCATTTTAACGATTGCCGCATTCTTTCCGGAGTCATCATTCCCGACCCGCCAAATCTCACCATGTTCTATAATGGCCATGAAAATAAATATTTATTAAACGAATCTCACCAAAATCATGATGAATGGATTAAAATTTCCCGCAAAACGATTTACAGTTTTGAAGAGCGCGATCAGGAATACATCGAAGAAGCAGCCAACATCGTTCATCCACAAAAGATCATCTACGTCGTTCGTGATCCGATCAATTTTATCGCCTCATGCTTAAAGCACGCGGAAAAATACCCACAAGTTGAGCAAAAACTGATTAGCCAAATGAGGAAACGGCTAGCAATATGGAAGAATCACGCTCTAAAACTTGAAGAAAAACAGACAGCAAACCATAGCGCCATTAATTTCAATCTCTGGTTTCAGCATAGAAGTTATAGAGATAATTTAGCCAGACTCCATGGTTTCGTTAATCAAGACCTTGGCGTGAACGAAGTCATGCTTTTTGGCAAGGGAAGTTCATTCGATGACCTGCAATATGCTACCGACGCCACCAAGATGAATGTGTTAAGCCGGTGGGAAACATATCAGCAGAATCCTAATTTCCGCTCATTTATCAGTCTAGAGCTCACTGAAATCGCTGAACGGTTATTCGGCGTTACTTATTCAGTAGCAGAACCTCCACTTCCGCTGAATTAGGGTAAAGGGCATAACACCAGCCCTCGGGGCACTGATTGATATTCAAGATCGGCATGGGACGAACTAGACGATTAACTATCAATGTTAAATGGTTGAGAACGTCGCTTATTTACAGTACGGAGGACATATTCAATCGAATGGTTGTGAGATATATTGGGATACCTATTAATTTCCCACGCATCCTCATAGCCATAGATCTTCATATATTCAGCAAAGAGAGGCTTAAAATATAAAACATCATCTGGCGTGAACCAATCTTTCCAATTGCCATAACTCTTGGTTCTTGGTACATGCTCATGCACACTATCGACATCCGCCTTAGCATTGATTGGAAACCCTAGATATTCTTCTAATTTAGTGACCTTCTCGTCCACAAAGTCTTCATATCGTAAACGGAAATAGTTAGCTAACCGTTTTTCAAAGGTTGGTAACCATGCATAATGTTTATCCATCCAGTCCATGGTGCCAGCAAATGAATGATGATCACTAAGCTCATTAATATTTTTTATTATCGAGAGTAGCGAAATGCTCTTTGGATCGTGCTGTTTTCTTTGCAGCAAGGTAAATATAATTTTTAACTTTTTGTCATTTAGGTAAAGTGATTGTTCTTGCTGAATCATAAATAGCGTAGCACTAACCAGCCAATCACGCGGATCTCTTGTCAAATATATCGCTTTATCGAAGTTAAGGAACGATTCATATTTTGGAAGCAAATCTTGCCGATTAAGCCATATAATAATTTTTGCGAGAACCCATTGATTTAAATCCTCAACTTCAGGCTTATATTCTTGCGCCTCAAACAAATATTTCGCCGGCCCGTCTAGCGAATTGGCGATCTTATAAAACAAGCCTGTTGTTCCAGTTTTATATGAGCCATAAATTACTATTTTTTGGAATTGAACTGCCATGATATTAAACAGCTTAGAATTAGTCTTTCAGGCATACACCCGATAAATCAATACCCCTATTCGGCATGAAATTATTCTATCTAAATTCCGTATCTCCCGACATGAGCCACCATTTATCCTTCAGATGCGCCGTCTCTCTTCCAGGTGGCCAAAGACTCGCGGGTACGCTTATATCCAGTGGTGAGATAACTCCTTCTTCCTGAGTTGCCAGCCATGGGGCATGATAGTCTGTGGACCAACAATAGAGGGATTCACATCCCCATCGTTTTGCCACTCGACATGCTTGGTCTATCATCTTAGGTACCTTTGTTAGAGGGGCCACCATATCTACCAACTCACACACTTGATTCTCCTGTCGCACCACGATAATTCCTTCAATCTGCCCCGTCCAACGGCTTATTACCCCAAATACAGAATAGCTGTTGACCGGATGCCTGAAATACCGATACTTGATGTACTCCCAATCCCGTATTATCACAATGTTTCCTGCAAGATCCTTAGCCATCCTATTCCATATTTCATTAATCATACCTTGATAATTAGCCGAATCAGCATTAAGGGCATGTAGCCGCGTCCACGGACTGGGCTTGGATGTCTTAGGCCGCCAGCGGATCTCAACCATCCGCGCGACTTCGGCATAAAGTCCTAATCTCTCTCCAAGTTGCATGTGGCGCCGATTAGGGAAGCCATAGGCAATGTCGTATTGCAGTAATCCTAAATAAATTTCAAGAAAGGTTGTTGTCGTAATGTACATAGCTCCCTGCCTTGTCATCACTCCCCTTTCGTGAGGATCGACCATGACATCACAGATTTGAATAGCGGTTCCCACATCACCAAAAATTGATACGGCTCGAAGCGTGCTTCCATAATGCGCGATCAGACGACCGTCCCGCGTTGCAATCACGCCTCGCCCCCTCCCTTCCCCATATTTCCAATTCCAAAGCGGAGGATTTGATTCTAAATTAAAGGAATCACGAAACAACTTGGAAAATCCAGCGTAACCCGGATCAGCCAGGTGGCCTAATTGCCATCGGGGCGGCACAAGCTTCTTCTGAAAAACCAAGGGCAGGAAATCATTTTTCGCAAATGTCAACTCTATGCCGGACATTGCAACCAAGCCACACCGACTCGCAATAGCGATTATGTTACGGGCGAAGTTTTCATCCTGAGTAATTTTCGATTCGACATGATTTCTTTGAAAATAACATAAAAAGAAGCCGCCCGGACGCAGCAC
Source organism: Candidatus Thiosymbion sp. (assembly GCA_018435665.1). GTDB lineage: Bacteria > Pseudomonadota > Gammaproteobacteria > Chromatiales > Chromatiaceae > M0108. The sequence continues at coordinate 7,201 of JAHDND010000056.1, read as the reverse complement.
TTTTACAATATATGCCAATATGTCAAGTGGATGACTTGATTCCAGGGGAAATCGCTTTAAAAATACAATGTCGATGCTATTTTCAATTATTGAATTGATAGACAAAAAATATTTGATTGGTGTCGGAAAGCTTGTGGAAACTTCACGACTGCTATCTAACCTCATTAAAGCCCAGTTAAGAGCATACCTGCCTTCCCAACGTTCAACTCTGACATCATCTTCCTCATCGGAAATGATGAGCAAAGCACCGCCCGAAGGCATCAACCTTTCAGCACATTCAATAATACTAGTAGACATATTAAATGTTACAATCTAATATTGCCAATAGGGGTATATCATTGATTTGAGGAACTAGTCCAACTGCACTAACACTCAATTACCTTGCACAGAACTCAATCAATCAATTGCATTTACCCATATAGCCTAGCATGAGAATCGTTGTTTCATTGACCACGCTCCCGGGTCGGGAGGCTCTTGTTGAGGGGGCGATAAAATCAATTCAGTCTCAGACACGACCGGCGGACGCGATCTACCTTTTTCTGCCCCGTGAGCACTTTTCTGGTGGTCGGATTCATGTTCACTTTGAGGGTGTGACAACATGTCTTCTTCCCGATTTAGGCCCTGCGATGAAGTTAATTCCTACATTAGCACGGGAAAAGGATCCTCGTACACTCATCATTACCATTGATGATGATGTTGAATATCCTCCGAAACTAATCGAAAAGTTACTTAACGCTTCCATTTTATTTCCTGAAAGCGCTATAGGCTTCACTGGATGGAACGTAACCCGTATCAAAGACGAGATTCCTGAAATTAAGCACATGAATCAGGATATCCCGGGGTGTAGGATTTTTGAGTCGGTTCAGGTATTAGAGGGAACACGTGGAGTTCTATATCGAAGAAGTTTTTTTGACAATGACATTCTTACCCATGCTTATATGCATCCTTCATTTCGGTTCCATGATGATATTTTATTCAGTGGCTATCTCGCTAGCCGAGACATTGGCAGGATTGTGATGTGGTTTGATTTATTTCACGGCCAAGGAATTAATAATTGGAAAATTCACGGTTTGTCGGATGGCCTGCACACAACTGAAAATTGGTATCAGCATGGCTGGGCCTGCTGGAGTTATTGGGCCAAGTCCGGGGCCTATGATATGACCCAACTACCTCGGAAATCCAGTCATCCAGTCCGCATCGCTTTTATCGAGGAGGGTTTAAATATCCAGATAGCCGAACTTATACCCGTAATATTCAAAGATCTCACCATAGGAGGCCGCTATAGTCCAGCAGATTGGTTTTCCCACCTGGAAGAAAACGCAGTTGACGAAATTTTCATTGTGGGGGTGACCTCGTCATATTTTCACGAGGTCATAAATCAAATTATCCGAAATCTGAAAATTATTAGGCCACGGGGATTAATTCAGGTGATTAATCCAAGCCTAGAGGGCAGCATTTGCCGACCTCGCCAGAAATTATCTGAAATGGACTGTCCTTCCAGCGATTGCCAAAGCATAATTGACGATTACCATGACATATTTGAAGGATATGGGGATATCTTACTCATTAATATAATAAATCGGTGCTTTGACAAAATGATGGAGCGAGAAACCTCTCACTCCACCTTGACGCTGGTAAAGAAACGATGAAGGCAGGCAGTATCACATCCCATTCAAAGGTTCTACTATCAATGCGAGGCAGTGTTGAATGGGTGGAGGGGCGGACGGAGCCTGCCCCAACTAATATCATTTCTCGCTGTTCTTGGATTTTTCGCTGTTGCCGGAAGCTGATTCTTCCTCAGGAGTTTTTGTAGTCTTTTCGGGGTATATTGGTGGTTGGGAACGCAGGCGCATGCCTTGTGCGTGGAACCATTCCCCGTCGCGGTACATCCAGGGATCTGAGATCTCGGACGGAATACCCGTGGCTGCGATACCTTCCATGCGAAATTGTCTCTCAACCTGAATCACAGCCACATCACCTTCTATTTTCACGCCTTTAAAGTCATATCCTGTCAGCCGTGATCTACCAACTGACCTTCTCAAGCTATCCGCGGACATTAGGCCTTCACGCGCGGCCGCCTCCATTTCATACATCGTGTTGAAATCACGAACCTTTAAAGCATCCCAATATATCTTCGCTCGCTCCAATAAACGAGCTTCAGATGGGGCTTTATCCTCATTGGCGAACCCAAGGGAGGAACTGATTAGCCACGTAGCAATGGCCAATATGGCGAACAAAAAATTGCGGGTTGGCATAACACCACCTCAGTTTCTAGAATACATAATTCGATCCGGCTACCGGTACGAGCGCCTCACGGCTAGGGAAATATACCCTGCGGATAAGCGTCTTTTAATTCATCAAGCTCAATTTGAATCTCTGTTTGCGAAGCAAGTCGTTTGACATACTCATCTCTCACCTTATTTTGCGCCTCTGCCTTCAAATGATCACGGATCCTTTCTTTTGCCTCCGGGAATGGCGTCACAATAGCGGGACGTTCATCCGTAATCATCACAATTTCGTAACCAATGGGGGAAGGTAACACTTCAGTGTAACCGCCAACCGGAACATCTTTTAATGCATTTTTGAGCCAAGGACTCCATGCGATTTTTTCAATAAAGCCCAGATCTCCGCTTGTATCCTTTGCACCGGGATTCTCAGTGAGTTCCCGTGCGACGTCGGAAAAGGGCTCACCTGCCTTTATCCTGGTGAAAGCGGCGTCCGCCCGTGCTTTTACCTCCGCTTTTGCAGCATCATCGGCACCCTTCGGGAAGCGAAATTGAATTTGGCTGATTCGGGTGGATGCGGGGATACCAAAAGCATCTTTATTGCTTTCATAAAATGATTTTAGAGTTTCTTCATCGGGATCAGCCGGCGTGGGAAAATATTTTTCTCCCAACTTATTCATGGCAGCCAGATATTCTTGGGTTCCAGCGGACTTGGGCAAAAGCCCTTCCTTGGCCATCGCATGTTGCAAAAGCACATTCGCAATCATTATCTTCAAAATAGCCGCTTTACCCTCCTTGCCGCGTGCCTCCCTGACCCTTTCCGGGTTAAGAGAAATAAATCCAATGAAATCTTCTACCGTGATTTCAGACTCGCCGACGCGAGCCATCACTACTCTGGCTGGCTTATCCTGGGTCTGCTGAACCTCCACTGCCGTTGCTGGCTCATCGGCTTTGGCCTCCATACTACCCTCAGACCAAGCAGTGCCTGCGGAAAGCATCAAGGAAGTGACCAAGATCATTGATCTTTTAATTTGCATCATCATTTCACCATCATCAGCAAACTGTAACTCAGGATCTGACAATTCCACCATGAGGCGGAATTGATCTCATGACAATCATCGAACCTTCCGCTCATGATTGTTGTATCTGTTCGACCTGCGGACGTAAATGGAGTTCAGCTAGGGAGTTTTCATCTCTCCTTCCGCATATTCATGAAAATTATCCCATAATGGGCCATAAATCACCAATCCCGCCGATTCATCTCGGCCCCGAGCCACGACGGCATCCAACCACCCATCGCCATCGACATCCTTCAGCAGGACCTCAAAAATAGCCTCTCTGGCTGCAAATGGCAGGTTTCGCGAAGGAATAGAGCCCAAGGGGACATTAGAGGCAAGTTGGTACAACACATAGGCATCATAGCCAGCGGCAAGTATGTAGCGCTTTCCATCCTGGTCAACGGCAGTATCCAAGCCCCTAATTCCTGGCATCCCGCCCTCCGCCCGGGGCTTACTGGGGAATTCAAGTTCAATAAGTTCAAACTCACGATTTCCTTTATTTAGAAGAAGGTTTATGAAGGCCTTATCTATCCCGCCAGGCTTTGGCGACTCTTGGGGGGCAAGTAGATCCACCCGCCCATCTCCATTGACATCGGCCACTGCGACATGTTTTACCGTTCCAAGGGAGGGAGTCTGCCATAGGGAATCAACTTTTATTTCCCCCTCTGGCCCAGGATACCGAATAACCCGCAGCATACCGCGCTGGTGAAATGGCAAGATGATTTCGTCTACGTCGTCCCCATCCAGATCCGCAATGGCGATGGATTGCAAAGGAAAGGCGGTTCCCTTGAGGGGCAAATTCACCCGACTTGCCGCTTTGACGTCAATGGGATCATATTCTTTCAGTAGCATAACGGATGGCGGTGAGAATGGTGCCACGGCCATGCCCAAGCCCCATTCAGGCCATCGAAACGAGGCAGTAAAGCGCGGAAATGGCACTCGTGCCTCCGCGGCGACGCTCAATTCTCCGTTTTCAGCTAGTGCCAGAGTATAGAGACGTCCGGCACCTTCAGCACTCATCAATAGTGAAGAGCCTTTTTCATGCCTGACCTCAAGCAGATTCCCCGGATGATAACCCACCGCCTCGCTCTTGGGGCCTGATTCAAATCGCCTCGGATCGCGTTGAAAAAATACTTGACTGAAATTTCCCCCATGAGAGGTAAAGGCAAGATCCAAGCGCCCATCCTTGTCAAGGTCAGTAACCAGCACATCACTGGCGGGTGCGTTAAAGGGTAATTCCGAAAGTGACAACTGGCCTGGACCTGGTGATACCTCCAATCCCGAGGGTTCCGTTTCAAGAGTAGCGTGTGCATTCCAACACAGAAGGAGCCCTAAAGGCAGGACTAAGTGTCCGATACCATATTTGACATTCAGGTAATGTGTCTTAGGCATTGGCTTGTAGTCTCTTTACTTTCGCTGTCTCATCTGACGGCTTATCCGGTTGTGTAAACGGGAGTAGTTTGTGTAACCAGGAGTGCTATCGTTTGGACCGAAGCACAGGTCAAAGAATTAATGCATAGCATTTTATAAAAAAAAAAGGGGCTTGCATCGTGCAAGCCCCTTCAACTTCTACGTCAGTGCGATATTAGATTTCGTTATCGAACTGGCCGCGCTCGTGACCCAGGGCCGTCTCAACCGGCAGCAGGGTCGGCAGGACGCGGAAGTCGATCAGGTTTTCGCGCTGGGCATCCAGGACATCGATCTGGAGCTGAATGCTGAAGGCGACCGCAGAGCTCTCAGGCTGACCTGTTCCACTGTCGATGTACTCATTGATCTGGAAGCGGACAAAACCAGGGTAGAAGATGTCACTGTTGAAGATATCCAATCCAACCTGGAACTTGCCCTCCGGATAGCAGAGCTCAAGAGCGGCATCAACCCACGGCAACTCGGGCACAAGGCCAGGAATGCACTGGGTCGCCTGGAGAGGCGTGGGGGGAGAAGTGGAGAAGTTCCAGCAGAGCGGATAATCTATCGGATCTTGCACGGGATCATTAGTGAAGTCAGCCGCGCATACATTTGCGGTAATCTCAATGGGCTGATTGTTAAGAGGATTCAGCAAGCACTCCTGACCCGGGAACAGGGTCGGGATACTGGTCCAGTAAACATTAAGCTCATTGGCGATCGGCAGGGTCATGGAGCAATCCTGCTCCTGGTCGTTGTAGACGTAGGAGGTGTTGGCCTGACCAATGTTCTCGTCAACCCAGATCACGTGCAGGGTCGGCAGGAAGCGGTTGGACATGGTCAGGTCGAACAGGGTGTAATCGGCCAGCCCATTGCCATTGGAGCGGTTGGTCCTCATGCCAGAGGCCAGAGGCGAGGCCGCCACGATGCCGCCATTGGAGTTGTGGATGACGTTGTTCACGCGGGTGGGAATGGTGACACCCGTGGTGTCGGCGCCATCGCTCATCGGCAACACAGGGATCTTGCTGTCGATCAGGCCTATATTGGTGGGCCAGATGACCCACGCATCACCAAACATGCTGAACTTGGCGGCTTGACGCCACTGGCCGTTCGGCTTGTTATTAGTGATGACCATGTAGCCTTTCACGCCCTCTAAACCTTGGTTCCGGTTTTCAACCTCATTTCCCCAGTTGATCAGGGTCATGTCGTCGGGGGATACCGGAATCCGGAAATTCAGGGCCTCGACGCTTCTTTCGTCAAAGAAGTACACATGAATGCCCGCAGTATATTCACCGGTTTCACCCAAGTCCGGGTCAAACGTCTCGTTTACAGGAGCCACGTTGGTGGGGGTGGTGTTGGGAGCCGTGTAGAAGTTGGGAATGGTATCCACACCGACCGCACTGGGAGTGGTGACCATGACCAGGGTATTCACCGAAGGCTCGGTGAAGTCGAACTGAAGCGGAGAGCGATCGGGATTGCTGTAGAGGACGAAGGGGACCAGCAAGGCTTCGCCCGCGGCACCTTCGATAATGGCATGGGTCGGCATGCTCAGACCGGCCAGCGCAGTAGCCACGCCGGAAGCAAGCATTAGCTTTTGGTATTTTTTCATGATCGTTAGATCTCCATTTTGCGATGAACAGGCGTTGCCCAGAAGGTTCGGAAAACCAGAATCACATATCGCGATGCAGGTCCCGCAGTCCCCACGTAGCTCGCTGCCAGTTACCTGTGGGACAAACGACGTCGGGACTGTAGAGGCTTTGTTGACATGTTTTCTGATCTCCTTGGACACAAGTATGCCAGGTCTGAAGAAGAAATCAAGCGTTGGGGGAAAAAAATTATCTTTCTCGACACAGGCGTGTCACCAAACAACAGTATCTCACCCCCCTTTGCCCAGGCGCAACCCGCAGGTAAAATGATCTACATCCCTCTGATATAAATGCATTTATCACGCATGATATGACGCCTGACATCCATCAACCAAACCATTTCTAGCCGGACATGTGTGCAGGAATATCATGTTGTCTTATTTATGCGACACGCCAGCCGCCAGTTCGTGAGTCGGTTAAGCAGGGGGCCCGAGACAGTCCGAATGAGGGGGCTGGGAAGAAGCGCATAAAGCTCCGCCTGGTGAGCCATCACTGAACCACGACCACCGATGCCCCCCTTCCTTTGATTTTTATGATATATTTAAATAAGTTATAGTGAAGCCTTCTCCGCTGGTGCCGCACTCACCGCGTCACCGTGCCAGCCCCATGTAGACATACCTTATATATACGGACCTACGATGAGAAGACCTTGTGATGGCGTGCTGATGGTGACGCGTGAAGGGGCAGGTGACCGGCGTTATGGCCTCGGTAAGAGCCTTGCGCCCTTGGTTTGCGCTTTCGCGGAGAGGGGGATGGAGGTCGGTTATGTCTCGCAGGCCGATCTCGGCAACCGCGCGAGGAAGTTTCAGCTCTCCTTTCATCGGTTTTTGTTACGCTTATTTAAGTTCAAGCTCATCTCCCAGGAGAGTCT
>JAHDND010000082.1 GCA_018435665.1 Candidatus Thiosymbion sp. | reverse complement strand
GCAAGGTTTGGCGATCACTCGCACTCAACACGATCATCACCCGTAACATCTGATTGAGCCCCAAGGTAAGCAGCTTAAGGCAACCTTACCGCAAATCCTTGCTGGCCGCCATGGTTATAATGACTTTGTGTGAACGACTTATATGGTCCGCTTCGCGTCGCAGTTTTCGGCATTGAGGGGACGTCGCATTTGAGTTATCGGCATTGATGGGGAGGATCAGGGGTTGAGATCGCGGCGGCGAGGGACCATGGGCAATGGGCGATAGCCGTTGCAGCGTTTCAAGCGCTGATTTCCGCGTCATCGAGGTAACAGCCGGGGTCTTCACCCCACATATCCCCAGCCACCTGATAGGCTCGGGTGCGGGTGTTGCCATTGCAGATGTCCAGGTGGGCGCAGGTGGCGCAGCGGCCCGTGACGGGTCGGGGGCGCTGATTGAGGCCGGCCATGAGGGGGTCGGTCCGGTCCTCCCAGATGGCGGAGAAGGGCCGGTCGCGGACATTGCCCAGGGGATAATTCCACCAGAAACTGTCCGGATGGACCTGACCCAGGTTGTCGATGTTGGCGATGTTCACGCCCGAGGCATTGCCGCCCCAGTTGACCAGCACCCGGCGCAGGTCCTCCGCCAGCTCCGGCAGTTCCCGTCGCGCCCAATGGAGCAGATAGACGCCATCCGCATCGTTATTGCCCGTCACCAGTTCCACCGGCTCGCCCCGTTGCAGACGTGACCAGCCGGTGGCGATCAGCAGGTCCATCGCCTCCCGCGTCATGCCAACCAGGGCGTCCTTATCCTTGTTTTTGTTCCCCCGTCCGGCATAGTTGAGGTGGGAGAGATAAAACTTGTGAATTCCCTCTTCCGCCATGAGGTCCAGCAGCGCTGGCAGGTCCCGGGCATTGTCCCGCGCCAGGGTGAAGCGCATGCCAACCTTGAGGCCAGCATCCCGGCACAGCCGCAGGGCCTGGAGGGAGGCGTCAAAGGCCCCTTGGCGGCGGCGGAAGACATCATGGGTCAACGCCAGGCCATCCAGGCTGATGCCTAGGTAGTCGAAACCCACCGCGGCGATGGGCGCCACCAGGGCCTCGTCGATGAGGGTGCCATTGGTGGACAGGGCCAGATAAAAGCCCAGGGACTTGGCGTGGTGGGCCAGTTCGAAGAGATCCGGCCGCATCAGCGGCTCGCCCCCGGACAGGATCAGCACTGGCACCCCATAGGCGCGCAGATCGGCCATGACGGCCTTGACCTCGGCAGTGGTCAGTTCCCCGGCGAAGTCCTTGTCGGTGGAGGTGGAGTAACAATGGGCGCAGGTGAGGTTGCAGCGGCGGATCAGGTTCCAGATCACCACCGGCCCGCTGGGCTTTTCCGGCGGTGCCATTGCCGCCCTGGCCAGGCAGTCCGGGTTGGCGAGGAGTTGAAGGTAACGGCTCAGGCGGAACATCGGGGACGATCCTGGGGGCTGGAAGGACTAACGGGGACTAAGGCTATCGGGGGGATGCCGGCGCTCGTGAAGCAATCAGCCTTTTGCCATGCCCTGTCGTGCGCCATCCCGAGGTCGCGCAATAACTTCGGATTTAACATGAGGGTCTTTTCACAACCTTATCAGGGGAGATGCCGGCGGAGTCTTGCCGGGCGTCGGCGAAGCGCAGCCCGGTCTTTTTCAGCACGGCCTGACTGAAGAGGATGTCGTGACCCCGGCAATGGCCGGCGACCAGGGCAGCGACCTTGTCCGCCGCGGCGCGGACCTCGTCCCGGTCCCGACCGTGGAGCATGGCGAACAGGTTGTAGGGCCAGAGAGGGAGACGGCGGGGACGGCGGTAACAATGGCTGACGCCCTCCAGGGCGGCGACGGCGGCCCCGAGACGATCGACGGCCTCATCCTCGATATCCCAGACGGTCATACCGTTGCCCCGCAGCCCCAGGCGATAGTGGTTGGGCACGGCGCCGATGCGTCGAATGCCCCCCAGCGCCAGCAGGGCGGCCAGTCTCTGCCGCACCCGGTTGCCGGACACCCCGAGCGCCTTGGCTACAGCAGCATAGGGTTCCGGCACCAGAGGCAGGCCGCCCGCCGTGGCGCTCACCAAGGCCTGATCAAAGTCGCTCGCCGTCAAGCTCGCCAAGGACTGATCCAGGTCATGCGTCGTAGGGCCATCCAAGGCCTGATTGCAGCCTGCCGTGCTGGCACCCTCCGGGACAGGGGCGACGCCATCCCTGCCGGCCGGCAAGGCCGTTGCCCCCCAATTGGCCCCGCTCCCGGCCTCCCCGACTTCCGGGGCCAGGCGCAGGTCGGCGGATGACAGACGACGCTCCCAGCGTCGCACGCCCAAACCACCTGCCGCGTCGAGGTGCAGCCAGAAGCCCAGGTGGTATTCAGCCAGCTTGGGGAAATCCAGCACCTCCAGCCCCGTCAGGTCCCGGATCCGCCCCAAGGCCTCCCGCAGCACTCGTTCGCTGGGGGTGGCGAGCACGAACCACATGTTGAGGGCGTGGTCGCGGCGATAGTTGTGGGCGACCTCCGGGAGAGCGGTGAGTTGGGCGGCCACCCGGTCGAAATCGGCCTCCGGCACGGCCATGGCCGCCAGGGTGAAGCGCCCACCCAGGCGTTCGGCGTCGAACAGGGGGCCGAAACGGCTGAGGACCCCGCTGGCCAGCAGACCGCGAAGAGTCTCGATGAGGGTCGCTTCGTCGCTGCCCAATTCACCGGCGACCGCCGCGAAGGGGCGGTCCACCAAGGGGAAGCCACCCTGATAGCGGTTGATGAAGCGCCTTTCCAGCTCACTCAGAGGGGAACGCGGGGACGGGGGGGTGGGGCTGGTGTCGCCCTCGCCCTGCCCCCCGCGCCCGGCGGCATCGGTGCCGGCCTTAAGACTCATGCGGGTAACTCGCGGCCAAGGTTCAGTGTCCAAGCGGGATAGGACACCGCCGGTGCCTGCGTGTTGGGTGAGGGCTTGGACCCTGGCGGGGGTTCCATGGTGACAAGGGGATTGGGGTGGAAGATTCCCATTACCTTGGATTTGGTACTGGGCTTGGGCTTGGGCTTGGGCTTGGGCTGAGCCTGTGTCTGAGCCTGGAACTTGGACTGAGGCTGGGACTGAGGCTGGGACTGAGGCCTGGAAAGAGGCCTAAGCTCCTTGCCTTGCCCTTCTCCACCAGCCTCCCCCCGGCCCGCCAGGTCAGGCTGCCATCCCGGCGCGAGATCGACCCTGGCGCTGGGCTCGGTGGCGGTGGATGCGGTGCGGTAGAAGGCCCCCCGTTGCTTGAAGCGCTGGCCGCTGAACAGGACCGCGTTGATCAGGGGGCCCAGTTCCGTCTCCAGATCGGCCTTGAGTTGCGCCACCTGGGACAGGACCGCCGCGCGATCGCGCCCGTGGATCATGGTGAAAAGGTTGTAAGGCCACTCCGGCGGGCGCCGGGGTCGACGATAGCAGAGGGTGACGAAGGGCAGCGCGCCGATGCGCTGGCCCAGGGCGTCCACCTGGGCATCGGGCAGATCCCAGACCACCATGGCATTGGCACCGTAGCCCAGTTCCTGATGTCGGACCACGACCCCCAGGCGCTTGATGGCCCCCTGGGCCATGAGGGCGCGGATGCCTTCGATCACCGCCACTTCAGTCCAGCCCAGTTCGGCGGCGATGGCGGCGAAGGGCCGTTCCACCAGGGGCAAGCCCCCCTGGATGGCGCGGATCAGGGCCGAGTCCGCGTTCGCGCGCGGCCGCGCTGGCGGTTCCGCGTCGGGGTCAGGGGTGGAATCGGTCCCGGTGCAACCTGGCCGGGAGTTCGATGTGAGGGCGGATCCAGGACCGCGCTGCACACCGCTAGCGGCAAAAAAATCAGGGTTCATGGAGCGCTTCAGGTCCATTGCAGTGGAAACCCCAGGTCGATGTGATATTCCGCCAGCATGGGCAGATCCAGCACCGGCAGGCCGGCGCGCCGCCCGATCTCGTCACGCACCTGCTCCAGGCTGGCCTGATCCGGCGCGGTGAGGACGAACCAGAGATTGAAGGCGTGCTCCCGCTCGTAATTATGGTTGACCTCCGGATAGGCGCTGACCAGGGCCGCGACCTCCGTGAGGCGCTCGGGCGGGACCGCCATGGCGGCCAGGGTGCTCGCCCCGACCTGCTTCGGCCGGAACACGGGGCCGACGCGACTGACAGCCCCGGCCTCGGTCAGGCGCTGGAGGCGGGCGATCACCTCCGCCTCGCTGAGGCCCAGGTGCTCCCCCATCCGGGCGAAGGGCCTTGGGGCAAGCGGGATGCCGGCCTGGAACTCGTCCAATAGCCGGCGATCCAAAGGGTCCAGGCGTTTGGTAAGGGGGACGGTGGTCATGACCGGGGCGGATGGCCGTCAGAGCCCGGTACGGTGCGCCCGGTCGGTCAGAAAGATGCCACTGGGCTTGCTGGCCGGCAGGCTGGCGACCCGGGCGAAGGTCTGGGTGTCGTAGACCTCCACCCGGTCCTCGTCACGCACCGACAGCCACACCTCCTCTCCCCGGGGCTCGAACTCCATGTGCAGCACCGCCTTGCCGGGGCGCAGTTCCTGGACGATCGCCAGGCGCTCGGCGTCGATCACCTGGACGCGATCATTGTCCGGCAAGGCGAAATTCACCCAGATCTGGCGACCGTCGGGCCGCGCCATGACGAAGATGGGCTGGCCGGCCACCGGGATGCGGCCCACCTCGGTCCAAGTGTCCAGGTCGATAACCAGCACTTCATGACGTCCAATGGCGGGGACGAAGACCCGCCGCCCCGCCACCGCCCAGCCTTCCAGGTGGGGCATCTTGTACACCGGCAAGGGCTGCTCGCCACGGCCATAGCCGGGCAGGACGCGCTTGACGCCTCGTTCCGGGTGCCAGAGGTCCAGAAGGGCCAGACCGTCCTCGCCAAAGAGGCCCGCCAGGTAATAGCGCCCGTCGGGGGTGATGAGGTCGTCGTAGGGCTGCTTGCCGATGTCCTTGAAACGGCTGACCTGGGGCTTGGCGGGGTCCGACAGGTCGGCCACCCAGATCTCCCCGCCATCCCAGAGGCTGAAGACGAAGCGCTGGCCGGGGGCATCCACCAGGCCGACGGCCTTCGAGGCCGGCTTGTCCGGCGCGTACAGGGCGGGGATGTCGGCCAATTGCTCCAGGGTCGCGGCGTCGAAGACCCGTACCCCGCCGGGTTCGTAATTGGCCACGGCGATGAGCCGGCCGTTCTGGGAGATGGCCCCGCCGATGGCGTTGCCGGACTGGATCACGCGGTTGACCACCCGGGCCTCCAACAGATCGACCTGAGTCAGGCCCCCATCACGGCCGAAGACATAGGCGTAGCGCCCGTCGCGGGAAAAGACCGCCGAGGCGTGTGACAGGTCCCCCAGGCCCTCGATCCGGGCCAGGACGCTATTGCCGCTGGTCTCGATCAGCAACAGGGAGCCCGTGGCGCGCTCGACGATGATGCCCAGGTCGCCGGTACCCCGCAAGGGCGGACAGGGGCTGGTATTTACGATTCCGGGCGGGGCGGAGGGGGTCCCCTCCGGGCGATCCGCGTCCTTGCTGGCCTGAGCGGAGGTCAAGTCCTGGTTCTGGGCCTGAGGCTGGGCCTCGATCAAATTCTGAGTCTGAACGAGGGGTTCTGCCTGGACCTGAGTCTGCGCCTGCGCCTGAGTCTGCGCCTGGGCCTGGGCCAGAGACACGATCAGGGACAGGGTCAGCGTCAGTAAAAAGGTAACGGACCAGATCAGAGACAAAACGGGGGATGGGGGTCGTTTCACGGATTTTCTCCCTTCAGTTCCAGGGCCAGCCATTCACCCTCCGTCGCGGTCAGGAAGGCGGACCAGGGGGGCATGGCGGTGCCAGGGCGGCCATGGAGGATGACGGCGGCCAAATAGGGTACCGGTTTATCCGCCAGGGACTGGCGGTGTAGGGGTGGCCCCAGACCGCCACCCAAGGTCAGGCCGTGACAGGAACCGCAGTCCTGGATCAGGAGGTGGCGCAAGGCCACCGCCCGGTCGGGGGCAATGGCGGGGGGAGTTTCCCCTCGCTCCGGAGGAACCGCGGCCAATGCCGTGAGAGCCGCCAGGCTGGCCGCCGAGAACAGGGCAAAGACCACCACCGCTCCGACCATCCAACCCAACAACCCATTCAGCATGCGGTACATGGCTGCAACTCCTGGCGTTCTTGCCTGAAGAGCTTGTCTGTAAATCGATTCCAGCAAGCCTGAAGCTTGCCTGAAGACCCGTGGGGAAGCCTGGCTATCCCATGTCCGCGCCAGCGTGCTTGTCTGCCGGGGTTAGCCTGGAGCTAAACTAAAGGCCCTGACCGCCTCTTGCCCTTGATCAAGGTCAAACCCGACCCGGGGTAGCCGAAAATGGAGGCGCGATGACTGTATTCCTGACCGTGCCCTCACCGCCTCAACCACCTTGCCCTTAAGGTAACGCTGATTAATACGAGATCCGCTGCGACCCACGTAACTGAATCAAGGCATTGCAAGGCGTTTTCGCCCCTGAATCCGGAATTAATCAGCGTTTCCTTTACTCCCTACTCATGACCAAATGATGGCACCCCTTCCGAATGATGGTGGGTTATTTTCCTGATCTTAGGCCTAATAGGCGCGGTAACCGCCACATTCAATTGGGACTGAGGGACCGGACCTGGAGGTAGCCTGAGCATGGGCGGTTGACCTCGGTCAAGGCAAGGCCGGGCATGTCTGCCTAACCTGTTGTTTTAATGAAAACACAGGACCCTCCCCGATGAGCACGGCAGTAAGCGCCCCGGCGGAATCCCGTTACCCCCCGGGTGATCTGGCGATCTGGATCTTCATCCTCGCGGAGTTGTCGGTCTTCGCCGTCTTCTTCGCCGCCTACGCCTTCACCCGCATGAACCAGGTCGCCCTGTTCAATGAGTACCAGTTGACCCTGGATCGGGGCGCGGCCCTGATCAACACCCTGGCCCTGATCACCAGCAGCTATTTCGTGGTCCGGGCCGTGGCCGCCATCCGCGGTGGCGAGGGCCGGAGTTGCGCCGGCTGGCTGGGCCTGGCCATCCTCATGGGCGGGGTCTTTCTTGGGGTCAAGGGCTATGAATACGCCCATCACTTCGGTCAGGGCATCACCCTGTCCACCAACACCTTTTACATGTTTTATCTGTCCCTGACCTTCTTTCACTTCATGCACGTCATCCTCGGCCTGGTGATCCTGACGGCGGTGGCCTTCAAGGCCCGTCAAGGGGGCTATGACGCCCAGGACCATATCGGCGTCGAGACCGGGGCCTCCTACTGGCACATGGTCGACCTGGTGTGGCTGATCCTCTTCCCCCTGGTCTATGTCATGCGGTGAGGTGACCGACATGAAGCGGATTCGCCCCTTATCATCACCCAAATCGCCGTGTCCCGGCGGGAGCCGCGCCATGAATCAAACTTCCACCTGGCCCCGCCCCTGCACCCGCGTCTACCTGGTGCTGATAGCCTTGACCTTTGCCACCTATATCGTCGGTGAACTGGGACTGAGCGGCCTGACCGCCGCCCTGCTCGTCCTGGCCGGCGCCCTGTTCAAAGGCCACCTGGTGGGGGACTTCTTCATGGGGCTGCATGGCCTGCGCGGCCCCTGGCGCTGGGTCATCCTGATCTGGCTGCTCCTGATCGGCGGCCTCATCACCACGGCCTTCACCCTGGCATCCCCATCGACCACCTGATCCCCTTGGCCTTACCCCTGACACCCACCCCAGGATCGAGATGCTCACCCTCGACATGAACTTCCCAAACGCTGGCGGCTCCGCCACGACTCCCGGCCCAGCCACTTCTTCCGGCGATGACCCCACCCCCATCCACTACCAGCCTCAGGGCCGGGAGGTGGACCTCTTCGAGCAGGCCTACCACCATCGCCTGCCGGTGATGATCAAGGGCCCCACCGGCTGCGGCAAGACGCGACTGGTGCGCTACATGGCCCAGCGCCTGGGCCGGCCCCTCTACACCGTCGCCTGCCACGACGACCTGACCGCGGCGGACCTGGTGGGGCGGCATCTGATCGGCGACAACCGCACCTTCTGGTCCGACGGCCCCCTGACCCGCGCCGTGCGCGAGGGGGCGATTTGCTATCTGGACGAGGTGGTGGAGGCGCGCAAGGACACCACCGTGGTGCTGCACCCCCTCACCGACGATCGCCGCATCCTCATCCTGGAGCGCACCGGCGAAACCCTGGAGGCCCCCCCGGGCTTCATGCTGGTGGTGTCCTACAACCCTGGCTACCAGAACCTGCTCAAGGGCATGAAGCCCAGCACCCGCCAGCGCTTCGTCGCCCTCAGCCTGGGCTTCCCCCATCCGGAACTGGAGGTCGCAATCCTCATGCGCGAGACCGACATCGACCAGGTGCTGGCCCGCCGCCTGGTGACCCTGGCCGGGGCCCTGCGCGGCCTCAAGGATCACGACCTGGACGAGGGCGCCTCCACCCGCCTGCTGGTCTATGCAGCCACCCTCATCCGCGGCGGCATGGCCACCCTGGATGCCTGCCACGCCGCCCTGGTGGAGCCCCTCACCGACGACGCCGAGACCATCGCCGCCCTGCGGGAGGTTATTCAGGCCAGCCTGGGGTGAAGGACGGGCTATGCCCCCAATCCTCTGCGGGGTCGGCGGCATTTCCTCTCAAGGGCCAAATCCATTTTCCAAGCGAAAATTTGCCAGTACTTCGTAACCCATGCAAAACCAGAACCACATTCCCTACCGAAGAATCTGCCGAACCCTCCCGTCAGGGACCACCCGATCGGGAATTTCCTTTAACAGAATCCTGTTCCCCAGTCATCTGCGTGAATCCCTGCCAGAAACCACCCGATCCGGGACCGTCCCTGACGTCCCTGACTGCCCCTAAGCTCAGGACCTGACAGAATGGAAGAACAGGTCGGCGCCCTCTGGCATCGCCTCATCACCCGGGCCAGCGAGCGGCGTTATCCGGAGGCGGCGGTGCGACTGGAGGACATGGCCGTCACCCTGGGCATCGTCTTCCGCGCCCTGGGTGGCGATGCTGGCCTGGAGGTCAAGGCCGGGGACGATTACACCCATGGCGCCCGGCGCAGACTGCTGGCGCGCATCGCCGGGTCAGGCAACCGCATGGCCCTGGCCTGGCGCGACGACCGCGCCCTGATGCTGCCACCGGTCATCGACCGCTTCCCGGAGTCAGGCCTCAATCGCGACCTTTATCTGTGGCTGGCCGCCCTGGCCACGGGTGAGGCCCAGGCGGATGACGACTGGCTGACCGGTAACCAGCGCCTGGCCCGTTCCGCCCTGGAGCGTTTTCCTGGTCTGGTGTCACGCTACCAGCGGCTGGTCGAGGCCCATCTGGCCGAACGCCCCGATCCAGCCCATCTTCCCCCCGGGGAAGCCAGGGCCGAGATCGCCATCCGCCAGGCCCTGACCGATCCCGGCAGCGTCAGCGGCCCGATTCTGGCCCATTCCCAGACCGGTGCGGGCGGGCGGACACGCCTTCCTCCATCCAGGCGGCAACGGCAACGCCCGCCCCTGCCCGTCCCGCTCTGGCTCCACCCGGACCCACCCCTGCCGCAGGGTGCCGCCTCCGCCTCCCACGACCCCGAAGACCAGGAGCGCACCCCCGACGAGGCCAGCGCCGACCTGGGCCGGCGGCGCCGACGCCGGGCCGAGCGCGCCGAGATGCCAAAGAAGGACGCCGGCTTCATCGGCATCCGCATGGAGAACATCTTTTCCTGGGGCGAATACGTCCGCGTCGATCGCGCCACCGACGAGGAGGACGACCTGGAGCGCGCCAAGGCCGCCGCCGAGGATATGGACCAGATCGCCGTCGCCCGCGATCGCAAGGCCAGCGGCGCGCGCCTGCGCTTCGACCTCGACCTGCCCGCCGCCAGCGAGGACGACCTGATCCTCAGCGATGGCGAGCGCCTGCCGGAATGGGACTGGAAACAGCGTCGCCTCCTGCCTGATCACTGCCGCATCCACGAGATGCTGGCCGCCGAGGCTCCACCCTGCCCCCTCCCCGACCACCTGCGCCGCACCGCCCAGCGCCTGCGCGACCAGTTCCAGGCCCTGACCCCGGCCCGCACCTGGTTGCGCGGCCGCCCCGACGGCGAGGCCATCGACCTCGACGCCTACCTGCGCTTCGCCACCGACCGCCACGCGGGGGTTCAGGGCGACGCCAGCCGCCTCTATCGCCAGATGCGCAGCGGCGCCCGCGACCTGGCCTGCCTGCTGCTGGCGGACCTGTCCCTGTCCACTGATACCTGGATCGACGACCGCGGCCGGGTCATCGACGCCATCCGCGACAGCCTCTTCCTCTTCGGGGAGAGCCTGGCCGCCACCGGCGACCGCTTCGCCATGCTCGGCTTCAGCTCCCGCCGCCGCGACCCGGTGCGCGTCCACCGCCTCAAGGCCTTCGGCGAGCCCTATGGCGCGGTGATCCGCGGCCGTATCCAGGCCATCAAGCCCGGCTATTACACCCGCCTGGGCGCCGGCATCCGCCACGCCGCCAAGCGCCTGGCCCTGGAGCCCGCCGGTCGCCGTCTGCTGTTGATCCTCACCGACGGCAAGCCCAACGACCTGGACCGTTACGAGGGCCGCTGGGGCATCGAGGACACCCGCCACGCCGTGGCCGAGGCCCGCCGCCAGGGCCTGGAGCCCTTCTGTGTCACCATCGACCCGGAGGGCAACGATTACCTCCCCCACCTCTTCGGCAGCGGCGGCTATGTGGTCATCCGCAACCCCGCCGAGCTTCCCGCTCGACTCCCCCTCCTCTATGCCCGCCTGACGGCAGCGACCTGAGCGCGGGGCGGAATCCCTTCCACGGCGATCAAACCCATGCTTTACCTTCCCATCCCCCGGCGCGCCCTGCCCCTACTCGCCTTTCTCCTCCCCCTGGGGGCCGCCTTTCTCTGGCTGGCCCTGACCACCGGCCCCCTGGCGCCGGTTCCGGTGACCCTGGCGACCGTCCAGGTGGACGGCATCCGCCCCAGCCTCTTTGGCGTCGGCACGGTGGAGGCGCGCTACACCTACCGCATCGGCCCCACCGTTGCCGGGCGGGTGAGCCGGGTGGAGGTGCAGGTGGGCGAGCGGGTCAAGGCTGGGCAGTTGCTGGGGGAGATGGACCCGGTGGACCTGGATGACCGGGTCACCGCCCAGGAGGCGGCCCTGCGGCGCGCCCAGGCCGGGGTGGAGGCCGCCCGCGCCCAGGTCGACGATGCCCAGGCGCGGCGCGACTTCGCCACTGCCCAGGTCAAGCGCTACGAGCAACTCCTGCTGGCCAAGACCGCCAGTGAGGATACCGTCGAGGCCAAGCGCCAGGAGTCCCAGGTGGCCGCGGCCGGTCTTCAGACCGCCCGGGCCAATCGGGAATCCGCCGAGCAGGAACTGAAACGGGTCGAGGCCGAACGCGAGGCCCTGGTCCGCCAACGCGCCAACCTGCGCCTGATCGCCCCGGTGGACGCCCTGGTGGTCTCCCGGGACGCGGAGCCGGGCAGCACCCTGGTGGCGGGCCAGTCGGTGGTCGAGGTGATCGATGCCGGGCAGCTCTGGGTCGACACCCGTTTCGACCAGCTCGGCGCCGGTGGCCTGGCCGCGGGCCTGGCGGCGCGGATCAACCTGCGTTCCCAACCCCTGGCGACTCTGGCCGGGGTGGTGGACCGGGTGGAGCCCCGGGCCGATGCCGTGACCGAGGAGCTCCTCGCCAAGGTCGGCTTCACCCCCCTCCCCGATCCCCTGCCCCACCTGGGTGAACTGGCCGAGGTCAGGGTCGATCTCGCGCCCCTGCCCCCCACGCCCTGGGTGCCTAACGCCGCCCTGCACCGCCGCGATGGCCAGCTTGGCGTCTGGCGGCTGGAGGGGAACGAGGAGCCCCGCTTTGTCCCGGTGGAAAAGGGCCTGTCGGACCTGGACGGCCGGGTCCAGATCCTGGCCGGGCTGAAGGCCGGTGACCGGGTGGTGGTGCATAGTCGTTCGCCCCTGAGCCCCGGCAGCCGGATCGAGGTCCGGGACACCATCCCTGGCGTCACTGGTACCTTTGACGTTCCTGCTGTATCGCCATCTAGCTTCTCTGGTGCCTCTGGACTCAACGGCGGCGGCAGCGTCGCTAGAACTCCTAGCATCCCTGAGGCTACCAGCGACATCAGCAGCGCTGACAGCCCAAGAGGCCCTGGTATCCCGAGAAACCCCGTTAACCCCGTTAACCCCAATAGCCCCTATAGCCCCGCCGCCCCCGTGAGCGGACCCACCTCGATGCCTGGAGCGCCGCGGTGATCAGCCTCGCCGGCCGCGATATCCTCCACGCCTGGGGCAAGTTCGTCTTCACCGGCCTGGGCTTGGGCCTGCTCATCGGCGTCACCCTTTCCATGGCCGGCATCTATCGCGGCATGGTGGACGACGCCGAGGTCTTGCTCGACACCAGCGGGGCGGACTTGTGGGTGGTGCAGCGGGACACCCTGGGGCCCCATGCCGAGTCCTCCAGTCTCCAGGACGACCTCTACCGGGGCATCCTCACCCTGCCGGGCGTGGCACGGGCGGCCAATGTCACCTACCTCACCATGCAAGTGGGCCAGGGGGAGCGGGATCGGCGGGCCATGGTGGTCGGCGTGGTCCCCGGAGGTCCTGGCGAACCGGGCCAGCCGCGTTTCCTGGTCGCCGGGCGCCATCTCACCCGCGGCCATTACGAGGCGGTGGCGGACCTGGCGACCGGCTTCCAGATGGGTGAGCAGGTCCGTATCCGCCGCAACCTTTACACCGTGGTCGGGCTGACGCGCCGCGCCGTGTCCTCCGGCGGTGATCCCATGATTTTCATCCCCCTGAAGGATGCCCAGGAGGCTCAGTTCCTCAAGGACAACGACGCCATCGTCCATCAGCGCCAGCGCACCCTGGCCAATCCCCAGCTCAACCGCCCCGGCCAGCCCGGGGTGCTGGCGGCGGTGCTCGCCACCCAGACCGAGAGCAGCGCCGTCAACGCCATCCTGGTGCGGGTAACCCCGGGGGCGGACGTGGATGCGGTGGCCGCCGACATCCGCCGCTGGAAGCGCCTCGGCGTCCACACCCGCGCCGAGATGAACGAGATCCTCCAGGCCAAGCTCATCGCCACCTCGGCGCGGCAGATCTTTATGTTCCTGGTCATCCTCTCCGTGGTCAGCGCCGCCATCGTCGCCTTCATCATCTACACCCTGACCCTGGGCAAGATCCGCGAGATCGCGGTGCTCAAGCTCATCGGCACCCGCAACCGCACCATTGCCGCCATGATCCTGTGGCAGGCCCTGGGCCTGGGGGCCATCGGCTTCATGGTCGGCAAGATCGCCGCCAGCCTCTGGGCGCCGGTCTTCCCCAAGTACGTCCTGCTGTTGCCAGGCGACGCGGCGCGCGGCTTCGCCATCGTCATGCTCATCTGCACGCTAGCGAGCCTCATCGCCATCCGTGCCGCGCTCCGGGTGGACCCGGCGGAGGCCATCGGTGGTTGAAGCCAGGATTCCCCCTGACCACGCCGCCCCAGGGGACCAAGATCATCGGGATGGCCCAGGGCGTCCGGGGATCCATCGCGCCCCTGGTGCTGGCATTAGCGCCGGCGCCGGGTTCCCCGCTGGCGTTCTGGGCAATCCTGAACTGCCGGGCATCGGGGCGACCCATGGCATCCGGATCGAGGGCCTGCGCAAGCGATTCGGTGCCGGCGACACGGCGGTGGACGCCCTCAAGGGGGTGGACCTGGCGGTGGCCCCTGGCGAAGTGATCGGTCTCATCGGCCCCTCGGGCTCGGGCAAGAGCACCCTGCTCAAGTGCCTGGGGGCGGTCATCGAGCCCAGCGGCGGGCGCATGACCCTGGGGGAGGAGGTCATCTATGACGAGGGCTGGCGCATCCCCGACCGGCGCGCCCTGCGTCGCGACAAGATCGGCTTCGTCTTTCAGGCCCCCTACCTGATCCCCTTCCTCGATGTCACCGACAACGTCGCCCTGCCCCTGATGCTGGCCGGCCAGGCCAACGGCCTGGCCCGTGATCAGGCCCGGGAGCTGCTCTCCGCCCTGGACGTCAGCCATCGCGCCCGCGCCCTGCCCGCCCACCTCTCCGGCGGCGAGCAGCAACGGGTGGCCATCGCCCGTGCCCTGGCCAACCGCCCCCCGGTGATCCTGGCCGACGAGCCCACCGCCCCCCTCGACAGCGAGCGCGCCCTCGGCGTCATTCGCCTGCTGAATCAAATGGCGCGCCAGTACCAGACCGCCGTCATCGTCGTCACCCATGACGAGAAGATCATCCCCACCTTCAGGCGCCTTTACCACATCCGCGATGGCCGCACCCAGGAGGAGGTGGGGGAAGGCAGGACCTTAGCTGGCTAACTGTCATGTGGTGGCGCGCCACGTCCCTGGCCATGAAAGACTCTGCCGTGACTTTCACGCTCACTGTCATGAGGGGGCCCGCCACAGCCCCGAAGATGAAAGGCTTTGCCGTGAGTTTCACGCCAGCGACCTGGCTATAATACGAACTGCTGAATCCTGTCGCTGGGCGGGCCCAACCCCTAGCCACCAGCCCCCGACATCCGCCCTGCCCCTCTCGCTGCTCGACCCGGTGCTCCCGGGTCCCCGGGTCCGCGGTTCTGGCTATCGAGGATACAAAAATCAACACAATGAAACGGATGTTGCTGTTTGTGACCCTGGTTGCCGCTTTCGCCCTGTCCTGGGTGGTCTTGGACGAAATCCCGCTGGTGGTCATCGGCCAGCCGACCACGACCGGACTGATGCAAGAGGCCAAGGAGGCCCCCTTCTTTCGTGACCTGGCGAGGATCACCGGCCTGCCACTCCAGGTGACCTACACGCCCATCAACGAGACCGGGCTCAAGGACACCTACCAACTGCAAATGTTGCGGGAAGGGGTATTCGACCTGGTCTCCCTGAGGTTCATCCAGAACAGCGAGGCGGAACCCAGTTTGCAGGGTATCGACCTGGTCGGGCTTTATGCCGACTTCGAGACGGCCCGGCGGGTGGCGCGCAGTTACGCGGCAACCGTCGACCGCTACCTACGGGAGACCTTCGACGCCAAGTTGCTGGGTGTCTGGACCTTCGGCCCCCAGGTGTTTTTCTGCCGCCACCCCATCCAGCACCTCGATGATCTCGCCGGCTTGAAGGTGCGGGTCGCCAGCCCCTCCATGGCGAGTCTGATCACCGCCCTGGGCGGAACGCCCGCCATCATCGCCTTTGACGAGACCCGGAACGCCCTGGCCGATGGCCTGGTGGATTGCGCCATCACCAGCGCCGCCTCCGCCAACTACGCCGGCTGGGCGGAGCACAGCCAGGCCTATTTCCCCCTGGCGGTGCATTTTGGTCTCAATGGCTATGCCATCTCCCTGAAAAAATGGGCTCAATTCTCCCGGCGGCAGCAGGAGATCCTGCAAGACGCCTTCGATGCCTATCTGGATGATCTCTGGGCCTTTTCCCAAGCCATCCACGCCGATGCCTCCTCATGCAATGTCGGCGGTGACTGCCAGTGGGGCAAACCCTACCAGATGGCCCTGGTCGAGCCTTCCCCCCATGACAGTCAGCGCCTGAAAGCACTAGCCCAAACCCTGCTGTTGCCGGAATGGGCGGAGAAATGCGAGCGCGTCCATCCGGGCTGTCGGACCGAGTGGGAAGCCAAGGTCCTGGCCCTGGTGCCCTGATTCCGGGCACCGCCCCGCCCCTGCCCCCCGCCCTGACCAGGTGACAGGAACCGCTGATTCCGTGCCCAAGATCCCCGCCCTGTTCTCCCCTGCCAAGCCGGGTCCGGATGGGCCCGCCTCCTCCCCCTCCGCGAGGATCTCGGCAACCCTCCAGACCGTCTGGCTGCTCGCCGTTCTGATCTTCCTGGTCAATTACACCTTCGAGGTCCTGGCCTTCAATCACCTCTACGAGGCCCAGATTTTCCTCCTCGCCCTGCTCCAGCTCAGCTTTTGCCTCTGGGCCCTGGGCGAGGTGGTGCTGATCCGGCAGGGGGAGACGGTCATTCCCCTCCGTGGCCTGAAAATAGCCCTGACAGCGCAGTTGTTGATTGGGGCGATCCGTTACCCCCTGGAGCGCCTCGTTGACCACGCCGGACCCTGGGGGGGCGGCGCGGAGAGCGGCTTGGAGAGTGGCCTCGACATCGGACTCGCCAGTCTGTTCGTGCCCCTCTACTTACTCCTCTTCCTGATCATCAGCCGGCAGCTCATCGTCGCCTTCTCCTTGACAGAACGACGGCGGGCGGAACTGCTGCAAACCCAAATCGAGATCCGCCAGCGCGCCGAGAAAGCGTTGCGCCATAGCGAGGAAAGCTATCGACTTATCGCCGATCGTGCGACCGATGTCATCTGGACCATGGACGCCCAAGGACACTTCACTTACGTCAGCCCGGCGGTGCACAAGCTCCGCGGCTACAGCCCCGCGGAGGTGATGACGCAAGGCATGGCGGAGGCACTGACGCCGGACTCGCTCGCCATCGTCGCGGAGACCTTTCACGAAGCGCTGTCCCGAGTGGCGGCGGGATTGCCCGTCGAGCCTTTCCGTGGCGAGTTGGAACAACCCCGCAAGGACGGCTCGACGGTATGGACAGAGGTCACCACCAATGGTCTCTATGCCGAGAATGGCGAATTTACCGGCTTCGTCGGCATCACCCGCGACATTACCGAACGGAGGCGGCTCGAGGCCGAATTGCGGCTGGCGCGCCAGGCCGCCGAGGACGCCAGTCGGGCCAAGAGCGACTTCCTGGCCCACATGAGCCACGAAATCCGCACCCCCCTGAATGGCATCCTCGGTCTGGCTCAGGTACTGGAACGGGAACCCCTGACGCCCACCCAGCGGGAGATGGTGCGGCGGCTACGGGTCTCGGGCCGCGCTTTACTGAGTATCATCAACGACATCCTCGATCTTTCCAAGATCGAGGCCGGCCAGTTGCGCCTCGAACCGCGCCCCTTTGCCCTGGCGCCGCTGCTGGAACAGGTGACCGGCCTGATGGCCGGGCCGGCACGGGACAAGGGACTCGCGCTGCGAACCGAGACCCCACCGGAACTCAAGGCCAACCCGGGGGACGACAACCGGCTGGGTGACGACCTGGTGGGCGACGACCTGCGGTTGGAGCAGATCCTGCTCAACCTGGTGGGCAACGCCATCAAGTTCACGGAGCGTGGGGAGATCAACCTCCGGGTCCGGACCCTGGCGCGGGGCGCGAACCTGATCACCCTCCGCTTCGAGGTTGAGGACAACGGCATCGGTATCGCCCCGGAGGTCCTGCCGAGCCTGTTCAACCCCTTCACCCAGGCCGACAGCAGTATCACCCGTCGCTTTGGTGGCACTGGCCTGGGTCTGTCCATCTCCTGCCGGCTGGTGGAGCTCATGGGGGGGACCATAGGCGCCAGCAGCACCCCGGGGGTCGGGAGTCTCTTCTGGTTTGAGCTCCCCTTCGGGCGCGCACCCCGCTCCCCCGGGCGAGAGACCTGTTCCGAACCCGCGCCGTTGGCCGTGGGGCCCCGGTTAGGCGGAATTCCCATCCTGGTCGTGGAAGACAACGATATCAACCTGGAGGTGGTATCACACTTGCTGACCCTGGAGGGGGCACTGGTCTCCCTGGCGCAAAACGGCCAGGAAGCCCTGGACATACTGCGGGACCGTCCCACCGCCTTCGCTGCCGTGCTGATGGACTGCCAGATGCCGGTCATGGACGGCCTGACCGCCACCCGCCACCTACGTCACCAACTGGGGCTAAACTCCCTGCCAGTGATCGCCTTTAGTGCCGGTGTCCTGCCCGAGGAGCGGCAGCAGGCCCTCGATGCCGGGATGAACGATTTTCTCGTCAAACCCGTGGACCTCAACGCCATGGTGGCGATTCTCCAACGCTGGACCCGCCCGGCCGTCACGTCCGGTTAACCCGCAAACTCCCCTGACCGGGAAACCCCACCAGCGCGCAAGACGATTTGTGCCATCTCACTTCAGAGGTTGGCAGCGATAGGGAGGGTCGGATACCGGCCTGGCACTCCCCTGCCCCCCTGGGTATCATGCCCTTCTTTTTTTCGGCCGCCCTGGGCGGCCACGGTTGCGGCCACAGCAGCGGAGCCAAAGCGCATGCGCAGTCACTATTGCGGGGATCTAAACCGCGACAATCTCGGACAAGAGGTCAGCCTCAGCGGCTGGGTCCATCGCCGGCGGGATCATGGCGGCGTCATCTTCATCGACCTGCGCGACCGCAACGGCCTGGTGCAGGTGGTGATCGACCCGGACAACCCCGAGACCTTCCGCATGGCCGAGCAGGCCCGCAGCGAGTACGTGGTCCGTGTCGTGGGCCGGGTGCGCCCACGCCCGGCGGGGACCGAAAACCCGGACCTTGCCACCGGCGAGATCGAGGTCCTGGCCACGGCCATCACCATCCTCAACACCTCCGAAACCCCGCCCATTCACCTGGCGGAGCATGGCCCAGAGCCCTCCGAGGAGCTGCGCCTGCGCTATCGCTACATCGACCTGCGCCGCCCGGAGATGCAGCAGCGCCTGCGGGTACGCGGCCAGATCACCCGCGCCCTGCGCAACTTTCTGGACGACCATGGCTTTCTCGACATCGAGACCCCCATCCTCACCAAGTCCACCCCCGAGGGCGCCCGCGACTACCTGGTGCCCAGCCGCACCCACCCCGGCGAGTTCTTCGCCCTGCCCCAGTCGCCCCAGCTCTTCAAGCAGTTGCTGATGATGTCGGGCCTGGATCGCTACTACCAGATCGCCCGCTGCTTCCGCGACGAGGACCTGCGCGCCGACCGCCAGCCGGAGTTCACCCAGCTCGACATCGAGGTCTCCTTCATGAGCGAGGACGAGCTCATGGGCCTGATGGAGGAGATGATCCGCGTTCTGTTCCGTGACATCCTCGGCGCCGAGCTGCCCAACCCCCTGCCGCGCCTGACCTACGCCGAGGCCATGCGCCGCTTCGGCTCCGACCGCCCCGACCTGCGGGTGCCCCTGGAGCTGGTGGACGTGGCCGACCTCATGGCCGGTGTGGACTTCAAGGTTTTCGCCGGCCCGGCGGCGGACCCGGAGGGCCGGGTGGTCGCCCTGCGTCTGCCCAATGGCGCCGAGCTGAGCCGCAAGGCCATCGACGACTACGGCCAGTTCGTCGCCATCTATGGCGCCAAGGGCCTGGCCTACATCAAGGTCAACGACTGGGCTGGCCAGGGGCGGGAGGGGCTCCAGTCCCCCATCCTCAAGTTCCTGCCGGACAGCGCGGTGGACGGCATCATGGCCCGCACCGGGGCCGTCGATGGGGACCTGATCTTCTTCGGCGCCGACAAGGCCAAGGTGGTCAACGAGGCCATCGGCGCCCTGCGGGTCAAGCTGGGCCAGGACCTGGGGCTGATGGCCGAGGGCTGGCATCCCCTTTGGGTGGTGGACTTCCCCATGTTCGAGCGCGAGGGCCACACCGGGCGCTGGACCGCCCTGCATCACCCCTTCACCTCGCCCAAGGAGGATCAGCTCGACCTGCTGAAGACCAACCCCGGCGCCTGCCTGTCCCGCGCCTACGACATGGTCCTCAACGGCACCGAGATCGGCGGCGGCTCCATCCGTATCCACCGCGAGGAGGTGCAGCGCCGCGTGCTCAGCCTGCTGGAGATCAGCGACGAACAGGCCGAGGACCGCTTCGGCTTCCTGCTCAAGGCCCTGAAGTACGGCTGTCCGCCCCACGGCGGCCTGGCCTTCGGCCTTGACCGGCTGGTGATGCTGATGACTGGGGCCAGTTCCATCCGCGACGTCATGGCCTTCCCCAAGACTCAGACCGCCGCCTGTCTGCTGACCTCAGCGCCATCCCCCGTGGATCAGACCCAGCTCAACGAACTGGCGTTGCGGATCAAGCTGCGGCCCTGATGCGGGCGACTAGAATGGGACCGGAGGCATCCAGGCGAAAGCACCCTCTTCAGGAAGTGTCGAAACTTCAAAGCCTCGGCGCCAGTCCAATAGCCGGCAGCCGCGGGAAAAGCTGAATGCCTAACCCTTACAAACGTCCTGAGTCCGTGCTGCTGGTCATCGCCACCTTGGGTGGCGAGTTCCTGATGCTGGAGCGGGCCCAGCCCGCCGGCTTCTGGCAATCGGTGACCGGTAGCCTGGAGCCCGGGGAATCGCCACGCCAGGCGGCCGGGCGTGAACTGCGGGAGGAGACCGGCATCAAGGTCCCGGATGCGACCCTGATCGACCTGCGTCACCGTGAGCGCTTCCCCATCGTCCCCGCCTGGCGGGCGCGCTATGCCCCCGAGGTCCGTGAAAACCTGGAGCACTGGTTCGCCCTGGTGCTCCCCTTCCGGCGCCTGATCAACCTCGATGCCCAGGAGCATCGTCAGTATGACTGGCCGCGCGCTCGGGCGGCCACCTTTCTCGCCAGTTCCTGGACCAACCGCCAGGCGATCCGCCTGTTGGACTCACGCCTGTCCTGATTGGGCGGCTAGCCCTAACCGTGCAGCTACCCTGACTGTGCGGCTAAACCTAACCGTGCGGCTACCCTGCCGCGCGGGCGGGGATTCGCCCTTCTCACTTCCGAGCCCGTGCCGCCTCCGCGCTGACATTCTCCGCCAGGGCACTGTTCTTCCACCAGGGATGACGGGCCTCGGTGAACTCCTCCCATACCGCGTCGAAGCGGTTGAGGGTGTGGAAGAAGTCGCAAGTGCGCCAGCCGATGAGGCCACCGGCGAAGATAAGGATACGGTGGTCGTTCTCATCCAGGAGCAGGATGTCGAGCAGATTGCGGGTGACGGCGACGTCATTCATCAGCCCCAGCAGGTCCTGTAGCCCCTTCATGTGGGCGATGAAGCCGTCCATGCCGATGAAGAGGGGACGAAAGAACTCGGCGGCGTAGCGCAGTTTCTTGCACTCGATCCGCAGCCGGTGCATGGCCTCGGCATCGTTACGATCGACATTGCTGCCGGTCTTGAGGACCTGGCGCTCCTGCTTGTCGAGCAGGGCCCGGGCGAAGGGCACCAGCTTGCCGGTCATGGCCTCGCTGGCCTTACGCTTTTTACCCCCCCGGCCTTCTCCTTCCCACTGGCGCTGGGTGAACCAGTCCCTGAAGCCAGTCTTGAACGCCTGGTAGCGATCGCTGGCCAGCATGGGGGCCACCTGTTCCTGATAGGCCCGGTCGCGCCGGGTCCGGGCGACGCGATCGAGGTCCTCGGCCCCGGGAAGGGGCAGGAGGGGGGCGGCGTGGCTCAGGCCCTCGTCGATGAAGACGTCCAGGTCCCGGGCCAGGCCCAATTCACCCACCACCCAACGCATTTCTTCGGACCAGGGCTGGCTTGACTCGCGGGGGATGGCGCCGCGAAACAGGGAGATGGCCGAGCGCAGGCGGCGGATGGCGACACGCATCTGATGGACGCCTTCGATATCCTCCCCGCCGCGGGCCTTGTCTTCCCACTCCAGGATGAAATCGAAGTTGTGGGCCATGATGGTGGCGAAGGCCTGGCTGACATTCTGCCCGGCGTCGACTGGGGCGGACGACTTGATGATGCTCGACATGTAGCATGTATCCTCGGGGGAAAAGAAAAAATGAATGGTGAATCAGGGGCTCTGACTGGCCCAGGTATCACGTAAACCGACGGTGCGGTTGAATATCAGGTGTCCCGGCCGGGAGTCGCGGTCGACCACGAAGTAGCCCTCGCGCTCGAACTGGAAGCGCTCGCCGGGCTGGGCCGCCGCGAGGGCCGGCTCCAGCAGGCAGCCGGTCAGGGTGCGCAGGGAGTCCGGATTGAGATCGGCGAGGAACTGGCCGCCGCCGGCGCCGGGATGGGGCACGCTGAAGAGGCGATCGTAGAGGCGCACCTCGGCGCTGACCGCCTGAGCGGCGGGCACCCAGTGGATGACCCCCTTGACCTTGCGCCCCTCGGGATTGCGGCCCAGGGTGGCGGGGTCATGGCTGCACCGCAACTCGATGACCTCGCCCTGGGCGTCCTGGATGACCTGATCGCAGCGGATGACATAGGCGCCGCGAAGGCGGACCTCGCCGCCAGGGACCAGGCGCTTGAAGCCCTTGGGCGGGTCCAACGCGAAGTCGGCGCGGTCGATGTACAGTTCCCGGCCAAAGCTCAGGTTCCGGCTGCCACGCCCCTCGTCCTTGGGATGGTTGGCGAGGGCGATGGCCTCCTCCTGGTCGGCCGGGTAGTCGGTGATGACCAGCTTGAGGGGGTGGAGCACTGCCAGGCGGCGTTCGCAGGTCGCGTCCAGGTCCTCGCGCACCGTGTTCTCGAGCAGGGACATCTCCACCCGGTTGTCGGCCTTGGTAATGCCGATGCGGTCACAGAAGGCGCGGATGGCTGCGGGGGTGTAACCCCGGCGGCGCAGCCCGGCGAGGGTCGGCAGGCGCGGGTCGTCCCAGCCCTCCACATGGCCCTCGCTGACCAGTTGGGTGAGGAGTCGCTTGCTCATCACCGTGAATTCCAGATTGAGGCGGGAGAACTCGATCTGGCGCGGCTGGCAGGGCAGGTCCAGGTGGTCGATCACCCAGTCGTAGAGGGGCCGGTGGTCCTCGAACTCCAGGGTACAGAGGGAGTGGGTGATGCCCTCCAGGGCGTCGGAGATGGGATGGGTGTAGTCGTACATGGGGTAGAGGCACCACTCGCTGCCGGTCTGGTGGTGGGTCACCCCGTGCTTGATGCGGTACAGGACCGGATCGCGCAGGTTGATGTTGGGCGAGGCCATGTCGATCCGGGCGCGCAGGGTGCGGGCCCCATCCGGGTACTCGCCGGCGCGCATGCGGGCGAAAAGGTCCAGGTTCTCTTCGACACCGCGGTTGCGGTAGGGGCTGTCCTGGCCCGGCTCGGTCAGGGTACCGCGGTAGGCACGGGTCTGCTCGGCATCCAGGTCACAGACATAGGCCAGGCCCTGACGGATCAGGTCGACGGCGAAGTCATGGAGCTGCTGAAAATAGTCCGAGGCGAAATAGGTCCGCTCGCCCCAGTCATACCCCAGCCAGCGCACGTCCGCCTGGATGGCCTCGACGAACTCGAGGTTCTCCTTGTGCGGATTGGTGTCGTCGAAACGCAGATTGCACTGCCCCTGGTAATCCTCCGCCAGGCCAAAGTTGAGGACGATGGACTTGGCGTGCCCGATATGCAGATAGCCGTTTGGCTCCGGCGGAAAGCGCGTGTGAATGCGGGCATGCTTACCGCTGGCCAGGTCCTGATCGATGATCTGGCGAATGAAGTTGGTCTTGCCCGGGGCCGGGGACGACGCGGCGTGCTGGGTGTCGGACATGGGAAGCTAACCAGGTATTCCAGGGAGGCCCAAATGCCTCCAATAGAGTGAAGGGGTTGCAGGATACCGACAACCGGGGCGGCGGAGAAGTGGCCCGAGGGGCATTTCGTTCCCGATCCTCCCCATCGCTACCGCAAACTGGAAGGCGATGTCGATATAATGCCCGCCCATGGACATCCTTAATCATGCACAACTCCTGGCCATCCTCATCCTGCCGGTGCTCTTCGCCATCACGGTCCATGAGGCGGCCCACGGCTGGGCCGCCGGTCGGCTGGGGGACCGGACGGCACGCCTGTTGGGACGGGTGACCCTTAATCCACTCAAGCACATCGACCCCATCGGCACTCTGCTGGTGCCCCTGGTCACCTTTTTTCTCACCGGCTTCCTGTTCGGCTGGGCCAAGCCGGTGCCGGTGGATGTCCGCAACCTGCGCCAGCCGCGGCGAGACATGGCCCTGGTCGCCCTGGCCGGCCCGGGTGCCAATCTGGTGATGGCAATCCTCTGGGGTCTGGCGATCCAACTGGCCCTGGCCCTGTGGTCGATCAGTCCCTGGGTAGCCCAACCCCTGGCCTACATGGGCGCCGCCGGGGTGTTGATCAACGTGCTGCTGATGGTGCTCAATCTCTTCCCGCTCCTGCCCCTGGATGGGGGGCGAGTGCTCAACGCGCTCCTACCGCGCCGGCTGGCCCTCCCGTTTGCGCGGCTGGAACCCTATGGCCTCATTCTGCTGGTGATCCTGCTGGTGACCGGAGTCCTCGGTACCCTGCTACACCCCCTGATCGAGCTGGCCATCAGCCTCATGCCCGGGGCCGGGGTGGTCCGGGAACTCTTCATGACCTGAGTCTGACTGGCCGCCGCACCTTCCCCTGCTCGCCGCCGCGCACTACCAGTAATGTCCCGCATCCGCTTATGCAATCCGCCGCGGTGCGGGACCAGGAACCGGGTCCCCGGTGCCGGTCCGCCCAGCGTGGCAACCCCCCTTCGCTTTGAACCACATACACCGCCAACGTTGAACCTCATCGGGGAATTCCCACCTTGAACTCTGCCACCACATCCAACGGCCGCGTCCTCTCCGGCATGCGGCCCACCGGCCGTCTGCACCTGGGTCATTACCACGGGGTCCTCAAGAACTGGGTCGAACTTCAGCACGATTACGAGTGCTTCTTCTTCGTCGCCGACTGGCATGCCCTGACCACCCATTACGAGGATCCCTCCATCATCCCGGCCAGCATCTGGGACATGGTGGTGGACTGGCTGGCCGCCGGCATCGACCCGGCCAAGGCCACCCTGTTCATCCAGTCGCGGGTCATGGAACACGCGGAGTTGCACCTGCTGCTCTCCATGATTACCCCCTTGGGGTGGCTGGAGCGGGTGCCGACCTTCAAGGACCAGCAGGAGAAGCTCAAGGAGCGTGATCTGGCGACCTACGGCTTCCTCGGCTATCCCCTGCTGCAGAGCGCCGACATCCTCATCTATAAGGCCGGGCTGGTGCCGGTGGGGGAGGACCAGGTCGCCCACGTCGAACTGACCCGGGAGGTAGCGCGCCGCTTCAACCATGTCTTCGGTCGCGAGCCGGACTTTGCCGAACGGGCGGCCAAGGCCCGGGACAAGATGGGCAAAAAGAACGCCCAGATCTTCGACAAGCTGCGCAAGGCCTTCCTGGAACAGGGTGACCACGAGGCCCTGGAGACGGCCCGGTCCCTCCTCGAGGCCCAGGGCAACCTGGGCACCGCCGACCGCGAGCGCTTGCAGGGCTTCCTGGAGGGCAGTGGCCGCATCATCCTCCCGGAACCCCAGGCCCTGCTGACCAAGGCCTCCAAGATGCCGGGCCTGGACGGCCAGAAGATGTCCAAGTCCTACGGCAACACCATCGCCCTGCGCGATCCACCGGCCCAGGTGGAGAAGGCCTTGCGCACCATGCCGACGGACCCGGCGCGGGTGCGCCGCACCGATCCCGGGGATCCGGCCAAGTGCCCGGTCTTCCAGCTTCACGAGGTCTATTCCAGCGAGGAGACCCAAACTTGGGCGGCGGCGGGCTGCCGCACGGCGGGC
The DNA here is from genome assembly GCA_018435665.1 of Candidatus Thiosymbion sp. GTDB lineage: Bacteria > Pseudomonadota > Gammaproteobacteria > Chromatiales > Chromatiaceae > M0108. The sequence goes on along the minus strand of JAHDND010000082.1, from coordinate 19,057 downwards.
ATCGGCTGTCTGGAGTGCAAGCAACCGGTCATCGACGCCGTGCTGACGGAACTCAGGCCCATTCAGGAACGCGCCCGGGAGTACGAGGCCCAGCCCGAACAGGTGCGCAACATCATCGCCGAGGGCAACGAGGCCGCCCGCGTCGTGGCGCGCAAGACCATGGAAGAGGTGCGTCAGGCCATGTCGATGGACTTTCGTTGAGCGACCGGACACCGGCTAGCGATGAGGTGAGCCTTACGGCGGCGACCGGCCAGCCCCAGGGCCTGGCAGCGGACCCGGCAACCGCCGGCGAGGCGTCGGACCCCACCTTCGTTCCCGCCGGCCCACCCCAGCAGCGGGAGATGCCCTTCGCCATCGTCCAGGGCCAGCCCCTGCTGACCCTGCCCCAGGACCTCTACATCCCCCCGGATGCCCTGGAGATCTTTCTCGACACCTTCGAGGGGCCCCTGGACCTGTTGCTCTATCTGATCAAGCGCCAGAACCTGGATATCCTCGACATCCCCATCGCCGAGATCACCAACCAGTATATGGAATACGTCGAGTTGATGAAGGACCTGCGCCTGGAACTGGCGGCGGAGTATCTAGTGATGGCCGCCCTGCTGGCGGAGATCAAGTCGCGCATGCTCCTGCCCCGCCCCGCCGCCACCGAGGAGGAAGAGGACCCGCGGGCCGATCTGGTGCGCCGCCTCCAGGAGTATGAGCGCTTCAAAAAAGCCGCCCAGGACCTGGATGAACTGCCGCGCCTGGAACGCGATCACTATCTGGTCCAAGCACCGGTCCCCCCCGGCCATCGCCGCCTCATCCCCCCCGAGGTCGACCTGCGCGAGGTCCTGCTGGCCCTACGCGAGTTGCTGGCGCGGGCGGACCTCTACACCAGCCACAAGGTGGAGAAGGAATCCCTCAGCCTGCGGGAGCGCATGGCCCTGGTGCTGATCAAGCTCCAGGGCATGGGGTTTGTCCCCTTCGTTCACCTCTTTGAGCTCCACGAGGGCCGGGCGGGGGTGGTGGTGAGCTTTCTGGCGGTGCTGGAGCTGATCAAGTCCGCCACCATTGAACTGGTCCAGACCGAGCCCTTCGCCCCCATTCACGTCCGTCTGCGCACCGGGAACTGAGTCGTGATCAAGCTCTCTCTTTCTTGTTCCTTCCTCCTTTTCCCCTTCGCCAAGGCTCTGGGAATTAGGCGATGAGCGAGCGCCTCTCCCTCAAGAACATCGTCGAGGGTGCCCTGCTGGCGGCGGGCGCCCCCCTGACCCTGGAGACCCTGGCCAGCCTCTTCGCCGAGGAGGAGGCAGCGTTGCCGCCGCCGACCCGGGAGGACCTGACGGCCGCTCTGACCGCCCTGGAGGCGGACTACCAGGACCGCGGCATCGAGCTGGCCCAGGTCGCCGGCGGTTACCGCATCCAGGTGCGCAAGGCCTGCGCCCCCTGGGTGGCCCGCCTCTGGGACGAAAAGCCGCCGCGCTACTCCCGCGCCCTGCTGGAAACCCTGGCCCTGATCGCCTACCGTCAGCCCATCACCCGCGGCGAGATCGAGGAGATTCGTGGCGTCGCCGTCAGCACCAACATCGTCAAGACCCTGCTGGAGCGGGAGTGGGTGCGGGTCGTCGGCCACCGTGACGTCCCCGGCCGGCCGGCCCTGTACGCCACTACCCGCAAGTTCCTGGATTACTTCGGCCTCAAATCCCTCAACGAGCTGCCGACCCTGGCCGAAATCCGCTCGCCGGACTTTCTAGGTGACGATCTGCCGCTGGAGGAGCCGGACCCGGCTGCCAGTGGCTCTTCGGCCGGTGACCTATCCGCCAGTGGTCCCGCTAGTCCACCCCCTGTCCGCCACACTGGCGGAATGCCAGGATCTAACCCATGACCGAAGACAAACGCCCTTCCCGCCCGCCCCAAGACCGTCGCACCCGCACCAGGCCAGGTCCCGCCCCAGCCACCACCCCCGCACCAGCCCCGGCCACCGCCCCTGAACCGCCCCGCATTCAGAAGGCCCTCGCAGATGCCGGACTGGGCTCGCGGCGGGAGATCGAAGGTTGGATCACCGCCGGGCGGATCGAGGTCAACGGCCGCGTCGCCAAGCTGGGCGATCGCCTGGGCCCCGGGGACCGAGTCCGCCTCGATGGCAAGGAGTTGCGTCTGGCCTCCCCTGACGCCGGGCCCCTGCGCGTCATCGCCTACCACAAGCCCGAGGGCGAGGTCGTGACCCGCCAGGACCCGGAGGGACGACCCACTGTCTTCCACCACCTGCCGCCCCTGCTCCAAGGGCGCTGGATCGCCGTCGGCCGCCTGGACATCAACACCTCCGGCCTGCTGCTGCTGACCAACCACGGCGATCTGGCCAACCGTCTCATGCACCCCTCCCGGGAAATCGAGCGCGAATATGCCGTGCGCGTCCTCGGCGAGGCGCCCCGGGCGGCCCTGCAGCGTCTGGTCCATGGGGTGGAACTGGAGGATGGCCCGGCCCGGTTCGAAGAGATCGTGGAGTCCGACACCAGCAGCCGTGGCGCCAACCGTTGGTATCACGTCCTGCTGCGCGAGGGCCGCAACCGGGAGGTGCGCCGCCTCTGGGAGGCCGTGGGCGTCAAGGTCAGCCGCCTGATGCGGGTCCGCTTCGGCAACGTCATCCTCGAACCCAGCCTCTTCAGCCATCACTGGCGCGATCTCACCGAGGAGGAAATGGATGGCCTGCTGGCCCTGGCCGGTCTCCCGCGCCCTCGCCCAAAGCCGGCCAGCCCGCGCCCGCGTAAACCCTGGGACCAGGCCCGATCCGGGCCGCGCAGGCCGCGCGCCTAGAGCGCGACTAGTGACAGGTGATAGGCGACAGATGACGGGGCATAGGTGGTAGGTCACAGGTCTCGCAGTATCTATGCCTACCGGGGACTACTGGCCTTCGCTTCGCTCTCCGTGACCGGCGGCGAAGGATGACAGGTGACAGGTAAGAGGTGACATCGGCCAGGTGTCTGAAGACAAGTGCCGCAGGTGGTGAGCCATGGTCCATGGACCATGACTGATAGGTACTGGGCTGTGGGCCGCGCCCTGTGAGAAACGAACACACTGATGCCATTTCGCAACAACAGCCTTTTCACCTACCCCTAAAAGTCCGTGGTAGAGAACGGCTAGTCCTCATCTATACTGGTAATCAAATGAACGATTAAGTTCGTTGGTTTGAAGTAACAGTAGTAAATTACAGACATACCCCTTCCCGAAGAGGCAGTCGGCGGATGATCGGTCGAGCACGGCAGGATTCCCGGACCAGGGTTCCTGACCATTTACCCCTCTCCGATCCGGTCTTCAACCCCAAGGGCAGGCGGTGGACTGTGCAGCAGGAGACGGCCGTGATGTACGACAACCAAACCAAGAACAAGGCACTCTATTCCGCGCTTCTGGCCTCCAACGCCTTGGCCTGGACACCGCTGCTGGCCTGGTGGTGGAACCTGATCGCCATCCCCAATGGCTTTTTCCTTGAGGGCCAGAAGGCCTTCAAACAGGCTGGCTAAGGAGAGCCGCTACGGCGGCCGAGCAAGCGTGGCGCAATGGCGGGGCGTTGGCGGAACGCGGCAGCCAGCCCGGCCGACAAGCTGCGCGAAGCGCGGGTACGGCGAGTCATCGAGCCGATGTTGGCCGGCACCGCCCTGGAGGGCGTTTCTGAGGAGGACATCCAGAACCTGATCGATCTGGGGCTCTGCCGGCTGGCGCCGGGTCAGGGCCTGAGCATCGCCAACCCTATCTACCGCGAGGTGCTGCCGCGCATGCCCGCCTTCACGCCCCAGGCTTCCCTACCCCACATCAGCCCGACCTGAAAGCGATACCGGTCTGAGTCAGTGCGCTGAGGCGGGGTCGCCCCCCGCCTTGGCCAATCGGCCCGCGCGCCACACCCGCAGCCTCCACGGCAGCCACCCCGGGGTCAGGAGCAAGCGCAACGGCAGGCGCGCCACCCGGGGCGGCAGCCCGGCCGCGGTATCCAGGACGACGAACAGCCGACGCCATCCGGGACGGGTCAGCACCCGTTCCTGCAACCACCGCTCGCGGCGCGCCGACGCCACCCGTGGCAGGTCGGGCGGATAAGTCAGTCCCAACCAGTGCTCCGCCTGAGCCAGATACTCCAGCAAGGCCAGCCGTCGCCGGGGGCGCAGCCGCCCCAGCAGGGCCGGGGTCAGGACATCCGGCCGGCTCTGCGCCAGGGCGGCGAAATCCAGCAGTTGGCGCAGATTCAGACAGCGCAAGCGGCGCTGCCGGTCGTTGATCTGGGCGTGAAGGAAATTGTGCAGCAGCCGGGTACCGACATCGGGCACCCGCGCCACCGCCCCCGCGGCCAGGGAATAGACATGGGTCCTCATGCCTGCTTGCAAGCGGGCGTCGTCGCGCGGATTGGCGAGCAGACGCCGATGCAGTTCCACCTTGACGGGGAGGTCGAGGTGCAGCAGGGGCGGGGCATGATGGGCGCGTCGCGCCACCCCCGGCAGCGGCGGCGGCGGCGGATGAGCGCTCACCCCGGGCCGATACCCCAGGTCAATCAGCGCCGCCGTCGCCGCAGCCTCCGCCCCCGGCGGCAAGGCCAGATCGAGATCGCCGATCACCCGGTCCGCCGCCCCCGGATAAGCCCCGGGCAGCAGGGCATTGGCCCCCTTGAGCAGCAGGGGCTCGATGCCCAGCGGGTTGAGGGCGCGGGCGATCGCGACCAGGGCCACCAGCAGGTCGCGGTTGCGCAAGCGATTGAGCTCCCGCATGCCGTCGAGATAGTCCCGGACCTCAGCCGGCAGGCGCTCGCTCAAGCCCAGGCGATGACCGGCGGCGGCCAGGGAGGGCGTCACCAGATGCTGTCCGGCGCACCACAGCAGCCGGGGCCAGTCCAGGTCCGGCGCGCCCAGCGCCGCGACCCGCTCCGCCGGCGGCGGCGGGCACACGGCCAGGGTATCGGCGAGCAGGCGGAGCGGGTGATCGGGGCTCAAGGGGTGCTTCCCTAGGTCCAGGCGGTGGCGGTATCCAGGTAAGGGCGCGCGGCTCCCAGTCCTGGTGCGCTCTCGGTTGCTTGGCCTCCGAGCACCGTCAGGGCGCTGGCCAGATCGGGGTAGCTGAGGCGGTAGGCCGGGACCCGCTCCAGCCAGCGCGCCAGGGCGTCCAGCCAGTCCTGGGTCAGGGTGCCGAGCACGGTGCGCGCCGCCAGCAGGCCCTGCAGGGCCAACTCAGGGGACACGGGCTCCAGACTGGCCGTGCTCCCCGGCCGATAGTGGCTGAGCACCAGCCGGGTCGGGGCCACCCGTCGGCCGCCCGCCGGGTGGCGCGCCGGCAGGAAGCGCACCGGCTGGCCATGGCGTTCGATCACCGCCGCCGCGTCCAGGTCCGGGCGGCAGGTCCGCAGCACCGGCCAGCTCCCGGCCTTGAGACACAGCGGCAGGCCGAACCCCAGCAGGTCGCCAGCGGGGGTCACCGGCACCACGTCGTCGCTCAGCAGCCCGAAGCCAGCGGCATCCAGGGCCGCCGCCAGGGTGGTCTTGCCGCCCCCGCTGGGAGCGACCAGCAGCCAGCCGCCGCCGTCGGGGGCGATGAGTCCGGCGCCATGCACCACCAGCAGGCGTTCAGCGGGCTGGCATACCGCGTCGACCAGGGCCTGCAGGACGGCCACCTGGGCGGCGTCGCGGGTCGTCCCCTGACGGGGTGGGAGCCCCGTGCCCTCCAGCCGCCAGTCGTCCCCGGTGCCGGACAGCGTCAGGGCCTGATCGGCGTCCCCGGGGTGGGCGGGGTCCAGGCGCAAATGCCCCAGCCAGGGCACCAAGTCCGCCGCCCAGTCCGCCGCGGCGAGGTCCAGCCGGACCACCCGATCGGCGAGGCGCAGGGACCAGCCCGCCGGGGCGGCGAGCAGGCCCGCGGCGTCCAAGACCGCGAGCAGGTCATCGACCTGGGCTTGGGCGGTGGCGGGGTCCAGGCCGACGCCCTGGCTGAGCCGCGCCGCCAGGGCGGTGGCATCCAGGCCGGCGGCATGCCACTCCCACAGGAGCGCCGCGGGCGGGTCGAGCAGGTGCAACCGCCCCGCCCCGGGACGGGCCAGCAGGTGGTTGGTTCCGAGGGGGGTGGCGAGGACGTCGGGCGCGATCATGGGGGGGTGGGCTCAGCCTTGGGGCGACGAGGGCGGCGAGCCGAACTCATTCTGGGCCTGGGCCGGGACCATCAGGGTCAGCATGACCGGGGCGGTCCAGGCCGCCAGGGTCGCGAGCTTGGCCAGGGCGGCGCGGCGCTCGGGATCGGTCTCGGTTGCCAGGGCCTGGTCCAGGTCCGGGGAGGTGGGGAGTGATTCAGGGGTCGACATCGACAACGACTCCGGGGGTGTAGGTTCAGGGAAGACCGCGGCCGGCCGGGCAGCGGCCGCGGGGTGGAAGGGCGCGGTTAGGGCGGTCGGCGGGCCTAGGGGGTACCGAGGAAGCGCCAGGTAAAGGCGCGGGTGCCCTTGGTCAGGGTCACCGGGTAGCCGTTGGCGTAGGCCTTGGCCGTGGGGTTGATGGTCCGGCCGCTGGTCCGGTCGATCAGGCGGGTGCGCTGGAGCAGGGTGGGATCGCCCTCCCAGCGCAGGATCACCTGGGTGCCGGGGCGATCGCTGCGGATCTCGAAGGCCCAGTCGGCGGCGGGCCGGCCCCGCAGGGGCCGGCCACGGCGGTCGAGGCTCTGGGCGGGGCGGAAGTCACTGGCATAGTCGCCGGCGCGGGCGCCCCACTCGGGGTGGGGGAAGACCAGGGTCAGGTAGGGCGTGCCGAAGGGCGGCAATTCCAGCAGGTCCTGCGGGTCGTAGCCCGCCTGGGCATTCAGGAGTTGCCCCAGGACGCTGTTGTGATCCTGGTAGCCGGTGGCCGGTTCGTCGACCCGCAGGCTGACGTACCATTCGCGCCCCTCGGCCCGGGCCGTGGCGTGGGCGGCGCGCTCGGCGGCGGTGGGGTCGAGGCCCAGGGTCTCGATGCCTTGGGTGATGAGGAGGTCGAGGGTGGGGTCGGTGATGGCGGCGGCCGGGGGGATGGGGGCTGGGCCGCGACGGGCGCCCGGGGCGGCGTGCGGGCCGGGGTGGGGGCCGGGGGCGAAGCCCATCTCATCCGCGGCGGCGGCGGGGATGAGCCAGTCGAGCCAGGCCAGGTACCAGGGGCGGTCCCGGGTGGCGAACAGCGCGCCCTCGGCGGGGAGGACCTGGCTGTGGGTGCTCGCTTCGGCGGGGATCAGCAGTTCGACGGTGTAGCCATTCGCGGCGACGGCGGCCAGGACCTTGACCCAGAAGGATTGGAAGTATTTGAGGTTGCCGGGGTTGGGCAGGGAGACGTCGGTCCAGGTCTGGTACTGGGTGCCGTTGTAGATCCAGATCTGGTTGGACATGACCGGCGGGTTGGCGTTGCCGCTGGCGGCAAGGCCGGCGGCCTGGCTGGGGGTGTAAACCCCGACCAGGGAGCCGCCCGCGTCCTTGACCCGCACCCGCACCTGCGCCCAGTTGACATTGTAGGGGAAGGGGGTGCCAACCAGGTTGTAGCGGTCGGCGCCGGCGACGGTGGTGACGGGCACGGCGGCACAGCCGTTGGCGCTGGCGCAACCCTCGCCTCCAGATACCGTGACCGGCGTGGCGTTGCCGCTGAGGGTGAGGTTGCCACCGCCGACCGGAGCGGAGAAGCTCTTGATCCAGTAGCCGCCGCCGGTGGTCAGGGTATCGTCGACGGTGAGTTTAAGGTTGCGGTCATTGGCCAGATCATTGCCGTACATGAGCCAGCCGTTGGCTGCGGCATTGCCGTAGATGCTGGCATCGAGCTGGCCATTGGTGGTGGTGCCCAGGATGGCGCGGACGGTGCTCGAGCTGGCGCTGGGGACGCAAGGCAGGGCCAGTTGCTGCCACAAGGCGGGGGGGCTGGTGGGAAGGGGGAGGCCAGGGCCGCAGTGTGAGGTCGAGGGGGCGGAGGGTGTCACCGCCACGACCGCGGAGGCCGTGCCCACGCCTGCCCAATTGACGGCACGCAGTTTGACTTGATAGGTCACGTCATTGGTCAGGTCAGTGATGGTGACCGGCGAGGTGGTCTCCGCCGGGCCGAACGCGGTCCAGGTCGAGCCGTCGTTGGTCGAATACTGGTAGTTGGTGATCGCCAACCCGCCATCCGTGGTTGGGGCGGTGAAGGCGATGGTTGCCTGGCCGTTGCCCGGCGTGGCCATGAGGTTGGTCGGGGCGCCTGGCGTCGTCGCCACCGGGAAGCTTTGCTGTACCTGCGCCGCTGCCGCGTACGATTCGTTACCCGCCTGATTGGCGTTGATCGTGCAGGTGCCGGTGCCGCCGAAGTCAACCGTGCTGTCACTGACCGTGCAGACCAAAGGCGTGGCGCTGGTGAACGTGACCGCATTGCCGGATTCGCCACCGGTCGCGGTGACCCTGTAAGCCGCGCCGCCGACCGTTGCCGGATCAGGCGCGGTCGAGGTGAAGGTGATCGTCTGCGGGCAGCCGCTGCCGGTTGGGGTGACGCAGATCGTGGCCACATTGGACGGGATGGCGTTAGTCGATGAACTCACCCGGTATCGCCCCGACGCGCCGCCGCTAAAACCCGTTGCCGCCGTGAAGCGCACTTTGTACCCGGTGGCATCGACGACCTCAAACGTGCCCTTGCCGGGGACCGTGTAGCTGGTCTGTCGACCGGAGGTTCCCGGATCGAGGTCGATCGACGCCGGATCGATCGTCTCCGTGCCAGCGACGTCGTTGGCCAGCACATCGATAACGACGGAATTTTCCGCCGTCACCGCCGCCAAGTCGTTGACTGCTCGGGGCATCCGATTGTCCGGAACCAGCGAGATGTCGTCGATCGCGAAATCGTTTCCCCCCTCCGCGAGATTGTTGTTGAGGATCCGGATGCAGATTTGGGTCGAGTCGTTGGCGCGGATCGACAGCGCGGCGTAATTGACGATCCACTCAGTCAAGTTTGTGGTCGCGTATATGCTGCCAGCGTCCGAGAAGGAGTTCGCAGCGCCGCAACCCGCCGAAAGGTCCACCTGGATCTTCAGCTCCGCCGGGGCTTCGGGATAAACCGACCGCGCGTAAGCGGTCAGCAGGTAGTTGGTGTTCGGAGTCACCGTGACCGTCTGCCGCCAGACATAGGTCGATTCCGGCGCGCCATTGGCAACCAGCATCCGCCCGGAAGCGTTTCCATAAGTGTGGTCGTAGCCCTGGTCCCATGCCACATGGACGTCGAACGGGCTCGCTGTGACGGCGTAGCAGCCCGCATCGATACTTCGGGTGCAACTGTTCGAGTACTGGCTCTGGAAACCCGTATCCCCAGATTGGAAATCACCATTGGCGATCAAGTTGTTCGCCGGCTTCACAGCATTGGATGCCTCCGACGCCGGACCGGTGCCCTCCGAGTTGGTCGCCGTGACGGTGCAGGTGTAGGTCTTGCCGTTGGTCAGGCCGGTGACCACGATCGGCGACGAGGTGCCGCTCGCGTCACTGGCCGTGCCGCCGTCGCTGGAGGCGCAGGTGACACTGTAGCTCGTGATCGCAGAGCTGCCGACAGAGGCGGGGGGGGTGAAGGCCACCGAGATCTGCCCGGCGCCGGCCGTAGCGGTGCCGATCGTCGGGGCCCCGGGGGGGGCGGTGGCGCCGACGCGCCAGATGACGTTCGCGCTTGGCGTCGTCAGGAGGTAGATCTCGGTATTCTGCGGAGTCGTGAAGAAGAAGAGGCCCTTGTTCGACGCGGTGTCGTTGATCCAGCCGCCTGATCCGGCGAGCAGCGTTGTGGCAAACGTCCAGATCGTCGTGTCGCCGTCGTTTTCGCCCGAGGTCAGTGCGGTCGACGCATAGTCGGTGCCGGCCACGCCGCCGTTGCCGAAACTGCTCCACGTCACGTTGCTCGGGTCGTACGAGCTCAGGACGGTGTAGGCCCCCGTCGCGTTATGAGACTTATCACCATCCTCACGCGCGCCCCCGTTGTAGGGACCATACCCAGAGCCGTCCTTGGTAGAAGAACCGACGATCAACTTCACCGAGGTGATCGTGTAGTCCGTGCCCACCTTGCTCTTCAGTTCCGTGTCGAATGTGGAGCCCGCCGTGTACACCAGGGTGCGTTGGACGTTGCCATAATTGTTCAACGTGCTGAAATAATCAGTGAATTTCTGATTAGGAGCGACGTAAAGTAATCGGTTGACGTTTGTCACGGGGATGTCGACCGTCTTCTCGGCCGCCCAGGCGGTGGGACCTAGCAACGCGAGCAGTAGGACCAGCAGGTTCAACAGCACGGTGATCCCCCAAGCGCGCCAGGGACGATTGCCAGGCAGCGCGCGGGTCCTGCCCAGGAGGGATGTCTTCACAGGGCTTCTGAAAATATGGCTCATGCTCGGTTTGCTCCTCGCACTCGTTCGGGATTCCGGTTTCGGCCGCGCCTGCCCAGGTGGTCAAGTCTCGGGGGTGAAAAATACAATTTAGGCGAAACCGGAGCAGCAAGCCCCGCGCCTCCCAAAGGGGCGGAATTAGGCAGTCAGCAACCCAGAGGTGGCCAGCCGCCCCCTGAACGGGGCTTTTTATCGTTGTAAGTCAGACAGATCGTCTGGCGCGCCGCGCAGGTCACGAAGGGCAGACAACCAGTAACGAGGGAGGCTCTTCTTCGTGGGACGGTGACCCAGGGACCGGGACTGATCCTAGCAAGGACAGGACGGTGATAGCTTGCAAAAGCTTGCACTTGGCCTTGATCGGGGGAAGGGAATTCGAGAGATGGCGATGCACGCCATGGGACGCCACCCGACTCCGGGAAAGGCAAAAATTGCGGGGCGATGACTATGGCGCCGTCAGTCGCCCATCACCCGAAGCAGAGCGGCAAAGAGGTAGCCCCGTCCGCGGGCGGCGCGGATCAGGGCCTGCTCGGGGAAGGCGGTGTCGATCTTGGCCCGCAGGCGGCTGAAATGGACCTCCAGGCGACGATCGTCGAAGTCCAGTTCCGGATGGCCGATGGCCGCCGCCAGGGTGCGGCGGGAGACCGGTTGGGGCGCGCTGTCCGCCAGGCGGCGGAGCAAGGCCAGTTCGGTGACGGTGAGAGTGATGGCCAGTCCCTGGGGGGAGCGCAGTTCCAGGGTGGCCGGGGCCAACTCCCAGGACGGCGGGTGGGGGGCGCGGCCAGCCCCAAGGCGACGATGCAAGCTTCGCAGCACGGCCGCCAGTTCAAGCATATCCACGGGCTTGACCAGGTAGGCGTCGGCGCCCCCTTCCAGGCCGTCCAGGCGATCGGTCAGGGCGCCGCGCGCGGTGAGCATGACGATGCCCAACCCCGGGTGGCTCAGGCGCAGCCGGGCGGCGATGGCCAGGCCGTCCTCCGTGGGCAGACCCAGGTCCAGCACCAGCAGGTCGCAGGGGTGGCGCTGCAACTGTTCGTCCAGGTCGCGCCCGTCGCTGACGAAGCTGATCGCGAAGCCGGCCCGGGACAGGTGGAAGTGGACCTCGGCGCGGAAGTCCACATTGTCCTCCACCAGGCCAACCCGGATCATGGCGCCCCCTCCGCGGCCGGGACCCCTTGCGGCAGCCAGCAGACGAAACAGGCCCCGGGTCCCGGTCGCTGGCGCAGCCGCAGCCAGCCGCCATGGCGCTCGACGATGTGCCGCGCCAGATAGAGCCCCAGGCCCAGGCCGGCCTTACCGCTCGCCTCGCTGACGCGCAGGTATTTTTCGAAGATGCGTTCCTCCATGCCGGGTGGGATGCCAGGGCCCAGGTCCCGGACGCGCCAGGCGATCCCGGGCCGTCCGGCGTCCGCCGCGGCGCGGACCTCGACTCGCACGGGACTGCCGTCGGGGGAGTACTTGCAGGCGTTGTCCAGCAGGTTGAGCAGGGCGAAGCGCAGCATGCGAGCGTCCCCGTCCAGGGCGGCCAGGTCCGGTTGCAGGTCGAGGGTCACGCGCCGGGCCTGGGGCTCTCCCAGCAATTCCAGGGCCGCGGTGGTAAGGGCCGCGGGTTCGACCGCCCCCGGGGCCAGGTGCCATTGCGCGACGTCCGTGCGCACCCGGGCCACGACCAGGTCCACCAGCACCGCAATGCGGTTCACCGCCCGCCGGATGCGGTCGTAACGCTCCCCGCGGTTCGGCGGCGGGGAGGGGTCCAGCAGTTCCAGACTCTGGGTGGCCGCGTCGATCACCGCGATGGGGGTGCGGATTTCGTGACTGATCATGGCCAGCAAACGGGCCTGTTCCTCGCCCGCGGCCTTGGCCACCTCGGCCTCTTGCCGGGCCAGGGCGGCGGTTTCCAGGGCCATGGCATGATCCGCCTCGACGTGGCGCAGATGCAGCAGGAGGGCGAAATGGAGCAAGAGGAGGTGGAAAAGATTGCTCGCCATGCCCACGTGACTGATCCAGTCCGAGAAGGGCAAGGCCCCCAAGGCCCCCAGGATGTTGGTGGCCACCAGCATGCCATAGGACAGATAGGCCAGGGCCAGCAGGCGGGCCCACAGGTCCCCGCTCCGCCAGAGGCGCTGGATCGGCCACGGCATCAGGCCGAGGGCGGCCACACCAGTCAGCAATAGCCAAGGGGCGAACGCCTGATAGTAACCAAAAGGGGTGGCGACGGCCGTGGCCAGACTGATCAAGACCCCGGCCTGGGTGATGCGATAGAGGTAGGGATGGAAGCGCTTGAGCTCCAGCACCATGGCGTAGAAGACATAGGCCATGGCGGCGGCGAGGGAAAGGGAAAGACCCAGGGCCAGGTTTGCCAGTTGGGGGGCGGTGGGTAACAGGTACTCACCCAGGAGGCCGGTAATGGCCAGCCATTGCAGCCCATTGCTGGCCAGGTAGCCGCTGTAGGCCAGGAAGACTGGCCGTCGGGTGACCAGCCAATTCACCCCATTGAACAGCAGGACCGTGAAGATCAGGCTGAAATAGGCGCCGTAGACGAGGTAACTGGCCCGGGCCTGGTCGGCGAAGGCCGCCGGCTGCCAGAGTTTGAGCACCGCGGCCAGGGTGCTGCTGGTGCGCAGGCGCAGGTAGAGCTCCTGGCGTCCCGGCGACAGGTCCAGCTTGAACAGGGCGCCGCGGTAGTTCTCCTCCTTAGCCGTCTGGGGCAGGCTATCGCCGGCGCGGCGGTGATCCACCTGGCCCGGGGGCTCCAGGTGGTACAAGTCGATCCGATCCAGGTAGGGCGGCATGACCTCCAGCCACCACCGGGACGGCTGTCCAGGCTCGCGGAACAGGGTGAGGTGCAGCCAGAGGGCATCCGGGACATAGCCCTCTCCCAGGTTGCCGATCAGGGGCCTAAAGTCCCCTTGGGCGAGGGCGGCGCGCACCTGTTCCAGGGACAGGTCGCGTGAAGGGTCGCGCAGCATCTCGACCTCGCCCTGGTCGAGCACGATGACCGGCGCATCGATTAAGGGTACCGGCGGCGCCGCCGCCCCGGGAAGGGGCGGTGCCAGGAGACAGAGCAGCAGGAGCAGGCGCGCGAGATGGCGCGGCACGGGGCCTTCAGGAGGCCGAGGTCGATCTCGCGGGTGAAGGAGAACCCCTTTCTCTGGTGTCTTATCGGCCGGCGGGGATAAACCGGGGCCCCGGGAAGGCTCCGGGCCACTCCGACACTCAGCGCCATGGCAGTTCATCAACGGCGGGGCGGCTCGGTGGCGAATGAGGCCTCAGGGATCGAAACCGTAACCCAGCATCTCGATATCCCGGGCGAAGTGGCGGGCGACCAGTTCCGCCGTTTCAGCGGTGTAATAAGCGCGGTAGTCCTTTTGCCGGTCCCGGGCCTGGCGCTGATGCGGCAGGGCCGGGGTAGGGATACCGATGCGCTGGCAGGCAATGGCGAAGTCCTCGCCGAGGCGCTCGTAACGGCCGATGAAATCCACCACCACCCGGCCATCCAGGTCGATCAGATAGTCCGTCTGGCGTTCGATGGATGTATCGATGTGATACTGGTAGGGGCGATCCGGGTCCAGCTTCCACCGCAGGAAGTGTTCGAAATCCTCATGGCCGCCCAGATAGTGCGGACGCTCGCGGCGGATGTGATGGAAGGAGCTGACTTGCAGGTCCCAGGGATTGCGCACGAAGGCAAATTTGAAGAGTTGGTCGAAAAACTCCTTCGGCAATAATTCCTTGGCTGCCACCACCTTGGCGTGGCGCGGCAGTTTGGTGGCGATGCGATGGCCGCTGAGGTGGCTCATGCGGCTACAGAGGAACATGGGCCAATACCAGGGATCACGCCAGCGACCCGCCTGAAGGGACGCGCGCACACTGGTCCCCCCGGTCTTGGCGATATGGACGAAGAGAAAGCGGTGTTTGACGGAGAGCAGCATGGGGGGATTTTATACCCATCCCCGGCTGAAGTTTGGTTCTGGTGACCGTGCCGAGCGCTGCCGATACTTCCTTCCGCCTGTTGTAGCCAGGATCCGGGCATCCCCCTGCACAAGCCGGCCATATCGCCCCATAAAGTCACCGGAATAGCCGCTGGGCATCGCTTTATGGCAGACTTGCGCCAGTCCCCGCCCCCTGCGTGGCACACCTTATGGCGCCCCACACCCACCGGCGCATCCATTCGAGCTGAGGAGGAAAAAACTACATGCGTATCATCCTGTTGGGCGGTCCTGGCGCTGGTAAGGGCACCCAGGCCGGTTTCATCAAAGAGAAGTTTGGCATCCCCCAGATCTCCACCGGGGACATGCTGCGCGCCCACGTCAAGGCCGGCACCGAACTGGGGCTGGCGGCTAAGAAGATCATGGACGAGGGCGGTCTGGTCTCCGATGAGATCATCATCGGCATGGTCAAGGCCCGCATCACCGAGGACGACTGCGGTTCGGGCTTCCTCTTCGATGGCTTCCCCCGCACCCTCGCCCAGGCCGATGCCATGCGCGACGCCGCCATCTACGTCGACGCCGTGGTGGAGATCGACGTCCCGGACGAGGAAATCATCAAGCGCATGTCCGGTCGCCGCGTCCACCTGGCCTCCGGGCGCACCTATCACGTCCTCTACAATCCGCCCCGCGAAGCAGGCAAGGACGACGTCACCGGCGAGGACCTGATTCAGCGCGACGACGACCAGGAAGAGACCGTCAAGGCCCGCCTCAAGGTCTATCACGACCAGACCGAGCCCCTGATCGCCTACTACTCCAAGTGGGCCGCGGATGGTGGCGAAGGCGCCCCCAGATACGTCAAGGTCCAGGGCATCGGCAGCGTGGAGGAGATCCGCGACCGCATCTTCAACGGCCTCGCGGGCTGAGACCTCCCCTGCCCTCCGCTGGCGACGGCGCTGCCCGTCGTCAGCCGGGTCCCCGACAAACTTTCCGTCTTTCCTGACTTCCCTCGTCTTTCCCGACTACCCGACTGTCCGGCGGCCTTGGCAAGCCCATGGACCCCTTCCGCCTCACTTCCCCCGACGTTCCCCTCTATCCCCGACTTGTTCATGGGTCGCGCCGGACCCCTCCCGGGTTCGGGTGTACTCCCGGGATTACATTTCCCGGGTTCAAGTTGAGTATCCCCCTCCGAATCGTTAGGATAGCCGTGTTTCAGGTGTCCCAAGGGTGCAGGCCCGAGGGGTGAAACGGGAAGTCGGTGACCGCCCTGGCCTTACATGCCAGTGGTGCATGCCGGCGCTGCCCCCGCAACGGTAGGCGAGTCAAGGCGGATCAACAGGCCACTGCGTTCCGACGCGGGAAGGCGATCCGGCCGGTCCCCAGGGACCCCTCGCAAGCCCGGAGACCGGCCTGAGATCCAACGCGGCGGCGTCGAGTGCCCCGGCCCGGTGGTCGGAGGTAGCTGAGGATCGGCCTCAGCGGCGCCCCGCCCCTTTCTGGCCGTCGGGCGCGCGGGTGGCGCGCCACTGGAACACGCTGTATGACCTCGAACCCCGGTCAGCCTCCCGGTCAGGCCCCCGTTCACGACCCTGACCAGCGTCATCGCGAACGCATGCGCCGCAAAAAGCAGGTCGTTGACGCCGCCATCGCCCGCGCCGACCGGGATCAGGGCTTGCTCCTGGTGCTCACCGGCAACGGCAAGGGCAAGTCCAGTTCCGCCTTTGGCATGGCGGCGCGGGCCCTGGGCCATGGCCTGCGGGTCGGCGTGGCCCAGTTCATCAAGGGCAATTCCGACACTGGCGAGGAGGCCTTCTTTCGCCGCCAGCCCGGGGTGACCTGGCAGGTACTCGGCGAGGGCTTCACCTGGGAGACCCAGGACCGTGCCCGGGATGCCGCCACGGCCCGTCGGGGCTGGGCTCAGGCGCGGGAGATGCTGCGCGACCCAAATCTGGCCCTGGTGATCCTGGATGAGCTGACCTATCCCCTCAAGTACGGCTGGCTGGACCTGGACGAGGTGCTTGCCGACCTGGCGGCGCGCCCCAGCGGCCAGCATGTGGTGATCACCGGGCGTGGAGCCCACGAAGCCCTGTGCGCCGCCGCGGACACCGTCACGGACCTGGCCGACGTCAAGCACGCCTTTCGCGCCGGGGTAAGGGCTCAGAGGGGGATTGACCTGTGAAGGGGCGCCACTGCCCTGCCCTCTTCATCGCCGCCCCGGCCTCCGGCCAGGGCAAGACCACGGTCACGGCGGCCCTGGCCCGCCGCCATCGGGACCTGGGCCGGCGGGTGCGGGTCTTCAAGACGGGCCCGGATTTTCTCGATCCCCTGATCCTGGAAAGGGCCTCCGGCGGGCCGGTCTACCAGCTCGATCTGTGGATGGGGGGCGAGGCCCATTGCCGCCAGCTCCTGTATCAAGCGGCGGGCGAGGCCGACCTGATCCTCGTCGAGGGGGTCATGGGGCTCTTCGACGGCGATTGCTCCAGCGCCGACCTGGCATCTCTTTTCGGCATCCCCGTCATGGCGGTGATCGACGGCTCCCGCATGGCCCAGACCTTCGGCGCCCTGGCGCTGGGCCTGGCCCACTACCGCCCGGGCCTGCCCTTTGCCGGCGCCTTCGCCAATCGCCTCGCCGGTGAGCGCCATTACCAAATGCTGGCAGAATCCCTGCCCCCGGGCCTGCCCTGCCTGGGCTGGCTGCCGAGAGAGGCCGACATTGCCCTGCCCGCCCGCCACCTCGGGCTGGTGCAGGCCGCGGAGATCGCCGACCTGGACGTGCGCCTGGACCAGGCCGCGAACGCCCTGCAGCTGATGGACACCGCACTGCCGGACGCGGTCACTTTCACCCTCGCCGTCGGCCCAGAGGCGTTTAATTCCTCAGCGGCCAGCGCTCATCCCCCTCCCCCCAACCCCCTCCCGCGAGGGGAGGGGGAGCTAGGTCAGGAAACTCCTCCTATCTCGCAAGGGAAGGAGCAGCATAGCAAGTGGCCGGATCCCGATACTCCCTCCCCCCTGGCGGGGGAGGGCTGGGGAGAGGGGGGAGGGCGATCTCACTCTCAGACTCGGAATACTTCCGAGCCCCAGCCCCTCGCGGGGTTACGCATCGCCGTGGCCCGCGACGCAGCCTTTGCCTTTATCTACCGGGCCAATCTGGAGCTGCTGGAGGCCCTGGGCGCCGAGCTGGCCTTCTTTTCGCCCCTCGTCGACCAGGCACTGCCTCCGGCGGACGCCCTCTACCTCCCCGGCGGCTATCCGGAACTCCACCTGGCGCCTCTCGCCGCCAACACCGCCATGCTTACGGCGGTGCGCGCCCATCACGCCGCGGACAAACCCATCCTCGCCGAGTGCGGCGGCATGCTCTACCTGCTGGAATCCCTGACGGACCATCAGGGCCACAGCGCCGACCTGGCCGGCCTGCTGCCGGGCCGGGGCCTGATGGGCGACCGGCTCGCCAACCTCGGCATGCACGAGATCGACCTGCCCGAGGGCACCCTGCGTGGCCACGGCTTCCACTATTCCCGCCTGGAGACGCCCCTGGAACCCATTGCCTGGAGCCGCGCGCGGCGAGGTCGCCAGAGCGAGCCGGCCTATCGCCTGGGATCACTCCTGGCCTCCTATCTGCACCTCTATTTCCCGTCCAACCCCGCCGCCCTGGTCCGCCTCTTCGCCCCTGACCGCCCCCTGCTTACCGAGGACCAGAACCAGGCTCCGGGAGACCTTGCCAGGCCACCACCCCAGGGGGCATCACCGCCATCCTCACCCTGCCTCGCTTGAGGCGTTCACCCTTGCCTCCACCCGAGGCAATTCACCGGAGAAGTCACCATGCATATCGAACCCGGCCTCGTCGCACCCGCCAAGGTGTTGATCGCCAATGTCTCAGCCCTGGGCCTGCTCGGCTTCTACGCCCGGGGACTGATCAGCCAGCCGGCGGACCTGATCCGCACCCTGCTGGCCGCCCTCTTCTTCTCGGTCTTCATGCAGGGCTTCCATCTGTCGGTGGGCCCTTCGGAGCTGCACTTCGTCGGCGCCATGGCCATGTACCTGACCCTGGGCTTCCTGCCGACCCTTTACGGCTTCGCCCTGGGCCTGCTGTTGCAGGGCCTGGTCTTTGACCCCATCGATCTGCCGCACCTGGCGGTCAACTCACTGTCCCTGATCCTGCCCCTGCTGGCGGTGCACTACGGCCTGGGCCGCCGCCTGCGCGATGCCGCCCGGGGCCAGCGCATTAGCTGGGCGACCATCCTCAAGCTGGATGCCGCCTATTACACCGGCGTCACCCTCATGGTCGGCTTCTGGCTGGCCCTCGCCGATGTCGCCACCCCCGTTGCCGCCTGGGCGACCTTTGCCGCTTCCTACCTGGCCATCATCGCCATCGAGCCCCTGGTGACCTACGGCGCTTTGCGGCTGCTCAAGCGCTATGAGGACCGGCCCCTGGTGGCGACCTGTTTCAGCGTCGGTGCCCTCCGGCTGGCCTGAGGATTTGTCCCGGCATGGCTAAGGTCTGGTTCGTCGGCGCGGGTCCGGGTGATCCCGACCTGATCACGGTGCGTGGTCGGGATCTGGTCGCCCGCGCCGGGGCCATCCTCTACGCCGGGTCTCTGGTGTCCGCGGCCGCCCTGCGCTGGGCGCCCGCGAATTGCGTCATCGCCGACTCCAAGGACATGGACCTGGACGCCATCGTCGCCTGGCTTACCGACCAGGCCGGTCGCCACGACTGCGTGGTGCGCCTGCAAACCGGGGACCCCGGCCTCTACGGCGCCCTGATCGAGATGGTCCGCCCCCTGGACGCCGCCGGGATCGAGGTCGGGGTG
>JAHDND010000165.1 GCA_018435665.1 Candidatus Thiosymbion sp. | reverse complement strand
GTTGTGATTGGAGATGGACCCGACCGGCTATTCCTGGAATCTTTGATCAAGTCTCGTGGCGTTGCTAAGACTATTTGGCTTGCTGGGTCTATGAACGACGTGATGCCGGCACTTAAATCCGCGGATGTTTTTTTGCTTTCCAGTCGGAACGAGGGATTGCCGATTGCCATGATTGAGGCTATGAGTGTGGGTCTGCCTATCTTGACCACGAGGGTCGGGGCGATACCTGAGTTGTTCGACGAGACTGAATGTCTCTATATTGATACAACACCTGAAGCGATTGCAGAGAGGTTTCGTGACTTATGCCAAATGAGATATGACTTGGATTTATTATCCGTCCATAGCAGGCGAATTTATGATGAAAAGCTTTCAATGCATGTTTTCTTGGGAAACTATTTAAGTCTATTTAAAGAATTTATGTAGTTTTGAAATCAGGCATCCCCTTACAGGGATCAGAAACCTCCTCCTTCATCTGGGATCATTCCCGTTCGATTACCCGGTCAAAACATCATTAATGAAAAGGGATAGAGTCTGTACCAGTGGGCAATAAAGTTCTCATCACCGGCGCCGACGGCTTCATCGGCTCCCACCTCACCGAGGCCCTGGTGCGCGCCGGCCACCAGGTCAAGGCTTTCGTGCTCTACAACTCCTTCAATTCCTGGGGCTGGCTCGACCACTGCGCCGCGGACGTGCGCGGTCACTTCGAGGTCTTCGCCGGCGACATCCGCGACCCCCATGGGGTGCGCACTGCCATGACCGACTGCGACGCCGTCCTCCACCTGGCCGCGCTCATCGCCATCCCCTATTCGTACCACTCGCCCGACACCTACGTCGACACAAATGTCAAGGGCACCCTCAACGTCCTCCAGGCCGCCCGCGCCCTGGACGTCGTCAAGGTCATCCACACCTCCACCAGCGAGGTCTACGGTACCGCCCGCACCGTGCCCATCACCGAGGACCACCCCCTCCAGGGCCAGTCCCCCTATTCGGCGAGCAAGATTGGCGCCGACCAGATCGCCCTATCCTTCTACCTGTCCTTTGGCACTCCGGTCACCGTCCTGCGGCCCTTCAACACCTATGGCCCGCGCCAGTCGGCCCGCGCCGTGATCCCGACCATCATCACCCAAATCGCCAACGGCCAGCGCCGCCTCCAGCTCGGCGCCCTGCGTCCGACACGCGACTTCAACTATGTCGCCGACACCGTCGCCGGCTTCCTGGCCGCCCTGGACACCGACCGCGGTACCGGCGAGGTCATCAACCTGGGCAGCAACTTCGAGATCAGCATCGGCGACACCGTCCGCGCCATCGCCGAAGTCATGGGTGCCGACATCAAGATCCACACCGACGAGCAACGCCTGCGCCCCGACAAAAGCGAGGTCGAACGCCTCTGGGCCGACAACACCAAGGCCGGCGACCTGCTTGGCTGGCAGCCACGTTACGCCGGCCTGGACGGTTTCCGCCGTGGCCTGGCCGAAACCGTGGACTGGTTCACCGACCCGGCCAATCTGGCCCGTTACAAGGCCGATCAGTACAACCTGTGACCACGCTGCCCGCCGCCATCATCGCCGCCCTGCGTACCACCCTGGATCCCACCTTGGCTTCCACCCCTGGAACCACCGGCGTCGCCCTGCACGAACCCCGCTTCCAGGGCAACGAACAGCGCTATGTCCAGGACTGCATCGCCTCCACCTTCGTCTCCTCCGTCGGCCCCTATGTGGACCGCTTCGAGCGCGAACTGGCGGCCTACACCGGCGCCCGCCGGGCGGTGGCGGTAGTCAACGGCACGGCGGCCCTGCAGGTGGCCCTGCAACTGGCTGGGGTCGAGGCCGGGGATGAGGTCATCGTCCCTGCGCTCACCTTCGTCGCCACCGCCAACGCCGTCCACTACCGGGGCGCCATCCCCCATTTCGCCGACAGCGCACCGGACACCCTCGGCCTCGATCCCACGGCCCTGCGGGACTGGCTCCAGACCACCACCGAGCGCACCACCGGCGCCTGCCGCAACCGCCACACCGGCCGGCGCCTGCGCGCCCTGGTCCCCATGCACACCTTCGGCCATCCCTGCGACCTGGACGGCCTGCTGGCCATCGCTCGGGACTACCGGCTGACCCTGGTCGAGGACGCGGCCGAATCCCTCGGCAGCCGCTACCACGGCCGCCACACCGGTACCTTCGGCCTGCTGGGCACCCTGAGCTTCAACGGCAACAAGATCATCACCACCGGCGGCGGGGGCGCCATCCTCACCGACGACGAGCACCTGGCCGATCAGGCCAAGCACCTGACCACCACCGCCAAGCGCCCCCATCGCTGGGAATACGTCCACGACGCCATCGGCTACAACTTCCGTCTGCCCAACCTCAACGCTGCCCTCGGCTGCGCCCAACTGGAGCAGTTGCCGGTCTTCCTGGCCTCCAAACGCCGCCTGTACGGGCGCTATCGGGATGCCTTTGCCGCTCTGCCTACCGTGCGCCTGATGCAAGAGCCGCCCGGTGGTGACAGCAATTACTGGTTGCAGACGCTGATCCTGGAAGAAGGCCCGGCGGAATTCGCGAACGCAAGCTTAGCCAACCAGCGCGATGCCATCCTCACCGCCACCAACGATGCCGGCCTGATGACGCGTCCGGCCTGGACCCTGATGCACCATCTGGAACCCTACCGTGCATGCCCGCGGGCGCCCCTGCCGGTAGCGGAGTCCCTGGCGCAAAGAATCATCAATCTGCCAAGCAGTGCGGGGTTAGCATGATGGTAATTGGTTATTTTGCCGATGGTCCTTGGTCACATCTCGCACTAGAGAAGTTGCTTGCGAACGAAAAAATAAAGCTTGCTTTTATTTGTGCTAGGTTCGATAAACCGGACCAAACGCTAAAAGCTCTTGCGAAACAGGAAAATATCCCTTTTCTGGTTCATTCGGATATCAATAGTGACGAGTTTCTGGCCCATATTAAAGGTTACCACTGCGACCTTTTCGTATCGATGTCCTTCAACCAAATATTCCGAAAAAAAACGATAGAAAAACCGATATTAGGTGCGATCAATTGCCATGCTGGGAAGCTGCCTTTTTATCGTGGAAGAAATATCTTGAATTGGGCTCTAATCAACGATGAGCAAGAGTTCGGTATAACGGTTCATTATGTTGACGAAGGCATTGATACCGGTGATATCATTCGCC
>JAHDND010000093.1 GCA_018435665.1 Candidatus Thiosymbion sp. | reverse complement strand
TCAGCACCCGCCCATAGGCGGCGCCGTGGTTGCGGTAATGGAAGAGACTGATATTCCACCGCCGGCCCAGTCCCGTGAGGAAATTGAGCAGGGCCCCGGGGCGCTCGGGGAACTCGAAGCGCACCAGCATCTCGTCGCTGATCCCGTGGGCATGGCCCCCCACCATGTAGCGGATATGCAGCTTGGCGGTCTCGTTGTCGGACATATCCAGGACGCTGAACCCCTTGCCCTCCAGGCGGGCGATGAGTTCCCGGCGCTCCTCATCGCCCCGACCCAGTTCAACGCCGACGAAGACCTGGGCGCGACGCTCGTCGGCATAGCGATAGTTGAACTCGGTGATCTGCCGCTTGCCCAGGGTGCGGCAAAATTCCAGGAAGCTGCCCGGGCGTTCCGGAATCTCCACCGCCAGCAGACCCTCGCGCCGCTCACCCAGCTCCGCCCGTTCGGCCACATGCCGCAGCCGGTCGAAGTTGATGTTGGCCCCGCTTTCGACGGCCACCAGGTTCTTACCCTGGAGACCAGTCGCCTGGACATGGCGCTTGAGCCCCGCCAGGGCCAGGGCACCCGCCGGTTCGGCGATCCCGCGGGTGTCGTCAAAGATGTCCTTGATGGCGGCGCAGATCTCATCGGTGCTGACCAGGATGACCTCGTCCACCCGCTCGCGGGCGACGCGGAAGGTCTCCTCCCCAATCAGCCGTACCGCCACGCCATCGGCGAAGAGACCCACCTGCGCCAGTTCCACCCGTCGCCCCGCCGCCAGGGCGCTGTGGAGGGTGGGGGCGTCCTCCGGTTCCACGCCGATGACCTTGACCTCCGGTCGCACGTATTTGACGTAGGCGGCTATCCCGGCGATGAGCCCCCCGCCCCCCACGGGGACGTAGATGGCATGCAGGGGCTGGGGGTGCTGGCGCAGGATTTCCATGCCGATGGTGCCCTGGCCGGCGATGACCTCCGGGTCGTCGAAGGGGTGGATGAAGGTCAGGCCCCGCTCCGCCACCCACTCCATGGCCTGGGCATAGGCCTCATCATAGGAATCCCCGTGCAACACGGCCTTGGCGCCGAAGCCGCGCACCGCCTGGACCTTGATGCCCGGCGTGGTCCGCGGCATGACAATGGTGGCCTGGACCCCCAGTCGCGCCGCCCCCATGGCCACCCCTTGGGCATGATTGCCGGCAGAAGCGGCAATGACCCCGCGCTCCAGCGCCGCTGGGCTGAGATGGACGAGCTTGTTATAGGCGCCGCGCAGCTTGAAGGAGAAGACCGGCTGCAGGTCCTCGCGTTTGAGCAGTACCTGGTTGCCCAGACGGCGTGACAGACCTTGCGCGCGGGTCAGGGGGGTCTCCTGGGCCAGGTCGTAAACCCGGGCGCGGAGGATACGTTCGATGTAGCTTTCTGGCATGGCGGACATTTTATACCTTTGCCCCGGCGCCCAAGAGTATCGAGAGGCGATGCAATGCCCTTCGTGGTCGAGACGTTACCCCGGGGTCGGGGGGCGCCTTTGCTATGATGCGCGCACTTAATTAACCGGACGAGGAGCCACCATGACTCAAGACGAAATGAAACGCCAGGCTGCGGAGGCCGCCCTGGCCTATGTACAGGGGGGGGTGATCGGCGTCGGGACGGGCAGCACGGTCAATCACTTCATCGACTTCCTGGGACGGATCAAGGGGCGGATTGATGGTGCCGTCTCCAGTTCCGAAGCCTCCACTCAGCGCCTGCAGGCCCAGGGTATCCCCGTTTTCGATCTCAACGGCGTCGGCGGCCTGTCGCTCTATGTTGATGGGGCCGACGAGGCCAATCACCGGCTGGAGCTAATCAAGGGCGGTGGCGGGGCCTTGACGCGAGAGAAGATCGTCGCGGCGGCCAGCGAGCAATTCGTCTGCATCGCCGACGAGAGCAAACTTGTGGAGGTGCTGGGGCGCTTTCCCTTGCCGGTGGAGGTCATCCCCATGGCCCGGAGCTATGTCGCCCGGGAATTGGCCAAGCTGGGTGGCAATCCCGTCTGGCGGGAGAATATCGTCACCGACAATGGGAATGTCATTCTGGACGTAGAAGGAATGGCCATCCATCAGCCCAAGGAATTGGAGCAGAGAATCAACAACATCGCCGGGGTGGTCACCGTAGGGCTCTTTGCCTTGAGAGGGGCTGATATCCTCATTCTGGGCACGCCGACTGGCCCGAGCCTGGTGACGGGAACGCCCGGCTAGCCTCATCTATCCGCGTCCGCAAACAATCCCTCGCCTCGTTACCCCGTCAGCTTGTCGCTGGCGGGGAAATCTGGCTGGTGGCTCATGCCACCTTGCCATTGCCGCGCCTTCCTAGCCCGCCGACCACTCACGCCTGATGCCGGGAAGTCGAAGCCCACCAGAAACATATGCGGCCCCAAAAAAACGGGGCCTTACGGCCCCGCTTCAGATCCTGATGGATCAGACTCAGCTTAGAAGTTGTGCATCATGCCCAACTGGAAGCCGTTCCAGTCCGTGCTGCACTCATCCAAATCGCAGAGATCATCTGCAGCGTTGTCGGTGTACAGCAGGAAGGCCTTGGTGCGCTTACTCATGTTGTAATCAACGCCGAAAACCCAGGTAGTCCAATTGTAATCATTATCGGCTAAGTCGTACTCGACATTGGTGTCGCCATAAGCAGCCTTAACCATGAAGTTGCCGAAGGTGTAACCGGCCTGGATATTCCAGAGGTTGGCGTCAATGCCGTCGACCCACAAGGCATCCTGCCAATTTTCGTAGATACCGGTAAGGGTGAAGCCGTTCCAGTCGAGGATACCCAAGCCTACGCGCCACTTACCCCAGGTTTCCGTACCCTCAAATGACTCAGAGGCCGTCAGCACGGGATAGTTGAAACCAGGCAGAGGGGAATCAATTACAAAAACGTCTCTGTTAATGAATTCGGAAGAAACCTTGTCGTAGCTCAGTTCTTTGTCAAGACCTTCGTAGGCCAAGCTCGCATACCAGGGACCATTCTTGTAGATACCGGCGAAAGAATAGGCCTCGGCAAGGCTATCAGACTCGATGTTGTAGTCACCACCGAAGGTAGCACCACCACCGGCATGAACGGCGGCCGCGAAGGTGAAGCCGGAGAAGCTCGGGCTGATATAGGCGATGGCATTATCGGCACGGATGTCCTGGAAGCCAACGGTGTTATTGTAGTCGGCCAGAGTGTCGGCAAAGAGATCCAAGGGACCCGTGGAAATCTTAAGGGGGGTATCATGGCGGCCAGCGAGCAAAGTACCCCAATTACCGGAAAGACCGGCAAAGGTGTTACGCATGGTCAAGGTTTCGCTAGCACCAGAGTTGGTGGCATAGTTGTTGCTGTCAGAGAGGGAGAAGCCCAGCTCAATCTGGTAAATGGCCTTCATGCCATTGCCAAGATCTTCGGAACCCTTGACACCGATCCGGTTGGCGGGGCCCTGGGGGGTGGTGATGAAGGGGCTGACCAAAGGACGGACGGCCTTGTTGTCACTCAGGCCCCAACCCTCGAAGCCATTATCTTGGTCAACATAGTTGATGCCGACGTTCAACTTGCCGTAGAGGGTGGCATCGGCCATGGCGGCCGCGGGCACGGCCATGGCGGCGGCGACGGCCAGGGTAACGAGTTTCTTGTTCATGGTTTTCTCCACTGTTGCTGATTTGCCAGTATGGACTGCTGAAAAGTTATACGCGTTATGCGTGTGAGGAGAATGATAGACCAGCAAGGGGGATGACGCAACAGTTTTTTCTAAAAAAGATACAGTTTGCGCAACTGTTGCGGATACCCAACATTCAACAGACAGCCGCCTCATAACCAATTAGTTTTAAAAACTTTTGGTTGTGTTGGCCAAAGAATGAACCGCGGAAAACACGGCCAAAGAAGCGAGGTTACGGCTCATGTCACAGGATTCTAGAGGGGTCAGGCTAGGATGCAGCGTCAAGTACGTTGCATACACGCCACGGCAGGGCATTGTGTTAGGCCTAATTCCGTAGCCGTGGTGGACGAAACCCGCCAGCCAAGC
>JAHDND010000086.1 GCA_018435665.1 Candidatus Thiosymbion sp. | reverse complement strand
CGCCTCTAGAAGGCGGTAGACGCTTCCTGAGCAGGGGGGATCAAAAACCAAATCCGGTCGACAGTGGCGTCCTGGACCCTCTCGACCGCTCAGAGAGAACATTAAACGCATCGCCTGGCTAACTGAACCGGACACCGTTGTTTAATTCTGCCTCGCTTCTCAGCTAAAGCGATTTCAAAACAGGAAACTGGGGAGACGCCAACTAGATCAGCGGTTGAAATTCTGTGGTTCCAGTTTTGCGGATACTTGTCAGTATTGTCATTGATGTACCACAGCCAGGCGTGAGTATCCAGCAGGATTATTTCAGGCATTCCCAATCCCCTTCATCCACGATCGGGGAGACCATGTCACCCAAAATTTCCACCTTGCCAGCCAGTGAAGGGGGGGGGTGGCGGCGCTTGGCAAAGGCCTGTTGGTCGGTAAGGATGGTGACAATGACCCGCGCCGATTCGATGGGTGGCCGTTCATCCACCCAATGTAAGTGTCCTTTTTGGTAAATGGCCTCGTAACTCTTGAGCATCTCTCTCTTCCTCCTCCGCATCTTGACAGGCTAGCCAATGCCAGAAGTTTGGCCTCGATTCTGACGGGCAGACCAGAAAAAATGGCAGATTCAGATTTAACAGGCAACCTCGGCGCGCGGCGCGCCGATGGCTACTTGGACCATCTGGTGGAACTCCTCTTCGACCTTATTCTGGAAATCGGCCGCGATCTGATAGACATCGCCGAACTCGACAAAGGTCCTATAGTGAACACCTCAGGGCATGGGTAGCGGCTTACCTTACTGGTTGTTGGGGACGGGTGAAACCTTTTCCAGGAGCCCTGCCGAGCGAAACGGGTCCTGATCGCCTCAGCTGGCGGGGACGAAAGGAACAACGCGGCCCCGGCCGCCATGAGAACCACAAGGCCATGTCCGAGCAGGTTGGGTACGACGACATCCCCTCTGTCCGCGCTTACGCGATGGCCCGAGTCGCACCGGACCGCTCCAGCCCTTGGCGCCAGTCATCGACGAAGTCTTTGATGGATTCGATGAACTCCGCCTCGTGCGCGGTGCGGTTGATGGTGCAGTGGACCTGGACCCCCGGGACGGCGCTGGCCCCGGGCGCTTGAGGCGCAACGGTCAGGGTCCAGGCCAGGGCATTGGGACACTCGGGCAGGGTGAAGCGCACCCCGCCGCGGATCAGTTCGCGCCGCACCCGGAACTGCCCCCAAAGGCAGTAGATCTCCCCCTGTTCATCCTCCCAGTGGAGCACCCGGTCGATCGAGGCGCACCAGTCGGATAACCCTTGGCCAATGATGGTGTCCTGAATCTGGGCTTCGGTGAGCGGGCATTGGGCAAGGGCGTAAAATTCCATGGCAAGACGATGGGGAGCAACTCAGTAAATGGGGATCAGGGCGTAGCCCCGTGACTGGTAGCCGATCAGGGACACGAAGGTATTACCCACCGGGGTGATCCCGGGCAGCAGCGTCTGGTTATCGACCCCGTAGAGGCGAGTAGCGATGGAACAACCCTCCATTCGCACGCCAACCGATTGAAGCTCTTTGATTTGTGTAGCGACACGATCTAGATCCTCGTACTCGGTCAGTTCCTGATGCTGACGGTCCGAGGTCACCAGGGTGACGGCTTTACCGCGAAAGGCCAAAACCATCTCTGGGGTGACGCCTTGCCGCTTGAGGTCGTCATGGGTCTCACGGATCACTTGGAGATAGAGGCTGAGTTTGCCCGCCAGGGTGGTGTTGATGTCGAAGACGACCTTCCCCGCGGTGACCCCGCTTAGGGCCACGGCATCGTCGGGTTTGTCGGACAGGACAGGGCTTGATAGGAGCAACAGGACAAGTGCGGCGAGGCCAATCTTCAGGGGGGTCATGGTTGTACTCCGTGGATAAGCGGTACAGGGCGGCATTATAGGCCGTGGCCTGGAAGAGCCCTCAAAAACCCGCCTGGATGCTGACTTTTGTTGCCTCCTTGGAGATCAACGCTTGGGACTGCTCTTGAAAAAGGGGTGACACTACCACTGGTTGGCGAGATAGCCCCCCAGCCGCTGGCGCAACCGGTCGCCGTTTTCCCGGCGCAGGTCCGTGACGGCCTGCTGGATGGGGGCGACAAAGGATGCATAGGCTTCCGCCCCGGCCCCGCTGGTGTTGATCTGGTCGGTATAGCCCTGGAGCAGGGCCGCGATCTGGTCCAGGGTGTCGAGTTGGAAGACGCCGGTCATGAGGTGGAGGAAGTCCTCCTGCGGGAGCGTCAGGGCACGGATGAAGTCGTCGCGGGTCTGGTAGGCGGCGGATTGCGGGCTGCCGCTCAGGCGGTAGAGCCGGAAGTGGTTCCCGGTGGGCAGCAGCGAACACTGTTTCAGCGCCAGGCCGAGCACCTCATAGAGTAGCTGACCATCCTGGTTCTCGGAGATGATCAGGTTGATGGGCTTGACATCGGTACTACCGGTCAGCTTCTGGATCTCCGGGCAGTCGGTGAAGCTGTGGGCGTTGACCACTAGGAGGTGGCCATAGTGGTAATCGTTTGGCATGGCTGTTCTTCTTGTTGGGTGCTGAGTAAGGCCCGCGAGGCCGCCTAGAACGGCTCCTGCCGCACCGGGGTCTCGCCCAGGGTGACCACGTTGAGCGGCCCCAGAGGCCCATTGTCGGGCAGGGGCGCGACAGTCTTTGTCGCGGTCAGGGTGGCCAGGCTCAGGAGTTGGGCCAGGGTGTCAGACCCGGCCAGGGCCTGCCCTTCGTGGTAGGCGTGGAACCAGGGCAGGCCGCGTTGGGCATAGTCCTGGGCGCTGAAGGGGCGATGGGGGTAGGGTTCGCCGGTGACCGCCAGGTATTGCTCAGAATTGAGCAGGTGAACGTAGCAGCGCACCACCTGGTCCTAATCCCAGACGGCCAGGCCGTAGTAGTCTTTCCTGATGCTCTGGCGCAGCAGGCCGCCATTGGCCAGGCCGACCTCGGCGGCGATGCCGTATTGGATGCGGGATTTACCCCCGGAACTCGCCATCCGGCGCTTACCCTCTGAAGCCCGTCCTCCGCCGCGTTGTGCGCCGCCAGCAGGTGCCGGAGCGCCACGGCTGAGCGGCGGCCCTTGCAGGCTGGTCGCGGGTTAAGCCTCCCAACCCAGGGCGACGACGATGCGCTGGAAATCCGCCGCCAGGGGCGCCCGGATCAGCAGCGCTTCTCCGCTCTGGGGGTGGCGCAGTTGCAGCGCGGTCGCGGCCAGCAGCAGACGCTGGTTGGCGAAGTGCCGGGCAAAGAATTGGTTGTGGCGCCCGTCGCCGTGGGTGGTATCGCCGATGATGGGGTGAAAGATATGCTTGAGATGGCGGCGGAGTTGGTGCTTGCGACCGGTTTTAGGTTGCAACTCCACCAGGGAGTAACGGGCAGTGGGATAGCGGCTGACGGGATAAGGCAGTTCGACGGTGGCCAGGCGGCGAAAGTGGGTGATCGCCATCTGGGGCGCCTTGTTGGGGTCGGCGTGGGCATCGGCCAGGGCGTCTGGTTCCTCACGGAGGGCATGGTCGATCACCCCGGCCGGTTCCAGGTACCCGCGCACGATGGCCTGGTAGGTCTTCACGACCTGTCCCGCGGTGAATTGAGCGGTCAGGGTCCGCGCGGTGCCGGCATCCAGGGCGAACAGCAGGACCCCCGAGGTTGGCCGGTCCAGGCGATGCACCGGGTAGACGCGCCGACCCAATTGGTCCCGCACCCGTTGCAGGGCGAAGTCGGTGGCGCGTTTGTCGATCAGGCTGCGGTGGACCAGCAAGCCGGCGGGTTTGTCGACGGCGACCAGCCAGTCATCGCGGTAGAGGATTTGCATGGGGTCAGTCGCCAGTCACCTGGTCTGCAGGCGGTAGGTGTCATGCATGCCGTTCTCCTGACCATCGGCACGTCGCCAGCGCCGACGTCTACCGAGAAGTATCCATCGGCGCTTCGCTCGCCACGGCCGGCAGCGGGGGCAGGATACCCTTGATGCGCAGGGCATCCAGGGTGAGCTGTCGGCGCAGCGGCAGGTCGCTGGCGCTCTGTGTATCGAGATTGAGCGCAAACAGCCAGGTCTCGTCGCCACGCTCGACATAGCCGATGTACCAGCCGATCCCCGGCGTGGTGCGGGTCGACCAGCCGGTCTTGGCATAGAGCCGATAGTCCGGGCCGGCATCAGCGCGCATGATGGCCGCGAGGGTCTCATAGGTGCTCGGTCGGAAGGGCAGGCGGCGTTGGACGACCTGGCGGAGAAAGGCCACCTGCTGCTCGGCACTGATCGTGAGCGCCCCGTCCAGCCAAAAGGTGCTGACCGCGAAGGGCTCCTGCAACTGACCGTAACCGGCCAGACGCAGATAGGCCAGGTACTTCCCGGCACCGACCCGCCGGGCCAATGCCTGATAGCACCAGACGCAACTGACCTTGAACGCCGTCGCCAGGGTCTGATCGCGATTCCAGTCCGGGAAGTCGTAAAGGGTGCCATCCCAGGGCAAGGGGGCATCGGCGGCGGCGATGGCGCCTTCCTCGACCGCGATGAGGGTATTGAAGACCTTGAAGGTCGAGGCGGCGATGAACGCCTGGCGGGCCCGGGCGTCGTGATGGACATACCGCGCGCCGCTGTTGATCGCCTCGATCACCAGCGTCCCCTCCACGCCCGCCGCCGTGAATAAGGCGGCGAGGGCGGCGTCTTCCGCCCGCGCGCGCGGGGCGGGACACAGCCAGAGCAGCAGGATGACCAGCAGACCAGCCGCCACTGGATACCGGCGGCTTGAAGCGGGGGCAGCTGGCGCCGGGAATCGTTCAGGCGAACCCGCGCCCCAATGGTTTCCGCGTCCGGCGTGGTGACAGCAACATTCTGACATGCCAACATCGTAGCATGGCTAAGCACGTGGACTCCCCGTTCTGGGGCTGCCGGTCTGTCTCGGCATCACCAATCGGGGACACGGAGGGCGGCGACCGGAATGGCGGTCATCAGGACACGGCAAGGCTGGGACTGACCAGACCCTGGAGAAACAGGCTGAACCTGATGCCTGATCACCGCCCCAGGGAATGATAAAACCCTTAACACCCGCCGCCGTTACCTATGACAACCAGGAAAAGCGCGCGCTGAAACCAACGAGTGATGGGATATGAACATCCAGCGTAGAGACTTTATCAAGGGCTGCGCAACGGCGTCTGTTCTGATGGTACCGGGCATTGCCAGCGCAGCGACGAGGCTGAATTACAACAAAGCATCCGGCCAGGGTGCGGACTTGCGCATCCAAAAATCAATCAAAGCGGGTTTCGGTGGTGGTTTTTCGGTGCTTGCTCATAGCCAATCAAACGGGCTGACTTACGCCGAAATCGAGCACGTTGGCAACCGGTACCTTGTTGTTTCTGCTGACTTGGTTGACTGGACGATCACGGGTTCAGCTTGAGAAGGCTGTGCCGTGCAAGATCTCCCGCCAACAAAATTGGTGATTTCCCCTTCGAGTTAGGCGTACGTGAAGATCGTTGACGCATTCTCGCTTCGCGTGCCGGATCAACAAAAGCACCCTGTAACAAGCTGAGTCGCGTTCGTGTCCCAACAAATCAAAAGCATCCGCATACATCCAGGCATCGGCCTTGCTCGTCTGGGAAACAGTGACGAGTTTTATATTGGCCCCGAAGCCCCGGGCATTGTGGTCGATCCGGGGGGTAGTGGTGGGCCTGGGCCTGATGGCGGAACCTACCGCGACCTCGGCGCGCGCTTGAAGCGTCAGGCGCAGCGATACCGGGTCTATGCCTACGACGCCAACGATCAGGTTATCGCCGAGCTGACGTCCGATTCGGGTTTGATCAAGTCCTTATGCTGGCGGGTTCATGTCAGGAACATGAAGGCCGCGAATTATGCCTTTCAGGGCGCCTATCGGTTTGATCCCGACGCCTTGCGCAACCCATCCATTCAGCCGGGCAAGAAGCCAATCGAGCGTAATCAGTTGATCATCGATCCCGGTGTGCATAGGCTCGCCTCCGGGCAGGCTGGACCGGTGGTGATGAAAGGGGACGTCTTCACGGGCATCGAAAAAGGGAACCTACCTGGTGGCTTGCGCTTTGAGGGTTATACGCCCAAGGATCCTTCACAAGAGGTTGAGGTCACCTATACCGCCGCCAAGGACATCGAGCTGGGGCAACTTCGGCTCGACGCCCAGCATCGTTTGCTGTTTGTGCCGGGACCGGGCAAGGGTGATTGCGTCACCACGCCCAAAGTCGTGTTGTCGAACCCGAGTGCAACCGTCGAACCGCCGAATGGCCCGGAAAATGGCCAAAACCCTCTGACGAATCAGTTTGCCTATTTCAACGTTCCTGGCTGGTGGGACGATACCTGTTGTGGCGAAATTGACGTTACCGTCACCCTCAATGACGGCACGGTGTTAAGCACGCGCGAGAACGTCAAAGCGGAAACGGATGAGGGCACGAGGAACCCGAAGGCTGGCGCGTGGATCATCACCGCGCCACCAAAGTATGCGCCTCATATGGTCCATGTGGTGTCCATACTGGACCGTGTTTACGAGACTTTTCCGGAGGCTTATCCGCACGCCGGGAAAAGAACGAATTTTTACCGGGATATTTATCCGATATTCTCCAACTCCACCTATTACGCCTGGGTCAGTGTCGAGGCCGCTGGTGTCAGGCCGGAAGCTAGGAACCGTGGCCATGGTCCCGCGCAGTCAGGCAACTTGCTCAGTCCGGGATACCTGGCGGTGTTGAGCGATCCCAGTGAAAACATGAAACCGGTCAGGCAAACTATTTATCGCCTCATGCGTCATGCTCCTGGACAACGCGGGCGATTGGTCGATTCGCTGATGCCTCCGCCACCTCGGCGGCCAACGAGCTGGGAAAACGAAGAGTTCAAACGAGCTGAAGTTGACACCCAGATGCCCAAACTGTGGGGTACCGGCGGCAAGCCTCTGCAGAATCGGCAATTGGGTATCAATCTGCCTGACCAGTTCCTGAGCTTGACCGATTGGCAATTGAATCATTTGAAGAACTGGGCAGAAGGGGACTTTGAGGTCGGTGTTTTACAACAACCGCTGCCCCTTGCGAAGTTGTCCTTGAATGACCAGCCACACGCCCTCGACAGCTCAGCTCTTGAGCCGACCATTGGGGGTGGATTCCATCCGGGCATCGAATTTCCTTACTTGATAATCTACCGTGAGTTTTTTGCCGAGGCGTTCCGGGTTGCCAAAGACGTTGAGCCTGGTTCGCTCTCCGCCTTCATGTCTAGCCCCTGGCAGGGTGACTTGTGGTCGTGCAGCGAGGCCTGGTGGCCAACACATCGGCCGGATATTGTTTTCGAATACGATGCCAATACGAAGACCCGAACCTATAAGGAGTGGTTCCGGGGATATGATGCCGGGGGCGAACCACTTTCATCCACCGATGGTTACGAGCAGATGGCCTATGCCTGGCCCAAGCTGGGGATGGTGCTTCCCATCAAAACGGCCGATGGCCATTTCCTGAAAGATAATGGTTCGGTTGTGTTTGTCGAGCAAGAGCGTGACCCGTCCCTGAATCGGCCACCCGTCAAAGGCAAATAATTCGTTGCCGTCGATCGTTACCGATCGTGCCAATCCGACAGATCGTCCCGACGCGGCATGGGACGTCGTTGTCGTCGGTGCCGGGCCGGCTGGGTCGGCAACCGCCATCACGCTGGCCAGGTTTGGTCAGCGCGTGCTGCTGGTGGACGAGCAGGTGACCACGCGCTTCAAGCTGGGCGAATCGCTACCACCGGCATGTATCGGTCTGGTCAAGCATTTCCTGGGAAATCTTGAGGGCACGGAGCTGAATCTACGTGGGGTCTTCCGCACGGCTGGCAATATTTCAATCTGGGCGACCGAGCAGGCCCAGATCACGGATTTCTTCTTCACGCACACCGGGTTCGGCCTCTGTGTCGATCGGTTGGCATTCGATGAGGCCCTCCGCTCGAATGCCGTTGCCGCCGGAGCAGTCTTGCACAAGGGTATGCGCTTTGAGTCCTGTGCCAGGATCGTGGACGGTCCTTTTAATTGGCGACTGAGCCTGAGCTCGCTAGGGCAGCCGCAAGCGCACCGCACGCGTTATCTGGTCGATTGTTCAGGACGGCGGGCGGTGGTTGCAAAGGCGCTTGGTGTTCATACCGCCGATAACGCGGATGATCTGTTCGCCTATGCGCAATGGTTTACTACCGTGAGTGAGGATGATGACCCGTATACCCGGATTGAAGCGGGACCGCACGGCTGGTGGTATAGCAACCGTTTGCCCGGTGCCGAAGACCATACGGCCAGGCGAATAGTCGTATTCCACTCTGACAAAGATCTGCCCGCGGCGAAAATGGCCGCGCGTCAGGCGGGTTTCGGCCAATTGTTGGAGGACTCCGTACATATCGGGCCCTTGCTCAAAGCCGGGGGATACCGACCTGGCGGAACAATCCGTGGCGCACCGGCTAACAGCCAGCGATTAGGGTTTTTTTGTGGTGACGCGTGGCTGGCGGTGGGCGATGCGGCTCAAGCCTATGATCCGCTGTCGTCGCAAGGCATCGATAAAGCGCTCAGGACGGCGAGTCACGCGGGGCATATGATTCATTACGCCTTGACCGACAACCCTAAGAGCGCGACAGACCTGGGCAGCGGCAATGCGTTCATCCAGCAGTACGCCGGGCAACAGCAGCAGCTCTGGCAAACTTACCTGTCGCAGCGCGATTACTACTATCGTTTACAACCTCGCTGGCCGGCTCAGCTGTTCTGGCAACGTCGGCACCGGCCACGGCGTTGAAGCGCATTTGGCCTCGATGTCCGCGGCAGGGCGCGCAAGCTCTACTTATCCGGCGTGAGGCCGTTGGCAGGGGCGCCAAGCTTTCCCGCCGCTCCTCCGGCGGAGATCCGCCACAACGCCAGGGCGAGTCAGTCGCCATACCCACCTTCCAAGTCGACCTCAAAGCGCAGCCATTCGATGACCGGACAGCCATCGCGACCCTCTCCCAGGCGATAGTCCTGGATGGTCAGGCGGCCCCGGCCGAACCGCTCCACCGCCGCGACCTCCTCCGGGGTCACCGCGGCCGGTGACTGTGGCCCGGCAATGCCCTGGCCCACTTCTGGGGAGAAGATGAAGGCCCGCGGTTCCCCCGGCCCTTGCTCCGCCTGGTAGGGGCGCGCCGCGCAGGCACGGGGATCGGTCAGGAACTGCCACCCCTCGATCTCCCGGGGGTTAGGGAGGAAATGCAGGGGCGGCGTCAGGCGGGCCAGGTTGTCGTCCCGTCCCACTTCCTCGACCTGGATCTCCCAGCCGTCGGCCCGGGGCGCCAGAATCAAGGCGAACCGGGAACCGAAGGGGTGACGGAAGTTCTGCCCGGTTTCCACCCGCCCGCTGAAGTGGGTGCGGAAGTGCGGGTAAAGCAGCCGGTTGCGAAATTCCGCCAGGGGCAGGGTGCGGGTCCGGTCCCGCTCGCCGTCGAAGCTGCCACGCACCTGGTCGCCCTCCAGCCGCAGCCAGAACTCGCCGCAGTGGGACAAGGCCCAGCCCGGGCCGGGCTTGGCCCCCGGGCCATTGAGGGCCAGGACCCAGCGGCTGCCCAGGGGAAAGTCCGCGACGCTCGGCCGGCAGTGCATGCCGTCGCCCATCTGGACCCGCATCCCCGAATCCAGCAGGCCGCCCTTGAGCACCTCTCGGACCCAGACCGCCATGGCCGGCGCCGGGTCATGTTCATGGCGAAGGATGTCGCCGATGATGATCAGCGGAGCTTGGGGCGCCACCTGGAGAAAGCCTCCCGCCCAGGCACATGAACAGGCGTCAGCCAAGCTGGGCACGAGTGCCAGACTCCCGGCCAGCAGCAGTCCACGAATGGCTGTCACCCCTCTCAGGATCAGCATGTTAGACACCAGGATAAGTACGTTGGACACCTCGCAATCACACGGATCCCCCTGGCCGGTAAGCACACTTTGGGGGGCGCTAGCATCATTGGTCCAAAACTCGTGATATTCGTACCGCATAGCATCAGCCAAGCCAAGCCAAGCCATCCTTTGCCCCAAGGCTCAGCCCGCAAGCTTGCGGTTCCCGGCACTGCCGGACTAATAGACGCTTGGGGCAGGCGGCCTGGAACAGATCCACGCCGTGGGATTCGTGGCCTACGCCAGTTGAACCAGCAAAACCAGGGATAAGGTGAAGAGGGCAATCTGGGCGACGAAGCTCCATCGGTCGATGTGGGTCAGATGAGCGAGGTTGGCCGGTGAATCCTTATTCATCCGCAGGTTGGCCCAGACGATCTGTACCAGGGTCAGGACGATGAAGGCGTAGGACAGGACATAGATGATGTCGGCCAGAACCAGGGTTGGCGTTTCCGGAATTGCCGACATGACCATATCCCGCAGAAAGATTACCGCCAGCAGGGCACCCGCCGGCATTGCCATACGCACTTCCACGAGAAGCGGGGATAAGAGCAAGGCCGTCCAACTGGTGACCATGACGATCATCAGCGGGATGAGCAACTTCCAAACGAACATGTTGGCGTTACGTTCCAGCTCGAAGCTGAATTTCAGTCCGGCGTACCTTGAGCCTTGCGGCTCACTGGGGTCACCAAAGTCGGTGCCATACTCGTGAAGATAAGTGGACGCGCCATAGCTGACCACATCCCAGGCCTTGATATTGACCCCATCCCCGTAACCGGAGGCGTGATCCGGCACGTACACAATTTCATCGATGGGCGAGGTGGTGTTTTCCAGCCACAACGACAATTCTTGCCGGTCGAGGGGGTATTGACTGAGGTCGAAAGGCTGAAAGAATCGACCCTCGATGCGCATGTGCTGGTATTTGCTGCCATCCGGGAGTTCCTTGGGCGTTTCGAGGTACAGTTCCTTGGTGAAACCCCACAATTCGAGTGAGTTGGCAAATTCCAGGCTACCGACCGGGTCGAAGTCACCCCGCCAACGCAGCCAGACATAGGCATTCATCCGATAGGTGTTGGCGTCCAGATCCAGTTCGTAAACATTGATCGGATAGACGCCCACCATCACCTGCTGGGCACCGCTGGGAAGGGCATCCAAGGGGAGCATGGTCCCAAGCGTCTGCTCAATCCGGAAGTCGAAGTCTGCACGGTCAGCTAGGCCGCCCTCCGTCGCCCCAGCGGTACCAATACCACTGGGCCAGGCCGCAAACCAGGCGAGCGCGGTGAGCAGAATGGCCATTGCCGCCCAGCGAACGCCTAGAGGGGTGAACCTAAGCATGGGATCATTATCTCCTTAGGGAGACACTGATTTATTCCAACCTCATGGATTGTATGTGATAAAATATTGCCCATGCTATCTCCGACCGCGAGTCGCCCCATGTCCAAGCAGATCTCCTTTGCCCAAGCCGAGTATGACGCCAAGCGCAAGAT
>JAHDND010000134.1 GCA_018435665.1 Candidatus Thiosymbion sp. | reverse complement strand
TGGCAGCAACCCCGCCCGGATGGCCGCCACCTGCTCCGGGGGATAGGGCTGGAACAGCTCCAGATGGCCCCACACCGGCCGGGGCCAGCAGGGGTCGTCGGGACGGC
Source organism: Candidatus Thiosymbion sp. (assembly GCA_018435665.1). Taxonomy (GTDB): domain Bacteria; phylum Pseudomonadota; class Gammaproteobacteria; order Chromatiales; family Chromatiaceae; genus M0108. The sequence goes on along the minus strand of JAHDND010000134.1, from coordinate 1,251 downwards.
GGCCGATGACATGGACGTGGAGCTGGGGGACCAGGTTGCCGATCCAGGCCACGTTGATCTTGGGATAGCCCAGCGTCTGGGTCAGATAGTCCGAGACGCGCTTGGCATCGGTCAGGACCCCCTCGCGCTGGCTTTCGGGCAAGTCCAACAGGTTGCCCAGCGTCGTCTCGGGCACCAGGATGAACCAGGGTACCGCGGCGTTGTGGTGCAGCAGCAGGTGGCTGTGGGCGAGCCGACCGAGGAGATGGCAGTCGGCCAGGAGCTGGGGATGGAGGGTGAAGGTGGTCATAAGCGGCTAACGTCATCAGCGGCTAAGATGATACCAGCCGGGCGGCACCCCCACGGCACAAGCCTTCAGCGTGCCGGAGCTGGCGCGGCTGATGGAGCAGGCGTTGCAGAAGCAAGGGCGCGAGTTCATCGCGCGGGTGCAAGATACTGTCCGTGGGCAGTGAGGCGATACGCCATGACCGCTAGCCTTCGGACTCCAAGACACCCCGCGCCGAATAACCCAGTGCCGGCTCGCCTGCCATCTGGCCGCTCCGGTTGCGGTACCCCCTGAGCCCGACGATGTGTGGTCGCTTTGCCCAGGCCCGCACCCCTGAAGAGCTGACCCAGGTCTTCGACCTGGCGTCCTGCGTTGACCTGGCCCCGCGTTACAACCTCGCCCCGGGCACCGACATTCCGGTGGTGCGGCGTTCCCCCGACGGCATGCGGGTACTCCACCGGCTGCGCTGGGGGTTGGTACCCCACTGGAGCAAAGACCCGGCCATTGGCGCCCGCCTGATCAACGCGCGTGCGGAAAGCGTCCAGGACAAGCCCGCCTTTCGCGGCGCCTTTCAGCACCGCCGCTGCCTGATCCCGGCCGATGGCTTTTACGAGTGGCGCCGGCAGGGGGCGCCCAAACAGCCCTTCTACTTCAGCAGTCCGGCAGGCCAAGTGCTCGCCTTCGGCGGCCTCTGGGAATCCTGGCAGCCCCCGGCGGGTGATCTGCTGCGCAGCGTCTGTATCCTGACCACGGCGGCCAACCCCGGGGTGGCGCCCATCCATGACCGCATGCCGCTGCTCCTGGCGCCGGCGGACTGGGCGACCTGGTTGGCGGGCACCCCGGCGGAAGCCCAGGCCTTGTTACGGCCGGCGCCGGAGGCGGCCTTGCAGTCCTGGCCAGCCAGTCCGCGGGTCAACCGGGTCCAGGAGGAAGGGCCGGACTTGGTTGCGCCGTACTGGAACCCACCGCCGGACTGAGCCGGGGCA
>JAHDND010000156.1 GCA_018435665.1 Candidatus Thiosymbion sp. | reverse complement strand
GGCCGCCGGGGTGCTGATCGACGTGACCGGTGAGCCCGGCCAGGTGCTCGCCGCGGGTCAGGCGGTGGCGACCCTCGCCCAGGCCGGGGAACGCGAGGTCGAGGTCTATTTTCCCGATGGCGTGACCCCGCCGGCTGGTGGGGAGGCCGTGCTGGCCGATGGCGCTATCCTGCCCCTGCGGCTGCGCGAGACGGCCGGGGCCGTCGATCCCCAGGGACGGACGCGCCGCGCCCGTTATACGGTCCTGGAACGGCAGGATGAGCTGGTGCTGGGCGCCGTCCTGCGCGCCCGCTTTGCCGATCAGAAGGCGACTGACGGGGGAGGGACTGTCAAGGGTGTGGCTGGCGAGGGAGCGGCCGGGGCCGACTTCGCGGTCCCCATCGGGGCCATCGACGAGCGCGGTCAGGGTCCCAGTGTCTGGCGCTATCAGGACGGGACGGTGATACCGGTCCCGGTCAGGGTCCTGGCCCTGGACAGCGAGTCCGCCCGGATTCGGGGGCCGCTGGTCGCCGGCGAGCGCATCGTGGCCCTGGGCACCCACCTGCTTCATGAGGGCATGCGGGTTCGGGAGCTGGGGCGATGAGTTTTCCCAACCTGTCCGCGCTCGCCGTGCGCGAGCGCGCGGTGACCCTGTTCTTTCTCCTCCTGGCGGTGCTCTTCGGGATCCATGCCTTTCTGGCCCTGGGGCGAGCGGAAGACCCGGCCTTCACGGTGCGGGTCATGCTCGTCAGCGCGGCCTGGCCCGGGGCGACACCCGAGGAGATGCGGACCCAGGTGGTGGACCGGCTGGAGAAACGCATCCAGGAGGTCGAGAACCTCTACCGGATCGAGACCACGATTCGTCCCGGCCAGGCCAGCCTGCAAGTCGAGTTTCTGGACTCGACCCCGCAGGCGCAGATCAGCGACCTCTTCTACCAGGTGCGTAAGCGCATGCTGGATGAGTCGCGCTTCCTGCCCGCGGGGGTCATCGGGCCGATCGTCAACGACGACTTCTCGGATGTCTATTTCAGCCTGATCGCCCTCACGGCCCCCGGGCTGCCGCTGCGGGAGCTGACCCGGGAGGCCGAGTTGCTCCGCGACCGCTTGCAGCGGGTGCCGGGGGTGCGCAAGGCGATGGTGCTGGGCGAGCGCGCCGAGCGGGTCTATGTCGAGTTTGATGCCGCCCGGCTGATCAATCTGGGGGTCGCGCCGGAGGCGATCTACGCCGCCATCGAGGCCAATAACCTCCTGCAGCCCGCCGGGCGCATGGAGACGGCCGGACCGCGCCTCTATCTGCGTCTGGATGCGGACCTGTCGGACCCGGCACGCCTGGCCGCCGTGCCGGTACGGATCGGCAACCGGGTGCTCAGGCTCGGTGACCTGGCGACCATCCGACGCGGCTATGAGGACCCGCCCAGCTATCTGGTGCGTTCACGGGGCGAGGATGCGCTGCTGCTGGGGGTGGTGATGAACCCCGGGGGGAACGGCCTGGAACTGGGGAAACGGCTCGCGGCCTTCCTGGACGCTGAACGCCAGGGGCTGCCCCTGGGCATGTCGCTCACGGTCCTGACCAATCAGGAGGAGGCCATCGCCCGGGCGGTCGATCTGTTTCAGGTCAAGTTCCTGATCGCCGTGGCCGTGGTAGTGGCGGTGAGCGTCCTGGCCATCGGCCTGCGCGCCGGGCTGGTGGTCGGCATCGCGGTACCGGTCACCCTGGGGCTGACCTTTCTACTGATGACGCTCCTGGGCATCAATCTGGACCGCATCACCCTGGGCGCCCTGATCATCGCCCTGGGCCTGCTGGTGGATGACGCCATCATCGCGGTCGAGATGATGCTGGTGAAGATGGAACAGGGGTGGCAGCGCGTGACCGCGGCTGGTCATGCCTGGACGGTCACCGCCGCGCCGATGCTCTTCGGCACCCTGGTGACCGTCGCCGGGTTTCTGCCCATCGGCTTCGCCCAGTCGGGCGTCGGCGAGTACGCTGGCAACATCTTCTGGGTGCTGGCGATCGCCCTCCTTTTGTCCTGGCTGGTGGCGGTGGTGTTCGTCCCCTACCTGGGGGTCAAGCTGCTCCCGGCAATCGCCCGGGCCGATGCGCATGGCCCGGAGGCCATC
>JAHDND010000062.1 GCA_018435665.1 Candidatus Thiosymbion sp. | reverse complement strand
TCGAAGGGGTCCGCCTGACTGAAGAGGAGTTGTCCATCCGCCAGACGCGAGCGCACCGCCCGGCGCGCCACCCGTTCCAGTTGCTCAGGAGAGAGCTGGGACAACAGCAGGGTCCCACGCAATTCCTCGATCATGGTCTTGACCTCATTATCCAGCGCGGATCAGGGTTCAGCATTTCCGGTTTGTTTAGCACCCGCGGTTGCCGCGCGGGCGGCAGGCTGCGGAAAGTCACGACGTAGGGTTTCCAGCTCCGCCCGATAGGCCTCGGCATCGCCAAAATCCACGAAGTGCTCATAGCGAGAGTGCGCCTCCAGGACCCGCCGGGCATGCTTGATCGGGCACCAATATTGTTCCGTTCGCCCGACGATTTCCATGACATAGCTCGTCAGGCCAGAGGCATAGGCGCAATAGGTACAGTTGACCTTTTCGATGATGTTGAGATAGGCCAGGCTGTTGCGATCGAAGATGAAGTAGTCGCGCCGCCGTACCCGGGGAATCCGATAGAGGGGAAAGCAAAGCCACTGGTAGCCTGTCACCGCCAGATCGACCAACAACAGCGGCAGGAGGACGGCATAGATGAAGGGCGCGGAGATCAGATTAAGCAGGCGCGCCTGGGCCAGATAACGCAGGACACTGGTCTTGAGCCGCCGGTGCTGGGCCAGCACCTCTCGCTCGAAGCGCACCCGGCGATCATCCAGGGTGAAGTGGAACTGGACCCGCCGGCTGGCGATCTCCAGCTCGACCTCCTCCTCCAGTTCACTAATCCTGCTGATCAGGTCATTGATTTTTTGGTTCATGCACCCTCCGCTGTGGGAAGGATGATCCCACAAAGTCACGGCGAAGGCGATGCTTGGCGCCGGCGAAACCGGGGTCCACCCCATCCGGTCTCGGCATGGAATCTGGCGCAGCAGCCGGCGGGACCTGACACAGCCCGAATTGGGGGTGAATGGGGAGACGGCGGGGCCGGCCCCGGCCTGGAACCAATCAACCTGCGGACAGAATGCGGGTTATGTATTGACATTGCGCCCCGGGGTTTCAGAATGAACTCATCCCGCGACCCTTCCCGGTCGCCGCCCTACCGCAACACCACGCAGGAGACATGTGAAAATCCTGGTCATTGATGACGCGGCCGACGCTCGCCTCTACGTCAGCCTCCTGCTGCGACGCTGGGGTTACGAGGTCCTAGAGGCCGAGGACGGTCATGCCGGTCTGGGCCTGCTGCTGGCCCAGGACGTCCGGCTGGTGATCTGTGACTGGATGATGCCCGGCATGTCGGGCCCGGAACTCTGCCGGGCCGTGCGCACCACCGACCTGGGACATTACGCCTACATCATCCTGCTTACCGGTCGCTCCGACAGCGCCGACCTGGTGGAGGGGCTCAACGCCGGGGCCGATGACTTTGTCACCAAACCATTCGAGGCCCAAGTACTGCGGGCGCGCCTGCGGGTGGGCGAGCGCATCCTGGCCCTAGAACAGCGCCTGGGGGAACAGAACCGGGATCTGCTGGAATCCCGCAACCAGCTCGCCCAGGCCTACCACCAGATCCAGGCCGACCTGGCCACCGCCGCCCGCATTCAGCGCCAGCTCCTGCCAACCAGCGACCAGGCGGCCTCTCCCTTCCGCGCCCACTGGCTCTTCCTCCCCGCCGCCCAGGTCTCCGGTGACAGTTTCAATTTCTTCGAGCTGGCCCCCGACCTGGTGGGCTTCTACCACCTCGATATCTCCGGCCACGGGGTCCCCGCGGCCCTGCTCTCGGTGAGCCTGAGCCGCTCCCTGGTGCCGGGTGGGGGACCAGGGACCGCCGTGGCGGACTTTTTCGACCCGGCGACCTTTCTCGCCGATCTCAATCGCCAGCTCACCAGTCGTGACGGGGAGGTGGAAAATTACGCCACCATCGCTTACGGTACCCTGGAAAAGCACACCGGCCGCGTGCGGCTGGCCCTGGCCGGGCACCCCTACCCCTTGATCCTGCGTCAGTCAGGGGTCATCGACATCCTCCAGCAGAGCGGACTCCCCGTCGGCATGTTCCCTGAGGTGGACTACCGGGCCGAAGAGGTGCAACTGGCTCCCGGGGACAAGCTGGTGCTCTATTCCGATGGCGTGACCGAGTGCCGCAACCGCCACGGGGAGGCCTTCGACGAGTCCCGACTGCGCGCCAGCCTGAGCTTTGCCGCCCAGACCGGCATGAGCCTGACCGCCGTCCTCGACGAACGTCTACGCGACTGGCGGGGGCCCCAGGACTTCGAGGACGACATCTCCCTGCTGGTGCTGGAAAGGCCGCTGACCTTGAGTGGCCTGAGCGGCAGCAGCGGCAGCAGCGGCAGCAGCGGCAGCAGCGGCAGCAGCGACCGCGGCAACCGCAGCGGCCAGGACATGCGAGCCCCCCAGATCCCGCCCGCTGCGGAGCGGACCACCCCATGAACCCGCCAACCTCCACCCAGACCCCCACCCCCCCGGAGCCGGCCGCCGCGGCCCCCCAGGCAGCAGCCCTGGCCCACCCCGACCGCCTGCACCTGCGGCTGCACAGCGATCCGGCTGAGGTGGCGGAACTCCAGCCGCACCTGCTGGACCTGTGCGCCCAGGCCGGGCTCGACGCCATGGCGGCCTTCAAGCTGACCACGGCCATCGTCGAGGCCCTCAACAACTGTATCGAACATGCCTACGGCGGGGAGCCCGGTCTGCCCATCGACCTAGAGTGGACCCGCAGCGACGAGGCGGTCGCGGTGGCGATCCACGATGAGGGTCAAGCACTACCGGCCCGGGCCCTGGACCCGGCAACCCCGGCGTCAGCCGATGCCGATGGCGGGCGCGGCTGGCAGATCATTCACGAATGGACCCATGCGGTAAGCTACCGCCGGACAGACAACCGGAATGTACTGACCCTGACCTATTACCTCACCTGACCTGACCTGACACATTTTGTTCTGACCTGACCTGTCATGACCCTTTCTGTCCTGACTTGTCTTCACCCCATCGGTCCTGACCTGACTGGTCTTGACCCGTTATGTTCTGTCCTGAACTGTTCTGAACCCGAGTAAACCCTGACGTGACCCTACCTCAAGGCGCGGACGCCACCGGCCCCAGAGTTCGTCGTCGAACCCTGGCGCCCCTCACCCTGCCGTGACCTGACACCCCTGGAGTACCCCTCGCATGAACCTCGAACACCGCACCCAGGAGGGTGTCGACATCGTCAAACTGCCGGAACGCCTGATGATGGCCGACGCCGCCGGCGCCCGTGCCACCCTCAAGGAGATCATCGACCGAGGCAGCGGCAAACTGATCCTCAACCTGTCGCCCACCAGCTTCATGGATTCGAGTGGCCTGGCGGTCATCGTCAGCGCCCTCCAGGCAGCCCGCAAGCGCGAAGGGGACGTCTACCTCTGCGGCATGAGTAACACCGTGCGCGCCCTCTTCGAACTGACCCGGTTGCAGACCGTCTTTCAGATCTTCGATGACGAGACGGTCGCCCTTCGGGCCTTCACCTAAGCCACCGCCAATCCCAAAGTTTCACGGCTTGATGGATCATTCGGAGCTAATGAATTAATAGAATTTTTTTATAGCCTCTCAGTCCATTGCGACTCCAGGGCGGTCAGGAAGGCAAGATTCAATGCCATGGCCTCACGCAGGGGAGCCGAATGGCCGGTGACGGCGCGGATCTAGCGTATCTCGCTGGGGAATTGGAAGATCCCAGGGTGGTGACGGTAATAGAAGGGGCGCAGGCCCATGGATTCACGGACCGTGAAGAGCCCCTGTCGCGGCGAAGCATCCCAAATGGCAAAGGCAAAATGCCCATGCAAGAGGTCGTCACAGTCCCACCCCCAAAGGCGATTGGCGGTCAGGGATCAACTCTGCGTCACTGACTGTTGTCTATGGAGTTGACCAAAGATCAGTAACCCGGATGGCCAGGCCAATCTCCGCCTGCTGCCGGCTTAGCATCTCATCCACCCGCACCGCGGCACGGTTCAACACGGACTTTGGCGGGTCCAGTCGCAAGCGGAGGGCCCGAGCAAAGGCCTTCACCCGATCCATGTCCGGTTGGACAGCAAAGACATAACTACCGATCAGGGTACCCAGCATCAAACCGTAATCGCGAGTCCAGAGCCGCGGGAAGGGATGCCAGAGGTTGAGTTCGAAGTCCAGCCGCACCGGTCTCCCCGAGGGGGTCACCACAAAGTTGGGTAATCGATGATCAGTGTCGAGATAGCCAAGACTGATCATGGCCCTGGTCACCTCGATCAGTGTCTCCTCGAATGCCAGTTCCCCTGTCCGATCCCCTTCCCGAATCAGGGCCTTGAATCTGTCCACGGCATCACTGCAAAGTCCCAAGTCGCCGGTAATCAAGGCCTCGGTATGAACAGCGGGCGATCCCAGCCCGGTCAAATAGGCGTAGGGGCGGGGCACTTCCAGCCCCGCGGCCCGGAGTCGGCGGAGGGCGTCCCATTCACGGCCAGCGGGATTGGTCCGACTCCAGCGACGCATCACGCCCCTCAGCCCAGGACGATTCCAAAGCTTGACCACGACCCGCTCACCCCTGGGGCCCAGTGCTCTAGCGATGCGCACATCTGTACCCCGTTCCCGGATCAGATCGATACTCGCTGGATCTGCCAGACTAATTCGCTGGGCAATCTCGACCCACTCTCGTCGAGTCGGAGAAATGAATTTCTTCATTTTGACGCCGACTGATTGCTGCGTGATTTCATCGCCGAACGAAGCGCCCAAGCGCTCATCAGCAGGGGAAGTAAGCCCCCCAGCACCACCAGGAGGGCATGCTGCCCGGGATTGCTGGCGAAATACGGGTTTCTCAACAACAACACCAGCGGCAAACCATAGGTCAGTAGCCCCAAACTGAAGACTAAACCCTGGCGTAGCATGTCGGCCCGTCCCTCGGGCAGACCCGCCACCAGATAGCCATGGGCCAGCAAATTCGCCATAGTCATGCCGAGAATAAAGCCCGGGAGATCAAACAGGATATAGCCTGGAAGAGCCAGAAGCATGGCCAGGGTAGTCAACAGACCAGATTGGAAGAGCTTTTTGGGTTGCCCCAAGGCCAGGGGAATACGATCCATGCTTACCATCAGCACGTGACTCCAGACGTACAGGGCCAGCCATTGGGAAATACTGCCCGCCTCGCTGTAACGATGATCATAAAGCAGACCGAAAAAGAGCGGCGCGGCCAGGGCAAAGCCCACACAGACTGCGCCGCTGACCCAGAGTACCTGTTGGCGGGCCTGTAGACAGGCCGTCACCAGGGCCTTGGGATTATCCTGAAGGCGCGCCAGGAGCGGAAAGATGACGGTACTACTCAGACGACTGGAGACATGAATGGGGACCCTGGCGAAGGTCATGGCAATGCTGTAGACCCCTAGTTCCGCCAGACTCAAGAGTTTGCCCAGCAGGATACGATCCAGGTGCTGCGCCATAAAGGCCACCAGGGTACTGAGGAAGATCCACTTGCCAAAGTGAAACAAATCGCCAAAACAGTCTTGACTCCAGCCAAAACGATCGCGGGGTCCCGGATTCCAGACATGACTGAGCATCAGGCGCACCAGGCTGGAGGCCAATCCTCCACTCACCAAGGCCCAAACGCTGGGAGACCAGAGGGCCCACAAAATCATGACCAGGGAGGCAGCCAGTTGCGGCAAGAGTTCAAGCGCGGTGAATAGGCGGAGGTTCATGTGCCGATTGAGCAAATGAATCCCCATGGAATTGAAGCCACCAATGACCGCTGTCAGTGCCGCCACCGGCATCAGACTGACGAGGGATTCGGCTTGGGGATCGGTAGCGGAAAAAAAGGCCGCCACCATGGGGGCCAGGAGCCAGCTCAGGCCCCACAAAAAAAAGCCGCGCAAGACTTGCAGACTATAGGCAGTGTGGAGAAAGGCCGGATCCAGGCCGCGCTTGTTATGAATGATGCTGGGACCCAGACCGATGTCGGTGAACATCTGCAAGCCCTGCATGAAGACTGCAACCAGTGCCATGAGACCAAAGGCATCGGGAAACAACAGCCAGGCGAGGACCAGATTACTGCCCAGACGCAGTAACTGGGAGCCACCATAACCCAGAAGCGTCCAGAATGAACCTCGTAACGCCAACCGCCGCCCCGACTGGGAAGGTGGGCTGGGGGTGGAGACCTCCTGGTTTGCTGAACTGGACATCTTTTGCGATTCCTGGGGACCTTCAAAATAAGCGGGTGGGATGGGGACCCAAATCTTGGGCTATGAAGTCGCCCTGCGTGATATCTGACTCTGCCAAGTCCGCTGCTTGGTTCAACCAGAGACTGGTGATACTTCCCGCCAGCAGAATAATCAATGGATTGAACATGGCATTAAAAAGGCTGTCCAGCGTGAAAAGTGCCATCAACAGGGGTGTGGCCGCGATGGCCCTAACCGATATCGTATCCCACCGTCGGGGGGGATAAAGACGCATGAACAATAGAGGCGGCAGTACCAGCAGGCTCAGCAGTGCCGAGAGACCAAAAATCCCGTTCTGGCCGAAGACAAGTATCCACAGTCCATCCGGCACCGAAATGGGTTTGCCCTCCTCGTCGCGGACGAAAGATCGACCATAGGCCCCCCAACCCAACAGGGGCCTCTCCTTGGCCCGTTCCGCCAGGATAGTCTCGTTATCCAAACGATAAGCCAATGAACCGACACGTTCTTCACTCGCCACACTGGCCACGGCGTTGATCAAGTTCTGACCGTCCCAGTAACCCCCGCCTCGGGTAATCACATAGAGCAACGGCAATAGCAGAAGCAGCAGGAATGGGAAGGGAGAGCGGGACGCCTGCAGTCCGTGCAACATCAGCATCCCTAACACCATCAGAAACATGGCCCCGGTAGACTTATTGAGGATCACCGTCATCAGCAGCATCAGGATCGTTGGTTTCCAGAATGCCTTAAACTGGGGAAATTTCTCGACCAACCAGCCTGAACGGAGCAACTGATAACCGCTAAGAAAGGCCGTCACCATCCACATGGCCACCATGAGACCATGTTCCATGAAGACTACCGGCCGAAAGCCTCCGCCCCGCTTGGCCTGACCGAAGTCGTGGGGATGCCATCCATAAACGATTTTATGCAGCCGGGGACTCATCACCACTTCCCAAAGACAGAAGGGCATATAGATGAGTCCGGCGATGAAAAGGCCGAAGGCGAGTTCAGCCAAGGCTTGGCGGTTGTCGAAATAAAGCCGGCCAATGAAATAGGGTAATCCCCACATGGCGGTGCGATTAAGAACTCCAGAGAGACCGTCGTAGGGTCCCAGGCCATTGGAGACGGAGGTAAAAAAGGGTATCAAACACCATGCGATCAGCGGCAAATCCAAGATATGGGGTCGGAAACGCTGAAGGATCTGTGGATTGAAGACTATCGTCCCTAGCAGGATGCCGATGCCCATGGCGGTGACCTTTGAATAGTCCGGCAGGCCAGAGATGCCATAGCTGTATTGGGGCAAAAACATCCAGCCTAGGGCAAAAGCAGCAATGACCGCATAACGCGGTGGCAGACGACTGAACAGCCAGAGGCTGAAGGGCAGCCAGCCGAACATGGCCAGGGGAACCATCGGAGTCAAGGACCCATCCTCCTAAACTCCGCCTCATGAAATTGTCGGCGGCAACGACCGCAAACCCGGCGGCAGCCGCAGGGACTGGCATTTGCCACCTTATGCCTCACGACGGGCTCGGAAACTCAGGGCGCGCCGGATTTTGCGGTGCAACTGCCAGTGCAAACGCGACAGTGAGCGCATTTGCGCATAAATAGCTGTGCGGATGCGCTCCCCACGCTTGGGCCGGATGAAATTGAGGAGGGCACTGACCGCAGACACTTCGGCCATCACCAAACGATCAATGGCCTGGCGCAGATCCCGGAAGAGGCTTACGTCCTCACGGGCGACTAGCAGTACCGCATCGGCATGGGCGGCAACGAAATAGGCAAAATCGTCTTCCGGCATGGGAGCTATGTCCAGAAGTATCAGGTCATAACTATCCCGAAACCGCACCAACAGGCGAAGGAAAGCAGGCCCATCAAACACGCTTTCCTCCGCGCCGCCGATGGTGAGGATATCGACCTCGCGCCGTGGATCCCGTTGCACCAGATTATCCAACGCAAGGGTCTCATCCTGGAGGGCTTCCCAAAGACCCGGACCCGCCCTGAAAGCGCCCTGAACGCTGGCCAGACCAGGCCGCAAGCGATTGCACTCCACCAACAGCAATCGGCGGCTACCAGCCCCCAAGGCGTGACTCAGCCCCAGCGCTAAAGAAGTGACCCCGCATTTCGGCCCCAGGCCGACCAAGGCAAAAACCCGCGAGCCATGACGTTCAAACTCCAGTTCGAAGCGCACCGCCAATGCCCGGATCGCCCGGGCTGCTGGATGGCGTGGCCAGTCCAATGTGATATCGGCAAAGCTGCCGGGTGGGTGGTCAGCCCCCGCCAAGAGGGGAATGGGATCGCCCCCGGAGCCACCCAAGGCGCTGTTCACTTCGAGGGGGTCACGCAAGCGGTTGTCTACAAAATCGAATACCAGGATGAAGCTAAAAACGCTGCCGAAGCCCAGCAGGATACTGATGATAGCCAACACCTGAGCATTGGTGCCGCCGGCTCCACTGGGCTTGAGGGCTAATTTATCGATATAGATCGGTGCCGGCGCCATGCCCTCCATCTCGGCATCGTCGATACGGTTATTGAGGGCCTGCAGGCGCTCCCGCAATTGTGCAATGTTGTACTGAAGCCCGATTGCTGAAAAAATCCCCTTGGCGACTTTTTGATGTTCCTGCGTGGCTTCGCGCAGCAAGCGGTGTAGGTAATTTGCATGCTCGGCAGCCGCCTCATCCGCGTGCTTGGCGCGGATCAACTCCTGGGTCAACTCGAATAAACGCTTATCGCGCAGTTGTGAGATGATCTCGTTGGATACCCGGTCCTTATAGTTAAAAAGGTATTCCTCCATCGCCTGGATCCTGGCCTCAACATTTTTACGATCGGGATTATCCTTGGTGAGACCGTCAATGCTTTTACGCAACACCGCGGTCTGCTCATAGGTCCAGAGTTCCATCCGGTTGATGCCGAAATTATCCGTAACCCGCTCGCTTGCCAGGGCCTGGGGATCCAGTTGCGTCAATTCCGTCAGGTTAGCCTGCGCCTGGAGATGTTGGTTGTGCTTTTCGGAACGCTGAACCTCTGCCTCCCAGTAAAGCCGCTGGATCATGTCCAGTTTACTGATATGAGCGGTGTAGTTTTCGTGAAGTATTACCTCCTCGGCAAAGCCCTGGGCTGGCGTGACCAACTGTTCCTGCGACTCCTCAAGCCGACCCAAAATCTTGTCCCGCTCCAAGGTCAGGTAATTGATCCGCCCCATTTGTCGTTTTTGCTGTTCATTCCGGTTTTTTTCAACAAAGGCATGCATTAAGTTATTGACCACCTCGGCTAGGCCATGAGGCTTATCGGCCGTGATGCTGACCGAGACCAAGTAGGTCAGAGGGACCTCCTTCACAGTGATGCGGGATTTCAGACGAAAAGCATTGACCTCGGGCGGATCTGCCGGATCCAGAAAGGCCGGAAATTCATCAGGCTCTAGTCGCTCTAACGTTTTGGTCAACAAGTCAATAGCGGTAAGTCGCTGCACCATGGTGCGGGTGAAATCGCGGAGGGTGCCGGGGATGGAATCGCGCTCACGCCCGTTCACCGTCATTTCCTTAGTGGGGTCAATCAGTAGCAAGCCATCGGTACTGAAAACGGGGGTCGCACGGGGAAGCAAGACAAATAGCAGCACGCCCGACACCAATCCACCCAGAAGCAGGATTAAGGGTGCACGGCGTAAAAGGAAAGCCAGCAACATAAATGGCTTGCCCTTCTTACCATCGCGAAGTGCCCCGCGCAAGGGAGATGCCTGTTGAGGATTAGCTGCCATATCCGTGTTCGGTTCACCCCGTCCAACGACTTCGGCAGCGAGTTCTGCCTAGGCCAAAGGACCGTCCGGTTATTTAGTTTCCACCCGGATTGTAGAGATCCAAGATAGTCATACTGGGGAGTAGGCGACTCAGGTAGTAGTGGTAGTTACTAACCCCGCGCTCCGGCACGAACACCAGGTCGCCCTCACGCAGAGTAAAATTCTTACGAAAATCGGCACGTTCCACTAACTGGGTAAGATCTAGCTGCTCCACCACGCCAGACTCTCGCTCCGCACGCACCAGATATACACGGCTGGGGTCCGCATCCTTGGTCAGCCCCCCTGCCTGAGTCACTGCATCCAGTACCGTCATGGGTGAGCGTAGCAGCAGGGGGCCTTGTTTGCGCACCTCACCGAGGACATAGGCGACACTGGCCTGTCCCTGGGGAATGAAAACCACGTCGCCGTTCTGCAGTCGGGCATTCAACGACAGGTTGCCGTTCTCCAGCAGATCCCTCAGGTCAATCCAGATTACCTGCTCATCCCCGCGCCCGAGAATGAGGCGATTGAGTGGGGGACTGTTGCCTTGGGTATCCTTGATCACACCGCCGGCCATGGCAATAGCCTCCAAGAGGCTAGCGGAGCTAGGGATATTGATGATACCTGGGTTGGCCACCTGGCCCAGCACCAAGACCTTATTGTTCTTAAAGCTGCGCATCAGCAGTGTCACCTCGGGCTCGACGTAATACTGCTCTAGCGCCTTGCGGACATAGCTAGTGGCCTCCGGCAGGCTCATACCCTGGATCTTGATCAGTCCAATCCTGGGCAAAGATACCAGTCCATCCGGCGACACCGTCACCAAGGGCACGCTGACATCCTCTCGACCCCTAACCAGCAAAGAAAACTCGTCTCCAGGTCCCAGGCGATAGATACCAGCCTCAGCCCCGGTAAAGTTCTTGATCTGCTCCTTGGTGGCCAGGGGAGGATCAATGCGTCGTCTCAATTCCAGTAACTGGTTGGCCCCTTCCGGGTCCAATCGTTGGTAGGGAGCGACTGCCACATCGTTTTCACCGGGGGCAACCCCATAACGGCCGGGCTCGGTCGCAATCGAGGCACAGCCAGCCAACCAGAGTAGGCCGAGAGCCAGGAGCAGCCGGGCAGCAACCGTAGGGAAAACAGTCATCAGTCCGGCGGGAATAGAACCAGACACTTAGCGGTGGAGTCCGCCAGGGCACTAAATGACAGTCTGGTACCCCCGGCTGTCATGACCGTAAGGCCCGGGCTTGGTGATGCAGGCGTTCGGTGCTGCGCCGCTTACCCAGGAACAGGCAGGACCACTGGTAGCGACGGAGAAAACGGCGGAAGGCCAGGTCATCGTAGCGGGGGGCACGGGACCAGAGGCTGCGCACGTAACCCCACCACATCCCCAGCCCCCCCACCATCAGGGGTGGCCTGGTCATGCGGTAGAGGGCGCTGGCGGTCATGTAGGCCAGGCCGGTGCCCATGAAATACTGGCCAAAGCCATGGCGCATGCGCCCGGTCCAGAGGCTTTGCTGACTTGAACCCATGGGTCGTAAGTGGATGAAGCGGGTCTCGGGGTCATCCCGGCTGTAGGCCATCCAGCCCAGCATGCGGCAGCGATGGCAGTCGATGCCATCCCACATGACTTGCCGGACGAAGCCGCCGATCTCCTGGAAGCATTCGCGGCGATAGAATTTGGTCATGCCCACGGACATCTCGTCGCCACACTTCTCGCTGATGAGCCGGCTCTGATCCGGACTCCAGAAGTAGGGCTTGCCGCTGCATGTACCCAGGGCCGGTTCCGCCGCCATCCAGGCGAGGAGGGTGGCGAAATAGCCCGTAGGAATGTCCAGATCCAGGTCGAATTTACACAGAAAATCGAACTGATTCAGATCCACGCTCTCCAGACCGGCATAGAAGGCGTCGATCACCCCCGGCCCCACCGCCCGGCGACCCCGGTCCTCCCGGCGCACCACCCGGATCCAGTCCACCCGGGCCGCGTATTCGGCCAGGATCCCTGGGGTCTCATCGGTCGAGCCGTCATCGACGATGACCCAGAGCGCCGGCGGCACCGTCTGCGCCAGCACCGAGTCGAGGCATTGACGGGCATAGGCCGCCTCGTCACGGCAAGGGGTGATGAGCAGGTAGCGCGGGGCCGTCATGGGTGATTTCACCAGAGGTTAAGGGGAGGGTGACGAGAGGGGGCGGGGCGAGGCTAGCAGCAGGGCCTGCTGAAAACGCCGCAGGTTGGGCTCCAGGCCGAATTCCTGGCGAACCCAGGCCTGCCCGCGCCGCGCCGCCCCCTCCCGCAAGTCAGGGTCCTGGAGCAAGCGTAAGATCCGCTGCGCCAGGACCTGGACATCCTCCGCCGGCACCAGAAAGCCGTTCTCGTCATCCTGAATGAGTTCGCGGATGGTGTCCAGGTCGCCACTGACGCAGCAGAGCCCGCAGGCCATGGCCTCCATCAGCACCACCGGGATCCCGTCCTTGTCGCCGGCGGCATCGGTCCGGCAGGGCAGGACGAAGAGGTCCGCCCGTGGCAGGGTGGCGAGGATCTCCGGGTTGTCCCGCGCCCCGGCCAGTTCGACGACCCCGGTCAGTCCCAGTTGCGTCACCAGGGCCTGGAGGGCAGCGGCCTCGGGGCCATCCCCCAGGATGCGACAGCGGCACTCCTGGCCCGTGGCCCTGACCTCCGCTACGGCCCGGATCAGCAGGTCGAAGCCTTTCTTGGGCACCAGCCGCCCCACGCCCAACAGCAGCGGGGGGGCATTCAGGGGCCGGCCTGGCTGGCGTTGGGGGCCGTCCAGGGGGACCCCGCAGCGCACCACCGGATAGTCCTGGTCCGGGCGCGGCACCAGGGATTGATAAAAGGCCCGGTGCCAGTGGCTGATGCAGCGCACGAAATCCGCGCGCTTGAGCTTTTTCTCCAGCAGGGAGGCATCCCGGAAGAGATCGGCGGCATGGCCGGAAAAGCTGAAACCCAGGTCCATCTGGCGGGCGGCGTACATGGCGATGGTGGTGGCGACATGGGCGAACTGGGCATGGAGATGGTCCGGTTCCCGCCCCCGCAGCCGGTTCGCCAGGGCCAGCCCCCCCAGGCACTGCCAGAGGATCTTCAGCCGGGCCAGCGGTCGGAGTTCCCGTGCCCCCCAGGCATCACCCAGGGCCAGGGCCAGGGTGGACAGGGTCCGCCGCGGGCGCCGCAGGGCCTCTGTGAGGGCGGCAGCCAGCAGGGCTAGGGGCCCCGAACCATAGACGGGGATGGCCTGTTCCGCCAATTGGCGCAAGGCCGGCTCCTGCCACTGGTCCCCAGGGTCATGCACCGAGGCGGTGAGGACCTCGACCCCGAGGGCGCGCAGGCCCAGCACCTCGCGATAGACGAAGGTTTCGGACAGCTTGGGCAGCCAGGGGGCGATGAGGAGGAGGCGTGACGGTGCCATGGTTCAGAGCCCGCCCTCAGCGGTTGGAATGGGAATGAGAGTGGGAGTGGGAGCTTGAGATGGATCTGGAGAAGACAAATCACCTTGCTCCCGGGGCGGGATCAGCCGGGCCGGAATCCCGACCGCCGTGTAGCCGGGTGGCACGTCCCGCAGCACCAGGGTCATGGCACCGATGCGGGCCCCCCGGCCGATGCGGATACCCCCCAGGACCTGGGCATAGGCACCGAATTCGACATCATCCTCCACCACCGGTACGGGACCATCCTCCTCCCGGTTGCCGATGGTGACGCCCTGGCGCAGGGTGCAGTTGGCCCCCATCCGCACCCCGGAGTGGATGAAGATGTTGCCGAAATGGAAGATGCGCAGGCCGGGACCGATATCGGTGGCCTTGGTGAAACTGACCCCGGTCAGGGTCTCCACCAGCCGGAACAGCAGCCAGTAGAGCCGGTCCAGCAGCCAACGCGATAGGCCAGGTGGGCGGCGGTCATTCCAGCGGCCAAAACGGTAGACCGCGATGGCCCAGAGGGATTGTTCCCGGACCAGGGCGCTCTCCGGATAGCGGGCGCGATCGGCCCGCCAGTCGGACACCGGCCTAGCACCAGCTTGAGCTCCAGAACTGGCACTGGCATGGGGATTGGCAACGGAACCGGCACCGGCACCCTTATATTCAATGAGCTGGGCGGCCCGTCCCTGGCGTTGATCGCGCAAATAGCGCCCCTGTCCCAGGATCTGGGCCCACTTCCCCAGGAGGGTCAGCCCGCCGTAGGCCAGGGCCCGCCACCCCGGCAGGAGGCGCCGCGCCGGACGAGCGATGCGCAGCGCCTGAACCAGCCAGAGTACCAGCCCCGTACCCAGGCCCACCAAGGCGCCCACCCATCCCCAGGGCAAGGCCAACACCAGGGCTAGCCCCAGGGTGGCGCCGCCCCACCCCAGGGTCCAGCGCCGGGCACTGGTGACCATGTTGGCGAAGGGCAGGTCCCCAGCCTGACCCGCCCGGGCCTGGCAACGGCGCAGCACATCCAGTGAGCCGTACCCCCCGCGCACCATCCGTCGCCACCAGTGACGAAACCGCAGCAACTGGGCGTCATGCAGGGTCATGTCCTGATCCAACCGATGAATCTCATGACCGGCGCGGCGCAGGCGCCAGCACAGTTCCGGTTCCTCGCCCGCGATCAGGGCTTCATCGAATCCGCCGGCGGCGGCAAAGGCATTGATCCGGTAGAGGGCATCCCCGCCCACCGCGGCGACCGGTCCCGTGGGGCCCTCCCATTCCAGGTCGGCGATAGCGTTGTACAGAGAGCGTTCCGGGTAACGCTCGCGCCGGCGGCCGCAAACCGCGGCTACCCCAGTAAGGGGGGCCAGATAACGCCAGGCCTGCTCCACCCAACCGGGTATGACCTGACAATCGCCGTCAAAGAAATGCACGAATTCCAGTTGCGGCGCCAGTTCCTGCAAGCGGGCAAGGCCCGTGTTGCGGGCCCGGGCCATGGAAAAGGGCTGGCTGAGGTCCAGCTCAACCAGCACGGCCCCCAGCCTGGCCGCCAGTTCCTGGCTGCCATCGGTGGAACCGGAATCCACATAGATGAGGCACGCGCCCTGACCGGCCAGCGAGGCCAGGCAGTCCCGCAACCGCTCGCCCTCGTTCCGACCGATCACCACCAGGCCGATGGGGGGGACGGGATGGTTGACAGGAGCAGAAACCACTTTCATGCCAGCGCCTTCACCGTGCCAGCCAATCATGTAAGTGCCAATTAGGCATCAGATCGATTCCCAGGCTAGATTTAACGATATAAAGAATGGCTAACACCCCGATACCCATTACCAGGGCACTTAACGAAAAGATCCCCATACTCAGGATGCCCATTCCGGTCCAACCCATTTGGCCACTGACACGGCGCAGCAGGCCATCCTGGAGCTGGCTACGATCCAACAGTTCCTCGACCAGGCACCCCTCCTTGGATGTCCGGCACTGGGCATGTGCCTTAATCGCCTTGGCCACTGCCTCGCGCATACAGGGCGGGCCACTGCGATGCCCGGACACCTCGATGGCCTCAGACACCGCCCGATCCAAGCTATTCTCGTCGGTGGCTTGGCGGACATAACGAAAAACTCCGGCCAGATTCACTGCGGCAATGGCCAGGTCCTCACTAGACTCAGTGGGGGCAAAGAGGCGCATAACCGTCTGGTTACGACGTCGCAATTGACCAAGCCATTCCAGGCCTGCCATGTCCGCCAACTCAGTTGTCACCACCAACACCGCGACGCCCCCGCCGGCCAGAACCAGTTCACCCTCATGGGCAGAAGCCACCGTGATACACCGATAGCCTGGCAAGGCGGCCGCGAGTTCCTTGCGCTCCGCCGCGCTGGCAGCGGCAACCAGCACCACGGGTGCGCCCGGGGGACCTGGATAGACTCTGGATTCAGAGTTCAGAAGATCGCCTGTCATTAATTGGTCACCAGCGCAGCCGCCCGCGGCGTAGATCCACTGCTGCGCCTAGTGCGACTACAGAGTTTAGCACCAGGCGCGCCATGGCACCGGGCAGTGCACGCCAGAATACCGCGCCCCGACATTCGCGCAACTGGCGCAAAGGCACAGGAATCATAATGCCAATACGCGCGCCACCCCAGCGTCCCAACTGGTCCCGGATAAGCTGTCGAAACCAGTCAGGATTGCTAGCGGACTGGGCACGCAACCAATCACCAACACGAAGGCCCTGAAGGGCCAAGGTACGTGCCTGTTCAAACAGCAACAGGTTGGCCAAGGTGCCGATAAGAATGCGCTTTTCATGGCGAAAAAGAGGGCCCAGCCGGGTAACCGCTTCATAGAGATGGTAAACACCCTCAGCCCGCACCAAACGTCCCAAATCCTCTGGCTGAGAAAAACCTTCAGTGACTAGCATGGCCTTGATAAAACCATCTTCCACCAGCATGGGCTCAGGCAGGTAGATGGCGCGTAGGGCAGGTGCACGGGCAAGATAAAGCTGTCCACAAAGTTTCGGCGGCCCCGATGCCGCCAGCTCAGAGGCAGACAGGGACAAGTGGCCCACGATTCCCTTGTCTCCACGGAGAGCCAGATCCTTGACGGGCTGATCCACCGCGGCCAGCGCCCGAGGGGTCTCTTGCAGGGCCGACAACATCCGGCTTAGAGCATCGCGCTGAGGAATGCGAATGTCAGCATCCAGCAGTACCAGCACCTCGGCCTCGGGGGAACTAAGTTGATGTACAAAATGATTCCAGGCGTTGGCTTTGCTGGCGATCTCCAGTTCCACCACGTGGTGTTCGCAAGCCGCCTGAGCCAGAGCCTCCTGGGCACGTTGCAGGGTGCGGTCCCTGGCTCCGTTGACTACTACCCAGAGGATGGCCTCGATGCCAGGCTGAGTCCAGAGATCCTGTTTGATAAGATCACCCAAGGTAGTGCCAATCCTATCCTCTTCATTGTGAGCCAAAATTCCCAGACATACTTTCATTGATTCAGGCTCTCGCTATACTCGGACAAAAACGCAAAGATGAAGGCTGACAGTAAACAACCAAAATCTTTCAACCAAGGACCGGTGAGACAAGAGTGACATACCAACTTGCAATTCACATGCTGATCGCATCAACCTGCGAAATGCCCTTGAGAAATGTCCCCTCCGACGAGCAAAAATAGCACAAAAGGCCAGGAGTCGGCACATCCTCATGCCATCTTTATCCACTCTTACGCGCCAAGCCTCAGGCCGCCGAACCCTCCATGGCTTGGACCAAAAGGCAATTTGTCAGCTGTCCCACGATGAGAGAAGGGTATCGGGGTGTCTTTTTTGAGCAACGCGACCACTGCCGACGGCACCACCAAGACTCCTTCGGGTATGCTAGGCACCACTTCCAACACAGGCTCCAACCGGGAGGTGGAGACGTGATTTCCGTCGTCATCGTGAGTTATAACGTGCGTGACATTCTGCGCCAATGCCTGCAAACCCTCTTTGAGAGATCGAAGGATGTCGCAATGGAGGTCTTCGTGGTAGACAACGCCTCGGCTGACGCCTCCGCCGAGATGGTCCGTGAGGAGTTTCCCCAAGTTCGGTTGCTGGCCAACAGTCGTAATCTTGGCTTTGCGGCGGCTAACAATCAGGCTTTCGCCTTAGCCGAAGGGGAGTATGTTCTTTTGCTCAATCCTGATGCCTTCGTGCATGCTGGCGCCTTACAGAAAGCCCAAAATTTCATGGAGCAGACCCCTGAGTGCGGGATTTGCGGTGGACGCGTGCTGGACCCCTCTGGCAACCTGATGCCCTCGGCCCGCCGATTTCCCGGGTTCTTTTCACGGCTTTTTACCCTGAGCGGGCTGAGCAGCCGATATCCGGAATCTTCCTTGTTCAACCGCCACGATTTTGGCGGCTTTGCCCATGACCGGATCATGGAAGTGGATTGGGTACCTGGCACCTTTACCCTTTTTCGCAAGAAATTATTAGACGATCTGCATGGCTTCGATGAGCGCTTTTTTATCTATTACGAAGAAACCGATCTCTGCCGGCGGGCCAAGAAAGCTGGATGGAAGGTCTTTTTTATCCCAGATGCTGAAGTGGAGCACATTGGCGGCGCAAGCAGCAAAACCCGTGAGGATCAGCAATTCAACGAGGCGGCTGCCCAAATTGGCCTTTTTAGTTTACGCAGCGCCTGTCTCTATTATTACAAATATGGGGGGGTGCCCGGCGTAGTAGCAAATATGGGCTTGATGATCATGTGGAATCTGGTTCGTATTACTTTGAATCGATTTCGCAACAGGCCCGATAGCCAAGCTAAAGTCGCAGGTTCATGGAATGCAATTCGCATGATGCATCAAGCCTTGCGCGATACCCATTACGGCCGCATTTCTCCGCCAACCCCATGGTGATTCATAACTATGTTTGAAAACATTCGTGCCGACTTGAAAACTTATGACGGAGAATGGGGCGCTCAAGGATTCTGGGCAATGATCATTTACCGATTTGGCCGCTGGCGTTATAGTATTCGGCCACGTTTTCTACGTTTGCCATTTTCCTTAATCTATAAAATTCTCTTCAAGCTCACACAGATCCTGACAGGCATCCAAATGCCCTGCGAGGCTCCTGTTGGACGCAATTTTCGGATCGACCATTTCGGAAACATCATCGTAAGCGGTTACGCATCCTTTGGCGATAACTGCGTGCTACGTAATGGGGTGACCATTGGTATCCGGAAAGTTGGAGAAAAGACTGCCCCACAATTGGGTAACAATGTAGATATTGGGGCGGGAGCAAAAATACTTGGTGACATACGCATTGGTAATAACGTGATGATAGGCGCCAACGCAGTGGTGATCACCGATGTACCGGATAACGCCATTGCCGTAGGGATTCCGGCTAGGATAATTCTACGGCCCAGTTCGCAAACCCCTTAGGCCTGGGCAAGAGGTCCATACCAATTCCGTACCGCAACAAAATCATGCGGCCCACCTGCGGGCTCAACCCCCGGGGAAACAGGGACCGCCCGAAATGTAAGGAGGGTTTTGGGTAAGGCATAAAACTGATAGCCGGCCTTGGCGAGCAATTGGACTGCCGGCCGCTCCCAAAACGGGCCTTCAGCCGGTACGGACTCGAACAGAATGTTCTCCAAGATCCCTTCGTTCAAGACGCCCTCCATAGCCTGAAGAAGGGAATACTCGTAACCTTCGATATCCATTTTTAGGAGCTGGACCTGGGTCAAATTCAAACCCCGCAGATAAGGTTCAGCTGCACGGGTAGTAATTTCCAGATTGGGTTCCACACCAGGAGTGGGAACAAGGCTGGCCAATATCTGTTTACCCCCGCGCATGAAAATCTTTGCCTGGCCATCTTGGTCCGACAGTGCTACTTGATGAACCTGAAGACCTGAAAGGGCGTTGATGCTGGCGCTCTGTCGTAGAAATTCTGCAAGCCGTGGCTGTGGCTCGAAGGCATGAACCTTGCCGCTGGGACCGACCAAGCGGGCGGCCTCCACCGCTACAACACCACAATGGGCACCAATATCGATAAAGGTGTCACCATTACGGAGCAGTTTCTGGCAAACCCAAGTCACTTTTGGATCCCATTCTCCCGTCAGGAGCACGGTACGTCCCAAATATTCAGTCGGGTCAATGATCAGGCGCAGCCCGCTTCGGAGTCGTGCTTCGGCCGTTTGGCCTAGACTGGCCACAGCCCATTGGCACCACCCCATTTCAGCGAACATGCCAAGACCGCTGGCCACCGGTAGAGAATGCCCAAGAAATGTTAAGAAACTCAGTGAAAGGGATCGCATCGATATACCTCAGATTTAATCAAGTCAAATTGAATGACCCTTACAGATGATGGCATCCAAAGTAAAGCCGGGTCGGTTAGGTGCTGAATCAAACTGATAAGGATAATGATGTAGGCAAAACAGGTAGCGCTACGCAAACATCACCCCCCCTCATTGAACCTGAATCGCATTGATCCCCAAAATCCCTGCAAGGTTTTTTCCGCCATTCCCGACAGTCGGATCATGAGTCTTTAGCGTCAGGGGTGAGAGGGTCGAGGAGGTATGTGGCGCAAAAATGGCCCATCTTCTTTCGCAATGCCGGGCTTGCCCCACCAATCGCGAGGGACTGGTTGCTTTTCAGTTGATGGCCCCGCAAAAGGGCAAGCACCCCTAGGACGGCACTGTCCAGATGACTGACATGGCTTATATCGAAGGTGACGGACCTAGGTCGAGAATTCAAATCCATCAAAGCATTACGAAGAGGTTGCAGATTGTTCTCCATCCAGGGGCCGCTGAGACGAAGGTGCAACTCTCTATCCTGGTCACCGATGAATTCCAGGCTTGCGGTATTAGGAAAAGTCTTGTGGCTCAAAAATGTGGCTGGCAACCCATGCCAGAAAAGATAATGCAGAAACCCAAGACCATCCTGCCAATATCGCCGCCAGAGACCGGGCTCCTCTTTGATCCGCCAGAGCCACTCCAGGCCCAGTTTACCGACAAGACGCGGGGCTCGGGCCACCGAGCCAGCAACAAAATTTACGACGGCACCCAAATGACTGACAACTGGCGTTTGTAAATGAACCAAGTTCCGCAGAATCCAGGCCTGACCCTTACGCGCCCCCAAGGCTAACACCAGAAAGTCCGCTCCACTGGCATTGATGGCTGCCAGGTTTTTGGGATTGCTCATCTCTTCAACACTGCCGAACCCCGGGGAAAGATGGCCTTGGCACTTCATGGAGTCGCCGGATTGGTTGATTGCTTGGCAGGCCTGGCCAGCTAAACCAGGGGGCCCACCAAAAAAATACACCGAGATAGGTCTTTGGCGCAGTCGCTGGAACAGGTCGGAACCAGGGACCCTCTGACAAAGCGGTAAGCCAAATATGCGGGAAAGCCAGATCAATGGCATACCATCCGGCAAAGATAGATCACTTTGCAGTACGGAATTTAGGAATTCTTCATCACGCTGGCAAGCGATAAGCCAGTTGAGATTAGGAGTTGACAGGAAGCATCGCGTGCCTGATTGCCCTGCGATGACTAATTCATCCATCGCCTTTTCCATATCGATGGCATCGAAGGGTAACCCTACCAGCAAATACACCGGCCGATGAAAGTCGGTGTTAATTCTCGGCGACGCATCCATCGCGACCTCATGTCTGTTCATAACCATATTATGGATACTCTATATCACCCTCTACTTGTCATCAAAGGTCAGATCATAATTCACCGAATTAATCTAAATATTTTTTACTGCTTGAATATATATTCAATACCCGTTCATACGTCTGGCTATAGCCATCCAACATATTTTTTAATGAAAAAAATGCTGCTCGACGTAAACCAGCTTGCACCATGGCCTCACGATCGGATGCTGTGACAGCCAGGACACGGGATGCCTGATTTGGATCGTTTGGATCAAAATAGCGTGCAGCGTCGCCCCCGATTTCCGTCATGGGGGCACGATTGGAAGTGAACACGGGGCAACCACAGGCCATTGCCTCGATAATAGGCCAGCCAAATCCCTCCATGAATGATGGAAATATCAATCCACGAGCGGTGCTATATAAAGCACAAACCTGTTCGTTGGTCAGATCCGAAAGCCATATCACAGCATCGGCAAGGTTGAGTGCACTCACTTTCTCCTTCATCGCCGGAGTTGGCTGTGGCCCCACCATGACCAGGCGAGTTCCCGAAGAATCTGGATCACGATGATTCCAAGAATTAAAAATATCCAATACCCCCTCCCGGTTTTTGTACCAGACATTCACCCCGATATGCATGTAGAAAGGCCATCTGGAATCGAGTAAGCCATTCAGCTCAGCCTTTGCCTGTTGCCCCGACATAGGATGATATGGATAGTGCATACCGTTATACACGACTGGGACGCGGTCCGGGTCCAATCCGGTAAGACGGCACACATGCTCCTTGGTTGTTACCGAAATGGCTGCCACCATTGGCGCCCGGGCGAAAGCTCTTCGCAACATATGCTGGTAGATGCGGGTCCGCAAAGGTTCAGAACGTTCCTTAAGTTCGCCGCGAGTAGCCTGCAGGGAGATAATGTCATGGCAGGTAATGATGTGAGGAACTTTCGCCAGATTCCTTGAGTAATTAGCATAAGCCTGATCGACAATATGTACGACGACGGGGCCATTCCGACCCATGACCTTCACCTTCCGACGTAGTTCAAACGGAAAAATAACCAGTTTGTCCACCGCGGCCAACATTTTGGAAAATATATTTACCGGCATGGGTAAGGCACCCAATCGCACGACGGGGCTGATGACATCCACCATCACCCCGCGCTCCGCGAGCCCCTTGTGGAGCGTTTCCAGGAAAAAAGCCATACTGAAAACTCGCCGCTCTCTCTGGTAGGGACCTACCAAAAGAACAGAATAGTTAGCCATTAAAAAGCCCTGATAAAATTAATTCAAATTAAAAATGATGGCCATAAGAGAGAGACAGCGATCACTGCTGCCCCCGCCAGACCTCGGCACTGAACAGCCGCTTCAGCCCCTGCCAGAGAAACCCCATGTCGCTGAGCCAGGTGCGCTGGCCGGCATAAAAGGCGTCACTGAGCAGGCGCTCCTCGATCGGGGCCTGCGGCGGTAAATCAAACTGGGTCGGCCCGAACAGGCCGACCGGGGCCTGGTCACGGACGAACTGCCAGTCCTCGCTCCGGGCGGCCGATTCCTCCGGGGTGAGCGGGCTCACGCCAACCAGGCGCAAATCCCCGCGAATCACCGCGATCAGCCAGGGCAGTTTGCTGAGCACCGGGACGGAGGTCCGCCAGTGGCGCAATTCCAGCGGGCAGGGCCCGCCACCGCCCGGGCTGGAGGCGGCAGGTCGATTGCCCAGATAGCCCCGCGACCCGAGCAGGGGACCGTCCCCGGCCTCGCGGTAGGCCAGCAGCAGGGCTAGGGGCCACAGGGGCAGAGACAGGACCCCTAACAGTAGACCCAGGAGGCGATCGAGCCACCGTGCCACCTCCTCCTCCATCCCCCCCGCGGCGAGATCCGCGAGCAAGAGGGTGTCGCTGATGCGCAGTACCGCGCCCGTATCGACGCGCATCAGCAGATTGGAGGCGACGACGGCATTGGCCACCTCGATCAGTTCACCGACATAGGTGCCGGAGAGGATGACGCTGTCGCGGATGGTGGCCCCGCGGTCCACCACCACCTCGTCGCCGATGACGACTTCCCCGAGCAATTCCGCCTCGGGGTGGACCCGGCTGTTAGCGCCGACGTAGGCGACACCCTGTTTGAGGCTCCTGGGCACGACCCGTGCCCGCGGCCCCACCCTCAGGCCCAGGGCCAGCAGGCGACCCGGCACGGCCATGCCGGGCAGGCGCCCAGCGACGAGGTCGCGGTTGGCGCGATGGTAAGCGGGGAGGTCGGTGATCAGGTTCAATGTCACCGCCGCCAGGGGGAGTAACTGAATCACGGCCGACGGCGCATCCGCCCGGACTGGGGCCGGCCAATTCAGGAGCCTGAGCGCCGGGGATAGACCCTGTTCATCCCCTAGCGACGTATCGGCACGGGCGCGCAGCAGGACCAGCCCACCCCGCGGGTCCTCGGGAATCGCGGCCAGAACCGTCCCTGGCCAACCCTGGGCCTGATCGAGAAAGCCCGCGACCGCGGGGGTCCGCAACACATCGCCGCGCAGGGCCAGCAGGGGCAGGTCTTCACTCAGGCTCAGGCGCCGCCAGACCGCGGCGGGGTCCTCCTCGCCGCGGCTCAGGACGTAGCGGCAACGTACCCCCCACCGCTGGCCATCCCCGATGGCGGCCTCGATCCGATCGGCCAGCGCCGAGACCACGATGACCAGTTCCCGCACCCCGGCCTTGACCAGGTCCTCGATGCAATGGACCAGGACCTCCTTGCCCGCGACGGGCAGGAGCGCCAGGGGGACTTGATCGGTCAGGGGGGCCAGTTCACTACCCTGACGATCGGCGAAAACGAGCGCGCGCATGGGATCAGGCTCCCGGTCAGTAGGCTCTCAGGCCACCAGAGGACGGCGAGGACGGCGGGGTGATGCTAGTAGGCCCCCTTGCCGAGCAACAGGGCGGGGATGGTCTTGAGCAGGAGTTTGATATCCATCCACACGGACTGGGATTGGATATATTCCACATCCAGTTCCACCTGTTGCTCGAAGGGAATCTCCGAACGGCCCGAGACCTGCCAGATGCAGGTGATGCCGGGGATGACCTCGAGCCGACGACGGTCGGCCAGGGAATACTCATTGACCTCCGAGGTCACCGGGGGGCGCGGGCCGACCAGGGACATATCGCCCTTGAAGACATTCCACAGTTGGGGCAGTTCGTCGATGGAGGTCTTGCGGATGAAGCGGCCGATGCGGGTGACGCGCGGATCGTCCCGCATCTTGAAGAGGACGCCACCCTGCATCTCGTTCCGTGCCAGCAACTCGGCCTTGCGGGCCTCGGCATCGGCGTACATGGAGCGGAATTTGAAGATGGTGAACAATTCCCCCCAGCGTCCAACCCGTGTTTGCTTGAACAGAACCGGTCCGGGAGACTCGATCCGGATCAACAGGGAGAGCAATAGGAAGAAGGGCAGCAGCAGTATCAGCAGCGTTCCGGAGACCAGGATGTCCAGCAGCCGCTTGACCAGATAGGAACCACGCACCACCCCGACCCAACCGGCGCGCTTGAGGTGAAAGCGCAACCGATGAGGCAAGCTCGCCCGGGCCAGATTACCGTAGCGGGCCAGCACCAGGTCGCGGATCTCCTGTTGGTGGGTCCGCGCGCTGACCGCCGGTTCATCCCATGCTGGACCCTGGATTCTACTCAACATGTGCCACACCCCCGGCGCGATCCATGGATCTGGCATTGGCATAGCCCGATCTCAGGGTATAAAAGAGGTTTAGGGTGCACCAAGAATAGTCCTAAGGAAGGCATAAGTCTCGTTGGCTGCCACCAGAGCCTGGCTGAATTCCGCCTCATCCTGGCCCAGCTCAGACTGCAATTCGCGACCCAGGGTGGCCCAGCGCTTGCCAGTCATGGGGCCGTAGCCCTGAAAGAAGCGCGTAGCACCCGCAGCCGGCCGCTCCCGGGCCCGGCCCAAGAGCCCCAGGATGACTCGCGACCCCAGGGTAGCCCCTTCCATGACATACAAGCAGCCGGCGGCGCGCGCGAAGCCCTCGTCATGGTAGGGCACGGGGGCTGGCTCCCCATAACGTGCTGGCGTGGAGCATGTGGCCGTAATCGACTGGGCGTCAGGGGGGGATGGCAGCCAGTCCGGATCAAGCCGTCGCAGATCCTCCTCCAACCAGGCGGTCTTGTTCAGGCGACTGGACCAGTCCAGGCCCCGCGACTCCCAGACCCTGGCCCGGTCCAGCAGGTGGCCTTCACAAATCCGATTGGCGCGATAGAAGCACCGCAATACATCGAGATATTCCGCCCGCTTGAGTTGCGGATCGACCAGGCGGCGCATCAGGGGTAGCGCCTCGATGGCATCATGCAGGGCGGCCGTGTCCTGCCTGAGTCGGGCCATCACGTTTGCGGCGGGCATAGCGGTCATGGTGAGGACTGACGGGAGCGTTGGGAGTGGCGGAGGGGGTGATGAGGACAGGTTATCGTCATCACACCTCAATTTTTGGTTTTCCCGGGTCGGGTGGCGTCTAGCGGGGGACAACCTGAATCCATCCCTGGGGGCTTGACGATCGCCTCCTTGCGGTCGATACCCCCGCCAGCTGCCACCCGACCCTCCCCATCCATGCCGAAAACCGAAATGCGATGTGTCTACATCCCATTGCCTGCAAGAGCATAGGCGATAACGGTCCCGTGGACAATTTGCCGACCAGGGGCGTTGGCCCGGCAAGAATGGCGGCGCACCAGCAAGCGCGCATCCCCACCAAACAGCGCATGACCCGCCGGCCTGGTTCCGGTAGTATCCAATTAAATAGTATAAGGAGAACCACCATGCCAACCGAACGCCAAGTACGCCGCTACACCGCTTTTTTCCCCGGCTGGGCGACGGCGTTCGGAGCGCACGACAAGGATGCCAATGACCCCCGCGGGTTGATCTGGCTTTACGGCGAGGGCCAACTGGGTCTGCTGCTCAACCCCGACCTCAAGGAATTTCTCTACCCGCTCTTTCTCGGCAACAGCCACGAAGAGGCGCCGCTGATAACCCTGAGCGAGAGCCAAGCCAGACTGTACATCCAGGAGGTGGAACTGGCCATTGGCGCCAGCGACCACCGACCCTTCGCCGCCCTGATGGCGTTGCTGGAGGGCGGCGGTGACCTGCACCTCTCCCAGACCTACCACCTCATCTACCCCAGCGGCACCCGCATCCTTACCCTGGGGCGCAAGGCCCCCCTGCCCCTGGTCTACCGCGAGATCGCCCCCTTGCGCCTTCAGGTGCTCTAACGGCCAGGTTCCGGTATTTCCTAGCCCTCCCAGGTCCTCCACCATGGCCAAGCCCTATCCCCTGGTCCTCGTCGACGCCTCCTCCTACCTCTTTCGCGCCTACCACGCCCTGCCCAAGCTGACCAACTCCCAGGGTGAGGCCACCGGCGCCCTGGTAGGGGTGATCAACATGCTGCGCAAGCTGCGGGAGGACTACCAGCCGGAACTCATGGCGGTAGTCTTCGACGCTCCGGGCAAGACCTTCCGCGATGACCTCTACCCCGAGTACAAGTCCCACCGCCCGCCCATGCCGGACGATCTGCGGGAACAGATCGAGCCCCTCCACGCCGTGGTCCGCGCCCTGGGGCTGCCGCTGCTGGCAGTGCCGGCGGTCGAGGCCGACGACGTCATCGGCACCCTGGCGACCCGCGCCGCCGCCCAAGGGCTGGCGACCCTCATCTCCACCGGCGACAAGGACCTGGCGCAACTGGTGGACGGGCATGTCACCCTGGTCAACACCATGAGCGACGAGCGCCTGGACCGGGATGGGGTGATCGCCAAGTTTGGCGTGCCGCCGGAGCTCATCGTCGACTACCTGACCCTGGTCGGCGACAGCGTCGACAACATCCCCGGTATCCCCGGCTGCGGCCCCAAGACCGCCGTCAAGTGGCTCCAGGAATACGGTGACCTGGAGGGGGTCATGGCCCACGCCGACGACATCAAGGGCAAGGTGGGCGAGAACCTGCGTCAGAGCCTGGACCGGCTCCCCCTGTCCCGACAACTGACCTCCATCCGGCTGGATGTGGCCCTGGACCTGGAGCTGCCGGACCTCAAGCCCAGCCCACCCGACCTGGAGACGCTGCGGGGCTGGTATCGGCGCATCGAGTCCCGCCGGCTACTGGAGAGCCTGGCAAGCCCCGACACCACATCAGGCCCAACTGACACAGACGAGGTCCCGACTGGGGCTGCCGCGATCCAGGAAACCAACGCCGCAACCCAAGTGCCTCAGGCCCAGGCCGGTTACGAAATCATCCTCGACCAGGCCCACCTGGACACCTGGCTGGCCCGCCTGCAAGCGGCCGACCTCTTCGTCCTCGACACCGAGACCACCAGCCTAGACTACATCCAGGCATGCATCGTAGGCCTGTCCTTCGCCGTCGCGCCCGGGGCGGCGGCCTATGTCCCCCTGGCCCACGGCTATCTCGGCGCCCCGGCCCAGATCGACCGGGAGGCAGTGCTGGCGCAACTCAAACCCCTGCTGGAGGACCCGGCGCGGCCCAAGGCCGGCCACAATCTCAAGTACGACATGAGCGTGCTGGCCAACCATGGCATCGCGCTGCGGGGCATCGCCCAGGACACCATGCTGGAGTCCTACGTCCTCGACAGCACCGCCAGCCGCCACGACATGGACAGCCTGGCCCTCAAATACCTGGGCCACCGCACCATCCACTTCGAGGACATCGCCGGCAAGGGCGCCGGCCAGTTGACCTTCGACCAGATCCCCATCGAGACCGCTGGTCCTTACGCCGCCGAAGACGCCGAGGTAACCCTGCGCCTGCACCGGGTCTTCACCCCCCGGCTGGAGCGGCTCCCCGGCCTGGCCCGCCTCTACCAGGAGATCGAGATCCCCCTGGTGCCGGTGCTGTCGCGCCTGGAGCGCCAGGGGGTGCGCATCGACCGCGAGCGCCTGGCGGAGCAGAGCCGCGACCTGACCGAGCGCCTGGCCCGCCTGGAGGCGGCGGCCTATGAGGTCGCCGGGCGGCCCTTTAACCTGGGCTCCCCCAAGCAGATCGGCGACATCTTCTTCGCCGAACAGGGCCTGCCGGTGCTGGAGAAGACCCCCAAGGGGGCGCCTTCCACCGCCGAGTCCGTCTTGCAGCAGCTCGCCGACGCCGGCCACGAACTACCGCGCCTGATCCTCGAACATCGCGGCCTGGCCAAGCTCAAGTCCACCTACACCGACAAGCTGCCGCTGATGGTCAGCCCCCTCACCGGGCGGGTGCATACCTCCTATCACCAGGCGGTGGCTGCCACCGGGCGCCTGTCCTCCTCCGACCCCAACCTGCAGAACATCCCCATCCGCAGCGAGGACGGGCGGCGCATCCGTCAGGCCTTCATCGCCGATGCCGGCGGCAAGCTGGTCGCTGCCGACTACTCCCAGATCGAGCTGCGCATCATGGCCCACCTCTCCGGTGACGCGCGCCTGCTGGCCGCCTTCGCCGCCGGGCAGGACATCCACACCGCTACCGCCGCCGAGGTCTGGGGCCTGGCCCCGGACCAAGTCAGCCCCGACCAGCGCCGCTCCGCCAAGGCCATCAACTTCGGCCTCATCTACGGCATGTCCGCCTTCGGCCTGGCCAAGCAACTGGGCGTCGAGCGCGGCGAGGCCCAGGCCTATGTCGACCTCTACTTCCAACGCTACACCGGGGTCAAGGACTTCATGGAGCGCATCCGCCAGCAGGCGCGGCGGGACAAGTTCGTCGAGACGATCTTCGGCCGCCGCCTGCACCTGCCGGACATCGACCACCCCAACCAGGGCCGCCGCGCCGGCGCCGAGCGTACCGCCATCAACGCCCCCATGCAGGGCAGCGCCGCCGACATCATCAAGCGCGCCATGATCGCCGCCGACGCCTGGATCCAGGCCGAGCACCCCCCGGTGCGCATGATCATGCAGGTCCACGACGAACTGGTCTTCGAGGTGGAGGAGGGCGCGGTCGATGAGGTTAAGCCTCGCATCCGCGCCGCCATGGAGTCCGCCGCCGAACTAGCCGTGCCCCTGCTGGTCGAGATCGGCGTCGGGGACAACTGGGAAGAAGCGCATTGAATGACCACTGTCGACTCTCGTAGTCAGCCGTCAGGCTGGCAAAAACAGCCCTCACGCTGCTGTCTCGCGGGTTCGTCCCATGCCAGCAACGTGTTCTATTCGTTGCGAATACGCAGCCGGTCCTGATCCAGAGTCACAATCGCTCCCTGTCCCAAGGCCCCACCGTAACCTTCAAGAACAGACTGGACAGAGTAAGCCTGCTGACGGGACGGGATTCCCGCCAGCCGGAGGATACCGGCGTGGGGGTAGCGAAAGACAATCGCCAATTCACCAAAGTCTTTATCCAAGGTGATAAGGACTCGGCCTTCCTGATGCGCGATACGCAGGATCTCTTGGTCACCCGGGTCTGTATCCCAGTCCCCCGACCAAACGACATCATGCCCCCACTCCCGCAGGCGTTGGACCGCGCCACCCCAGACACAGGTATCCAGGAGAAGCTTCATGCCGCCTTAGCAAAGGGTAGGGGTTCGAAGCGCTCGTGCCCGACAAGCCGATGGGCATAGGCCAGACAGGCCAGGATGTCTTCCCGCTCCAGCCAGGGATAACCCTCCAGCAAGGTCTCGAAATCATCCCCCGCCGCTAACTGACCCAAAACATGCTCTACCGCCAGACGCCGACCGCGAATGATCGGCTTGCCACCAAAAATTTCTGGATTGATGGTGATACGTTGAAGAAGGTTACTTTCACTCAAGGTATTTTCCCTCTTGCCGTCATGAAACTCAGTCTAGCGCCCACCCAGGATCGCTACATCAAGCTGGCGCCTGGCCCTTTGGGAATACCCTAACACCCATCCCTCGCCAGACTTACGTAAATCATAGCCCCCTTCGATAAAGCTGGAGAGCCCCATGCACCATCAACCCCCCAAACTCCGCGCCATGCTGGAGGGACTGATCGCCCTGCCCACGGTGAGCAGCGTCAAGCCCGAGCTGAACATGGGCAACCGCCACCTCATCGACCGGCTGGCGGAATGGTTGTGGGACGCCGGTTACCGCGTGGAGATCCTGGAGCTGCCCGACCAGCCGGACAAGGCCAACCTCATCGCCACCCTGGGCGCGGGGCCCGGGGGCCTGGTCCTGTCCGGGCATACGGATACGGTCCCCTACGACGCCGGCCGCTGGACCCGCGACCCCTTCGCCATCACCGAGGAGGGCGACAAGCTCTATGGCCTGGGCACCAGCGACATGAAGTCCTTCCTCGCCCTGGCCCTGGAGGCGGCGCGCGGGCTGAAGGCCCAGGAGCTGAAGCAGCCCCTGACCATTCTGGCAACGGCGGACGAGGAGTCCTCCATGAGCGGCGCCCGGGCCCTGGTCCAGGCCGGGCGGCCCCTGGGGCGCTATGCCGTCATCGGTGAGCCCACCTCCCTGCGCCCGGTGCGGCTGCACAAGGGGGTGATGAACGAGGCGGTGCGCCTGGTCGGCCAGCCGGGCCACGCCAGCGATCCAGCCCTGGGCAACTCGGCCCTGGAGGGAATGCAGGAGGTCATGGGGGAGATCCTGGCCTGGCGGCGGGAGCTGCAAGAGCGCCACCGCCACCCGGCCTTCGCCGTGCCGGTACCGACCATCAACCTGGGGCATATCCACGGCGGGGACAATCCCAACCGCATCTGCGGGGACTGCGAGCTGCTGCTGGACCTGCGCGTCCTGCCCGGCCTGAGCGTGGACGAGTTACGCGCCCAGTTATCCGCCCGGGTCGCCCAGGTGGCGGAGCGCCGGGGCCTGGGTTGGCAGGTGACGCCCCTCTTCGCCGCTATCCCGCCGGCGGAGACCCCCGCCACCTCCGCCATCGTCCAGGCCAGCGAGGACCTCACCGGCCACATCGCCGAGGCCGTGGGCTTCGGTACCGAGGCGCCCTTTCTCAATCAGCTTGGCCTGGAGACGGTCATCCTCGGCCCCGGTAACCTGGCCCAGGCCCATCAGCCGGATGAATATCTGGAACTGGCCCGGATCCCGCCGACCCTGGAGTTGCTGCGCGCCCTGATCCGCCGGTTCTGTCTGCAAGGATATTTCCTACCTGCGGAGTGAACTTTTGCCAGCTTGCCCCGTCTTAGGGAGTAAGCGTTGACACGACCCGGTCGCCAACCCCCTCCCCCCGGCGACCCGGGTCCCCGGTTCCCCCACCGGGGACGCGATTACCCCGCCGCTCCTCCCCTGACCGGCGGGGTTTTTTATTGCCTGGTTACCGCCGGGCCAACCCTACCAACTGAACAACACCCACTGGGGTATCGAGATGTCCGAGACCCGATCCCGTTGGACATCCAGGGTGCCGTCACCGTCCAAGTCCAGCAAAAAGTAGGGTGGACCGATCTGCGGCTGAATGCGCACCATGTAAAGCTGGCCATTGACGCGGTATTCGTAGACCGTGCCCCGGTCCGTCTCCAGGATGGTGACGTCCGGTTGCACCGTCTCTCCGGCGTAGCCTGCCGGGGGCAGGTCCGGTGTCTCCATCGGGATTGCCGGTCGGGTATCGGATTGAGCCCAGGCCGCCAGTGAAACGGCGGCGAGGAGGGTCGTGGTCAGTATCCTTTTCATCGGTGTCGACAGGGCCATGAAGTTTCCGTAAGTGCGCCTATGGTAGTACGTCGGGGTCGGTAATGCCTGACCATTATGCACCGCCGCGCCAAGGGGCACGGCCGGACGCCAGCGGTTTTGAACCCTGGGCCGGGCACCCCAAGGGCAGT
Source organism: Candidatus Thiosymbion sp. (assembly GCA_018435665.1). Taxonomy (GTDB): domain Bacteria; phylum Pseudomonadota; class Gammaproteobacteria; order Chromatiales; family Chromatiaceae; genus M0108. Next base: position 20,709 of record JAHDND010000062.1, on the reverse strand, counting down.
ACGAAGGTATAGTCCTCGCACCTCAATTCGCGGTTTTCCTGGTCGGGGAGCGTCCTGGCGGGGGACGCCGTGAATAGGTCCCTGGATGCTTGACGACCTCCTCCCTGCGATTGACACCCCCGCCGGACGCCGGACGCCACCCGACCGTCCCTATCGATGCCCAACACTTAAATACGATGCATATATAACATTAATATCAACAATTTATCTCGTTTTTGCCAGCCATGCCACCCCTTGGGCATGACCTCGGGCATAATACCGCCCCTTTCACCCGCGCCTGCTCCCACCCCGAGCCATGCACGGACCCGTCCCCGGTTGACCATTCTCGACGCCTGACACCCACCCTTGAAGGACCTCAACCCCCGCCAACTCGAGGCCGTGCGCTACCTAGGCGGCCCCCTGCTGGTCCTGGCCGGCGCCGGCTCCGGCAAGACCCGGGTCATCGCGCGCAAGATCGCCCACCTGGTGGGGGAATGCGGCCTGGCGCCGCGCCATATCGCCGCCGTCACCTTCACCAACAAGGCGGCGCGGGAGATGAAGGAACGGGTCGGCCGCCTGCTCAAGGGGCGCGACGCCCGCGGCCTGCGCATCTCCACCTTCCACACCCTGGGCCTGGACCTGCTGCGCCGCGACCACGACCGCGCCGGGCTGCGCGCCGGCTTCTCCCTCTTCGATCCCCAGGATGCCGAGGCGGTCATCAAGGAGCACCTGCGTTCCGTGCGCCAGGCCGACGCCCTCACCCCCGCCACGGTCCAGAACCGCATCTCCGCCTGGAAGAACGCCCTCATCGAGCCCCCCCAGGCCCTGAGCCAGGCCGAGGACGCCTTCGAGGCCGACCTCGCCGGCCTCTACGCCGACTACCAGCGTAGCCTCCACGCCTACAACGCCGTCGATTTCGACGACCTCATCCGCCTGCCAGCGCGCCTCTTCAGCGAGCAGCCGGACCTGCTCGAGGCCTGGCAGCAACGCATCCGCTACCTGCTGGTGGACGAGTATCAGGACACCAACGGCGCCCAGTACGAACTAGTCCGACGCCTGGTCGGCCCCCGCGGCGCCCTCACCGTGGTCGGCGACGACGACCAGTCCATCTACGCCTGGCGCGGCGCCCGGCCGGAAAACCTGGCCCGCCTCCAGGAAGACTTCCCCACCCTCAAGGTGGTCATGCTGGAGCAGAACTACCGCTCCAGCGGCCGCATCCTCGGCCTGGCCAACGCCCTCATCGCCAACAACCCGCACCTCTTCGAGAAGCGCCTCTGGTGCGCCCACGGCGAGGGCGAGCGCCCGCGGGTCATCACCTGCCGCGATGAGAGTCAGGAGGCCGAGCGCGTCGTCTCCGAGATCCTCCACCGCCGCTTCGCCGACCAGGCCAACTACGGCGACTTCGCCATCCTCTATCGCGGTAACCACCAGGCGCGGCTCTTCGAGCAGGCCCTGCGCGCCCACGACATCCCCTATTTCTTGAGTGGCGGCACCTCCTTCTTCGCCCGCGCCGAGGTCAAGGACCTCATGGCCTACCTGCGCCTGCTCGCCAACCCGGAGGACGACGCCGCCTTTCTGCGCATCGTCAACACCCCGCGCCGCGAGATCGGCCCCGGCACCCTGGAAAAGCTGGCCGCCTATGCCCGCGACCGCGGCGTGTGCCTGCTCAGGGCCTGCGGCGAACTGGGCCTGGGCCAGCACCTGGAGAAGCGCCCCCGGGAACGTCTGGGGCAGTTCGCCACCTGGCTGGACCAGCACGCCCAGCACGCCGACCGCGACCCGGTGGCCGCCGCCCGCACCCTGGTGGAAGGCATGAACTACGCCGCCTGGCTGCGGGAGAACGCCTCCAGTCCCCAGGTCGCCGAGCGGCGGATGGAGAACGTCCACAGCCTCCTCGACTGGCTGGAGGCCCTGGGCAAGGGCGAAAACCAGGGCAAGAACCTCCAGGACCGCGTCAGCCACCTGTCCCTGATGGACGTGCTGGAGCGTCAGGAGGAAGAGGCGGGTGGCGACCGCGTCGCCCTCATGACCCTCCACGCCGCCAAAGGGCTGGAATTCCCCCACGTCTTCCTGGTCGGCATGGAAGAGGAACTCCTGCCCCATCGCACCAGCATCGAGGACGACAGCATCGAGGAGGAGCGGCGCCTGGCCTACGTCGGCATCACCCGCGCCCGCGAGCGCCTCACCTTTAGCCTAGCCCAGCGCCGCAAGCGCTTCGGCGAGGTGGTCCAGACCCAGCCCAGCCGCTTCCTGGAGGAAGTGCCCGAGCACCACCTGGACTGGGACATCCGCCGCCAGGCGAACGAGGAGGAACAGCGCGCCCGGGGCAGCGCCCACCTGGCCGGTCTCAAGGGGCTGCTGGGGACCGCTTGAGAGCGCCGAGAGGCGCGGTGCTAAGAAGCCTCCTGATTACAAATCAGTCGCCACGGGATGACAGCAGCCATTCACCAGATATATACTTCGCCGCCTTAGGCTGAGTGGCAGAGTGGTCATGCAGCGGCCTGCAAAGCCGTGGACCTCGGTTCGATTCCGGGCTCAGCCTCCATCTCCTTCCCCCCCCGCGCCCCGCACCGTTCCCTGGTCACCCGGCCCCGCCGTACGACCCGGCGCCCACAAGCCCTCTTCCACCCGCCCGGGTGGTGAAATCGGTAGACACAAAGGACTTAAAATCCTTCGGCGTGAGCCATGCGGGTTCGAGTCCCGCCCCGGGCACCATTAAAAATCAAGTGATTACGTAGCATCAGGCCAGGCTATACCCCCTGGCTTTTTATGTTTATGACGATCTGAACTCAACTTGGACCCAATAAGGATTAGCATGGACCAGCCAGGCCCGGCTGGGTCAGTGAGGGTCAGGCGCTGGGTTGTTCCACCAGTCGCACCACGGCATTTGAGCCAATGTCAGCGCAAGCACCGCTTCCCGGACAATAACAAGGACTTCGGCCTGACGCGCCTATGCGACCTGCACTCCCATGGCAGTCGCACCGACGGCGACCTGGTGCTGTCGGTGATCTCCCCCCCCTGGCCGACGACTATGGACTCTACGACGAAGCCAGGTGCATCCTCACCAGCGCCGCCAAGTTACGATATCGAGTCTTACCTCGGCAAGTTGCGGGGCGCTTTGGAGCAGATCATTGCCGCTGGCGATCGCACCGAGATCCGTTAATCAGCCAGGGGGCGCCAGTTGCAATAATGCGTCTGAGTAATACACTGACGGGCAAGTATTACTTTCCAGGACAGGTTCGATGCAAACCTCAATGCTGACGAGTAAGGGCCAGGTGACCATCCCAGTGGAAGTGCGCAAGCGGCTGGGATTGCACCCCGGAGACCGGGTCGCCTTCATCACGGAAGAAGACACGGTCCGTCTGGTGCGCAAAGAACATCGCATTGAGGCCGCGTTCGGGATCTGCAAGCCCGACAGATCGCTCAGTGTCGAACAGATGGATGAGGTCATCAAAGCCCGGGCGGGCCAATGATCGCGGTCGACACCAATGTGCTGGTGCGCATCCTGGCGGATGATCCCGGCCAGCCGGTCCAGGTCGCTACGGCGCGGACATTGGCGAGCGAGGCTCGCCAGGTCTTTGTGCCCACCATCGTGCAGGTCGAGACGGTCTGGGTGTTGGAAAGCGGCTACCGACTGCCGAAAGCAACGGTCATCGAGGCATTGGAGCATTTGGAATTGAACCAGGCCTTCGTTCAGGAAAACCCTGATGCCTGCCGGTGCGCGCTCGCCCTGTTTCGCACCACCAATGCCGACTACTCGGACTGTCTGATCCTGACAGGCTGCCGCCATCGATCGATCACGCTCCACACCTTCGATAAGCGCCTGAGCAAGATCGAAGGCGCTACACCGGTACCGGCAAGCAGATAGAACAGGCCCTCGCGCGTCGACTCAAGGAGAGTCTACCCCGCGCCCTGTCGGGCTGGCCAGCGACCGAGGCATACCGTTGCCTGATTATTTCCACGCTCCCTTGCCTGCTGAGTTGCTGGCGGCTTTTAGCGGCGAGCGCTGAACGATGGCGCAAGGCATTCTCCCGGGTAGATTGAGGAACAAGCTTCGCCCAACTGGGCAATGGAACCTGCCTCAGCCAGATCCGCGACCGGCATCTGATTGGACTGAATAATGCGCCTGACCGAAGACCAGATCCAATCCATCCGCCGCATCGCTGCTGATACCGCCGGGCCGGCGGCCACCCTGCGGGTCTTCGGCTCCCGGTTGCGGGACGAGGCGGTCGGGGGGGATCTGGATTTATTGGTCGAGCTTCCCCAAGCGGTTGAGAACCCGGCGGCCCTGTCGGCACGGTTGGCGACACGCATCTCGCGCACCTTGCACGGGCGGCGGGTAGACGTGGTGTTGCTTGCCCCGAATCTTCGCCGGTTGCCGATCCATGAGATTGCCCTAGCGGAGGGACAACCGATATGACCTTGCCCAAAGCCACCCGGAACCGCCTGGATTTCCTCGCCTAAGTCGCGGACAAGGAGGCGCGGCACATTGCGCTCACCGAGGCACGCCTGTTTGCCCAGCCCTTCACCCGGCAACAGGCGGGGGGTACTGGCTAAGAGCCGCATACTTTATTGGAGCGACGGGGGATTCTCGGCCTGACTGGCTGGCTGGAATCATGATGGGACGCGCCAGACCTTTAAAAAGGAATGACTCTACCGTGATTTTTACGTTAACAGGGCACTCAGCCGTGCCAGGGCGGCATCCACCTCGCGCCCCTTGGCGGCGATGGCCGCCAGAATCTCTTGGGCGGACCGGGTATCCCGCTGCTGGCGGGCATTCGGGTTCACGGCCTTGAGATCGAAGCAGGCGGCATCGATGGCATCCGCCGCCGACTGGGTGTCGCGGGCTTGCTTCTCCAGGGCCAGGATTTGTCGGCGGTCGTTGGCCAGGTCCGTTTCCCTGGCTCCGGACTTCTTTCTTGAAGCGATGCCCTCCTTCAGGGTCAGGGCCTCGGCCCTCAGGCGCGCCACCTCGGCCAGGAGGGGCGCCATTTCCGCACGGGCCTGGGCGCGGCGCGCGGCGAAATCCAGGGTCCAGGAACAGTCACTCTCCGCCGCGGGGGTTCCCCTCTGGGGAAGCAGGCGGGCGAAGGTAGGGAAGGGCTCACCGGGCCGCGCCTCCCGCCAGTCACCCACCAACGTCGCCGGCAGTTGGTCGTCGTCCAGGATCTCGAAACGCGGCCCCCAGCCAAAGTGGGCCAGGGTCAGGGGCGACTTCTTGCCCACCTTGACGTGGGACAGGTCGTAGTACCAGATGCGCTCCGTGGGTCGGCCCTTGGTGAAGAACAGCAGGTTGGTCTTGACCCCGGCACCGGCGGTGGAAAAGACCCCGCCCGATAGGCTGACGATACACCAGAGCTCGCACTCGTCCAGCAGCTTGCGCTTGGTCTCGACGAAGGCCGCCTCGTTGGTGCGAAACAGCAATCCCTCGTCCAGGACCACCCCGCAACGCCCTCTGGGTCGGCCGTCCAGGGCGGGTTTGAGCCGGGTCAAGATGTGTTGCAGAAAGAGCACCTGGGTGGCGCTGGTCTCGAAGCTGAAGTGCTTGCGCGCCTCCTGGCCCTCCTTACCGCCAAAGGGTGGATTGGTGAGGATCGCATCGAAGCGGCTGGGGGCCCCTTCAAAGAGCCCGCCATAGGTCTCGGCGTTGGACAGGGTATTGCCATGCCAGAGATTGGGTTGGTCGATGCCGTGCAGCACCAGGTTGGCCAGGGCGATGGGGAAGACCAGGTTCTCCTTTTCCCGACCGTAAAAGGTCGCGTGCTTGAGCCGTTCCAGGTCGGTGGCGGCGGGGGCATCGCCCAGTTTGCGCGCCAGGTATTCGTAGCTTTGGGCCAGAAAGCCGCCCGTCCCACAGCAGGGGTCATAGATGGTCTCCCCGGGCGCAGGGTCCAGGGTGCCCACCATGGCCCGCACCACCTCCCGCGGGGTGAAGAACTGGCCGCCGTCGGAATTCTTTTCGCCCATCTTCAGTAGCAGGTCTTCGTATACCTGGGAGAGGGTGAAAAAGTGCCGGTCGTCGATGTGCTCGATGCTGATCTCGTGAACCCGGTCGAGGATATCGCAGAGGTTGGTCTCCGAGTCAACCCGCACCCGCTCCACCGCTGTCATGATGCGGCCGATGACTCGTTGCTTGGGGCTGGCATGGGGATTGGGCCGGCCGGCCTGGGGGCCGCTTTGAAGGATGTCCAGGCCATGCAGGTAGGGCAGGAGGTCGCCATTGATGAAGGCCAGGAGATCGCCGGTCCGGCTCTGGAGTTCGTATCGCTTCCAGCCCAGGCGCTTGCCCTCGGCGGTGAAGAGGTCGGCCTTCTCATCGTAGGGCGCCGCCCAGTCCTGCCAGCGATAGGGCGGGTGCAGGGCGGAGGAGAAGCGCCGCCCCAGGGCCTCCGCCGCCTCCCGGTTCCTGCTCTCCTGGGCATCGAGGATGCGCAAAAAGAGGATCCAGGTCAGCTCCGGCACATACTGCAAGGCACTGGCGCAGTTGGAGCGCCGCATGATGTCGCAGATGGACTTGACGAAGACCGACAGGGATTGGATCGAGGCGATGCTCCGGGGTCTTTTGGCACGGACCGGGGCCTGGGCCGGGCGGGTGGCGTCCGCACCGGAGAAGGCTGTTCTGGGGTGAGTCATGGTGGAAACTATCTCTTTTCCAACTTCTTTTTCGCGGATTCAAGCTGTTGGATGCTGGTGTCGGGCTTGGGCAGATCCTCCGGCATGGTGCCCCCCAAATCCGCGATGGTCTGGCGGACCTTGCGGCCAACCTCGAAATGGGTCTGGTTGGCCAGGGACTTGCCGCGCACCTGCTCCCGTCTCAGCTTCTCTTCGGTCTGGGTGGCGCGGAAGAGGTTGGCCGCCAACTCGGTGCTACCCATGTGATCGAGAATCTTCTGGCTCTTTTTCAGCCCCTTACGGGCATGGATTTCCCGGTTGCCGAGGCCGCCATAGAGACCCTTGTAGCCGTGATCCTGAAAGATGGCGAAGTCCAGGCTAGTCTCCACACCCGCATCCTGAGCCGCCGCGGCGAGATGTTTGTTGTGGTTCGCCAATTCTTGGCGGATTGCCAAGCGTTTTTCATCCTCGCTGAGTTGAGCGAAATTGGCGTCATCGGCGAGTTCCTGGCGCCTAGTCTGGATGGCAAAGTAGGTCTGCCCGTTGGCGATCACCGGTTTGTTAGGATCGGCGTTCTGGACGATCAGATAGCAGGCGTAACGGGACAGACGGACATCAGGCAACTCCCGCCGTGCCCCCGAGCCGATCTCGACCATTTCGAGGATATCCTCGAAATGGTCGGACACCAGATGGCCGCTGTTTCGACAGGCTTCCCGCGCCCGCTCAACTACTGGCAGAAAGTGACGATACTCGGAGTAATCGAGGACTTTGGCCAGAGGCCGAGCCAGCCAAAATTCGCTTCCGTTTTCATCGACATGGCGAATACCCTCAAAGGTGGCGCGGTGTTGTTGATCAATAGTCTTGACACTCATCGGGATTTTCCATTTAGGAATCAAAAGCCTGGGCTAATATTCGACTCGGCAGAAGCTCAATATCGCTTAATTTCGCTGCCAGCAAACGCTGCATGGATTCAGCCTCGGCGATGGCCGCCCTCAATCGTGAGGCAAGGGCGCGTTGTTCTTCAAGGGGTAATAGGGGTATCTCGAAGGCATTCAACATTTCGGCATTGAGATTAGATTGATTTCCACCCCGTGACTCCGATAAGGCTCGGAGGGTACCGTAAGAATGCCGCAGCCACAGCTGAAGATAATATGGATCAAGCGACTCATTAGGCAGGATTGCAAAACACGCCTGATTGGTTGTCGCCGATATCTGCAAGACCGCGGATTGGCCTCGGGTCTTGCCTTGGCCATACATCGCTACCAATACCGTGCCGGCAGGTAGTAAGGACAAGGAACATTCCTGAAGCGCTAGGTCAGAAATACTCTCTTCAGTTTGAACTATTGGCCTGAAAGCCACTTCGCTGGTTTTTACCCAGGGATGTATAGCCGGGCTCCAAAAGTCCTTGTGGCTGCGCGAGGGCGTACTGCCGCTGGTAGTATGGGCTAAATCGCCTATTGGGACCTTATCCACCTTTGTTAGGGTACAAAAGTCTTGGTTAAGGATGGCTTTAATAAGTTGGTGAGTATCGTGTAATAGAATCTGTGATGTCTTTCTTGCATCTTCGGCAGTTGCAAGGAGGGAGTTGATTTTACAAGCGATATTGTGTTGATCTTCTCTACTTTCCGGTATCGTAATTTGTAGATTAAACAAATTATCCATATCTGCGCGAGGCATTCTTGATCCAGTCTTTCCTGACATGGCTGCTGTTACTAGTCGATCACTACGTAGCAATAAGGCTAAAAATTCTCTATCAACCTCATGAGGACGCAATGGAATAATTTCGGTTGAGCAGCGTCCAGGTCGATTTGGTAGGGCGACTTTGTTGAGGTAAGGTCGCAACTTGCCATAGAGTACGTGCGATTCGTCGAATTCAAATGTGGTACTTTTACCTTCTGCTGAAGAAACATCGTAGGACAAAATATGCCCTGTACCAGACTCGATCTGTTCGAGTCCAAGGTATGGACGATTCAAAGCCTCGATTGAGTTTGGATCGACAATGACTCGATCTTCTTTTGCAATATCACCGAGAAGAACGGTTCTATAATTCATATCCAAACAATCTCTTTTTCGCTTCAAGCATCACGTCTACTGGTTTTCCCAGCGGATAAAGCGCAGCCAGCCCTCCAGCCCGCCTTATCTCCGGGACATTCCATAATTCAGGGGATTCCAGCGCATCGGTTCCGCCAACCGCAAACTGATGCCCGATACCCTTGAGGACGATAGCCGTCTTATCGTCCATAGCGGCAAACCAAGGGCCATTGATCTCCAGATAGGCGGCCTCCCGCTCGGTGCGGGTGAGCGCCCGCTCGCGGTAACCGAAGTGGGCGAAGATGTCGAAATGATCGCATGCCGTGAGGTGCAGCAGATCGCGCAGGGCATCCGGCGAGTAGTCCTCGCCCAGCAGGTGGTCGATGAGCTGGCGTCGTTTCAGGGTTTCCACCCAGAGGCCACGAAAATCCTGCACGGTGGCGGCCTCACGCAGAATCCGCTCGATCATGGCCTGGCGGTATTCCTCCACGGGGACCATGACGTCGCGACCTTCCCGGTGCTGAAGGATGAAGCGACCCTGGGAATGGATGAGGACCTTTTCACCGCTCTTCATTTCCGGTAGGGGAGGGCCCTCGCCTTCGCCGCCATCCCCGTCATCGCCCTCGCCGGGACCATGACGCGGGGGTCGGGGTGGCAGGGTAATAAAGTCGGTGCCGAAGAGGTCGGTGACGCCGGTGTAGTCATAGAGCCAGAACTTGTATTTCTGGGTCTCCTCATGGATGCGGGTGCCGCGCCCGACCATCTGGTAGAAGAGGATGCTGGATTCCAGGTAGCGGAAGAAGACGACGGCGTTGAGGCGTTCGATGTTGACGCCGGTGGCCAGCAGGTCCACGGTGCAGGCGATGAAACAGCGTTCGCCGGAGCCCCGCATGGGTTCGATGAGTTCGGCGCCGCCGGTGGCGGTGCACTTGAAGGCATAGCGATCCTTGGGGGTGCGCCCCTGTTGCTGGCACCAGTTGGCGTAGAGGCGCTGCATCTCCAGGGCCACGCGGTCGGCATGCCAGTCGCGCACGCAGAAGATGATGACCTTTTGCTCTGGGCTGCCCTGCTCGCAGAGGCGCTCGAAGAGGTCCTGGCACATGGCGGCGATGCGCTCGGGCAGGAGGAGGTCCGCCTCGAAGTCCCGGGCCTGGTAGAGGTCCTTGAGATCCTCGGCCTTGACATATTCGCCGGTGCGGGCATCGATGGCCTTGGCGGCCAGGACCTCCTCGCGGGTGAAACTGCGCCCGTCGATGGAGGGTCTGAGCCTGACGATCTCGCAGCCTGCCAGATAGCCGTCCTGCTGGGCCTGGATTAGGCCGTATTCATAGACGGGTTCGCCGAAGTGCCTGATGTTGTGGGCGGTGATCTCGTCGTCCGGATCGGCCTGCGGTTTGCGCAGGCGCTTGGGCGCAGCCAGCTTGCGCGGGGTGGCGGTGAGGCCGATCTGGATGGCGTCGGGGTTACGGCGGAGCACTTCGGACCAACGCCCCCAGGCCGAGCGATGGCATTCGTCGATGACGATGACGGAAAAGGCATTGGCCGGGTAGTGCTCGGTCAGGAAGCTGGCGATCTGTTCCTCCTCGCTGTCTAGGCCCAGGGTCTGGTAGGTGGCGATGTGGATCTTGGCGTTGCGGGCGGCGTTGAGGGCTTGCCCCCTGGGGCCGCGCTCGGTCTGGACGATGCGCACGCTGCCCTTGGGGAAGGCCAGGGCCAGCTTATCCCAGGCCTGTTCCCGCAGCTCGTCGCGGTCGCAGATGAAAAGGGCGGGTTTGGCCAGGCGACCGGCCTCGTGGAGCCGCCACAGCAGATTGGCGGCCAGGATGGTCTTGCCGGTACCCGTGGCCAGGGAGAGGAGAATGCGGATGGCCTGGCCAAGGTTCTCCTGGATGAGGATTTTCTCGAAGGCGGCGCGGATGGCCGCCTCCTGGTAGTAACGGCCCTGGCTGAAGGCGGGGCTATCGGTCATGAAGAGCAGGGTGGCCGCGGGGCTGGTCAGGTCGATGCCCAGGTCCCGGGCATAACGGGCGGTGAGTTCCGGGTGGGTCGGGAAGTCCGGGAAGGGGTAGGGCCCGCTGGGCATGCCGCTGCCCTTGTCGAATTCCGCATAGCGGTGGCCGTTGGTGCTGAAGATATAACGCACTGCGAAGCGGGCGCAGTCCGCGTAGCCGCGGGCCTGTTCCATGCCTTGGAGGGGATCGGCGGTTTCGGCCTTGGCCTCGATCACCCCAACCGGCAGGGGGGCCGGCATTTCATCGAGCTGGACACACAGGAGATAGTCGGTGCGGCCGCTGCCAGCACGGCGGCGGCCTTTGTAACCCACCGGCTCCACCGGAGCCGGCGTCTCCAATCGGATCCGCCATTGCCGATAGCCCTTTTCCCGCAGGACCGGGTCGATGAGTTCAAAACGGGTTTCGGCTTCGTTATAAGGCATGAGCCCTCCATCCTGGGTATGAGCGACGAAAGTACCCCCGTGCTGACTGTACGTTGATTCGGGGTAGTCTGACCAGGGTTCTGAAAAGGCAAAATAGGACAGGGGTAATCATGTCGCCGTAAGGCAGGAGGATGCCCCGTTGCCTGGTTCATCACCCAGATTGACGCCAGGATTGCGCCGGAGCCGGAGGCCGTCATCATGATCAAGGACTTGGCCGGGGCGGATCTGCCAGAATCCGCGTTCGCTCTCTGGCTCAGGGATTCTTCTATCCCATCCGACGATAGCCATCCGATCAGGGCCATCTGACGCGGGGAAGAGCTCGCTGAGGGCAATAAAAAAACACCCCGGTCGTGCCGGGGTGCTGGAGAAGGTGCGATGACGAGGGGTATCCACCCCACGGAAAGACGGACTTATTGCGTTTTCATTGGCCTAGTCCAACTGTCTATGCGGAGGGGGCAGTGGTCATCACCTCTGAGGGTCAATCCGTTCCCCTCTTCGCCACTACCACTCCTCCCCGCCACCTTCGTCACTGCCACCGCCGAAGAAGCCGTCAAAGAAGCCACCGCCTTCCTCGGCCGCCGGCTCTTCAGGGGCCACTTCCGGTTCGGCCGCGGCCGGGGCGGGGCTCTCCGCCGCCTCGGCGGGGCTGGAGAACATGCCGGCGATGGCGTTGCCCAGGAGCACGCCACCGGCGACGCCCATGGCGGTCTGCATGGCGCCGGCCAGGAAACCACCGCCCTGACCGGACTGTTGCTGGAAGGGGGAGGCGCCCATGGCCGGGGCGCCCGTCGGGCGGTTACCCCAGCCGCGGCTGGCAGGCTGGGCCGGTCGGGCAGGGGCGGTGGGCTGGCTGCCACCGCCGAAGAGGCCACCGAGGAAGCCACCCCCACCCTGGGGGCGTTCCGCCAACTGCTGCTCCAGCTCCTGGACCTGGGTCTGCATGGCTTCCACCTGGGCTTGGAGGTTCTTCAGGCCCTGCTCCTGTACCAGGACCACCTGGGACAGCAGATAAGGGGCGGCGGACTGGCGGGTCATAAAGCCGTTGATCAGGGCCTCGGCCTCGGCATCGCGATTACCCATCTGGGACTCGGCCTGCTGGAGGCGCTGGAAGAGGCCCTCGATCATGTCTTTTTCTTGTTGGTTCATGGCGACAACGGTACTCCCATAACGGATAACTGAATCGTGCGAAGTTTGAACGCCGTTTGAACGCATCGCGGCGGATGAGTTCCCCGACCACTTGCTTCCGCCGACTGGGGCGGGGCGGGGGAAAATGTTCGATCTGGGATTTTGGGCCTGGATGACCCGGATTAAACCCCCCACCCAGCCACTCACCGGAAGTGTCTGGCTTGGCGGGGATAGGGATAGGTAGCACCCAGGCGCAGGCCTGGGGCTAACTGACAGGAGCGTGCTCGCCAGTCACTTGGCGTGGGAAAAGAGCGGGGGTTTCTTCCAGGCTCCCCCGAGAGTTCCTAGGCTGCTCCTAGGCTGCCGTGACCTATGACCGGCGCGGTTCAGGCCGACGCCCGAGGATCTCAGGCGCGTTCGAAGATGGCCGCGATCCCCTGGCCACCGCCGATGCACATGGTCACCAGGCAGTACTTGCCGCCGATGCGCTGCAACTCATACAGGGCCTTGGTGGCGATGAAGGCGCCGGAGCAGCCGACCGGGTGGCCGAGGGCGATGGCGCCGCCATTGGGGTTGGTCTTGGCCGGGTCGAGGCCGAGGACCTTGGCCACCGACAGGGCCTGGGCGGCGAAGGCTTCGTTGGACTCGATGACGTCCATCTGGTCCAGACTCAGGCCGGCCTTGGCCAGGGCCTTGCGGGTGGCCGGGATGGGACCCTCGCCCATGACGTCGTTCGGGACACCGGCGACGGCATAGGACACCAGCCGCGCCATGGGCTGATAGCCGGCCTGGGCGGCGACATCGGCGGCGGCCAGGACGAAGAAGGCGGCGCCATCGTTGATGCCGGAGGCATTGCCAGCGGTGACGGTGCCGTCCTTCTTGAAGGCCGGCTTCATCTTGGCCAGGGCCTCGAGGGTGGTGCCGGGCCGCGGGTGCTCGTCGGTGTCGAAGATCACCTCGCCCTTGCGGGTCTGCTTGACGATGGGCAGGATCTGGGACTTGAAGTGGCCGGCCTCGATGGCGGCGGCGGCGCGGCGCTGTGATTCGACAGCGAAGGCGTCCTGCTCCTCGCGGCTGATGCCGTACTTGGCGGCCAGATTCTCGGCGGTGATGCCCATGTGACCGACGCCGAAGGGGTCGGTAAGGACGGCGACCATGGAGTCGACGGCCGTGGTGTCGCCCATGCGCGCCCCGGAGCGCAGGGCCGGCAGCAGGTAGGAACCCCGCGACATGACCTCGACGCCGCCGCCAATGCCGTAGTCGGCATCACCCAGCATGATGTTCTGGGCGGTGGTGACAATGCCCTGGAGGCCGGAAGCGCAGAGGCGGGACACCTGCATGGCCACCGACTCCATGGGCAGGCCGGCCTGAATCGAGGCGACCCGGGAGACATAGGCGTAGCGGGAATCGGTCGGCATGGTGTTGCCGACGGTGACATATTCGATCTGCTGGGGATCGACGCCGGAGCGGGCGACGGCCTCCTTCATGACGATGCCGGCCAGCTCGCTGGCCTCGAAATCGGCCAGGGCGCCGCCGAAGGTGCCAATGGGTGAGCGCACCGCGCTCAGGACAACCACGTCTCTGCTCATATCAGGATTTCCTCCCGTTGTTGGTGATGTCGATACTATTTATTAGGGCGGCACGGGTTCACAAGACCTTTTCCACCAGTTGCACGCCCGGGTCCTGCTTGTCGCGCTCGATGCGGAAGCCGAGGGAGCGCATCAGGGCCAGCATGCGGGTGTTGGCGGTGAGGACCTCGCCATCCATGAGGCGGAAGCCGCGCTCGCGGGCATTCTGCATCAGGGAGCGCATCAGGCGGGCGCCGATGCCGCGATCGCGCCAGGTGTCGGAGACGACGATGGCGAACTCGCACATCTCCCCGCCCGGCCGTGACGAATAACGCGCCACGCCGGCCATCTCGTCGCCTTCCACCCCCTCCTTGACGCCGATCAGGGCCATCTCCCGGTCGTAGTCGATCTGGGTGAAGCGGACCACCATCTCCGGGGTCAACTCCTTGATGGCCTGCATGTAACGGTAGTACTTGGTCTGCTCGGACAGGCCGCGAACAAAGGTCTGGACCATCTCCGCATCCTCCGGGCGGATGGGGCGGATGATCAGGTCGGTGCCGTCGGGCATCTGCACCCGCTCGATGAGGTGCACCGGGTAGGGGTGGATGGCCATGTGGCCGTAGGGGGGCAACTGGGGCGGGCGGTACTGGACCTGGATGCGGGCGTCCACGGCGATGACCTCCTTGTCGTTGCCGATCAGGGGATTGACGTCCATGAGGATGATCTCCGGCAACTCGCAGACCATCTCCGAGACGCGCTGCAGGATCCGGGCCAAGGCCTTGCGGTTCATGGGGGGCATGTGGCGGAAGGCCCCCATGAGCCGGGCGACCCGGGTGTGGTTGATCATGGTCTCGATGATGAAGTCGTTGAGGGGCGGCAGGCCCACGGCGTGGTCCTCCAGCACCTCCACCTCGGTGCCCCCGGCGCCGAAGCTGATGATGGGGCCGAAGATGGGGTCGCGCATGACGCCGATCCGCAGCTCCCGGGCGGCGCGGGTGGAAACCATGTGCTCGACGGTGACACCCTCGATGCGCGCCTCCGGGCGCATGGCCTTGGCCCGCTCCACCAGCTCGGAGAAGGTGCGGCGCACCGTCTGGGAGTCACGAATGTTGAGGCGGACGCCATCGACGTCGGACTTGTAAGCGATATCCGGCGAGCTGATCTTCATCACCACCGGGAAGCCGAGGGCCTGGGCCGCCATCAGGGCCTCGTTGGCGGTACGTGCCGCCACCGCCTGCATGGTGGGGATGCGGAAGGCGGCGAGGATGGCCTTGGCCTCGATGATCCCCAGGGTCTTGCGCCCCTCGGCCATGACGCCCTCGATGATCAGCCGCGCCCCCTCCACGTCCGGATTGCGCCGCTCCGAGAGGGGGCCGGGGTATTGCATCAACAACTTCTGGTTGCGGTGGTAGCTGGCCAGGTAGGACATGGCCTCCACCGCCTGTTCCGGGGTACCGAAGCGAGGGATGCGGTTCTGGCCGAAGAGGGCCAGGGCATCGGCCACCTGGGCGGCCCCCATCCAGCAGGCCAGCACCGGTTTGCGACTCTTCTTGACCACCTCCACCAGGCGCTGGGCCGTGGCCGTGCAGTTGGTCATGGCCAGGGGGGCGAGGATGGCGATGACGCCGTCGACATGGGGGTCGGCCAGGCACAGCTCCACCGCCGCGCCGTAGCGCTCCGCGCTGGCATCGCCGAGGACGTCCACCGGGTTGCCATGGGACCAGCAGCTCGGCAGGGCCTCCCCGAGCTTGGCGTTGGTCTCGTCGCTGAACTGGGCCAGGTTGAGCCCCAGTTCGGCGGCGCGGTCGGCGGCGAGGACGCCGGGACCGCCACCGTTGGTGATGATGGCGATGCGATCGCCGGCCAGGCGCTTGTTGGCGCCGAAGACATGAGCGGCGGCGAAGAGCTGGTGCAGGGCATCGACCTGAACCACGCCGGCACGTTCCATGACGGCGCGGAAGACCTCGTTGGAGCCGACCCAGGCCCCGGTGTGGGACTTGGCGGCGCGGGAACCGGCGGCCAGACGCCCGGTCTTGACCACGATCACCGGCTTGAGGCGGGCGGCGGCGCGCAGGCCGCTCATGAAGTGCCGGGCATCGCGAATGCCTTCGACATACAGCAGGATGCACTGGGTGTGGGCGTCCAGGGCCAGGAAGTCGAGGACGTCGCCAAAATCCACGTCCGCCGCCGCCCCCAGGGAGACCATGGACGAGAAGCCGATATGCCTTGGCACCGACCAGTCCAGCATCGCGATGCAGATGGCCCCGGACTGGGACACCAGGGCGACGTTACCGCTCAGGGCCTTGGTGGCGACGCCCGAGGTGGCATTGAGCTTGTTCTGGGGCCGCAGCATGCCCATGGTGTTGGGGCCGAGCAGGCGGATACGGTGACGGCGCGCCGTCTCGACGATCTTGTCCTGGAGGTGGGCCCCGACCTCGTCGGCCTCCGCCAGGCCCGCCGAATAGACCACCGCCATGCGCACGCCCTTGGCGCCACATTGGTCCAGGATGCCGGGGATGGCCGCCGCCGGGGTGGCGATCAGGGCCAGATCAACGTTCTTCTCGATCTCCTCCAGGGTGGGATAGCTCTTTTTGCCGGCGACCTTGTCATACTTGGGGTTGATGGCATAGCAAGGCCCCTTGAAGCCACCCTCCTGAATATTGCGCAGGACGACCCCCCCGATGGAGGCCGGGTTATCGCTGGCGCCAAAAATAGCGATAGCGGCGGGGACGAAGAGTGGATCCACGTCGGACAGCTTCATGATCGAGGTTACCCAAGGGCTAAAGGGGTCAGGTAAAAGATGATTGGGATGGTGGTGATCAGGGCATGATGCAAGGAGGGTTACCCCTCACGGCACGGTATCGGCCTTCCTCCCCCGCCGCGTCGCACGGACCGCGCTGCTGCGCTGGGCAGGAGGGGCAAGGCGGCGGGGCGAACGCGGGCCGTGGCGCTGGAGCACCCGGATTCATGATCGTGGGGCGGGAATTGACGTCTGAGGTCGAATCCTACGGGAGGATGGGATTAAGCTATGGCTATTGGCAGGGACGTGCCCTCTGGGAACCCCGCGCCCTGGCTCGCCAATATACCCGATAACCTGTCTTGCCATGATGACAAGGTAGGGACAACCGCCGTTTTCTTGCCGGCCTGGCCCGTAGAAGACGACAGCACAACGAGGAGCGACCACACACCATGAACCTCGCCTTTATCGGCCATCACCTCTGCCAGGACCACAAGCCCGGCGCCCACCATCCCGAGTGTCCGGAGCGGCTGTTCGCGATCGCCGACCGCATGATCGCCTCCGGCATGGAGATGCTGGTCACTCACTATGACGCCCCCGAGGTCACCCGGGAGCAGTTGCTGCGGGTTCATGATCCGGAGTATGTCGATCTCATCTTCACCTCCGCCCCCAGCGTCGACGGCGAACTCTCCTGGATCGACGGGGATACCGCCATGAGCCGGGGCACCCTGCCCGCCGCCTTGCGCGCCGCCGGTGCCTCGGTGATGGGGGTCGACCTGGTGATGACCGACAAACACCATGCCGCCTTCTGCTGCGTGCGCCCGCCGGGGCACCATGCCGAGCGCAAGCGCTCCATGGGCTTCTGCTTTTTCAACAATGTCGCCGTCGGCGCCTCCCATGCCCTGGCCGAGCATGGCCTCAAGCGGGTCGCCATCATCGACTTCGATGTCCACCACGGCAACGGCACCCAGGATATCTTCGAGGGTGACGAGCGGGTCCTGTTCTGCTCCAGCTTCCAGCATCCCTTCTATCCCGGTCACGGCTGGGAGACCGATGCCCCCAATATCGCCAATCTGCCCCTGCCCAAGCTGACCGATGGTCCGGCCTTTCGCGCCGCGGTGGAGGAGCACTGGCTACCGCGCCTCGACGCCTTCGCCCCGGAACTGATCATGATCTCCGCCGGCTTCGACGGTCATGCGGAGGACGACATGGCCCACTTCAACCTGCATACCTCGGACTACGGCTGGATCACCCGCAAGCTCCATGAACTGGCCCGCAAGCATGCCCATGAGCGCATCGTCTCCTGCCTGGAGGGTGGCTACGAGCTCAACGCCCTGGGGCGCTGCGTCGCCACCCATGTCGACGAGTTGATCGGCCATGCGTGACGTTCGGGTAAACGGGCCAGCCACCCCGCCCCGGATGGCCAGGGGTGGATCCTGGCGCCAGCGGCTTCCGAAGGTGGGCGGGCCGAATCCCGAGGCACCCAGGCCCGGGCGGCGGTCGATTCCCCTTGGGCTTGGCATCGGACTGGTCGGCATCGGTGTGTTCGCCGGCTGGCTGGCGATGACTACCACCGCCCAGGCGAGTCCATGGGCGCAGATACGCACCGCGTCCGCCGGCCCGCCGGCGGCCATCGGCGAGGCCGCCAACGGCTGCCTCGCCGGCGCCCAGGCCCTGCCCGCCCAGGGCACGGGCTTCGTCCAGATCCGCCGGGAGCGCCAGCGCCAGTTCGGGCATCCCGAGACCCTGGACTTCGTCCGCGACCTGGGGGCCACCCAGGCGGGCCGCACCGGCCGCTACGTCATGATCGGCGATCTGTCACAGCCCCGCGGTGGCCTCATGTCCTCCTCCCATCGCAGCCACCAGAATGGCCTGGACCTGGATATCTGGTTCCTGCTGGCCGATTCCCCCGCCCAGGCCCAGCGGGACCATCCGGAGGCGGCGGCGCCGCCGTCCATGGTCCACGACGACGGCCTGGCGGTGAACGGGCTCTGGGGGCCGGAGCAGCGCCTGCTGCTCAAATTGGCCGCCGAGGACGCTCGGGTCGAACGGATCTTCGTCAATCCCGCCATCAAGCAACGCCTGTGCGACAGCGAGCGGAGTGACCGCGGCTGGCTGCGCAAGCTGCGCCCCTGGCGCGGCCACGATGCCCACTTCCATGTCCGCCTCAAATGCCCCAAGGACAGCCCGGACTGCGCGGCCCAGGCCCCTCTCCCCGCCGGTGACGGCTGTGGCGCCGAACTGGCCTGGTGGTTCACCGCCGAGGCCCGCCAGCCCAAAAAGCCTACTGAGGACAAACCCCCGCCCCCCATGCCCGCCGCCTGCCGGGCCCTGCTGAGGTCGGCGGACCTGGCGCGTCGGGATTAAGGAGAGGGTGATCTTGACCGCCAGCTACCACCAGGACACCCTCGTCAGGGCTCGAAAGCAGCCCAGGCCGATTTTTTGTCGGCGTGCTATCAGTTACCCCTAACCCCCAGGATTTTTTCAGGACCATGACCAAACGCGCCCTCATCACCGGCATCACCGGCCAGGACGGTTCCTATCTCGCCGAGTTCCTGCTGGAGAAAGGCTACGAGGTCCACGGCATCAAGCGCCGCGCCTCCTCCTTCAACACCCAGCGGGTGGATCACCTTTACGTCGATCCCCACTGCGATCAACCCGCCTTCCGCCTGCACTACGGCGATCTCACCGACTCCTCCAACCTCACCCGCATCCTGCGCGAGGTCCAGCCGGATGAGGTCTACAACCTCGGCGCCCAGAGCCACGTCGCCGTCAGCTTCGAGTCGCCGGAGTACACCGCCGATGTCGACGCCATGGGCACCCTGCGCCTGCTGGAGGCCATCCGCTTCCTCGGCCTGGAGCGCAAGACCCGCTTCTACCAGGCCTCCACCTCCGAGCTCTACGGCCTGGTCCAGGAAGTCCCCCAGCGCGAGACCACGCCCTTCTACCCCCGCAGCCCCTACGCCGTCGCCAAGCTCTACGCCTACTGGATCACCGTCAACTACCGTGAGGCCTATGGCCTCTATGCCTGCAATGGCATCCTCTTCAACCACGAGAGCCCCCGCCGCGGCGAGACCTTCGTCACCCGCAAGATCACCCGCGGCCTGGCCAATATCGCCCAGGGCCTGGAACGCTGCCTCTATCTGGGCAACCTCAACGCCCTGCGCGACTGGGGCCACGCCAAGGACTATGTGCGCATGCAGTGGCTCATGCTCCAGCAGGAGCGGCCCGAGGACTTCGTCATCGCCACCGGTGTCCAGCATTCGGTCCGTGACTTCGTGCGCTGGTCGGCGGCGGAGCTGGGGCTGACCCTGAGCTTCGAGGGGGAGGGCCTGGACGAGCAGGCCGTCGTCACCCGGATCACGGGCGACGCCGCCCCCGCCCTCAAGCCCGGCGATGTCATCGTGCGCGTCGACCCGCGCTACTTCCGCCCCGCCGAGGTCGAGACCCTCCTCGGCGATCCCACCAAGGCCAAGGAGCGCCTGGGCTGGGTGCCGGAGATCTCCGTGCGGGAGCTGTGCGCCGAGATGGTGGCCGAGGATCTCAAGGTCGCCAGACGCCACGCCTTCCTCAAGGCCCATGGCCATGAGGCGCCGATATCGGTGGAGGACTGAGCCATGGCCCCGGACCGGGATCAGGCCGTCTACATCGCCGGCCATCGGGGCATGGTCGGCTCGGCCCTGGTGCGGCGGCTGACCGCCCTGGGCTACGGCAACCTGCTCACCGCCACCCACGCCGAGCTCGACCTCCTCGACCAGGCGGCGGTCAAGCGCTTCTTCGCCGCCCAGCGCATCGACCAGGTCTACCTGGCCGCCGCCCGGGTCGGCGGCATCCACGCCAACAATACCTATCCGGCCGACTTCATCTACCAGAACCTGATGATCGAGGCCAACCTGATCCACGCCGCCCATGAGCATGGGGTGCAGAAGCTGCTGTTCCTCGGCTCCTCCTGCATCTACCCCCAGCGCGCACCCCAACCCATGGCGGAGGAGGCCCTGCTCACCGGCCCCCTGGAGCCGACCAACGAACCCTACGCCCTCGCCAAGATCGCCGGCATCAAGCTCTGCGAGAGCTACAACCGCCAGCATGGCCGCGACTACCGCAGCGTCATGCCGACCAACCTCTACGGCCCTGGGGACAACTTTCACCCGGAGAACTCCCACGTCATCCCCGGCCTGCTGCGCCGCTTCCACGAGGCCCTCCAGGCCGGCGCCGAGCGGGTG
>JAHDND010000078.1 GCA_018435665.1 Candidatus Thiosymbion sp. | reverse complement strand
TCCCTGAGGTGCCCGCGGCGCGCGCCCTCCACCCTGGTCGTTCCCGGGCCGCGCCACTTGAACTCGGCAATCCACCAGGATGAGCACCGCCATGAAGCGCACCACCCGCCTTCTCTGGGCCCTCTCCCTCCTGCTGATCGTGGTCGGCGGCACCGCCTACTTGTTCTACGCGACGACCCGCGGCGCCCTGGAACGGGCGGAAAACACCGAGATCCGGCACATGCAGGTCGCCCGGATCGGGGACCAGGGCGGCATCCGCTTCTTCTTCGCCACCAACCGCCAGCCCGTGCCCGGCCCCGAGGAGCGCCCCTTGGTGGAGCGTTTCGGCCGGGAGCGCACCGACGACTGGCGGCTGGGCTATTTCGACACCCTCATCGCCCCCTCCCTGGGCCTCGGTCGCTGGCTGGATGCCAGTCGCTGGTTCCTGGAAGAGGAGATCAAGGTGCTGGCTGTCCAGACCCTGGATCAGGCCGACTTCACCGCCCAGCTGCGGCCCCTGGTAGCGGCCTCGCCGCATCGGGGCCTGCTGCTCCTGGTCCATGGCCTGCGCACCGATATCGACTTCGCCCTGCGCGGCACGGCCTTTCTCGCCCATGTCATCGACATCGACGCCCCGGTGATGGTCTTCGACTGGCCGGGCAACCAGGGCACCGCCCTGAGCGCCTACCGGCGCGCCCAGGGCCTCGCCACCGCCTCCGGGGCGGACCTGGCGGCGGTGCTGCGCTTCATCACCACGGAGATCCACCCCGAGCGACTCTGGGTCATGGCCAACAGCCTGGGCTCCCAGGTGGTGGTCGAGGCGGTCCATCGGCTCAATCAGGACCCGGACTTTGCCGACGCGGAGGTAGAGATCGACGAACTGGTGCTATCGGCCCCGGATGTCAGCAAGGAGGAGTTCAACACCCGCTTCCGGCAGGAACTCGCCGCCTTGGCGCGGCACACCACCGTCTACGTCTCCGCCAACGACCGCGCCCTGCTCCTGAGCCGGCTGGTCAACCGCGAGCGGCGCCTGGGGGAGAGCACCCTGACCCTCGATCAGGCCGAGATGCTGGACAGCGTCGCGGGGCTCATGGACCTGGTCAGCCCCGCGGACGACCGCGTCGCCCTGGTCGATGTGACCCCGGTCAACCGGACGCGCAACTTTCACAACTTCAGCCTCGAGGTGCCGGAGTATTTCGATGACATCTACCTGCGGCTGGCCAACCCGCTCACCCCCCTCAACCGGCTGAGGTTCGAGTTTCGGACCCCGGAGGGTAAACGCTATTCCGTGCTGACCCGGGATCGCTGAGCGGCCCCGTCAGACCTGACTGGATGATTTACCCCGCGCCACAGCCCCATAACCGCCGCCATCCCCCCGGAGCCCGCCATGCGCCCCGCCCTTGACGCTTTCAACACCCCGGCCCGGGGCCTGATCATCGCGGCGGCCTTGGTGGTCCTCGCCGCCGGTGCCCGGCTCGCGGCCCCGGTCCTCGCCCCCCTGCTACTGGCGATCTTTCTCGCCATCATCCTGACCCCGATCCTGCGCTGGCTGGGCCGCCTGCGGGTGCCCAAATGGGTGTCCCTGCCCCTGCTCTTCTTCCTGCTCATGGACCTGGGCAGCATCCTCCTGCTCATGACCACCGGTGCCCTCGAGGGTCTGCGCGACAGCCTGCCCACCTATCAGGAACGCTTTGCCCTGCTGAGCCATGAGCTCGGGGTCTGGCTGGAGGAGATGGGGATCGAGGGCTCGCTGATGGCCTTGCCGGATATCTTCGACTTCTCCCAGATCCGGGTCCTGCTGCGCATGCTGCTCTCTAACGTCGGCAGCCTGGCGGGTACCGGGATCATGGTCCTGCTGGCAGTGATCTTTCTCCTGCTGGAGGCCAGCTCCCTGCCCGACAAGCTGCGGCGGGCCTTCCACATGACGCCCGCCGGGGAGGCCCGGCTACACGCGCTGCTGAGCGCCATCAACCAGTACATGATCATCAAGACCCTGGCGAGCCTGGCCACCGCCGGGCTCCTCGGCCTCTGGCTCTGGTACCTGGACCTCAAGTTCGTCATCGTCTGGACCCTCCTGGCCTTCGTCCTCAATTTCGTGCCCTTCCTCGGCTCCTTCCTCATGGCCATTCCGCCCCTGCTCTTTGCCTTGTTGCAAACGGACCTGAGTACCGCCCTGTGGGTGGGGGTGGGCTATCTGACCGTCAACACCCTGATCGGCAACATCCTGGAGCCGCGCATCATGGGACGCGGCCTGGGCATCTCCACCTTTGTCGTCCTGCTGTCGCTGATGTTCTGGGGCTGGATTTTCGGCACCGTCGGCATCTTCCTCTCCGTACCCCTCACCAAGGCCTTGATGGCGGCCCTGGAGGCCAGCCCCCACACCCGGCCCCTGGCGATCCTCATGGGTCCGCCCGTCG
>JAHDND010000248.1 GCA_018435665.1 Candidatus Thiosymbion sp. | reverse complement strand
TGCGGTTTTATCTGGCGCTGGCCTGCTTTGGCGGCTATCTGGCGATCCTCAACCGCTGGCCGGCCTGGCATCGCCGGCGGCTGAAACGGGGGCGCGAGGGGGCGGCACCGGCGGTGGCGGCGCTACCCACGGCCGGGGGGGGGGAGCGAGGGGGGTTAAGTAGGACCCGGAGGATCCCCGTTATCCCTGGCGCCTGGCGATCCGCCGTGGCGCCTGGTGGGCGGTGCCGTACCGGGAATTGCGAGGGGGTTAGGCACCCGTTACCCGGCGCTCCGCGCGCGGCTTTACCCCAGAACCTGGCTTCGGCCAGGTTTTTCGCGTTTTGGGGCCTCAGCAAAGGCGTCGTGACGTCGTGCCCACCGGGGCGGCACAACGCATCGACGCCGCCTCGATCGCGCAACTCGACGGCACCCTTGACCCCCCCGCTGATTGCGAAGCCCCTGCCGCGCCTTGGTGATGGGGAACGGGTCTTCGATCCCGCCAAGCCCGATGGCACGCCCCGCAAGCTGCTGGATGTATCGCGGCTCCAGGCCCTGGGCTGGGTGGCGACGATCGGGCTGGAGGAGGGACTGCGGGATGCCTATGCCTGGTTTCGGGAGCATGGCGTTTGAGGGCTGGGCGCCGGAGAGGGCCATTTTGCGAAACGAAGCCATTTTTCCCGGCGGGTGACAGGACAGTAGATTCCCCTTGATGAATTACGCTTATGGCCTCAATATTATTGATTAATCGTTCTTTTTGAGGTCAAGCTCATGACGAATTCCCCTGCCGACCCCCCGGCCCAGCCGGACGTCGCCACCCCGCTGGAACCCTCGCCAACCCCCAGCAACCGCCAGGTGGCGGCCAATCGGCGCAATGCCCTGCGGAGCACGGGACCGCGGACAGCGGCCGGCAAGGCGGTGGCCCGGGACAATGCCCGCAAGCACGGCTTTCTCAGCCGCCATCTCATTATCGCGGGCGAGTCGCCGGCGGATTTCGGGCAGCTGCTGGACGACCTGCTGGCGGAGTACCGCCCCGTCGGGGTGGTGGAGTCGGGCTTGGTGGAGCAGGTGGCCATCGGCCTGTGGCGCAAGGCGCGGTTCGTGCGGGCAGAGGCGGCGATGGTGAATCTCAATCGGCGGACGTTCGGCGAGGCCCAGGCGCGGGAGGTGGCCCAGCGCCTGGGCTTGCCCGAGGAGGCCTGGCGCGGCATTGCGGCGCCCCTGCCGGCCGGCGCGGATGAGGACCCCCACCTGCTGGCGGAGTTGGTTCAGCAACGTGCGACCTGGCAGGCGCTGGTCGATGAGGAGATCATCACCGCGCCAGCGCCCTTCGCCCGTTTGCCGGAGACATTGCAGGCGCATCTGTTGCAGGTGCATGGGGTCGACGCCGACCAGATCCAGGCGGTGATCCTGGCGGAGTACGGCAGTTGGGCGGAACTGGTCGCCCAGCACCTCCGGCTGTTCGATGAGTTGATCGAAAAGCAGCGGATCCGGGAGGTGAGCCTGCTGGTGATGGAGAGTCAGGCCCTGCCAACCCAGACCGAGCTGCTGACGCGCTACCAGACGACCTTGGACAATGATCTCTACAAGGCGCTCAAGGCCCTGCGCGAGGCGCAGTCCTGGCGCGAGGCCCGGGCCGCGCTGGAGGCGAGCGCGGTGCCGGCCGCCAGCGGGGAGGACGCCCCTCGGGGTTGATCGGGTGAAAGCGCTAAACGACCTGCGCGCGCGCCCGCGCCCTTGCATTTGCCGGCGTGCGAAGAAGGGCGTTTACCGAGGTCGCCCAGGCGCTGATGGACGAGCATGCCTTGCGGCGCCACTCGGCGCCGCCCTGATCCGGGGGACGACTCAGGCGTCACGCTGGGGCTGCACGGCGCGCAACAGGGCTTGCAGTCGGGCCACTTCGGCCAGGGCTGCCTCTTTGGCTTGCCGTTCGGTCTCCTTGGCCTGTTCCGCGGCCTCTTTCGCCTGCCGTTCGGTCTCCTTGGCCTGTTCCGCGGCCTCTTTCGCCTGCCGTTCGGTCTCCTTGGCCTGTTCCGCAGCCTCTTTGGCCTGCCGCTCGGTCTCCATCTGTCGTAAGGCGGCCTCCCGCGCCGCCCGCTCCTGGGCCAGGGCCTGTTGCAGTTCCTCCTGTTGCTGCTGGATGGCGCCTTGGATGCGCAGGTAGTTCTGCCGCGCCTGATAGGCATCATAGGCGCGTTCCTTGTCGGAGAAGCGCTTCAGGGTGCTCATGGCTTGCCTCATTTCGGTGGTCTGCATCCAGTCCGGGAGGCGGTCGGCGTCCAACCGTTCCCCGTCTTTGAAGAATTTCAGCCAGCGCTGTTCCTCGGTTTCGACCGCGCCGG
>JAHDND010000083.1 GCA_018435665.1 Candidatus Thiosymbion sp. | reverse complement strand
TGAGAAAGCTTGCCATCAAATGCAACCGCTACACTAAGGATATCTAGCACAAAGAGTCGTTCGTGATCGGAGAGTGAATTTATAAGAGCGATCAACTCTTCCCAACTGTCATAATTCTTTTCTTCCTTGATTTCGAGTGAATTGGAAAACCTTACAAGCAAAATTATTAAATTAGGATGATAGTTTTGAGCTAACACGATGATTGCTGCAATCGCCCTGACTGCACATTCCCGTGCTTGCCAGCTCAATTTTGAGAGCAGTTCATCGGTGATGACACAGGTAATTAGATAATCGGCTAATTTGTGGCCAAAGAGTCTCAAGCGAGCTTCCCGTGCTACTTTATAAAGTGTGTAGGCATCCCATAATCCAGTGACCGGAATGGCTATCCAATTAAAAGCGGTGCGTGAGCCGCCCTTACCGGCAAATCGAATAAGCAAATATCGTACAAGCATGCTGCTGAAGATGACTTTTAACTTGTAGAGTAACGCGAAAAACAACATTCTTTTTTTTGATAGATGCTTGAGTGGGTCAATGCCAAGATAACGAATCACGGGGTCTGGCAATTCCAACGCTGCTCGGGCAAGAATGTTGGGTAAAGAATGATGAAGCGGCAACAAGGTTTCATCATCATTATTATTGTTATAGTCGATGAGACAGGCCAAACTATAGACGGTTTTGAGTCCCAACCAGTAAAGAATAATCAACTCCACAACTAGCATGACAAGGATTGAGCTACCATAAAGCAAATAATAATCGACGGGAGGAAGAAGATCGTGAAACTGCGTTTCAATCCAAACCGTCACTAATGTCGTTAAAGCACCCACGCCAAAGGCAATGATCACTGCCAGATGAGTGATATTGCTGGCAATGGTTTGCAAGGTGGTATCATTGGGTAATTGATCAATTGCGACATCCGGCAATGCAGAGGTTCCAAACGATTTTCCCAGAAACAGATAATATCTGACTCCAAATTTCTCCAATGTACCGGGTTCGGATTCTGGAAAAATAATGGTTTTACCCAAACTCCTAATTCTGTGCGAGTAACGTTCAAACATGGCTGGAAAATACCCTGATCGTTAGTTTTGATTCCGCTTTAACCATGAAAATAGACGCTCACCTTAATCGCAAGGAGATACCCCATGTTTTTTTTCAAGCTCCCCGTTAAACTCCTTCTCTTGGTTTTGGCCGCCACAGCCGCAACGATTTTATGGCAACGCGCCCAGTTAGCTGCCCTGGCGTTAGTCCACATCAACCCGGTACCCGAAACCAAGGCCCTGGTCGCGGAACAGCGCTATGCCGAAGCGGCCACTTATCTCGATTTCTTCATGGCCTATGAGTATGTCCAGGATGATCCCGAGGCCCAGGCCCTGCAAGCGGAAATCCAGGCCAAGCGGAACGATATGAGTTATCAGGCGGAAAAACTCTATGATGGCTTGATCAAGGGGACCAGTGATGAGGTGATTGGGCAAACGGCGGGGGTGCTGACGGATTTCTTCGTCATCGGGGATATTCGTGATTTGGTGCAACAAGGTACCAAAGCCCTCAAGGACGAAGAAGTCGATGAAGTTATCGTCGCCTTGGCAACCGTTGGCGTCGTTGCCAGTACCGCCCAAGCTGTCAGTACCGTCGCTACGGTAAGTACCGCTGGGGCTGCCGCGCCCACGGTGGCGGCCAGTACGGCCGTGAAGGGCGGCAAGTATCATCCTCAAGGTAGCTCGCAAGCTAGGCAAACTCCCCGCCTGGTTAACCAAGGCGATTGTTGCCGGGGCGGATACCGTCAAGAAAACCAAAAAGTTGGATAGCGTCACTGAACTGTTTGGCGATGTCTTCAGCCTGGCCAAGATCAAGGGGGGCGTCACCCTGCTCGATAAGACCACCGATGCGGCCTCGTTGCGAAAAATGGCCCGAGCGGCTGACCTGTATGGCGATCAAACCACCACCCTCTATCGCCTGGGTGGCGGTACCTTCCTGACCCTGGCACAGAAAACCGGCGAACTCGGGGCGGACACGATCAAACTGGCGGCCACCTATGGCCAGAATGGCTTAAAACTGCTCGACAAGATCGGCGCCATCAAATTTGTTAAGTACACGGCCCGAGGAAGCAAAATGATCTACAAGGGTGACATCATTAACCTGATGGCGCGGCTGTTGTCCTTGATTCCGGAGTTTATCCTCTATCTGCTGATGGCTGCGGCAACTGTAGTGTGGTTGCCGCTAGGGAAAATAGGCGGTTTTGTCATGCGGTTACGTTCCCCGGCTTAGGGTCAGCGAAAATGAGTATGTTCGATGAACAACTCATTCGGCCCTGGAAGCAGGAATCTCATCATGAGCCGGAATTATCGGGAGATGACTTTCCGCCGTTAAAACATCCCTTAGAAGAACTGGTAAATCCGGTGTTACCGGCTGCTCCGTGGGTAATGGGTTCAGCAGGCCCCCGGTTCCCGGTGCAAAGCCAGGCAAATGTTCGCGTGTACGATGCCTGGGTCAATGAGGAAACGGCGAATTATGCCCGGCATTATCTGGAACAGCATCCCGAGGCCAGCTTACCGGAGGTCCAACGCGCACTCATCACCGCCTCTGCTCAGGACACTCCAACTTCCGCGATCTGGTGGCTTACGCGTGCACATCTCTACACCAAAGCGTTGTACCGGGATGCAGTGGGCTTACCCTTTATTCGCTATGAGAAACACTGGCTCTTGGCCCGTTCTATCAGTGCCATGGGTTCCCTGGTTGGGGTATACCACCAAGGAAGTCCAGATACCGTGAAGCGCCCCCGCGATGGGTACTTTGTCTGTTGGGACAGTGAGGCGATGGCGCGGATGGACTATAAAGTACGGCGGATGCGGCTACGCCAGGCGAGAGCGGGATGACTACTCGAATATGCGCGTTACCTTG
This sequence comes from Candidatus Thiosymbion sp., assembly GCA_018435665.1. Lineage (GTDB taxonomy): Bacteria > Pseudomonadota > Gammaproteobacteria > Chromatiales > Chromatiaceae > M0108. Next base: position 2,297 of record JAHDND010000083.1, on the reverse strand, counting down.
ATCCTGGGTATAGCCGTAGGGACATAGATGCCGCTCTGGGGACGGTTAGGGTCGATTTCTTGCTGATTATTCAGATAGTTAATGGTGATGTCCCATTGTCCCCCATGTCCCCGCAGCTATGAGAGAGCCATTATCCTAGCCATGGGACCCGGTGCTTGCTGTCTGCTATATAATGGCAAATGGATTGGCTTTTGACGATGCAAGGGAATGTTTATGCTATTGAAGCTAGAAAGCGAGTTAGGGAAGAAGGGTTTTGCCGGCGGCTTCCCAAGCGTCTAGGGTATTGGATACGAAAATCGTTTCGGCGCAACGGGCGTTAATGACCGGGAACAATACTTATTTGCTAGCGGTAATGCCGCGCATTTAACCAGTCTAGAACGAGATATTCTATAATTAAAGAGCGACTATAATGAATCAAGACTTTTTCAGAGTGGTTAGCATTTTTCTTAATTTCAGCGGAAGAAAATGGGTATATGAATGACCATTTTGATGGGTATATACCAAATGAGCAAATACTACATAGTTTCTTTTATTCTTATTGGCTTGATGTTAGTTTTGCTGGTTCTGCCTTTGATGTTATTTTAGTCTATTATTTTGGTGATTTATGAATAATATAAGAGCCTTCAGCTTAATTGAATTGATGGTAACCATAGCCGTGTTAGCAATTATAGTTACGATCGCGATGCCTAGCTTTAGCGAAATGATAGAGCGTCAACGGCTTAAGAATGCGGTTGAAACATTCCAAAGTGATTTACTTTTCGCTAAATCGGAAGCATTAAAAAGGATGGTGGATGTCACAGTTAGTAATATCAGCAATTGCCTAGTCTCCACTATTAACCAAGGGTCTGAAACGATTGCCCAAACCTGCGTAGCCAGCTTTCCTGGCGCGACACTTTCCAGCACAGGATTACCTCTGATTATTGACAAAACAAATGGAACATCCAAGACCCGAAATATTGCGGAAATAACTCTAACTAGCAGTAATTATTCCGCAAAAATCACTTTTGGGAAACTCGGTAGCATCAATATCTGTACCGAGAGTGGACTTGGAGGGTATCCGGGATGTTGAAGCTACCCAAGGGTAATATTGGGCTTTCCCTGGTCGAGTTAATGGTGGGAATGGCCGTGGGATTGGTTGTTCTCAGTGCGATAGGGACCATGCTGGTGAGTATTGCCAGAAGTGCAACAGACATCCTGGGGTCGGCCAAACTTAACCACGAAATGAGGGCTGCTATGGATGCCATCACCCGCGACATACGGCGGGCGGGGGGGAGGAATGACACACCCTTGGCTGACATGGATTATCCACCCAATCCCTTCACGGTGCGGCCAAGCCCTACAACAGGCCCGATGACGGATATCAACATCTTGGATTCCGGCAAGGCCATTTTAATGGCCTTCGACAATATTTGGTATGACTCGGCTGATAATAAAAAATCCGCTGGGGTGATTGGTTACCGTCTTGATGGGAATGTTATCAAGGTAAAATATTGTGAAATTGACTTTTCAAGCAGTGGTGATTGCAATACGGCTAGTTTGGGGGCTGCTGGTGGATGGGAGACACTAACCAATGAGAAAATCACAATTTCCAAGCTACTTTTCACCAATCAGGGTTCCTTTTGTTACAACGCCACTCTGGCAATATCGACCTCAAACCCTGTTCCGGGTTTGTGTAGTTCAGCCCCATGGACAAATTACAGACGCTTGCTGGAAAAGCGATTAATCAGGGTGGAACTCGAAGGCAACCTTACGGATGATGCCAATTTCAAGGCGACCCACGTGCAGAGTATCTATGTAATGAATGATCGGGTCGTGGATTAGGTGAGCACAAAAATGTTAGTTATAGCCCCCTTGACATTATCCAGGCACCGGGAGTCAGGATCAGCGGTACTGCCCATCAGTGTTCTCCTGCTTTTTTTATCTTCGCTGATCCTGATCGCGGTATCCAAGGTCACGCTAACGGATCAACGGTTGTCGGGTAATGAAATCAGGACTCGTCAAGCCTTTCATGCCGCCCAAGCGGGAATTGCCCATGCCGTAACATACCTGAATAACGGAGGGGTAGATCATAATAATGATAACGTTGTAGACCTCATATCTATGACCAATCCACTGCCCAATGGCGCAAGTGGTAGTGTGGTATTTTGTGATCCAGATACCCCCGTGCCGGAAAATGCGTGTGCTACGACTCCCCCTACTTGTGGCGCGGCTCTAACTGACTCTAACAAATTCTCTATTCCAATACTCCTTGCATGCGGTAGAAGTGATGATGGGCTAGCTGTCCAGGCAGTAGTGGT
>JAHDND010000132.1 GCA_018435665.1 Candidatus Thiosymbion sp. | reverse complement strand
GGCGAAGGGGTTGATCTCGATGCCGATGACGTTCTCCGGCCCGACCGCCGGGAACTGGCGGGGCAGGCCCAGGGCCTCGGCCTCGGTGATGACCTGATGCTCCAGGTCTTTCAGGCCCAGCAGGGAGAGGAGCAGGAAGTTGCCCGACCCACAGGCGGGGTCCAGCACCCGGAATTGCTGCAAGCGGTGGAGGAAGCCTTGATACAGTTCCATCGCCGCTTGGGTGGCCTTGGTCCGCCCCCTGGCGCTCTTGGCCGCCTGGGCCTTGTCCAGGTGCCCCTGAATCGCCGCCTTGGCCGTCGCCCATTCGGCCCGCAGGGGGTCGAGCACCACCGGGTTGACCAGGCGCATGATGGTCGGGGGGTCGGTGTACTCGGCCCCGAGTTGCGCCCGCAGGGCCGGGTCGAGACTGCGCACGAACAGGGTCCCGGCAATGGTCGGGTCAATGGCGGACCAGTCGAGGGCGGCGAGGTCGAGCAGGGCCTTGCTGTCGGCCAATTCGATGGGCAGGGCCTCGTTGGCGGCGAACAGGCCACCGTTGAACCAGTCCACCCGCCTGAAGCCGACCAGGCCGCCCCGGGCCATGGCCCCGAACAGGGTCTCGAACTGCTGCCGCGCTATGGAGGGATCGGTCTTGGCCGCCTCCAGGAGCTGGGTGAAGAGCTTGTCGGGCAGGAGATCGATGTCTTCGGCGAACAGGCAGAACAGGACCTGCTGGCAGAAGTGGGCTACCCGCAGGGGATCATGCCCGCGCAAGCGCCAGGTCTGGGCCAGGGCGCCGAGTTGGGCCGCCGCTTGTTCGGTGAGATGGGCGCGGGTCTGGGTGGGCTTGAGCCGTTCGGGGGCGGTGAAGGCCCATTTGAGGAGGTTGAGCTGGGCCGGGTCGCGGAGGTCTTCCAGTTCGATCAGGTAGGTGATCGGCACCATCCCGGTGAAGGCGGTATGGATGCGGATCATCTGTATGTCGGAGACAATCAGGAGCGGGGGATACTCCAGGGCGGGGGTGTAGAGCTGGAGCTGCTTGAAGGCCGCGTCCAGGTCCTTGCCGGGGCTCTTGTATTCCCAGGCGAAGCGACCACGGCGCCAGACATCGGCCCAGCCGTCGCCACCCCCGGCCTTGGTCGCGCCCTTCTCGAAGCAGAACCATTCGCCCTGGGGGTCGGCCTTGGCCGGGCTCTCGACACCGACCAGGGCGCAGAGGTCGAGGAAATGTTCCTGGGAGGCCTGTTTTTCCCTGAGGTTCACACCCGCCCATTTGCGGATAAAGTCGTCCGGAGTCATTAGTGCTTCCTGGCTAAGTGGCTATAAAAAATAAACCGCTGTGCTCAGGAGGGAGTGTAGCGGATTCGTTCAGCCAGGAGCAGACACCAGGGGCCGAGGCACCTCACCGGCGGTCGGCGATGTTGGCGCTGCCATACGGTGATCCCCGCTGAGCCTTACGAAAGGCGGCATGGACCGCAGGGCTCACTAGGTCCCTGCCGGGCCTGGGACCTTGGTATCCTGTCCCTCACCCGATCACCGATGTGGAGCACGGGAGCATGAACGCGACCGACGAGCCCTGGCGGATCCCCTATGGCGTGGCGGATTTCATCAAGCTGCGTGAACGGGGGCATTACTTCGTCGACAAGACCCATTATCTGCCGCTCCTGGAGCAGGCTGGGGAGTTTCTGTTCCTGATCCGCCCGCGGCGCTTCGGCAAGAGCCTGCTGCAATCGGTGATGGAGTGCTATTACGACGCCGGCTGGGGGGGGCGCTTCGACGAGCTCTTTGCCGGGACCTGGATCCACGAGCACCCCACGCCCGAGCGCGGCCAGTATCTGTGCCTGCGCTTCGATTTCTCGGCGGTCAGTTCCACCCCGGCGGAGGTGCGCGACTCCTTCGAGGCCCACACGCGCATCATTCTGAGCGGAGTGCTCGAGCGCAATCGCGCGCGCCTACCCGAGGGGCTTCCCGAGCGGGTATTCGCGGAGACGACCTTGAATCGCCGACTCGAGCGTTTGATCGACGGACTCCTTGCCCAGGGTCTCCCGCTCTACCTCTTCATCGACGAATACGACAACTTCGCCAACAACATCCTGGTCAATGCCGGGCGCGAGGCTTACCGGGAACTGACCCACAGCAGCGGCTTCTTTCGTGACTTCTTCGCCCTGCTCAAGGAGGCCGTCGGGCGCACCGGCAGCGGACTGGCCCGGCTCTTCATTACCGGGGTCTCGCCCATCACCCTCGACGATGTCACCAGCGGGTTCAACATCGGCACCAATATCAGCCTGGAGCCGGAATTCAATGCCCTGCTCGGCTTCACCCACGCCGAGCTCGAACGGCTGTTTGCCGCTTTCGGGCAGGATTTCGACAACCACCGGACAATCGTCGATGAATGGTACAACCACTACCATTTCCACAAGTCCCGCCGCGAGCCGGTCGTCAACAGTGACATGGCGCTCTACTATCTACGCGCCCTGGTGCGCCGAAACGAGCCCCCGGATGACCTGATCGACCACAATGTCCGCATCGACTACGGCAAGCTGCGCCATCTGGTGGAGATCGATCGCCAGCTCGCCGATCGCGAGGCGGCGCCGGCGAGCGCCGGCGCGGCGCGCCTCAACGGCAACTTCTCCCGCCTGCGCAGCATCATCGAGACCGGCGAGGAGGTCGCCCAGATCCAGACCAGCTTCCCCGCCGAGGGCCTGCTGCGCCAGGACAACTTCGTCTCCCTGCTCTTCTACCTGGGGTTGCTGAGCTTTGCCGGCGAGCGCGAGGGCCGGCCCGTGCTGAGGATTCCCAACCGGACCGTACGCCAGCTGATGTACGGCTATCTGCGCGAGGCCTATGACGCGGTCGGGGTGTTTCGCCCCAGCACCTACGAGATCGCCGACCGGCTCAACAAGATGGCCTATCGCGGCGAATGGCGGGACTTCTTCGACTACCTGGCCGAGGAGATCGCCCGCCAGGCCAGCGTGCGGGACTTTCTGCAAGGCGAGAAGATGATCCAGGGATTCCTGCTCGCCTGGCTGAATCTCTCCCCCTATTTCCAGGTGTTTTCCGAGGCCGAGCAGGCCGGGGGCTTCGTGGACCTCTATCTGGCGCCCTTCTACTTCCGCTACCCGGACATGCGCCATGCCTATCTGCTCGAGCTGAAATATCTCCCCCGCGCGGAAGATACGCCGGCGCGCCGTGCCGCGCTGCTGGACGAGGCGCGGGGGCATTTACGCCGTTATGCCACCGACGCGCGGGTGCAAGCGGCTCTCGGGGCGGCCACCTTACACCCCTTGGTGCTGCTCTACAGTGGCTGGGAGTTGGTCCATCGCGAGGCGCTGGAGACAGGCACGGCATCAGCGCCCCGGGCTCGCGGTGGGGTAGAGGGGTAGGGGTAGGATGCCAAATCAACCCGAGCTAGCGTTCCCGCCAGGAGGCGACAAAGATGGTGCCAAAGCCGATCGCCAGCATCAGATGGAAGAGGAAGAAGCCATAGCTCTGGAAGGAAACCGCCATGCCGAGGGCAAGGGCAAACAAGAGGGCCAGCAGCCCCTCGATAATCAATGACTTTCCGATGGGGTTGCGCTGGCGGCGATCCATCTTGCCCCGCCGCTGACCGACAATGTTGAACTTGGGGGTACGAACGAAAGAGGACTTGATGCCGAGCAGGCCCTCGATGACCGCCACGGAGTTGTGGAAGCTCAGCCCCATGGACAGGGTCAGCAGCAAGGGAAAATAGAAGATCAGGGCCAGCACCCGCTGGAGGCTGAGGGGGCGCGGCTGGAGGCGCAGATTGGCGACAAAATAGACCGCGGCCACGCCCACCAGGCCGAGCAGGGACAGGGAGAGAAACCCGGTGTAGGCGCCCAACTGGTCCATGAAGGGCACCAGGACGACGCTGGTCAGGGCGATCATCAGCACCGCGAGGAAGACCGAACTGTTGGCGAGATGCGCCAGGGCATGAAGCCGGGTGGATAGATCGAGATCGGCCTTGAGGACCAGGGGCGCAAGCAGGCGGGCATTCTCGGCCCCGCCCTTCATCCAGCGGAACTGCTGGGACTTGATGCCGTTCATCTCCACCGGCAGTTCCGCCGGGGCCTCCACCTCCTCCAGGTAGACGATCTCCCAGCCACGCATCTGCGCCCGGTAGCTCAGGTCCAGGTCCTCGGTGAGGGTGTCCGCCCGCCAACCTCCGGCGTCGGCGATGGTCGACTTGCGCCAAATGCCGGCGGTGCCGTTGAACTGGAGAAAGTGATGGCCCGCCTTGCGCCCCATCTGCTCGATGGTGAAGTGGACATTGAGTTGCAGGGCCTGCAACTTGGCGAAGAGGGAATAATCCTCATTGAGATGGGTCCAGCGGGTCTGGACCACGCCAACCTTCGGGTCCTGGAAGTACCCCAGGGTATGGCGCAGGAACTGGGGATTGGGCAGGAAATCGGCGTCGAAAACGGCGACGAATTCGCCCTTGGCGCGCGGCAGCCCATCGGCCAGGGCCCCAGCCTTGTACCCCCAGCGATCGGTACGATGGATGACCTGAATGTCGAAGCCCTGGGCGCGATAGTGGGCGGCCTTGCGCTCGCACAGGGCGGTGGTGTCGTCGGTGGAATCGTCCAGGACCTGGACCTCGAACCGGTCCCGTGGGTAGTCCAGGGCCAGGATGTTGTCGATGAGCCGCTCCGCGACATAGAGCTCGTTGAAGAGGGGCAACTGGATGGTGACCAGCGGCAAGCTGGCCGGGTCCAGGGGCGGCGGCGGGGGGACCCGCCCCCGCCGCAGATAATGGGACAGCAGGTTCAGTTGCAGCAGGTTGTAGAGGAGGATGGCCGCCAGAAAGAAGGCATAGACGACGAGGGTCAGGGTTGCCAAGCGTGACTCCGGATCGGCTACCTAGACCTGGGCCCCCGCGCCCTCTCCCTCCTTCTTGGGCACCGCCAGGTTGGCCGGGCTGACACCCAGTAGGATGGCGACGTTGCTGGCGATATAGATGGTGGACCAGGTACCCGAGACCAGCCCCACGAGCAGGGCCAGGGAGAAACCGCGCAAGGTCTCGCCACCGAAGAGGTAGAGGGCGATGACCACCAGGAAGACGGTGAGGGCGGTGATGATGGTGCGCGACATGGTCTCGTTGACCGACTGGTTCATGATCTGCAGGGGGGTACCCTTGCGCACCTTGCGGAAATTCTCCCGCACCCGGTCGAAGATGACGATGGTGTCGTTGAGGGAGTAGCCCACCACGGTCAGCACGGAGGCCAGGACGTTAAGGTCGAAGTCGAGTTGGAAGACCGAAAAGACCCCCAGGACAATGATGGCGTCATGCACGGTGGCGGCCACGGCGCCCACCGAGAAGCGCCACTCGAAGCGCAGGGCGACGTAGATGAGGATACCGAACACCGAGTACAGGACGGCCAGCCCCCCCTGTTCGGTCAGCTCCTCGCCGACCTGGGGCCCAACGAACTCGACGCGCCGCATCTCGACCTTGCCCCCGACGGCGGCCGCCAGGGTATCGAAGACCTTCTGACTGAGGGCGGCGTTGCTGGTCTCCCCGCTGGGCGGGATGCGCAGCAGGACATCGCGGTTGCTGCCGAAATACTGCACGGTGACGCCGGTGAGGCCGACGCCCTCCAGGGCCTGGCTGACCGCGGCCGTCTCCACCGGCTCCTGATAGCCTAGTTCGATGACGGTGCCGCCGGTGAAATCCAGGCCGAAATTCAATCCCTGTACCGCCAGGGAGACGAAGGTGATGAGGAGCAGGGCGCCGGAGAGATACAGGGCCTTCCAGCGCTGGGCCATGTAGTCGATATAGGGAAGCTTGATCTCGCGCATGGCGGGTTCCTCAGACGGGGAGGGTCTTCAGCCGTTTGCCACCCCAGATCGAGTTGATCATGGCGCGGCTGCAGGTGATGGCGGTGAACATGGAGGCGATCAGGCCCACGGTGAGGGTGACGGCGAAGCCCTTGATGGGACCGGTACCGAAGCTGAACAGCACCACCGCGGCGATGAGGGTGGTGACGTTGCCGTCGATGATGGCCGACAGGGCCTTGTCGTAACCCGCCGCGATGCAGGCCTGGGGCGTGTTGCCGTTGCGGATCTCCTCGCGCATGCGCTCGAAGATCAGCACGTTGGCGTCCACCGCCATGCCGATGGTCAACACCATGCCGGCGATACCCGGCATGGTCAGGGTCGCCCCGAGCAGCCCCATGACCGCCACGATCAGCACCAGGTTGAGCAGCAGCACCACGTTGGCCACCATGCCGAACCAACTGTAATAGACCCCCATGAAGACCACCACGGCGAGGAAGCCGATGGTGACCGACATCAGGCCCTGGTCGATGTTGTCCTGCCCCAGGCTGGGGCCGACGGTGCGCTCCTCGACGATCTGGATGGGGGCGGCCAGGGCGCCGGCGCGCAGCAGCAAGGCCAGGTTGTGGGCCTCCTCCGAGCTGTCGAGGCCGGTGGTCTGGAAGCGGCGGCCGAAGGGCTCGCGGATGGTGGCGACGCTGATCACCTCCTCCACCTTCTGGGTCTGCTTGACCGGCTTGCCGTCCACCTGCTTGGTGATGGTGCGGTTCTCGATGAAGACCACCGCCATGGGCTTGCCCACGTTCTCGGTGGTCATGTCGAACATGCGCCGCCCGCCGGGAGCATCCAGGGCGACGGTGACCATGGGGGTGCCGCTCTGGGGATCGAAGCCCGAGGCGGCGTCGGTGATCTGGTCGCCGGTGACGATGACCCGGCGCTTGAGCAGCACGGGCCGGCCGTCGCGGTCGCGGTAGAGTCGGCTGGCGGCGGGCACCTTGCCGGCCTCGGCGTCGGCGACGCTATGTTCCGTGTCCACCAGCCGGTATTCCAGGGTAGCGGTGGCGCCGAGGATCTCCTTGAGTCGTCCCGGGTCCTGGGCACCAGGCAACTGGACGACGATGCGCCGGTCGCCCTGACGGGCGATGTTGGGCTCCGCCACGCCCAGGGCATTGACCCGGTTGCGCAGGGTGGTGACGTTCTGCTGCAGGGCGAAGTCCTTCAGTTGTTTTTCCTGCATCGGGGTCATGGCCAGGGTGATCAGGAAATCGCTGCCCTGGTCGACGTTCTCCAGTTTGAGATCGCCGAACTGCTTGACGATGATCTTGTAGCCGGCCTCCCGCGCCTGGGCGTCGGCAAACTTGACCACGACCTGATGCTGAACCCGGCTGACCGTGGTGTAGCGCACCTTGGCGTCGCGCAACTGGGTGCGGATCTCCTCGACGTAACGGTCCAGGGCCTGGTCGACGGCCGCTTCCATGTCGACGTCGATGAGGACATAGACGCCACCGCGCAGGTCAAGCCCCAGGGTCATGGGCTGGAGGCCCAGGGCCTGGACCCAACCGGGCAGGTCCGTGGACAGGGTCAGGGCACTGCGATAGCGCTCGGAGAGGGTATTCTCGATGGCCTCCTGGCCCCGCAACTGATCGCCGGAACTGGTGAACCGCACCAGCAACTTGCCATTGTCGAGGGTATCGATGCGCTTAAACGGGACCTTGGCGTTCTCCAGGGCGGCGCGGATCTCGTCGGCGCTCGCCGCGGTCATCTCGGTCTTGCGGGCCGCCGCGATCTCGATGGAGGGGTCCTGGGAAAAGAGGTTCGGCAGGGCCAGGATGATGCCGAGCAGGACGATGCCCAGGATCAGCAGGTTTTTCCAGAGGGGATAACGATTCATGAGGATAGGATCTCGGGGGGCTCACGGCGGGCCAGGCGATGCGTCCACGGGTCCGCTACGAGGATTATCTGGGCGGAAGGGCAGGGACTTCGGGCGCCGCTCCCAATGACTGGAGTCCGGGTACTGGGAGCGGCGCCTGGTGATGGGATCGGGATTACGGAGGACTCTCAGAGCTCCTTGAGGGAACCCTTCGGCAGAACGGATTCCACCGCGACCCGGCGCATCTTGACCTGAACGCCATCCGCGACCTCGACCAGGGCGAAGTTGTCGCCCAGGTCGATGACCCGCCCGGCGATGCCGCCAGCGGTGACGATCTCATCGCCCTTGGCCAGGGCATCGACCATCTTCTTGTGCTCCTTCTGGCGCTTGACCTGGGGACGGATCATCAGGAAATAGAGAATCACCACCAGGCCGATGGGAAAGAGCAGGCTCAACAAGGGATCGCCCTGGGCGGCACCGGCGGCCTCCTGGGCCAGGGCATCGGGGATGAAAAAGCTCATGGTTGGTCCTCGACTAGGAATGGCGGCGGCGAACGACGCCGTGGTCACAAAAATATCGCGGGATTATGCCATGGAAGGCCGTGGGGCTGTCCCCAATTTTGCCCTCGGCGGTTATTCTCGGTTAGTCGAGACCTGCCCCCCCAGGCCATAGACGATGGCGGTCTTGGTCGTACCCAGGGTGACCCAATCGAAGGCCTCCATCTGTAGGGTCTTGTAAAACTCCACGGCGCGATGAAGGCTGTCCTTGTCGAGACTCTCGCGCCGGTCATACTTGGCCTGAAAGGCAAATTCCCCGCAGATGGCCCGCTCGTGCTGGCGATCGCGCCAGACGGCGATGGTGGTCTTGGCCTTGGCGCCGTGGCCAAATCCCAGGCTGCCGACATTCACCTGGACCTCTTCGACGGCAAAGTCGTTGACCAGGGTCATGCGATGATCCGGGTTGGTCTGAACCGTGGCCAGGGCGGGAAAGGACCGCATCATGTCCGCCACCGCCAGATTCATCTGTTCCCGGGGCATGGCAACGACGCAGTTATGTGAGTAGATCATCCGAAAACCGCCCAGACCTTCGCGCAGCGGCAGCAGTTCTTCCTTAAGGAGACACTGATTTATTCCAACCTCATGGATTGTATGTGATAAAATATTGCCCATGCTATCTCCGACCGCGAGTCGCCCCATGTCCAAGCAGATCTCCTTTGCCCAAGCCGAGTATGACGCCAAGCGCAAGAT
>JAHDND010000068.1 GCA_018435665.1 Candidatus Thiosymbion sp. | reverse complement strand
TTGCGCTTTCGCGGAGAGGGGGATGGAGGTCGGTTATGTCTCGCAGGCCGATCTCGGCAACCGCGCGAGGAAGTTTCAGCTCTCCTTTCATCGGTTTTTGTTACGCTTATTTAAGTTCAAGCTCATCTCCCAGGAGAGTCTGTCCCTGGCCTACGGGATCATGGAACGGATCAACATGGGGCGACTGGCAGCAAAGCTGGCTGCAGGGGGAAAATACTCCTTCGTACACTGCCATGACCCTGTCATAGCCTGGGGATATAAAGCCTTCGCGGCCTTGAGACGCGTCACGGGGGTCAGATGGGGTGTCACGGAACACGGGTTTGGGAGTTACATGCAGGCTTTTCACGAGGACGGTGCCTTGATAGGCACGCGTCGGATGAGATTTTTAAGGCGGTGTGAGGCGCGGATCCTCCATCAGGCGGCCTGGGTCCTCATGCCGACCCAGGCCTGCCGCGCTCAACTTGCCCGTGACCTTTCAGTGCACCCAATCCCCAGCCATTGGCAGGTTATTCCCCATCCTCTCCCGTCCTTGACCAACTATACCCGCCAAGAAGCACGCACTAAGCTCAATTGGGAGTTTGATGCCTTCTATATCATCGCAGTAGGTAGGTTAGCACCCCTAAAAAACTTTCCCGCCTTGGTCAGGTCCTGCGCTGATCTTGCCGATCCCTCAGTTCGGTTGGTGATCATCGGGGACGGGGATCGCACCCCCTTAATTACGCTGGCCGATGAACTGGGATTCAGTTCCCGCATATCCTTTGCCGTAAGCGATGACATGGGGGCCTATTACTCCGCGGCTGACTTGTATGTCAGCACAAGCAAAACCGAGGCTTTTGGCTTGGCGAATTTGGAAGCCCTCGCCTCCGGCTTACCTTGCCTCTGTACCGCGGTGGGGGGGGTGCCTGACGTCGTTGGCAATGGGGCCTATCTGATACCCTCGGAGGATCCCGATAGCCTGCTGGCTGTACTCCGCGAACTGGTTGCCGATCCTGGACAGCGCGCACGCTTGTGCCGCCGGGGTTTGGAGCGTGTTGCCCATTGGCCTGGTATCGACTCAATTTCCCAATGCTACCTAGCAGCTTATCATGGCAAAGATTGTGTTGTTGCCATAGCCGAAAATTCATCTCCACCGCGCTTCGAAAATTTTTGGGCAAAACTCGCTTCTGAATTTGAACATTGCCCATTGCCCAGTCAACTGCAACTGCCCGGCGGTTCAACTATATTGGTTGTTGCACCTCATCCTGACGACGAAGTTCTTGCCTGTGGTGGAACCCTTGCCTTGCTGAGGAAACATAACTGCCATGTGACCGTCGCAATTGTGACGGATGGTGCCATGGGTGATCCATCAGGCTATTTTAGTGGAAATATCGCCCAGTTACGTGCCGATGAAGCCAAAACCGCCCTTTCATTCCTTGGAGTACAGGATATCCGTTATCTCGACTATCCCGATGGTGCCTTCTTTGCCACTGATGAATCTAAAACTCATTTTATTAAGCTTTTAGAGGAGCTACAGCCATCATGGATATTTCTACCCTCCCCACTTGATTTTCATCGAGATCATGTCAACGTCGCACTGGCAGTCCTTGATGCGTGGCTTCATTTAAAAGGAGAACAACGCCTCTTTTTTTGGGAACTTTGGCAGCCACTACCCGCCACATCAGTTGTAAATATAGACGAGGTATTTCAAGCCAAGCAAAATGCAGCCAGTTGTTACCATTTGCCACATCGATATTGTGATTACTTAGGTGTAAGTTCAAAATTAACAGGTTATCGAAGTCTGTATCTTGAAAATTCTCGGCAGGCGGAAGCTTTCATGGAAATTATGTATAACCAGGCAGAGGTTGTCATCGACGCTCTTCTAAGTCTGCGCGCTTATCAAGAAGTTGTACTCTCTAGCAAGCCAAGGTTAACTGCACCTGGCCGAATTGATAATCCAGGGTAACAGATTTGCTACGAATTTTTTAATTATCATGATGGGAAATAGGATTTGGTTTCCTTGCACATTAACGTCTCTAGTCTCCTGGTGAGTCTGAGTCAGACCGCTCTGGTCAAGCAGATGACGCTATTGATTGTGGCGTTGCGTGTGGACGAGTCCATCACGCCGCTGGCTCGACGAGGTACGGGCAGCCAATCTCCGCTGAGCGAACCAGCAGGCACTGTTGCCTGCAAAACGACCTGACGTTACCCTCTCCATCATGGCTCCTGAGCGATTCAATAGTTGATGAGGCAAATGAGTGAAGAACCCATTTAGCTTCCTTGGACTCCGAGCAAGTGTCCCTTAGAGTGCTTCCGTGAACTGTGAAATCGGCATGGTCATGGACCCTATTGGGTCCATCAAGATCGCCAAAGACAGCAGCTTCGCCATGCTGTTGGCTGCCCAACGTCGGGGCTGGCGCCTCCTGTACCTGACCCTGGACGACATCTCCCTGCGTGGCCCGCGCGCCTGGGGCCGGATGCGAGAACTGCGGGTCCAGGATGATCCCACCGACTGGTACCGGTTCCTGGGCGAAGAGGAGCGGCCCCTGGACGAGCTGGACCTCATCCTCATGCGCAAGGATCCGCCCGTCGACAGCGAATTCCTCTATGCCACGCACATCCTCGACCGGGCCCGGTTCGGCCCCACCGGCCCCGGGGCCATGGTGGTCAATGCCCCCCAGGCCCTGCGCGACGCCAACGAAAAGCTCTTTGCCCTGGAATTTCCCGACTGCTGCCCGCCCAGCCGGGTGACCCGTTCCCCGGCCGAATTGCGCGCCTTCCTCGCCGAGCAGGGCGATCTGATCCTCAAGCCCCTGGGGGGCATGGGCGGTCATTCCATCTTCCGCGTCCGTCCCGGCGACCCCAACCTGGGGGTCATCCTGGAGACCCTGACCGCCAACGGTAGCCGCTACTGCCTGGCCCAGCGCTTCATTCCCGAGATCGCCGCCGGGGACAAGCGCATCCTCATGATCGATGGCAAGCCCGTGCCCTTTGCCCTTGCCCGCATCCCCCAGTGCGGCGAGACCCGCGGCAACCTGGCGGCCGGGGGACGCGGCGAGGGTCGCCCCCTCAGCCCCCGTGACTTCGAGATTGCCGCCCGGGTCGGCCCGGAGTTGCGCCGGCGGGGCATTTGGTTCGCCGGTCTGGACGTCATCGGTGACTGGCTGACCGAAATCAACGTCACCAGCCCAACCTGCATACGCGAGTTGGACACCCAGTATGGCATGGACATCGCCGGCACCCTGCT
>JAHDND010000189.1 GCA_018435665.1 Candidatus Thiosymbion sp. | reverse complement strand
GGAGACCCAGCCGGTCGCGGATCACCCGGGTGGCGGTGCGCCCGTCCATGACCGGCATCTGCACGTCCATCAGCACGGCGTCATAGGCGGGGGACGGGGTCTGGAGGAGCTGGACGGCCTGCTGGCCATCGCCAGCCAGGGCGACCTGGGTCCCTTCCAGGGTCAGGAGGCGCTCCACCAGGTCGCGGTTCAGGGCACTGTCGTCCACGACCAGGATGCGCAGACCAGGCAGGCGGGGACCGGCCGGGGGTTCGCTATCCGGCGCGATCTGCGCCTCTTTCCCGCGGGCCGCGGCCCGGGCGAAGGACAGCTCGAACCAGAAGGTGCTGCCCTGACCGCGGGCGCTCTCCACGTTGATCTCGCCCCCCATCAGCTCCACCAGCCGCTTGCAGATCGACAACCCCAGCCCGGAGCCACCAAAGCGCCGGGTGATGCCAACATCGGCCTGGGTGAAGGGTTGGAAGAGGCCGGTCAGGGCCGCGGGGCTGATCCCGATGCCGGTGTCGCGGACCGCGAAGCGCAGGCGCTGTCCGGCGGGTTCGGCGGCGGCGGGGGGCTGGTCCAGGGCGGTCACGGTGAGACTGACCTCGCCGCTGGCGGTGAACTTGATGGCGTTGCCCAGGAGGTTGATCAGGACCTGCTCCAGGCGCAGGGCATCGCCCTGAAGGGGACCCAGGCCGCTAGGGGCGGGGCTGACGCGCAGGGCCAGGCCCTTGGAGCTGGCGGTAGGCGCCAACAGGCTGGCCAGTTTATGGAGGAGGGTCGCCAGGTCGAAGGGCCGGATTTCGAGGCGCAACTGACCGGCCTCGATCTTGGAGAAGTCGAGGATGTCGTTGATGATCCCCAGCAGCGACTGGCCGGCGGCCTGGATGCGCTCCACCATGGCGGCCTGGTTCGGGTTCAGGCGTTCGCGGTGGAGGAGCTGGGCCAGGCCGAGGACGGCGTTCATGGGGGTGCGGATCTCGTGGCTCATGTGGGCCAGGAATTCACTCTTGGCCTGATTGGCGGCGTTGGCCACGGCGGTGCGCTCCGCCACCTTGCGCTCCAGATCGCGGTTCAGGTCGGCGAGGGCCTGTAAGGTCTGGCTCCGTTCGATCACGACCGACGTCAGGCTCGCCGTTTGGACGATCAATCGCAGATCCTCGGGCGTGGGTTCGGCGACTTCGCGTTGGTAGAGGGCGAAGGTCCCGAGGACCTGGCCGTTGCTACCGTGGATGGGTTCGGACCAGCAGGAACCGAGCCCAGCGCGCGCCGTCAGGTCGCGGAAAGGTTGCCAGTTCGGATGGCCGCGCAGGTCCCCGGCGATGATCCGCTGACCGGACCAGGCCGCGGCCCCACAGGAACCGACGTCCGGCCCGATGGCCAGGCCATGCATGGCCTCGTTGTAGAAGGCCGGGAGGCTCGGGGCGGCCCCGTGCAGTAAGTGCTGGCCATCCTCATCGAGCAGCAGGATGCTGGCCAGGCAGGTTGGCTTGGCCTCCTCGACATGGGCCACGATCTCCTCCAGCACCCGGGGCAAGGGGGTCCCCTTGGCCAGCAGGGCCAGCACCCGGCTGCGCATGGCCTCGTCCCGCTCGCCGCGCTTTCGTTCCGTGATGTCCTGAGTGATGCCGCCCATGCCGCGCAGGGTGCCATCCGGATGGGTGTAGACCCGTCCCGAGGCGCTGATCCAATGTTCGCTGCCATCGGTCCAGTGGACGCGGTATTCGGCGGCGTAATCGGACCTGGCCGCCACCGCCTGGTTGAGCAGGGCCTCGATCCGGCCCCGATCGTCCGGGTGCATACTGGCGTAGAAGGCATCGAAAGAGGGCTCCTCGCCCGATGGCAGGCCCAGATGGAGCTTGCATCGCGGGGACCAGTTCAGGGTCTGCGTCGCCATCTCCCAATACCAGATCCCCAACTTGGCGCCATCCGTGGCCAGACGCAGATGCTCCTCGCTGCGCAAGAGTCGCTCTTCGGCCTCCTTCTGGCCGGTGATGTCGATGTGGGCCCCGATCATGCGCAGCGGTTGACCCTTGGCGTCGCGTTCGAAGACGGTGCCGCGATCGAGGATCCATTTCCAATCTCCGTCCTTGCAGCGCATTCGATGGACGGATTCGTAGGCGGGAGTCGTGCCGGCCAGGTGGGCCTGGATCGCCGCCAGGGTCGGCGGCAGGTCATCGGGGTGGACCCGGGAGGACCATTCGTCGAGGCCCTGGCCAATCTCGGCCTCGGCGTAGCCCAGCATCGCCTTCCAGCCGGGGGAGTAGTCCACGGTATCGGTTTCGAGATGCCAGTCCCAGACCCCTTGACTGACGCCATCCAGGGCGGCCTTCCAGCGGCGCTCGCTCTGCCGCAGGCGCGCCTCCTCCAGCCGTTCGACCTCCGTCCGCGCCCTCGGCCGCCGGAACTTGAGGTAAAGGTGGAGGATGATCCCGAGCAGGATCAAGATTCCCGCGGTCACCAGGGCCAGGAGCCACCAATGTGAGCACGCGGCCGCCAGCAAGGCCTGCAAGGCCGGGTCGTGGGTCAGGCCGACGCCAACCATGACCAGGATCACCAAGATGGCGGGGAGCAGGAAGAGCGCGGCAAAGGACTTCATCGCGGCGTGTCCGGGGAAAGCGCCTGGTTCCGTGCCCGGCCGGTCGGTCGGTACCGCGGGGCGGTGCCAGTGGGGCCGTGGCCCGCGCCAGCACGGCGGTGGGCGGTAATGCCAGGCCGAGAGGGATCGGCAAGGTTGAGCGTCTCGATCATGGGATGACTTCAGGCCCGGAATGTCAACCCGGGTGAATCGAGGTCAAGCGGCCATGGCGATTGGCTGACACTCCTTGCACATCAATTTTCGGCTCACCCAGCGAGGACGACAAGTTTCGATCATCAACACCGCTCACGGCGAGAGCGGATTTTACAGCGATACCCGGTTACGTCCCGCGGATTTAGCCGCGTAGAGGGCCGCGTCCAGGCGGCGGAGACAGGTCTCTTCCGTTTCCCGGGGATCGTATTCCGTCACCCCAAAACTGGCGGTTACCTGACCGACCCGATCGAGGGGGGTGGCGGCGATCAGGTGACGCAGCTTCTCGGCCAACCGTAACGCAGCGTCCTGATGGACCTGAGGCAACAGGATCATGAATTCCTCACCCCCCCACCGCGCCAGGTGATCGCTGATCCGGATGTGGTCCCGAACCCGGGTCGCCAGTTCGACCAACACCCGGTCGCCGGTCTGGTGACCATGGTGATCGTTGATGGCCTTGAAGTGGTCGACATCGAACATGACCAGGGACAAGGGGGTACCGTAGCGCTGGGCGCGGGCCAACTCTCTCCCCAGCGTCTCCTGGAAGTGGCGCCGGTTACAGACCCCGGTCAAGCCATCCGTCGCCGCCAGGTGGGCGAGTTTCTGATTGGCGGCGCTCAACTCCGCGGTGCGTTCCTGGACGCGCTGTTCCAGTTCCGCCGCGAGCTCGCGATAGCGCTGCTCGCTACGGCGCAGACGTTCTTCATCGAGCTTGCGGGCGGTAATGTCGCGGAGAATGCCCACGCTGTTCCAGCCATCCCGCAGGGCGATGGCCGCCAGGGAGAGTTCGATGACGATCTCCCGCCCATCCTCGCGCCTAGCCACCAGCTCGACGGTCTTGTCGATCGGCGCCCCCTGGCCACCATGGCGGAAGCTGGCAAAGGCTTGCCGGTACAGGCCATGAAAGCGCTCCGGGGCCAGCAGGTGTTGCAGGTTCTGGCCCAGGGCCTCCTCCGTGCGATAGCCCAGGATCGCGGTCGCCGCGGGGTTCCAATAGGTGATGACCCCATGGGGGTCCATCATCAGGATGGCGTCATGGGCGACATCGGTAATGGCGCGTAACCGCTCCTGGGTCTGCTTGAGCTCGGTGGTCTCCGTGACCAGGCTGAGGAAACCGATCGGCTTCTGCGCCGAATCGCGCATCAGGCTGACGGCGATCTGTGCATGGACCTGGTGGTCGGCCCGCACCCGGTAGCGCGTTTCCACGATACCCGTCCGCTCCCCGGCCAAGACGCGGGCGAAGAGGGCCTCCTCACGCTCCCAGTCCCCGGCGAAGGTGAAATCACGCAAGTGGCGACCCAGTAGCTCCTCTCGCGGATAGCCGATGATCTGGCAATAGCGGTCATTCACGCGGGTCAGGTAGCCGTTGAGGTCGACCTCTGCCACCCCGGCCAGGCCCTGGTCGACCAGGACGCCTAGGCGTAATTCACTGGCATGGCGCGCCTCTGCCTCGCGGACAGCCATCAGATCCTGCTGCATCTGGCTGCGGGCCAGGGCAATACTGATCAGGTCACCGACGCTGTGGCCAAAATCCATGACCCCATCCTCAGCCCAATCGCGCCGCGCCAGGACGGCATCGAAACCCACGAAGCCAGTGAGCTGGCCGGCCTGATAGAGCGGGAAGGCACACAGCGATTGAATACCCTGGGGTTCCAGAAAAGCGCGTTCATTGGCCGCCGAGTCGGGGAGTTGGGTGAGTTCGGGAATCAGGACATAGCCGATCTGTTCGATCTGCTGCCACCACCAGGAGACATCAGCCATGGGCACCCCTTGCAGCAGGTCCTTCTGGGGGACGATGCCCGGAGCGCACCACTCGTGGGTATTGTTGATCGTCTGCCGTTCGGGATCGCAGAGAAAGACGTAGGCACGATCGGCGCCGAAATGCGCGCCACTCCGTTTGAGGATGCGCGCCACGGCTGGGTCGAATTCGCCGCTGGAGGCGGCCATAAAGTCAGCCGCCAGTTCGCTGATCAATCGCCCGGCATGGTGCTCGCGGCGCAGGGCCCGTTCCTGTTCCTGACTGCGCCTCAGGGCCGCTTCCTCCTGCCGTCGTCGGTACGTCTCGCGCAAGAACCCAAAGGTCCGGGCGGTCAGCAATTCATAGAGGGCCAGCAGGTTATCCACCAGCGCGGCCTGGGGGTCCGGCGCCGCTGGCGGGCCGGGAGCGGCGGCGTCGGTTCCCGGTTCCCTGGTTGGGATCTGGGCGGCCTGGAGGGCGCGGACCCATCGCGCCAGATCATGGTCCTCGCACAGGATATGCCGGGCGAGCCAGCGGGCGAGAAAGCCCAGCAGGTCCGCGGCGTTCCGTTCCGCTGGGGGCCCGGCCGCCAGATCCCCGGCGGAGGAGACCGCCTGGTCGCGCAGCGCGCCGATCGTCTCGACAAAATCGTCATGGTGGCGCCGATGGTGCGCCACCCGCTCATCGGCACCCAGCCAATGCGTCCAGAGCCGTTCCTCGGTCTCGAAATGAAGGGTCGCGTGGTCGAGCAGCCTGGCCAGGCAGGTGGCGGCAAAGGGTTCCGTGTCGATCGTCGCCAATCCCAGGGCCAGTTGGTTGATCTCGGCTACCAGTTGCCGATGCTGGGCGTCGATCTCGGCGAGGCCCGTAGCGAACGGGTCAAGCCAGGGCATGACCTCGATCGCTGCGGGGGCGGGGGTAATTTCCATGGGCGGCGGGGCTTCCATCAAGAAATCACAATCATCGCACATCAATTTCCGGTTTTCCTGGGTCAGGCGGCGTCTGGCGGGGGACAACCTTAATAGGCCCCGGTAGGCTTGACGACCGCCTCCTTGCGGTCGGCACCCCCGCCAGCCCCCACCCGATCCTCCCCAACGACGCCGAAAACCGAAATGCGAAAGGTATGGAAAACTCGATACGAACCGGCCCATGGGCATTTCCCGGGTAGAGAACGGGAAGGCGGCCATGATCGGGGTCCCACTATCCCAGCCGCTTCATGCCCTCCAGGGCTGGGCATCTATGCGCCAGCGCCAACACCCGCCAGCCGGTCGTAAGCCTTGGCCAAGGCCTCCTCGTCGCCGACATTGCCGGGGAAGATGACCACCGGCAGGTCCGGATAACGAGGATGGTCCGCCGGGCAGCGGACGACGGAACAGCCGGGCAGGATCTGCCCCAGGGCACGGGAACTGGCCAGGGCCAGGCCGCTGGAGAGGACGTCGTTGGAGGTGATGCCGCCCTTGCTGATGAGAAAGCCTAGGGTCGGCGGCAGGCCCCGCACTACATCCATGAGGAAGGCGGAGACCTGGTCGCCGAAGGCCAGGCGCGTCGCCTGGTCGGGGAAGGTGCGCTCGACGCGGCTGGTGAAGATCACCGGGGTCTGGCCCTGGGCATGCAGCTCGGCGGCCCGGGTCAGGGTGGCGGCGAGCAGGGCGGCGTCCTCGGGCTGGATGCGGTCGACGTCGATCTCCAGGGGCACGGTGCCGGGCTGGGTCAGCAGGCGCTGGAGCTGGTCGGTGGTCTTCTTGACATGGGAGCCGACGATGACGGCGCCGGGCAGGCCGCCGCGCACGTATTGGCGCATGGCGGTCGCCGCCACCGGCTGGGGCGGCAAGCGGGCCAGGGCGGTGAGCAGGCTGGCGGCGCTGCGAAAGAGGAAGCGCTTGCCGGCGGCGACGGCGGCCAGGACGTCGGCGGCGAAGCGGTCCAGGTCGGCCTGGGTCTCGGCGTCCACCACGCCGCAGACGTTGCCGCTCAGGGCCAGGAGGCGTTCGCGGACGCCGGCGCGCACTTCCGCGAGCAGGAAGCGTTCGACCCGCCCCGCCGGGAGGCGGCCCTGGGTCTTTTCGGCGACGTAATCCGGCAGGAAGCTGGTGGAGTAGCCGAAGACCGAGTCCCGGGCGAACTCGGTCTGGGCGGTGGGCACCGGCTGGCCATCCACCAGCAGGTAGTGGACGGAGTCGCGGGTGATGCGCCCGCCCTCGAAGAAGGCGGGGGTGAGGAAGTGGGCGTCGAAGGGGCCCAGTTCCTCGGCCATGACATCGGTCTCCACCGGGTAGTGCCCGCGCAGGGTGGAGTCGGAGCGGCTGACGAAGAGAGGGTGGACCTCCCGCCCCTGGGCCGCCAGCGCGCTCGACCAGTCGGCCAGGGCCAGTTTGAGGTTATGGCAGACCTCCCGGGTGACCGCCGCCGCCTGGTCCGCGCCCATGCCCCGGGTGTTGGTCAGGACGAAAAACAGCGGCGAGGCGTCGTCCAGGGCCTGACGCAGGGTGGCGACGTCCCAGCGGGTCAGCAGCAGGCAGCCGTGGACGGTCTGGGAGCCGGTGGGGTCGTCGTCGAGGACGATGATCTTGGTTTCGGGCATGGTCGTAT
>JAHDND010000245.1 GCA_018435665.1 Candidatus Thiosymbion sp. | reverse complement strand
GAGATCCGCCAGCCAGGCCAGCGTGGCCGCTTCGACCTGACTTTCGTCGAGTGGGGTGGTCATGGGTCCGGTCCCTCCGATTTCTGGTCTGCTTCCGGTATCTGCAAGCGCTCTTCATCGGGACTTGAAGTCAGAATGTCCTGATAGACATCCAGGGCCGAGCGATGCTCCAGATCGGCCAGGATATGCACCGCCTCGGCCATGCGCGAGACGTAATCGCCCAGGTCATACCGCGTTGGCACCAGGATCTCCACCGCCTCGGTCTCGGTCTCATCGGGGACATAGACCAGCGCCTTATCCCCGATATGATCGACCTGTCGCCAGCCTTGGGCATCCAGATAGGACTTTAGACCCTCCCAGGGCAGACGACGCAAGGCCGCTTGATCAGTCAACTCAACTCTCATCGGGGTGCCTCTGACTTCCCCAATCGCATACCTCCCCAGCAACCCCAATCCACGCTCAGCCTTGCCGAGTCCACGTTGGGCATGCGCACGAAAGCGCGCCTCGGCATCAGCTTCGGTCACTAGCGCGGTGGCTACGCCACCGAACAAATCGCCGATGCTGATGCCCCGAATCTGGGCGATTTCTGCGATCCGGTGATAGGTGTCGTCGGGTAAGCTCAGGGTGAACGAGGTCATGAAGTCAACTTTCGTGTGCCGATATTTACCAGGCCATCATTGGGCGGTCTCGAATTCGGTCGGATGTGTGTTCTGGGTAACTGTCGATTCGATCTGCTGTTTCTGCCAAGTCGCATAACTCGTCAACGTTCCTTCAACCTTCCACTCCAAACGGCCATTGGCTGAGCGGCCTAATACGACCGCCGCGGCAGCGCTAGGGCTGGAAAACGCCACATCCTGAGTCAAGGTTGCCAGCGAGGCACCTGAGACGAGCTGCAAAATGCCTGACTCCTTGAGCTTTTCATGGAGCTTGGCATACCCCATTCCCACGGTAGCAGCTTGTTTCCAGTGCGGCACGACCAGGGCACCTTTGAGCACAACGAATTCCCCATCGATCTCGCGCGCATTGGCCGAGGCGCCAGTCTTTTTGATTGACAACTCAAACTTCGGACCAGCTCCAATGATTTCACTACCATTGTTGTCTGAACCTGAATCCGTCGAGGGTTTCGGTGACCCGCGAAAAAACTCCAGCCCCAGCACCGGGAGCACCAGCCGTATCTGGTCGATGAAATACTCCATGTCGGACTGATCGGCCTCGGGCAAGGCCACCGGCGGGGGCGTCGTGTTGTTGTCCACCTGAGCACGGCCAGCAGCCTTGGCGATGCCGATCAAGCGCGATTCCAGGTAGCGGGCATGGGCCTTGGTGATGTTTTGGTCCTTGCTGGTGATGATGCAAGTCCGCTCCCAGTAGTCCTTCTTGCCCTCCTGGTTGTGCTGCTTGAGTCGGGCTCCGACGTTGTCGCTCTCGCCGATGTAAAGCATTACCGTATCGGCATTCACGGTGTCCTGGCCGTACAGGAGGTAGACCCCGGTACGGCTGACCTCCTGGCGGGTGAGGAACTTAGGCAGCTCAGCCCGAGGTCCGGTCAGTACATGACCAGTCCAGTTCATGATCTCGGCCGTGATCAGGCCGGTGGACTTCCCGTCGACCAGGAATAATCGAACGCTGCGTCCCAGATTGCTCATTACGCGACCCCGCCTACGATGCTCTCGGCATCCTTGAGACGGATTTCGCCGGACATCAGTTTGGGGAGGAGGAGGTCGCGGGTTTGGGCGAGGGTGCGGGATTCATGAATACTTGAGTCAATGCCTTCAAGCAAGGGTTGCACAATGCCTTGAAAGGCGCATGCGAGCCCCTCAGGTGGGAGAATAACTTTATATTGCCCCATCGTGTTCCAACTAGTGCGTGGCATTTTTGTTCCAGTTGATGTTTTATCTGTGAAGGTCACAAAGTCTTCCGAAGACAGGCAAGCAATTGTGTAAGCGGACCACTCAAGGGATCGCGGGATAACGACAACGATATCGGTCGAACAAATACCGTCAAACGGCGCTATACCAACCTTATGGAAGTACGGGCGCAATTTTCCAAACAGGAATTCGCCTTTTTTGAAAATAGATTTATTGCTTGTGACTTTTAGCGCACTGTCCCATTCCGTAAGTGCAATGGAGCGCCGCGGCATATGCTCTAGGCCGATGTAGGGGGTTTCCTCAGCAACCTCGGCTGGACTGACCCCTCGCCTTGGAGAATCGGCAATGGAAGCAAGAGTTCCCTGTGTCCACCCCTCCGGCTTATCCTCATCATCTAGGGCATTGGGGAAGAGGTCCCAGATTTCTGGCGCGAGGTAAGGCTCTCGACCTTCAGTCTTGGCACGCGTGGGACCAAAATCCACGAACCAGTCCTTGAAGATCACCCGTGAGAGGGCCTCCAGGGTTTCGTTGGTCTGTCGGTTTAGCTCGATTTTGTCATCGAGGGCACCAAGGACGGAGGCTATTTCGTTTTGATCCCGTATTGGTGGCAATAAGATACTAACATTGCTTAATATTTTTGTGTTTATGCTGGGCATGGTTGCCCCAACAGCAATTGATCGTATGTGTTCTTTAAAATCCTCAGTACCAAAGAGAAAAGAGATAAACGACGGATTAACTATCTTGCGATTGACGCGCACTCTTAAACAACGACCTGAAAATAACCACCCATCCTCGATATTTCTTACTAGTGCACGTCGGTCAACTGACCCAACACGGCTAAAAACAATATCCCCTTCACGAAGAGTATATTTCGCCAACCTTTTTCGATCTTTGTCGCTGACCATAGGCAGGTTTTGTGTGGTGATCCTATTATCTCCTAAATGCTCAACTGTAATTATTGGAGTCCCATAATCAACGTAGTCTTTCTGGTGTAATTGACTGCCGAAGGGCCCTGTCTGGACACCTTCAGATTCGACGCAAATATCAGCAAGGCGATAGTGTTGCCAATCACTCATTGACCTCCACCCCCTCTAACTTCGCCTGGGCCAACTCCCCCAGTTCCTCCTCCAGCGCAATTTGATTGTCGAGCTTGAGCTGATGGGTGCGTCCTAGACGGACATTCCCGATTGCCTCCATCAGCCGTTGCCGGTTGGCGGG
>JAHDND010000229.1 GCA_018435665.1 Candidatus Thiosymbion sp. | reverse complement strand
TGATCTTGCGCTTGGCGTCATACTCGGCTTGGGCAAAGGAGATCTGCTTGGACATGGGGCGACTCGCGGTCGGAGATAGCATGGGCAATATTTTATCACATACAATCCATGAGGTTGGAATAAATCAGTGTCTCCTTAACGCATTCCTCCCCGCAGGCCTCGGCATCCGCGTAACGGGTGCGGACCTCCAGGTTGATGGTGAGCGCCGTATTCAATGTCGTGGCAGATCCCAGCCCAAGGTCTTCCAATTCCTTCAGGATGACATCGCGGGCCCCTTTTTTATTGTTTGCGCATCCGCTTCGGGTGACCGGGCAGGGCTGCCCCCGCTTGGCGGAGAGGAGATGGGCCCCACTGACGGCGGCCTGGGACAAAAGCACCTGATTCCTCAGGACCAAGCCGAATTGGACGATGGCCAGGAGCAGGATCAGGATGATCGGGACGACGAGCGCGAACTCGACGTAGACCACGCCCGACATGCCCGCCCTTTGGGGGGGTAAACCCTTAGTTCCGTTCATGGCCACGCATTAAGTCATGAATTCTTCCGTTCCGGTGATTTGAGTATAGGCGCAGGGGGTTGGTTGACAAGATCTGATGCGCGTGGGTCCTGGTAAGCCACAGGGGTGACGCCCGGCACGGTTATTTTTGCTTCATCGTCCGCACCCGCTGGGCATTCTCCCGGGCGGTGGGGTAATACTCGGGGGACAGGCGCTGGGCCTCCTCGAACAGGGATTGGGCCTCGTCTAGGCGACCGGCGACCATGGCGACGTAACCGACGTCGTTGTAGGCCTGGGGCAGGTCCTGGACCTTGGCGAAGGCGGCCAGGGCCTCCTCGTAGCGGCCCTGGCGGCTGTAGACCAGTCCCAGGTTGCGCCAGGCCAGGGTGTAGCCGGGGTTCGCCGCCAGGGCGGCGCGGAAGGCGGCGATGGCGGCCTTGTTGTTGCCGGTCAGGTAGTGGGAGTAGCCCAGGTTGTTGTGCAGGCTGGCGGAATCCGGGGCCAGGGCCAGCCCGGCCTGGTAGTGATCCCGCGCGGCGGCATGGTCCCCCGCCAGGTCGGCGAGGATGCCCAGGGCGTTGTGGGCGCCGGGCTGATTGGGGTCGCCGCGCAGGGCCTGGCGAAGGTGGTCGGCGGCCTCGGCGTACTGGCGCTGGCGGGTGAGGAGGATGCCTAGCCCGGAGTGGGCGCCAGCGTGTTGGGGGTCAGCGGTCAGGGCGCGGCGGTAGGCGATCAGGGCCAGGTCGCCATGGCCCTGGCTGGCGTGGAGGACGCCGATCCGGTACAGCACCTCGGCATCCTCCCCCCCCAGGCGCAGGGCGCGCAGGTATTCCACCAGGGCCCGGTCCCGTTCCCCCTGGGCCAGGGCGGCATCGCCCCGCTCCCGGGCCGCCGCGGCGTCGGCGTGCGCGGGGGTCGCGGCCTGGGCGCGGGGGGCTTGCTCCCCCAGCAGGGGGTCGTAGGCGGCCGCGCCGGTCTGGAGGTCATGCTGGGCGCAACCCCCCAGCAGACCCAGGACCAGGACCAGCCGGGTCAGGCCGGCGCGGCGGGGGGGCGAGGGGGGCGTCCCCATGGCGGTCAGCCGAGGAAGGAGGAGGCGGCCAGCTTGAGCATCGGCGGGCCGAGGACGATGAAGAGCAGGGCCGGCAGCATGGTGACGGCGATGGGGATGAGCATCTTGACGCTGGCCTGGGCGGCCTTTTCCTGGGCGTTCTCCAGCCGTTTGTTGCGCATGTCGCCGGAGTAGGCGCGCAGGGTATCGCTGATGCTGGTGCCGAAACGCATGGCCTGTTGCAGGGTGGCGACCAGGGAGCGCATCTCCTCGATGCCGGTGCGGCGGGCCAGTTCCTGGAGGGCGGTGCGGTTGTCCATGCCGGCGCCCATCTGCAGCATGGTGGTCTTGAGCTCGTCCGCCATGGCCGGGTATTGGATGTCCATCTCCAGGGCGACGCGCTGAATGGCGGCGTTGAGGCCCAGGCCGGCCTCGGAGCAGACCACCAGCATGTCCAGGACGTCGGGCAGGGCGCGACGCAGGGCCGCCTGGTGGGCCTTGACCCGTTGGGTGAGCCAGTAGTCCGGGAGGATGGCGCCCAAAAAGAGGGTGAGGGCGATGATGGGCAGGGCCAGACGCAGGGGCATGAGGCCACCGCCGATGAGGACCGCGGCGGTGATCAGGGGCAGGGCGAGGGCGGCCAGGATTTTCAGGCTGGTGAAAATGTGCAAGTCCCGGGGGCTGCGGAAGCCCACCTGGGCCAGGCGGAAGGCGGGGCCGTCCTCCCGTTCCGGATCACCGGCGGTGAAGCCCCGCCCTATCCGCTCCAGCAGGCGCTGTCCCCGGGCTTTTTGGTCCAATTGGGCGCCGCCGATGTCGACACGGCCCGGGTCCGTCGCGAAGGCCTCGATGCGTTCCTTGACCGGGTTGAAGCGGGACCGGAGGTAGCTGAACAGCAGGTTGAACAGCAAGAAGGCCAGGGTCCCCAGGCCCAGGGTGAAGGTCCAGAAAAGCCATTGTGGGTCGGAGAAGTGCTGATTGAGCCAGAGGTTCAGGGCATCGAGCCAGTGCATGGCCGGGCCTCACACGTCCAGGCGGATCAGCTTGCGGATCCAGAGGAGGCCCACCACCTGGAGCCCGAGGATGAAATAGAAGATTTTCAGCCCCGTGGGATCGGTGAAGATGGTGGAGGTATGGCCGGGGGAGATGAGTTCGAGGACCACCCCCAGGAGGACGGGCATGGAGCCGACGATCCAGGCGGAGGTGCGGTTGGAGGCGGTGAGGGTGCGCATGTGCCGCTGAAAGCGGAAACGTTCCCGCAGCATGCTCTCCAGTTGATCCACGGATTGGGCCAGGTTGCCGCCGGTCTCCCGCTGGATCATGATGGCGACGGTCATGGCCATGACGGTGAGGCTGGGCATGCGTTCCAGCATGCCGAGAAAGGCGGAGCGCAGGTCGCCGCCATAGTTGAGCTCGCTGAAGACGATGCCGAATTCCTTGGCCACGGGCCCTTGCATCTCTTGGGAGAGGGTTTGCAGTGCCTGAGTCAGGGGCAGGCCGGCGCGCAGGGTCCGCGCCAGCATGGAGAGGGCGTCCGGCAGGGAGGCCTCGAACTCCAGCAGGCGCTGGGTCTTTTTGCGTTTGAGCCAGATCCAGGGGCCTAGTCCCAGGGCCACCGTGGCGGCGATGATGACGAATTCCGCCTGGCTAAAGAGGGGGGTGATGAGCAGGCCAGCGAAGGTGCCCGCCACGCACAGGGCCAGGATGCGGTAAGCGGGGATTTCCAGCCCCGCCTGGTTGATGAGGCGGCGCAGGGGGGCGAGGATGGGCCAACCTTCCAGCCAGCGCTCGAAGGGATAGAGGTCTTGCAGGTAGCTGTGCCGCAGCAGGCTGAGCTGTTCCGGCTGGATGCCCTGCTGGGTGAGTTCGGCGATGCGCTGACGCAGCAGGCGCCGGCTCTGGGCGCTGGCGCCGGTGATCGGCGCCGTCAGCACCTGGGTGATGACCATGGCGATCAGAAAGAGGCCGAGGATGATCAGGAGACGTTCGGTCATGGCGGCCGTGGATTAACGGAAGGGGGTGGCGCTGGGCCGGTAGACGGCCAGGTCGATTTCGATGCCGTGCCGGTGCAGACGATCCTGGAACTTGGGAACCAGGCCGGTGGGGGTGAAGTTGCCGATGACGTTGCCTTCGGTGTCGATGCCGCGGCGGTCGAAGCGGAAGATCTGGGCGGTGGTGATGATCTCGCCCTCCAGGCCCTGGACCTCGTCGATGCTGATCATGCGGCGGCGGCCGTCTTCCTGGCGTTCCAGTTGGACGATCAGGTCCAGGGCGGAGGCGATCTGGGCCCGCACCGGGCCGGTGGGCAGGTTGAGCCCGGTCATGGCGACCATGCTCTCCAGGCGGGTGAGGGCATCCCGCGAGGTGTTGGCGTGGATGGTGGCCAGGGAGCCGTCGTGGCCGGTGTTCATGGCCTGGAGCATGTCCAGGGCCTCGCCGCCACGGATCTCGCCGAGGACGATCCGGTCCGGGCGCATGCGCAGGCAGTTGCGCACCAGGTCGCGCTGGGTGACCTCGCCCTTGCCCTCGATGTTGGGGGGGCGGGTCTCCAGACGGACCACATGGGGCTGCTGTAGCTGGAGTTCCGCCGAGTCCTCGACGGTGATGATGCGCTCGTCGGCGGGGATCTCCGCCGACAGGCAGTTGAGCATGGTGGTCTTGCCGGTGCCGGTGCCGCCGGAGATCAGCACGTTGAGCCGGCCCCGCACCGCGGCGGCCAGGACCTGGGCCATGCCCTCGGTCAGGGCGCCCAGTTCGATCAGGCGCTTGATGGTCAGGCGGTCGGTGGGAAAGCGGCGGATGGAGAGGGCGGGTCCGTCCAGGGCCAGGGGGGGGATGATGGCATTGACGCGGGAGCCGTCTGGCAGGCGCGCGTCCACCATGGGGGAGGATTCGTCGATCCGACGTCCCACCCGGGAGACGATGCGTTCGATGATGCTCAGCAGGTGGTTGTCGCTGTCGAAGTAGACCGGCACCTGTTCTAGCTTGCCCCGACGTTCGATGAAGACCTGGGAGGAGCTGTTGACCAGGATGTCGGAGACGGCGGGGTCCCGCAGCAGGTTTTCCAGGGGGCCCAGGCCCAGGATCTCGTCCTGGATGTCGCGGATGATGCGCTGTCGCGTGGACATGGGGTAAGGCGCCGGGTCCGCGGCCATGAGCCGCTCGCAGTTCTCATGGATCTGCCGCCGGGCGTCGTTGTTGTCCAGGTCTTGCAACAGGCCCAGGTTGAGGGATTTGACCACCCGTTCGAAGATCTGGCGCTTCCACTCCATCTCGGCCTGGGTGAGGGTGGTGCCCAGGCCGCTGCCCATGGCGCGGGACCAGATGTCCCGCACCGGGCCCGGGGAGGCGCCGGTTTCGAGGGGGGCGGGTTTGCGGATCAATGCCATGGAGGACTCACCGTTTCAGCCAGCCGAGAATGCCCGCCTTTTTCGGGGCTGGGGCCGGGGGGGCCAGGTCGCTGGGGCGGGGGCCGGGGCCCGCGGGGCCGGGCGCCTGGGCACTGCCCTGGCTCAGACCGGTGGCCAGTTTCAACAGGGCCTTGCCCAGGGGGGAGCTGGCGGCGCTCTCGCAGATGGGGATGCCGAGATTGATGCTCTCCGCGGCGCGGACATAGTCGCTGGGGATGGTCTGCATGGCCACGCCGGGAAAGACCTCGGCGAAATCCTCCAGCTTGACCTCGGCCTTGACGTCGTGGCGGTTGACAAGTAGCAGGATGCGGTCCATGGCGATCCCCAGGCGGTCCCGCAGCAGGTATAGGAGCCGCTTGGTGTCGTGGAGGTGGGCCACCGTTTGCTGGGTGACCAGGGCGATGACATCAGAATGGCCGAGGATGGTGGCCATGGCGGGATCGATGCGGTGCGGCAGGTCGATGATGATCTCGTCAAAGGCGGTGTTGAGGGCGCCGAGCAATTTCTCCGTGCGTTCGGCGCTGATGTCGTCGGGGACAATGATCTCGTCCATGGCCGCCGCCAGCAGGTGCAGGCCACTGGGATGACGCAGGACGTAGGCCTGGAGGGCGGTGGCGTCCAGGGAGTTGACGAACTCCATGGCCTTGATCAGCCCGTCCCGGGCGACCAGATTGAGATAGGTTGGGAGGCCGCCGAACTGGAAATCGAAATCCACCAGCAGGATGGGGCGGTTGAAGCGGTTGGCCTGGGCCATGGCCAGGGCGACGTTGGCGGCGATCAGGCTGGCCCCGCTGCCGCCCTTGGTGTTCATGAAGGAGATGAGCCGGGCCCCGGTCTCTCCGAGACGCTGGCGCTCATCCTGCACCACCCGGGAGACGGCGGCAATGAAGTCGTCCACCTGCAAGGGGGGGGGGAACAGGTCCCGGACCCCATAGCGCATGGCTAGCCGCATCAGCTCCATGTCGTTGATCTGGCTGACGATGAACAGGGGGGGACGGGGAGCGGGGATGTGGTTGATGGTCTCCCAGATGCCTCGCCGCCACTCCTCGTCCACCACGAAGACCAGGGCGTCCGGGGTGGGTCGCATGTATTCCGGCAGCAACGGTGTCCGGTTCAGTTAGCCAGGCGATGCGTTTAATGTTCTCTCTGAGCGGTCGAGAGGGTCCAGGACGCCACTGTCGACCGGATTTGGTTTTTGATCCCCCCTGCTCAGGAAGCGTCTACCGCCTTCTAGAGGC
>JAHDND010000191.1 GCA_018435665.1 Candidatus Thiosymbion sp. | reverse complement strand
CCGCTTCAACTTCAAGGTCCCGACCCTGCGCAACGTCGCCCTGACCTATCCCTACTTCCATGACGGTGCCGCCAATACCTTGGGCGAGGCGGTCGAGATCATGGGCCGCATCCAGCTCGGCAAGAAGTTCTCCAAGGAGGAGAACGCGCAGATCGTCGCCTTCCTCAAGACCCTCACCGGCGATCAGCCTAGCTTCCAGTTGCCGATCCTGCCGCCGTCTGCCGACAAGACTCCCCGGCCCGATCCCTTTAAGTAAGCGAGGAGCTTGGTCGAGCGGCACTGAGCTAAGACGCCTAAGCCACTGACGCCCTTACAACCCGCGCTATGGCGCGGGTTTTTTTATGCAGGAACGGGCACGACCTTCCTTCGCACTGCGCGGCAAACCTCCCTGAGTCTGAGTCTGAGTCTGAGCCCCTGACTCCTGCCCGCCGCGAACCGCAATCAGCTTCCTGGTGAAGGTCGGGGGAAGACTCATGCCTCGTCATTGCTCCGGGTAGAACCTGACACCGGCTGGCTGGCCAGGAAGAGAAGGCAGGTTCCCTAGTGAAAAAGTAGGGATTGACAGAAGTATATTAGTATTTCATAATATATCTAACTTCACGCACACCTTCTTGGAGAGCCCACATGCTCAAGTCTAGTTTTCTCGCCGGCGGTCTCGCCCTGCTCCTTCTCAGTACCAGTTCCCAGGCGACGGCCCTGGACGAAACCAGCGCTCGTCAACTGGAACCAGCCCTGAATGGCGAAGTCTCGGCCACCGGTCTTTTCCCGACCCAGGCCATGGAAGATGCCTTCACTGACTACTTGACCTGGACCCGCGAGCAGGGTCTGAGCCGGCTGGCGGCCTTTGAACCAGTGGTTCGCGACTTCCCCGCCGGTCAGGGTTCCCTGTCAGGGCGTTTCCCCACGCAGGAAATGGAGGAGCAGTTCAAGGCGTATCTGGCCTGGACCGGCGACAGCGAGAACAGTCTTTTCTATGCCTTCCGCGCCGTTGAGTTCAACTAAGCGCCGTTTCAGGATTACCTGATCCTTCTGATAACCCGGGGAGTCTTCTGATCTCCCCGGGTCATTTCTTTTCGAGTTATATCCCTCTACTGGCAACAATGGCGCTGACATCCCTGTCAAACGCGCGTTTTGGGATTGTCAGATAAATTAGAGGGACTTGGTACAGTAGTACCAATCACTACACTCGTAACCTTCATTCATGCGCGCTTCGGCGGCCTCGGCGGTTCCCGGCGGTGGCACGATGACCTTGTCGCCTGGTTGCCAATTTTCGGGCGTTGCCACCTTATGCTTATCGGAGGTCTGCATGGCCTTGACCAGGCGCACAAACTCATCAATGGAACGACCGTTGCTCATGGGGTAGTAGACCATGGCGCGCAGGATTCCCTGCGGATCGATAATGAAGGTTGCCCGTACCGCCGAGGTATCGCTGGCACCGGGTTGGATCATGCCATAGGCCTTGGCCACCTGCATGGACAGGTCGGCGATGATCGGGAAGCGGATCTCGACGCCAAACTTCTCCTTGATATTACGCTCCCAGGCAATGTGGGAGTAGGTACTGTCAATGGACAGACCCAACAATTCACAGCCGATGGCCTGGAATTCCGCATGACGCCTGGCAAAGGCAATGAACTCCGTGGTGCACACGGGAGTGAAATCCGCCGGGTGGGAGAAGAGTACTAACCATTTGCCTTTGAAATCATCGAGCGTCTTGACCCCATGCGTGGTGGGAGCACTGAAGGCTGGTGCCGGCTCATTAAGACGGGGCATGCTGGGTGCATTGACTACATCATTATTCATTAGGATGTCTCCGATAGAGAAGATAGTATTGCCGGTACTCCGTAGAGCACGCTTAGAGATTAAATCTGCCACCCAATTAAATCCAATCGTTTAAGCGAATGACAGTAATCACTGAAACCAATTGACAATTATCAAGCCGAATAATCTTCATTGAAGTTCACGGTAACCCTTTATAATAAATGATAATTATCAACCCTCGATTGCTGAAAAACCCTTCGTGAAATAAACCCCGGACATATCCCAATGGCCATTGCTTATTAACAATCATCGGCTTCCTCAATGCCTTTCCGATACAACTCCTAAGACAATGCCATTCCAGAGCGTAAAAGTCACCTATAGGTCCATTCATCATCGGGATTGTGGCGAGCCGCCTCAGGGAAGTTAGCCCCATACCCAATACCCATGCTTGAAGATGATCCACAAAAAAACCCCGGAGGCCCGAGGGCACCGGGGTCGAAATTGGCAGGGACTTTCGCCGAGAAGTCAGGATGAGGTTTTACCCGCTCCATGACTGTCCGGATTGCGAGGCGCTTAAGGCATTTCCCTCTCCGTTTTGATGGGGAATGCCCTGATCAGGCCTGGTGACGAAACAGGTCCCACGACACGGTTAAAATCAGCGCTCAGAAAGTCAGGACCTTACGTCCCGGCTCCAACAAGGCCCGGGCCATGTCGGCGGGCTTGGCCGGGGCGATGCCTTCCTTGAGGTCCTCCGGCTTGTGACCGGTGTTGGGCAGATAGAGGGCGCAGACCGCGGCCGTGGCCCCTTTTTTGATGGCCCCGTCCAGCAGTTGGGCCGGGGTGACGTTGTTGGGCTTGAGGGCCTCGCCCCCGGCATTCTTGAGGGCCAGATCACCCGCTGTATCGCACAGCAGGATATTGACCTGGCCACCCTGCTCCTGCATCTGGTTGGCGAGAACCAGGGCAATGCCCTGCGTCATGGTGTCGTCATCGGTGATCACCAGGGTCACCGGCTGGTTCTCGGCAAGAGCCAGGGTCGAACCCAGGGTCAGGGCGAGGGCGACAAGGGTCTTTTTCATCATGAGGACACTCCGTAAGTGGTCGGTATCAGGGCCGAACCTGGGCCGTGGCAACAGGCGGGCATGGGAGGCCCCGCGCCTGGGTGTGGACAGACATCCGGTCCCCGGCCCTGGCATCAGGCTGGCCGTCAGCCGCCGGGGTCCCGGCCTGGGGACTGGCGTGGATCAGGAGGAGGGCGAGAATCCCCCCAGTGATGAGGCTGGACTTCAGCATGTGGGTTCTCCGCTGGTAGGGCTAGGGAATCGGAACGCAAGCATGCCGATGCGGACTGAGCCCCCCGCCCGACGGCCAGGCTGGCCGGCTGGATGGGCAAGGGGCAAAGGGGGGCGTCACAGACGCGCTAGCGTCAGTCTTGGGTGGGGCAGGTCTTGATTCCCAGCAGGGTGTAAGCCGGGCACCAGCCCAGGGCGGCCGTGACCAGCGGGACGACGCCGATCCAGCCCCAGACACCGACGGTGCCGGTCAGGGCGAGGGCGATAAGGACCAGGCCAACGATGGCGCGCAGGGCGCGGTCGACGGTTCCGGCATTCTTGGTGAAGTTCATTGGGATAATCTCCTGAGGGTAGGTGATGGACCCCGCGCAACGGGGTCTGGGGTGGTGATTGCGGATTAGCTTAGCCGAGGGCGCGGCCCAGGTCCGTGACTATGTCACCGTGAACCGTCACGTAGGCGCATGAGGCCGACGGGATCGCGGACCTGGAGGCTGGACCGTCCCAAGGCCACCAGGCCGGCCTTTTCCATAAGTTTGAGGTGCCGGGAAACCACCTCGCGGGCGCTCCCCAGTTCGATGGCGATCTCCTGATGAGTCAGGGCCAGGGCGCGACCTGGTTCCCGCTCACCACGCTCCAGCAAAAAGGCCGCCAGGCGGGTCTCGACCGGCCGGAAGGCCAGTTCCTCCATGCGGCAGATCACCTCCGCCAGGCGCTGGCCCAGGTTGGCGAAGACCAGACGGCGGAAGGCCGGGGCCTCCTCTAGGCCACGATCGAAAATCGGCTTGCTGAAACTCAGTGCCCTCACCGGAGACTCGCTGAAGCCCTCGGCGGGATAAGGATCGCCGGACAGGATGCAGCAGGTGGTCAGGACACAGGCCTGGCCCGGCAAGACCCGATAGAGGACCGCCTCCCGTCCACCCTGGCCGATGACCTGCACGCGAATCGTGCCGTCAACCACCAGCACATAATGGCGACAAGCACTGCCGGCGTGAAAGATCGGCTGATCGGCCGGGATCTCCAGCGTCTGGGCAGACGCCAGCAGCAGGCGGCTAGCCGCATCCCCCGCCGTCAGGGTCGGAAAGAACCGTTCCGCCGCGTCCGGGGTCCGCGTCACTGGTTGGCGCCGGCGATTTCGGGGTTCTGCACCTGGATACCGTGATCGGCGAGCCAGGCAACATCGAGTTCCCAGCGCACCCCGCGGACATCGGGCTGGGCCTGGACCAGTTCCATCGCCCGCTTCTGGGCATCGATGAGGCGCTGCTGCGCGGCCACCATGCGCGGATCGTCCTGGGCCAGGTTGGCCAGTTCCGGCTCCAGGATGGGCAAGAAGCGGATGGCGGGAAAGGCAAAGGAGCGCGGGGTGGAAAGGGTGGCAATCCCATCGCTGAATTCGGTCACCCGAAAGGCATAGGGATAGGCGGCCACCACCGGTTCCGCCTCGAGCAGGTCATTGAGCTCCCAGACGCGCGGGGTCCAGAGGGAATAGAGCCAGGCGCCGAGCAGGACCAGGGTCACGCCGGTCAGGCCAATGCTGTAGTTGCGGGTAAAACTGTCCATCGAGTGCGCGCCCCCAGGCGAGTGATGGGGGCCACGATGAACCCCGGGAGAATTTCCCAGTAGAATTATCGGAAGTGAACCCCTGCGTCATTGCGTATTCGCAAGGACGCCACCAGCGTGGGAGGAAGATCCTGCACCATGAAGAGCCGTTACCACCCTTTCATCCTGTGCCTGCTGCTATTTCTGGGTGGCCACGGGCAGATCCACGCCCAGGAACCCGACAGCGCCTGCGGGATCACCACCAGCGAAGTGACCCTCGACGACGGCGTCATCCACTACCGCCAGGCCGGCGCCGGAGCCACGGTGCTGCTCCTGCATGGGCTATTCGCCCAAAAGGAGCAATGGGACGAGGTCATCTGCCTGCTCGCGGCGGAGGGTTACAACGCCATCGCCCCGGACCTGCCCGGTTATGGCCAGAGCACGGCGTTCCCCATCACGGACTACCGCCTGGAACAGCAGGTCGTCCGCCTGCGACAGTTTCTGGACCATCTGGGTATCTTGGATCTCGACATCGCCGGAAATTCCATGGGCGGCGCCATTGCCGCACTCTTTGCCCGAGCCTATCCCTGGCAAGTACGCACCCTGGCCTTCATTGGTCCACCCTTGGGGATCACTGACTGGGGACCCTCGGTCAAGGATGCCATCTTCCAGGGCACGAACCCCTTCATCCCCGTTGAGGTCGCTGAATTCGATCTGGAACTCAGCCTGCTGTTCGTCCATCCCCCCGTCCTCGCCGAAGAGATCAAAAGGGCGGCCATCCAGGACTACATCGCCCGGAACCGTCATTACCAGCAGGTCTGGACCATTGTCAGCCTGTACGATCGGGTCCTTCTACCGCCGCGCCTTTCCCCTTGGTTACCGCTATTTCTGCTTTGGGGTGAGGAGGACAAGATTTTCCCCATCCCGGATGCCCCCGTGCTGCGCCCCCCCTTTTCGCGCGGCAAACTGATCCGACTGCCGCACGTCGGCCATCTGCCACATGTGGAAAATCCGGTCGAAACCGTCGACCGTTACCTCTCCTTTTTGCGCAGACCTATGCCCATCCGGTTTCGGAGGCATTAACCGACAATAGCCCCGCATGATCGGATCAAGGACGAGTTTTTTGAATTCTTTCAGGGTTTTTCAGGCCCTCTGACGCCTCTGGCCCGAGGACCCACCTGGGGTGGTACACGCCCTCCTCGGCTATGTTCCTCTGCCCCTTGGGTTCCTCAGCCAACTAGGTGAAACGGCGCGGTTGCGCGGGCCGGGGCGGACTTCGCTCATGGGTCCTGGTTGAGGCCTGATACAGCGTCTGAGCAAGGGTCACGAAAGGGTAATATAAGTTCATTAGTATTGACTTAATTATTCCGACAGTGTCTCATTGCTGCTTTGCAGCATGTCGCGAACCCTGTCGCCCGCTTTCCGGGAAGCCGTCATGCCCTCAGGCCCTTCTGTTCCACGCCCATGGGCAAGGAGCGGGAGCACCACGATTTAATTACCAATTCAAGCAGTAAGACCGTCAGGCCTCCAGGCCTGCTCCCCACATCATGCTCCCCCTCTTCGCCATCCTGTTCCCGCTCTGGGTCGCGCTCAACGGCACCCTGGCGCCGGACGTCCTCATTGCGGGCCTGATAGCGACCCTGGTGATCGCCGCCGGTTTCCGGGACAGTCTGTCCCCCTTGACCGAGTTCCGCGCCACCCCCGCGGCCTTATGGGCGGTGCCGCTCTATCTGCTCTATTTCCTTCGGGAGTTGGTGAGGTCCAACCTGCGCCTGGCCGCGGTCATCCTCTCACCGAAACTGCCCTTGAATCCCGGTATCGTCAAGGTCCGCACCCGCCTCAAGAGCCGCATGGGTCGGCTGTTGCTGGCCAATTCGATCACCCTGACCCCGGGGACGCTGACGGTGGAACTTCAGGATGACTGGCTCTACGTCCACTGGGTGCGCATGGAGACTGACGACAGCGATGAGGCCACGGCGCGCATCGTGGCGGGCTTCGAGCGCTACCTGGAGGTCATCTATGGTTGAGACCCTGATACTGCTGGCTGCCAGCCTGGCCGGAACCGCCTTCCTTCTGGCCTTGTGGCGCTTCGTCAAGGGCCCCGCGGCCGCGGACCGGGTGGTCGCCTTTGATTCCCTGACCATCATCTCGATCACTGGCATCCTGCTGGTGGCCCTGGTCGCGGGGCGAGGCATCTACCTCGACGTCGCCTTGATCTATGCCCTGCTCTCCTTCCTGGGCGTTATCGTGATCGCGCGCTACCTGGAGGGCGGACTCTGATGGATCTCGGCCTGGTCAACGTGTTCCCCCCCACTCCCCTGAACCTGATCGGCGGTCTGCTGCTGGTCGCGGGCACCGCCTTTCTGTTGCTCGGCGGCCTGGGGCTGGTGCGCATGCCGGACCTTTTCAACCGCATTCAGGCCGGTACCAAGGCCACCACC
Organism: Candidatus Thiosymbion sp.; assembly: GCA_018435665.1. GTDB lineage: Bacteria > Pseudomonadota > Gammaproteobacteria > Chromatiales > Chromatiaceae > M0108. The sequence goes on along the minus strand of JAHDND010000191.1, from coordinate 29,653 downwards.
CTGGGGACCCTGCTGAGCCTGGGGGGCATCGGTTGCCTGCGTCCCGATTGGAGCTTAAAACTGCTGCTGATCGGCCTCTTCATCCTGTTCACCAATCCCCTTTCCTCTCAGGTCCTGGCTAGGTCTGCCCATCGGCTGGGTAGCAAGAAGTCCCCCCTGACCCGGGTGGACCGGCTGGCGGAAGACAACGGGGAGGCCCCATGAGCGACTTGACCAGCCTGATGGCCCTGCTGCTAGCCCTGGCCATCCTCGGTGCGGCCCTGGTGACCATCCTGGGGCGCAGCCTGCCCATCGCCATCCTGGCCTCGGGCCTGGTGAGCCTCTGCGCCTCGGTGCTCTTTCTGATCCTGGCCGCCCCGGACGTGGCCATGACCGAGGCGGCCATCGGCAGCGCCCTGACCACCTTCCTCTTCTTCTTCATCCTGGGACGCATGCGCCGCGAATTGCCGGATGCGGAATTCGACGACGACCCCGCGACCGCAGCGATGGGGGCGAAGGCTGCTTCGGCGCCGACGGTGGAAGAGACTCCGGCGCCGGGGGCGAAGGTCCATGGTTAAGCGCCTCTTCGCGCTGGGTTTGCTTACCGTTTTCGCGGGCCTCTTCGCCAGCCTGCTGTCAGGCTATGTCCCGGACGCGGAGCTCAATCCCAGCGCCCGCTACTATGCCGAGCGGACGGCCCCGGACCTGGGCGCGGCCAACCTGGTCACCGCCATCATCGTCACCTACCGCGGGCTCGACACCCTGGGCGAGGTCACCGTCCTCTTTCTGGCCGCGGCCATCGTCGGGCTGGTGCTTGGGAGTGGCCGGGGCATCCACCGCCCGAGGCCTGATGGCCGGCCCGCGCATGACCCGCATTCCAGGCATTCCGCCCCTCCGCCAGACAGGTCCGCCGCTGACCGGGCCAACGCTGGCCGTCCTGACGAGGCCCCCTCCAGCGCCCACCCTCCCGTGGGCGAACTCCTGACCACTGGCAGCCACCTGCTGGCGCCCCTGATCCTGTTGCTGGGGGTCTATGTCTTCGCCAACGGCCACCTGACGCCGGGGGGTGGTTTTCAGGGCGGCGCCATTCTGGCCTCGGCCACCCTGCTCCTGTTGCTGGCGCAGCCCGGCAGACAGTTCAGCCATCGCCTGATCTCGGCACTGGAGTCCCTCGCTGGGCTGCTGTTTGTCGTCATTGGTCTCCTCGGTCTGGCCCTGGCCGGCGGCTTCCTCGACAACCGCATCCTGCCCCTGGGCACCCTGGGGGAGCTCTTCTCCGCTGGCGCCATCCCCCTCATCTCCACCCTCATCGGACTCAAGGTGGGCGCAGAGTTTTCCTCCATCCTCGCCAGCCTGTCCGAGACCCGTCACTACCCGGCGTTGCGGGTTCAGGCTGACGCGGACACCGAAAGCGCGGCTCAGACGCGCAACCAGCCTGCGGATCACGCCGACGGGGAGCAGCCCTGATGCCCAACCTCACCCAGATCGCCCTGGCCACGGGCTTCGGCCTGATCCTGATCGGCTTTTATGGCGCCCTGACCCGCCGCAGCCTGCTGCGCATCATCCTCGCCTTCACCCTGGCCAGCACCGGGGTCAACGTCGTGATCGTCGCCATCGGCTATATGCGGGGGCGCACGGCACCCATCCTGGACGAGGCGGTGACCACGACCACCGCCGTCGGGCGCATCATCGATCCCCTGCCCCAAGCGTTGGTCCTCACCGCCATCGTCATCGGCCTGGGGGTCACCGCCCTGATGCTGGCCCATGCCTACCGGCTCTTCCTCCGGCATGGCACCCTGGATATCGCGGCCTTCCGGGAGCTGAAATGGTAAGCGACTGTCCATCAATTCCTTTCGGGATGTCCCTCCCCTGAACGCTGACCGGCGCTGAAATGCCAAACCCCATCCTGCTGATCGCGGTCGCCCTGGGTACCGCCTTCCTCCTCGGGCTGCTTGAAGAGCGGCGTCGCCGACTGGCCTGGGCGATCAGCCTGGCCGCCCTGGCCTTTCTATCCTGGGTGCCCGCGACCTGGCTGCTGGCCCTGGCGACCGGACAGGCCGCCCCCGTGGAGATCCTCACCGCGGGCGCGCCACCACCCTTCGCCATCAACCTGCGGCTGGGGCTGGCCGAGGCGGCCCTGACCCTGTTGGTGAACCTCACCGGCCTCCTCACCACCCTCTATCTCAAGGACAGGCTTCTGGACCTGGGTCGGCGGGCCATGGCGGTGTTGCTGGTGGCGGTCATGGCCCTCGATGGTCTCATCCTGACCCGTGACCTCTTCAACCTCTTCGTCTTCGTCGAGTTGACCGCCATCGCCACCGCCGGTCTGCTCCTGCTCTCCGACGACGCCCGCGCCCTGGCGGCGGGCTTCAAATACCTGATGGTGGCCCAGTTCATCTCGGTACTGCTGCTGATCGGCATCCTCTTCGCCTACCATGCCGGCGGCACCCTCAACCTCGACGGCTTGGCGGGAGCGCCCTCCGTCCTGGGGGCCGGCCAGGGCTGGATCCTGGAGGCCGGCGGGGGTTTCGCCTTCCTGCTGATGTTCGTCGCCCTGGTGGCGGAGCTGAAGCCCTTCCCCGCCAACGGCTGGGCACTGGATATCTACGAGTCCGCCCACCCCGCCTTCGCCGCCCTGTTCGCCGCCGCCAGCGGCACCGCCGCCCTCTTCGCGGTGGACAAGCTCCTGACCATCGGCGGTTCGGAGTGGCTGGGGGCGGCGACGGCCATCGGCCTGGCCACCTTCCTGATCGCCCACCTCTGCGCCCTGCCCCAGGACAACGATCGACGCCTGCTGGGCTACTCCTCGGTGGCCCAGACCGGGCTGGTGCTGGTGGGCATCGGACAGCGCGATCTCCTGGGCGACCGCTACTTCTTTGTCGCCTTTGGGCTCCTGGCCGCCCACGCGGTGGCCAAGGCGGGGCTCTACTGGCTCTCCGGGCTCATGGCCGAACGCGGCCTGAGCGCTTGGGCTGCCCTGCGCGGCCAGCCCTGGCTGATCCTGGCCTTCGCCAGCTTTCTGGCCCTGCTTACCGGCCTGCCACCCTTCCCCGGGTTTTACGCCAAGTGGGAACTGATCCATCACCTCGCCGGCGCGGACCGGCTGGCGCCGCTGGGTCTGATCCTCCTCGGGACCCTGATCGAGGCGGGCTACCTTTTCCGCTGGTTCGGCTACGTCATCAAGCGTCCCCCGCCGGCGTCGGCCCCCCTCCCTTGCCCGATCCACCAGGCGCTGCCCATCCTGGTCGCCCTGGTGGGGGCCTGGGGCCTGGGCTGGCTCTGGGGTGAACTCTCCGGTCAGACGCAACTGCTGCTGACCTGGCCCCTGGCCTTCGCCCTGCTCTTTCTGCTGCTGGAGTGGTTGCCGTCCTGGGTCAAGAACACCCTGGCCATCGCCGGCCTGCTGGCCTTCTTCGCCGCCACCTACGACTATTACGACCCCCTGCGACTCATCTTCGCCCTCATCTTCCTGGTCGGCGGGGCCATCATCCTGCTCGCCGGCTATGCCACTTCCGGCCAGCGGACCGGTTTTTATCCCTCCGCCCTGTTGATGTACGCCGGCCTGGCAATCCTGGTCCTGGCCGAGGACAGCTTCCAGTTCTTCGCTGCCTGGGAACTGTTGACCATCGGTTCCTATTTCCTCATCCTGCGCGGCCAGGCCGCCGAGCCCCACGCCCTGTCCTATCTCCTCTTCTCCCTGGGCGGCGCCTTCCTCCTCCTGACCGGCTTCGCCCTGGCGGCCCAGGGCGCGCCGCAACTAGCCCTGGCGGACCTAGGCGGGGTCCCGGCGTCCCTCTCGGGCTGGGTCTTCGTCCTCCTGGCCATCGGCTTCATGACCAAGACCGCCGCCCTGGGGCTGCACGTCTGGCTGCCCGGGGCCCACGCGGAGGCGGAGACCGACGTCTCGCCCATGGTCTCCGGCATCCTCCTCAAGGCGGGGCTCTTCGGGCTTTTCCTCCTGCTCATGCACCTGGGCCGGCAGCAGCTTTATGGTATCGAACTGACCCACGTCATCCTGTGGATCGGCGCCCTGACCGCCCTGTTCGGCAACCTGCTCGCCGCCTTTCAGGAGGATGCCAAGCGCCTCCTGGCCTGGTCCTCCATCGGCCAGATGGGCTACGCCCTCTTCGGTCTGGCCCTCATGAATCACCTGGGCTGGCTCATGGCCCTGATGTTCGTCATCAATCACTACATCTACAAGTCCATGCTCTTCCTCTCCCTGGGCGGGGTGGCCAAGCGCACCGGCACCCGGGACATGTACCGCATGGGTGGGCTCATCACCCTCATGCCCCTGTCCTTCATCGCCGTCCTCATCGGCATCATCGCCATCTCCGGGGTACCGCCCCTCTCCGGCTTCGGCGGACGCTGGATCTTCTACAACGCCATTCTCGATACCGAGGCGCGGCTGCCCCTGGTGATCCTGTTTTTCGCCGGACCCATCGCCTTTCTCTATCTCTTCCGCCTCATCCATACCGTCTTCCTTGGCCAGTTGAAGGACGAGCACCGGCGGGTGCGGGAGGCGCCTTTTTGGATTCTCCTGCCCCAGATGCTGTTCGTCGCCCTCCTGATCGCCTTCGCCTTGGTCCCCGGGGTGGCCCTGCGCCAGGTCGATGGCTACATCGCCCGCTTCTTCCCCGACGGCGGCCTGACCTGGGACGGCCTGAGCATCGTCAGCCATTACGGCTACTGGAATCCGGTGAGCATCATGCTCATCATCGGGGTCATCTTCATGGTCGTCTTCGCCTGGCTGCTGTTCGTCAACCGGCGCGCTCAAAAGGTCAAACAGTTCAATATCGCCTTCGCCGCCGAGCGGCCCTACCGCCCGGAAACCACCCACTTCGCCTGGAACTTCTTCGCCCCCTACCGCAAGGCCCTGGGCTTCCTCACCCTGCCCCTGGCCACGCGCTTCTGGGACACCCTGGCCGACCTGCTCCACGCCGCGGGCGATCTGGGTCGACGACTCTACACCGGTAACGGCCAGACCTACGCCTTCCACTTCCTGGCCTTTGCCAGCGGCCTCATCCTGTGGGGCCTGGGGGTCCGGCCATGAGCTTCGACTGGATGCGGATCCCCTGGTCCCTGGTGACCCTGTTCATCGTCTTCAACTACGGGTTGCTGCTCAATGCCCTGATCGCCAAGATCGCCGCCCGGGTTGGACGTCGGCACGGCATTCCCCTCTGGCAGAACTACGTCGACCTGATCAAGAACTACGGGCAGCGGACCACCATCAGCCACGGCGTCCATTTCTACCTGGGACCCGTCTTCCGTCTGACCGGGGGCATCGGTCTGCTGCTCTTCGTGCCGACGCTCTACGGCAGCGCCTACTTCGCCAATCTCTCCTTCGCCGGGGACCTGATCCTGGCCCTCTACTTCGTCTTCTTTGGCACCCTGGGCATGGCCCTGGGGGCGGGGGAGAGTGGTCATCCCTACGCCGCCCTCGGCGTCAGTCGGGGCCTGTCCCAGGTCACGGCCGCCGAACTGCCCTTCGCCCTGGCGGTCTTCGCCGTGGCCCTGCAATACCAGACCCTGTCGGTCACCGAGATCGTGGCCGCCCAGCAGGGTGGCATCCACCACTGGACCCTGTTCACCAACCCACTGGCGGTAGCGGCGGCCATGCTGTCCTTCCTGGGTTCCATGATGCGTCCGCCCTTCGACCTGGTACTGGCCCCCCAGGAGATCCCCATCGGTCCCCCCACCGAGTACCACTCCTCCTACCTGGCCCTCCTGCAGACCAACCGGGCCATCTTCCCCATCGCCAAGGTCGTCATTTACATGAACCTGTTCTTTGGCGGGGCGACGAACTGGCCGGTCTTCTTCCTCAAGGTCTTCCTCATCACGATGGTCTCGGTGGTGGTGGGGGTGGTGTCACCGCGCTTCCGGGTCGAGCAATCGATCCGCTGGTTCCTGATCTGGGCGGTGCCCATCGGCATCCTGGCGATCCTCTGGGTCTGAGTCCTTCCAACACCATGAAAGCGGAACTGGAAAAACGTCTGGTCACGGGCCCCGATGGGGTCGAGTTCGAGGTCGATCCCCTGCGGGATTATTACTGCGATGCCTTGCCCGAGGTCCAACGCCCGGCCTATCTGCGCATCGTTGAGGATCTGTTCAACTGGGCCCGGGCCGAGTCCATCTGGATCCTGGGCTTTGGCACCGGCTGCGGCGCCATCGAAATGCGGCCGCTGATGACGCCGCGCTTCGACGCCTACCGCTACGGCATTCAATGGCGGCCAACCCCGCGCCAGGCCAACCTCTTCGTCATCTCCGGCTACCTGTCGGTGAAGACCCTCAAGCGCGTCATCCGCTCCTACGAACAGATGCAAAACCCCAAGTACGTGGTCGGACTGGGTTCCTGCACCCTCAACGGTGGTATGTACTTCGACTCCTACAACACCATCAAGCGCCTGGACCAATACCTGCCGGTGGATCTCTATATCACCGGCTGCATGCCGCGCCCCGAGGCCCTGCTCGCGGGTTTCTTGGAATTGAAGAAGCTGATCCGCGCCGGCAAGGCCGAAGGGGCCAACCAGTACGCGGCGAATTTCGCCTGGTACAAGGCTAATCAGAAGCAGGTCATCCATGACTGGGACATGCCGGACTACAACTGGTAGCGCGAACCCCCTGAGGTTTCCAGCAGGGGACGCAACCCTCAGAGGCCTTCCGTCCCCGAACCGCAGCGAGACCAGAGCCCCATGCCAAGCAATGCTGACCCGATGAGCCTGGCGGGCGTTCACGCGCGCCTTCAGGCCCTCTTCCCCCTGGGTGACCTGGCGCCGCGGCGCGCCGGACTGGCCTTCGTGGACCTTCCGGCCACCTGCGCGCCCCCGGCCCTGTCGCACCTGCGTGACCGGGAGGGCTTTGGCCATCTGGTCCTGCTCACCGCCGTCGACTGGCTGGAAGAGGAACTTTTCCAATTGACCTATCTGGTCTGCAACCGCGAGGCACGCCTGGACCTGGGGCTGCGAGTCCGTATCCCCCGGGAGCCGGCGCGCATGGAGAGCATTCACGACATCTGGCCTACCGCCGCCACCTATCAGCGGGAGCTGCGGGAGATGTTCGGCATCGACTTTCCCGGCAGCCCCCGGCTGGACGAGGCGTTCATCCTCGAGGACTGGCGGGACATCCCCCCCTACCGGCGCGACTTCGACACCCTGAGGTTCGCCCGCGAGAACTTCGCTGAACGCCCTGGGCGCGAAACGTGGGACCCGGCCAGCCACATGCGCCAGCGACTCTATCCTGAAGCAAACCCGGGCATGGATCCGTCCGTGCCCGGGGACCGGAGCTGAGATGGGCCTCCTCACCCCCGACCGCAGCCAGTACCCCGCCCTCCGGGCGGACGGAAGCTTGGACATCGACCTGAGCTCGGGCAAGTACCTCAAGCTCTGGCAGGGTCCCCAGCACCCCGGTATCACCGGCAATATGTCCCTGGAGCTGACCGTCTGTGGCGATGAGGTGGTGGAGGGCAAGACCCATGTGGGCTTTCTCCACCGCGGCTTCGAGAAGCTGATGGAGCGACGGACCTTCATCCAGTGCTTTCCCATCGTCTGCCGCATCTGCGTCCCGGAGCCGGACTTCAACGAATACTGTTACGCCGCCGCGGTCGAGGAGCTGGCCGGCATCGAGGTACCGGAAGCGGCCCACTGGATCCGCACCCTCATCCTGGAGATGGGCCGCATCAACAGCTACCTGATGTATCTCGGGGGCCAAGCCGGCGCCCTGGGTTTGGGAGTCATCGGTCAGTGGACCACCCATGCCCGGGACCTGATGCTGGATCGCTTCGAAGAACTGACCGGCGCGCGCGTTTACCACCTGTTCATCCTCCCCGGCGGTGTCCGCGATGGCCTGCCGGCGGGTTTCGCTGGACGCATGGCCGAGACCCTGCGGGAGCTGGAGACCACCCTGCGGGACGTCCATGAGACCCTGTTTTGTAACGCGGTCTTCAAAAAGCGCACGGTTGGCCAGGGGGTCATCGACCCAGCCTGGCTGGAACCCTACGGCGTCACCGGTCCCAATGCCCGCGCCGCCGGCGTTCCCCGGGACGTCCGTCGGGACTTCCCCTATCTGGTCTATCCCCAGCTCGATTTCGCGCCGGTAACGGGCCAGGATTCGGACATCTACACCCGCGCCGACGTCCGCCGCCGGGACCTGCTGCTCTCCGTGGACCTGATCCGCCAGATCCTGGCCAGGATGCCCCGCCAGGGGCCCTTCATGGCCCCCCTCCCCAATGTCCTGCACTGGCGGATCCCCCCTGGCGAGACCTATGTCCGGGGCGAATGCTCCCGGGGCGAATACGGCTACTACCTAGTCACCGACGGCAGCGGCCACCCGCGCCGGGTGAACGTGCGCGGCCCCTCCTACACCCATGCCGTGGCCCTGCTGGAACGGATGATCGTCCACTGCAACATCGCCGACGTGGCGGCCCTGATGGTCTCCCTGCATACCTATCCGCCGGAGATCGAGCGATGAGGCCGAACCGGTTCAGGCACCCGCTGGCCCCGGTCCCGCGGCCCCAGGCCGACCCGCTCCCGTCCCGGGACGGTTCCACCCGGCCCGCGCCGGCAGCCCAAGCCCCGGAGAAGCCATGAGCGTCCGCGACCTTCTCTCCCCCTTCACCGCCTGGAAATATCTGTTTCGCGACCCGGTCAGCATTCCCGACCCCCTTGGCCGCGAAGGGGCGCCCCGCTACCGCGGCTTCCACCAGAACGACCTGGACCAGTGCATCGGCTGCGGCACCTGCGAGGCCATCTGCCAGAACGCCGCCATCGACATGGTGCCGGTGGCGGGCGTCGAGACCCGGCAAGGGGATTCCGGCCTGCGCCCGCGTATCGACTATGGCCGCTGCTGCTGGTGCGCCCTCTGCGTCGACGTCTGCATGACCGGTTCCCTCTCCATGTCCAACGCCTATACCTGGGTGGATCTGGACCCGGACGCCTTCCGCTTCATCCCCGGGGTGGACACCAAACCCTGGGACGGCGAGACCCGGGGCTATCGGCGCCCCGCGGGTCACCGCCTCGTGCCGGCGGGCCGGGTCCCCATGGCCGAACTGGCCCCCGAGCCGCGGATCGAGTCCTTCGCCGAGATCGTCGCCGGCTATGACCGGGAGGCGGCACGCCAGGAGGCCGACCGCTGCGTCGCCTGCGGCCTCTGCATCGCCACCTGCCCCACCCACATGGCCATCCCGGATTACATCGCCGCGGTGCGCGAGGGCGACTATGAACGCGGCGTGCGCCTGCTCTACGAGACCAACCCCTTCTCCGCGGTCTGCGGCCGGGTCTGCACCCATAAATGCGAGACCCGTTGCGCCGCCCGGCACGAAGGCGACCCCATCGCCATCCGCTGGCTCAAGCGTCACATCCTGGACCAGGTGACCCCGGAACAGGTCCAGCGGATCGTCGGTGGCCCGGGACCCGCCACGGGCTTCAGGATCGCCATCGTCGGCGCCGGCCCAGCGGGACTCACCGCCGCCTTCGACCTGGCCCGCCGCGGCCATAAGGTCACCGTCTTCGAGGCCCTGGACCAGCCCGGTGGCATGACCCGCTGGGGCATCCCCGAATACCGTCTGCCCTACGCCGCCATCGACCGCGACATCGACGTCATCCGCCACGTCGGGGTCGAGATCCGCTGTCATACCCGCGTTGGCCAGGACCTGGCCCTGGCGGACCTGCGCCGGGACCATGATGCCGTGCTCCTCGCCCTGGGCCTGCAACTCGGCCGCTCCACCCGCATCCCCGGCAGCGACCACCGGGACGTCCGCAAGGCCGTCGACCTGCTGCGCCAGGTCACCGCCGGCGAGGACTTCGGCGCCCCCCGCCGGGCGCTGGTCATCGGTGGCGGCAACGTCGCCATGGACATCGCCCGCACCCTGGCGCGCTTGCAACGTCGCGATCATGGCGCGGTGGACGTCACCCTCACCGCCCTGGAAGACCTGGACCACTTCCTCGCCGACCGGGAAGAGATCATGGAAGCCGGCGAGGAAGGCATCCGTATCCTCGCCGCCCGGGGTCCCCGGGAGGTGCTGATCACCGCGGGCCGGGTGACCGGGCTCAAGACCTGGCGGGTCAAGGCCATCTTCGACGCCCTGGGGCGCTTCGCCCCGACCTACGACGAGACCGACGAACAATGCCACCCCGCCGATCTGGTGGTGGAGGCCATTGGCCAGATGACCGACACCGAACTCTTGGGCGAGGAACTGACCGAGCGCCTTGCCTGGCAGCGGGGCCACCTCCAGGTCGATGGGGGCGGCCGCACCAGTGAGGACTGGCTCTGGGCCGCCGGTGACATGGTGCGTGGCCCGGACGTGGTCACCGCCGTGGCCGACGGCCACCGGGTCGCCGCCAGTATCCATTCCGCCCTCCGTGAACGGGAGATCCACCCATGACCGAAGGTACCCATGGCCTCGAACGACTGCGCGGCCAGACCAGCCTGCGCGAGATCCTGGAGGTGGCCACCTCCTTCGAGCGCTCCGCCCGCGACTTCTACACCGACCTGATCCCCAAGGTCAGCAAGCGCATCCGCTACCTGGTGGAGGAATTGGCCGCGGAGGAGCAGGACCACTTCGACCGCTTTCGCGCCCTGGCCGCGCGGGACGACCTGGCCGCGCAGATCGGTGCCGAAATCCGCCGCCCCGCCAGCGACAGCCAGTTCTCCGACGGTATCCACCTCCCGGACCTGGGTGACCATCCCGACGACCAGGCGGTGCTCCAATACGCCCTGGGCCGCGAGCACGCCGCCATGACGCACTACGCCGAACTGGCCGCGACCACCCCCGAAGGCCCCATCCGCGATCTCTTTCGCTACCTGGCCCACGAGGAAACCCAGCACAAGCTTCAGTTGGAGAAGCTCTACTACGAGCTCGTCCACCGTGGCGGCGGGGTGTGATCCGGCTTACCCACCCCCTCCTGGCCCCTTGCCGTTGCCCAACATCTCCCATGGCCAGAAACCGGAATCACCTACCAGGGGGCTGAATTGATTTTTCTCAAGCCTGGCGGGGGATCTCCTGACCTGGCTCAAGAAAAGCCCATTTGCCGCCAAAAGATTAATCGACCATAAGCTAATATAAGCAGCGTCTAATACCATCCGGTCGATACAAAGAATGGACGAGACCCTGAAACGGTTGCTAGAGGCGGAGATGCGCGCCGAGCGCCTGGCCCAGGAGGCGGAGGAGGAGGCCGAGCGTCTCGTCCAGGCCGCCATTGCCGAGGCCAAGGCGAACGAAGAACGTTTTCGCGCCCGCATCCCCGATCTGCATCGGAGCTTCATCCAAAAATCGGAGGAGCGGGCAGAGCAGACCATCGCCGAACTAAAGCGCCGTTACGATGAGCGTCATGTCCAGTTGCGCAACCTGGCAGAGGAACGCGAAGAGGATGCCTTGGTGGCGGCCTTTGATCTCCTGCTGACGGCTGACTGAGAATAGGGCCGCCGGCGGACGTGGGCGCATCCCCCCTGTCGAACCGGCCCCTGGTCCCGGCGCGCCCGCATCACGCCGCAGCCTTGTGGATTTCGCTGAGGATGGCCCTGACCCTGAATCCTGGGTTCGATGATCCCCGCCATCCGCCGATGGCGACACCCTGACCAGCAATGTCAGCATCAAGCGAGGGATGATTCCCCGATCATGAAGTTCGCGGCGCATCAGGCCTATCTGCACACCCGGGTCTCGGCCATGGCGACCCGGCTGTTTCAACCCGGGACCCTCGCCCTGCTGGCGGAGCGGCGCGTCGAGGAGCTGGCGGCGGAATATGACCTGACGGCGGCCCTGGAGAGCCAGTTGCCGGTCAAGGCGCGCAGCCGGGCGGTGGAGCAGGCCCTGATCAACACCCTCCTCGCCGAGTTGCGGGTCCTCATCCGGCCCATGGACGCCCCGGAGCGGACCCTGATCCTGGACTGGGGACGCCACTATGCCCTGGCCAACCTCAAGACCCTGATCCGGGGCAAGCTCCATGACCTGGACCGCAAGGTGATCGCCAGCAACCTTTACGAACTGCCCCACGACCTGCGCCTGCCCATGCAGGACAGTCTCTTCCAGGCGGAAAATGTCCTGGAACTGCTGCGCCAGCTCGAGGGCGGCCCCTACAGTTTCATCGCCCGCCAGGCGCGGGTGGTCTTCGAGCGCCAGCAGGAGCCCTTCGCCCTGGAGGCGGCCATCGACCAACGCTACCTGACCGGACTGGTCCGCGACATATCCCCCTTCCCGGAGCAGGAATGCCCCTGCCTGCGCCGCCTCATCGGCGCCTTGCTCGACCGGATCGATATCCTCTGGCTGTTGCGTTTCCGCTTCGCCTATCAACTGTCTTCCAGCGTCACCTTCTTTCAACTGGTGCCCTCGGTGCGGCGGCTGCACCGGGAGCGGCTGCTGGCCCTGGTCAACCTCGACTCCTTCGCCGCCGTGCTGGCCGCCCTGCCGCCGCCCTTCGAGGCCCTGCTGGCGGGCAGCCACGATCACATGGAGGTGCAGCGGCGGCTCAACGCCTACGTCCGTGGCGAGGCCCTGGATGTGATCCACAAGGGCCAGACCGGTGTCGCCCGGGCCATGGCCTACCTCATCCTGCGGGAGCAGGACCTCATGGCCCTCTTCTCCCTCATCCAGGGGCGGTTGCTGGAGCTGCCCGCGCAGGTGATCAAGGTGGCCATCGAAACCTCCGGCGCCCGCTGTCACCCGAGTCAGCGGCAGGCGGCCTGACCATGCCGATGCCCATCCCGGCCCCGTCCCGGCCCCGATCATCCACCCGAGGGTAAAGCGGATGTTGCGCCCGACCCCGATGAAGCATGTCCGTCTCCTGGTCATCGACGAGGACCTGCCCCGGGCCTCCCTGACCCTGGCGGAATTGGCGAGCTTTCACGCCGACGAGCGCTCTCCGGAAGAGGAGGGCTTCGCGGGCCAACCCAGCGTCGCCTATCGTGATATCTGGCGTCAGGCCAGTTCCCGCCTGGAAAAGATCACCCGGCTGATCCCCCTCCCCCCCGACCGGCAGCCCCCGCGGCCGCGCGTCATCCCCGAGGAGGAGCTCACCGCGACCAACAACTGGCTGGGCAGCCTCTGGGAGACCTGTTCCCTCTACGAGGAGGAGTTCCGCGCCATCGACGACGAGGAGCGCCTGATCCGGGAACAGCAATCCGCCCTGAGCAACTTCGAGGGCCTGGGTATCGACCTGGGGATGTTGCGCAGCAAGACCCGCTTTCTGGATTTCTACGTCGGGCTGGTGCCCTACGCCAACGTGCGCCAGCTCGAGGGCGCGGTCGGCCTGGCGGATCACCTGCTCTTCCAGTACATGGTCACCGGGGACGATGCCCATGTGGTCATCGTCGGCCCCAGTGGCGACAAGGCGTCCCAACTGGAGTCCGTGCTGCGCAGCGCCGGTTTTCGCGCCCTGCCGATTCCTCCGGAACTGGATCACGAGCCCCAGGTCATGCGGGCGGAACTGGCGAGACGCCGCGACGAGACGGCGTCCCGGCGCGAGGCCCTGCGCCAGCGGCTGCGCGACTGGTCCGCCGACCTCATCGAGCGCCTGGCCAGCAGTCGCGAGGTGCTGTGGCTGGCGGAGCCCCTGGTTCGGCTCGACACCGCCATCCGCGGCGCGGGCCCCCTCGCCCGCCTCGCCGGCTGGGTCCCGGCCACGGCGGTGGCGCCCCTGGAGGCCCGGCTGCGCCAGACCCTGAGCCTGCCCTTCGACCTCAGCAGCCGCGACCCCCGTCCCGATGAGCGGCCTCTGGTGCCGACCATCGCGACCCGCAGTCGCCTCCTGGCCCCCTTCGCCCTCCTGGTCCAGCAATACGGCATCCCCCGTTACGGGGAGATCGACCCCACCCCGCTCTTCGCCGCCAGCTTCCTGCTCATGTTCGGCACCATGTTCGGCGACGTCGGCCAGGGCGCGGTCATCGCCGGCCTGGCCTGGTACTTTCGCCACACCCTGGGGCGCTTCTACCTGTTCGGCGTCCTGGCGGGCCTGTCTTCCATCGCCTTCGGTTTTGTCTTCGGCAGCGTCTTCGGCTTCGAGCACTGGCTGCCGGCCCTGTGGATGCCACCCCTGCACGACCCCCTGCTCATGCTCAGCCTGGCCCTGGGCTGGGGCGTCTTTTTCATCGCCATGGCCTGCCTGCTGGCCACCTACAACCGCCTGGTGGTGGGCAACTGGGCCGGCGCCCTTTTCGGCCACCACGGCCTGGTCAACCTGATCTTCTACCTGGCCCTGGCCTGGGGTGGCTACAACGTGAGCCAGGGCCAGGGCTTTGGCACTGGCCCCCTGGCGCTGGTGATCCTGTCCCTGGGCGCCCTGGCCTGGCACGGCTGGGGGCACCTGGAGGCGCCGCGGTCGGAGAAGATCCTGGTGGTCTTCATCGAGACCCTGGAGACCATCGTCGGCTATATCTCCAACACCCTGTCCTTCCTGCGCGTGGCTGCCTTCAGTCTCAATCATGCCGCCCTCGCCCTGGCCATCTTCACCCTCGCCGAGATGATGGGACCCGTCGGCCATGGCCTGACCCTGATCCTGGGCAATGTCTTCATGATCGTCCTCGAAGGGGGCATCGTCCTGATCCAGGTGCTGCGCCTGGAGTTCTACGAGGGCTTCGCCCGTTACTTCGCTGGCGACGGCCATGCCTTCAGCCCGCTACGCCTGGGGCCCGCCCCGGAGCGGGGAACCGCGCCATGAACGCCCGGACCCGTTCCCCAATCGCCCTGGGTGGACGCGCCACCCCCTCGATATGAGAGACCTTGCCGTGACTTTCACGCCAACCGTCGGGATGGGGCGCGCCACTCCCCGGAAAATCAAACCCCTTGCCGTGACTTTCACGCCGACCCTTGCCCGTTCTCACTCGCTCAAGCAATAGGAGTTCACCATGTACTGGCTCGTCGCCCTCATGTCCTTCGCGATCCTGGCACTCATCCTGGGCGGCTTGATCCTGGAGGCGCGTCCCACCCTCACCCGCCGCATCCGGCCCTGGTACCGGCCCGCCATGGGCACCCAGCTCCTGGCCTTCGTCGGCGCCCAGCTCGGGTTGCTGGTGCTGGGCATCAACGACGCCTTCGCCCAGGCGGCGGATACAGTCACGGTGGTCAACGAGATCTCCACCGGCATGGGCCTGGCCATCATCGGCGCCGGCATCCCCACCGCCCTGTCCACCATCGGCGCCGGCATCGCCGTGGGTCCCATTGGCGCCGCCTCCCTCGCCGCCATCACCGAGAAGCCCGAGAACCTGGGCCGCACCCTGATCTACCTGGGTCTGGCGGAGGGTATCGCGATCTATGGCCTGGTGGTCAGCATCCTGCTCCTGAACAAGATCTGACCGGGGACAGGGCCAGTGGCCAGCGAGACCGCCCAGGACCCGGTTGCCAATCCGGAACGGAACGCGGGCGCCGTGCCCCGCCGGGTTCCCGGCCCGGGCCCGGGGCCAGGTGGCGGCCAGGGCAACAACCATCAGGGGACCCGCATGCTCTTCCTCGGGGACGAGAGCCTGGCCGACGGCTTCCGCCTGATCGGTTTCGAGACCTATCCGGACCCGGAACCGGCGGTGGTGGATCAGATCTTCACCGACCTGATCCGCCGCGGCGACAAGGCCTTCGCCATCGTCGACGAGGCCCTGATGCGCGCCAAAATCCCCGGCCTGGAACGGGTCCGGGCCGAGGGCGGCCGCGTGGTCGTGGCCGCCGTGCCCCGGCTGCGGGAGAAACCCCGCCTGGCCAGCGACGTGGCGGACCGCCTGGACGCCATGTTCGGCAAGGGCGCGGGGGCGCCGTGAGGATGGCGAATCATCAGCCCCCGGCTGGCGGCCGGCCGGCCATCCGCCCAGAGGAATCATCATTAGCCATGCTTGCAGGTCAGTCATCGTGAACCAGGTTGAAGAACTCGAACGGGCCCTCCTCGCCCGCGCCGAACGACTCGCCAGCGCCTACCGGGAAATGACCCAGCGTAGCCGCGATACCACGCTGCGCGAGGCGGCGGAGCGGCTGCGCCTGCGCGAGCAGCGCGAGGAGGCCATCGCCCGCGCCCTCGGTGAGCGCGCCTTCCGCCAGCAGGTCCAGGCCAGCGAGTTGAAGATGCAGAGCCAGCTCGACCGGCTGCGCTGGAATCTGGTCCAGGATGTGGAACGCCGGCTGGCGGACCGCATGCGGGCCTTCATTCAGGACGATCCAACGGCCTACCTCGCCTGGCTGCTGCGGCTGATCGCCACCGCCGCCCGGGCCATCGAGCGCCCGACCCTGCTCATCTGCGCCAACCCCCAGGACCACCAGAAGCTCTTCGCCCGGTGGGACGCGGTCTCAGGGCAGTTGGCCCCGGGCCAGGGCGCGACCCTGTGCGAGACCCCCATCGTCACCCTGGCGGGGGTGCTGGTGGCGAGCGAGGACGGGCGCATCCGCGTCGACCATACCTTCGAGGGCCGGCAGGAACGGCTGCGCGCCCGCATCCAGCAGGTCATCCTGGAGCGGCTGCTGCCGGTCGGCCTGGACACCGGCAACCTTTTCGGCGGCTGACATCATGACTGAACCCACCCGCGACACCCCCCGCGACCCGATCCGCGACAACCCCCGGGACAACCCCCGTCAGGGCCGGATCCGCGACATCAACGGCCCCATCGTCACCATCGTGCTGCCCGGCATCCGCAACGGCGAGCAGGTGCGGATCGGCGAGCTGGGCCTGTTCGGCGAGGTCATCTCCCTGCGCGGCGAGGAGGCCATTGTCCAGACCTACGAGTCCACCGAAGGGGTGCGACCCGGCGAACCCGCCGTCGGCCTCGGCTGGCCCCTGTCGGTGGAGCTGGGCCCGGGCCTGCTCGGCGGCATCTTCGACGGCGTCCAGCGCCCCCTGGAGAAGATCGCCCTCCAGTCCGGGGACTACATCCGCCGCGGCCTGGACGTGCCGGCCCTGGACCGGACCAAGGTCTGGGAGTTCGAGCCCAATCGCGAGCTGGAACCCGGCGCCCGGATCGGCCCCGGCACGGTCCTGGGCACGGTCCAGGAGACCCAGACCATCGTCCATCGCATCCTGGTGCCGCCGTCCCTGGGCGGCGAGCTCGACGAGCTCGCCCCCGCCGGGGACTACGACCTTGAGGCGACCATCGGCCGGCTGCGCGACGCCCAGGGCCATACCCACCGGCTCAAGCTCTTCCATCGCTGGCCGGTGCGCAAGCCGCGCCCCTATCTGCGCCGCGACGACGGCGTGGCGCCCCTGATCACCGGCCAGCGGGTCATCGACACCTTCTTCCCCCAGCTCAAGGGCGGCAAGGGGGCGGTACCGGGCCCCTTCGGCGCCGGCAAGACGGTGGTGCAACAGCAGGTGGCGCGCTGGTCCAACGCCGACATCGTCATCTACGTTGGCTGCGGCGAGCGCGGCAACGAACTGGTGGACGTGCTGGAGACCTTCCCCCAGCTCGACGACCCCTACTCCGGGCGCAAGCTCATGGAGCGCACCCTGCTGGTGGCCAATACCTCCAACATGCCGGTGGTGGCGCGGGAGGCCTCGGTCTACGTCGGCATCACCATGGCCGAATACTACCGCGACATGGGCTACGACGTGGTCATGCTGGCGGACTCCACCAGCCGTTGGGCCGAGGCCCTGCGCGAGGTCTCCGGCCGCCTGGGGCAGATGCCGGTGGAGGAAGGCTACCCGGCCTACCTGGCCTCGCGCCTGGCGGCGGTCTACGAGCGCGCCGGCCGGGTCGAGACCCAGGGCGCTGGTTCCGGCTCCGTGACCCTGATCGGCGCCGTCTCCCCCCCGGGGGGTGACTTCTCCGAGCCGGTGACCAGCCACACCAAGGACATCATCGAGACCTTCTGGGCCCTGTCCAAGGAACTGGCGGACGCCCGCCACTACCCGTCCATCGACTGGGTGACCAGCTTCTCCGGCCATGTCCACACCGCCGCCGAGTGGTGGCACCAGGAGATCAACCGCGACTGGGAGCGCCGCCGCACCGAGGCCCTGGCCTTGCTGGCGCGGGACGCCGAGCTGGCGCGCATCGTCAACCTGGTGGGCCCCGAAGCCCTGTCCTCCGCCCAACGCTGGGAGCTGGAGGGGGCGGCCCTGATCAAGGAGGGGGTGCTGCAACAGAGCGCCCTGGACGAGGTGGACACCTTCTGCTCGCCGCGCAAGCAGTTCGCCCTCCTCGACCTGTGCCTGTTCATCTTCCGCCGCGGCGCCGCCCTCATCGAGCTGGGGGTGCCGGTGCAGGAGTTGCAGCAGTTGCCCTTGCTGGCGCGGACGCGACGCTGCAAGTCCATGTTCAACAGCGACCAGGTGGACCAGATCGAGGCCCTCAAGGCGGACGCCGAGCGCACCTTCGAGAAGATCCGCCTGGAGTACGCCCAGGCCAGCGCGTCCAGCGCCGGCAATGTCTAGCGCGCAAGGCCTGGACCCTCATGCCTGGACCCCGCCGCCAAAACGGTCATGCCTGGACCGCCATGCCTAGAGCGCCAAGACTGGACCTCACCACAACCCAACGCCGAGACCCCAAGGCCCAGAACGGGAATCCGCAATGAGCATCAAAGAATACCGCACCGCCGCCGAGGCCCGTGGCGGCCTGCTGGTGATGAAGCACACCCCCGGGGTCGCCTTCGGCGACCGGGTGCTGATCAAGGACCACGGCGGCGGCCGGCGTAACGGCCAGGTCATCCGCGCCAGCGACGACGAGACCCTGATCCTGGTGTTCGAGGGGGTCGAGGATCTGGACCTGGAATCCACCTGGGTGCGCTTCCTCGACGAGCCGGTGGAGATCGCCCTGTCGCCGGAACTCCTCGGCCGGGTCTTCAACGGCCTGGGGGAGCCCAAGGACGACCGCCCGCCCATCCTGTCGAACATCCGCCGCCCCGTCGGCGGCTCCGCCATCAACCCGGCGGCGCGCACCTACCCGCGGGAGTTCATCCAGACCGGCATCTCCACCATCGACGGCCTCAACTCCCTGGTGCGGGGCCAGAAGCTGCCGATCTTCTCCGGCTCCGGCCTGCCCCATAACCGCCTGGCGGCCCAGATCGTGCGCCAGGCCAGGCTCAAGGACGAGGACACCAGTTTCTCCGTGGTCTTCGCCGCCATGGGCGTCTCCTATGCCGACGCCAAGTTCTTCCGCGACGAGTTCGCCAGCTCCGGGGTACTGCGCAACGTGGTCATGTTCATCAACCTGGCGGACGACCCGCCGGTGGAGCGCCTGACCCTGCCCCGCACCGCCCTCACCGCCGCCGAATACCTGGCCTACGACCTGGACCGCCACGTCCTGGTGGTCATGACCGACATGACCTATTACGCCGAGGCCCTGCGCGAGGTGGCCACCTCCAAGGGCGACGTGCCGGCGCGCAAGGGCTATCCCGGCTACCTCTATTCGGACCTGGCGGAGATCTACGAGCGCTGCGGGCGCATCCACCAGCGCCATGGCTCCATCACCATGATGCCGGTGGTGTCCATGCCCTCGGACGACATCACCCACCCCATACCCGACCTGACGGGCTACATCACCGAGGGCCAGATCGTGCTGTCCCGGGAGCTGCACAACCAGGGCATCTACCCGCCGGTGCACATCTCCCCCAGCCTGTCGCGGCTGATGAAGGACGGCATCGGCAAGGATGACACCCGGGAGGACCATCCCCGGGTCGCCGCCCAGCTCTACGCCCTTTACGCCCGCGCCCTGGAGACCCGCAACCTGGCCTCCATCATCGGCGCGGATGAACTGTCGGAGCGGGACAAGCGCTTCCTGCGCTTCGCCGACGCCTTCGACCAGCGCTTCGTTGGCCAGGGCGAGGCCGAGGACCGGTCCATCGAGGCCACCCTCAACCTGGCCTGGGAGCTGATGTCGAGCTTCCCCCGCGACACCCTGACGCGCATGAGCGAGACGGACCTGGCCAAGTATTACCAGGGCGCAGACTAAACCGAAATGGCGCAACAACTGATCAAGGTCCCGCCGACCAAGAACACCCTGCTCAAGCTCAAGAAGCAGGTCAAGTTCCTGGAGGAGGGTCACGACCTGCTGGAGCGGAAGCGGGAGCTGCTGACGCGCCTGGTCTACGAGCGCATCGGCGAATACCGCCGCCTACGCCAGGCGGCGGAGGCGGTGCTGGTCCAGGCCTACGAGTGCCTGGGCATCAGCCATTTGCGCATGGGCAGCCGCGGCATCCACCAGGCAGCCCTGGGCTCGGAACTGGCGCTCAAGGTCGATATCCTGCCCCGGCGCAGCCTGGGGGTGGAGTACCCCGCCGTGACCGCCGAGCGGTTGCCCCTCAAGCCCGTGGGCCTCCTGGGGACCGACGCCAGCTTCGACAACACCCGCGCCTACCTGGCGGACCTGGCCGTGACCCTGGCCCGCCTCGGCGAGGTGGAGATCGCCCTACACCGGCTGATGGAGGAGCAGCGCAAGGCCCAGAAACGGGTCAATGCCCTGAAATACAACATCATCCCCCGCTACCGACGGACCATCCACTTCATCCAGTCCAGCCTGGAGGAAGAGGAGCGCAACACCCTTTTCCAGGTCAAGCGCTTACGGGAGCGGGCCCAGGCCTGAGGCCAACGGAGTATTCGGCCACCAACTCCTCGTGTGTGGCCTCGGTGTGCATCCCCCGTTCGCGCACGGAGGCCGTGCATCGCGCCGCTTCCTCCGTGCTGGAGTCACAAACGCGTCTCAAGGCCTGTTCTACCGGCGCGAAGTAACGCGAAGGTTCGAAGCGGCGGGTCGTGGGTCGGCTCGCTCAGGATGGCCTGGGCGCTGCTCGCGGGCATCAACTCCGCATGCAGGAAGGGCATCGGTAATTCTCTCCTTCCGGGCACACGCTTACAGGATCTGGTCCAGGCCCGAAACCTGCATCCGCTCCCTCATCGCCGCCCTCGCCAGGGCGTGGGAGGCGAGGGGCAGAGTCAGGATTAGGATGCACGCCAGCGCCAGCAGGCGCCAAGTCCAGGCGGGGTCCCGGGCAAGGAGGCCAATCCCCAGGGCAAAGACCAGCACCGCCAGGGTCACCGCCTTGGTGGCGGCATGCTGGCGGGCCAGGGCATCGGGCAGGCGCAGGATGCCGAGAGCGGCGATAAGGAGCAGGACGCTGCCCAAGCCACAGATCGCCCAGCCGATCGGATCCATCATGACCGCACCTCCTGCTCTTGGCCGCTCCCCTGGCTATGTCCCCAAATATCTCCCCGCCTATCCCCCGGGCCGCCGTCCTGGCTTTGTTCCCTGCTATCTCCCCTGGTATCCCTCCTGCTATCTCTCTTGGCATCTCCCCAGCCAGCACCCCGCCTATCGCCCGGGCTCCTGAGCTGATAGCCATCCTGGCCGCCGCCCGCGGCATCAACCTGTTTGCCACCCAGGCCGCCACCCTGCGCACCCACCTGAATCAGGCGCGCCCAGGACAGGGTGGCGACGCTGCTCACCAGGGCCAGGCCGATGGCCACGTCCAGGTAGACCGTACGCCCACTGACCCAGGACGCGGTGAGGCTGAGGATGATGGCCACGGCGAAGAGGATGTCCAGCCCGACCACCCGGTCGGTCGCGGTCGGACCCGCCAGCAGGCGGTAGAACCCCATGAGGGCGCTGGCCCCGGCGATGAGGACGAACAGCATCGACAGGCTCATGGGTGGCCTCCATAGAGGGTGCGGATGGGGGCGAGGAAATCGCGCCGGATCGCCGCCAGTGTGGCCTCGGCGCTCTCCTGGTCGAGAAGGTGCAACAGCATTTCCCCCCGTTCCAGGTCGATGTCGAGGGTGGTGGTCCCCGGGGTCAGGGTGATCAGCCCTCCCAGCAGATTGACGGCCGGGGCTGGCAGGTCACCGTAGGACAGCCGCGCGAAACCGGAGCGGGGTGGCTCGCCCGGGCGCAGGATGAGGCGCGCTGTGGTCCAGCCGGAGCTGACCAGGTCCCTGAACAGATTGAGGATCAGCAGGAGCAAGGCCTGGAGCTTTCTCATGATTTATACCCCACCTGATCTAAACCCCATCATCGACACCTCATGACCAATACCTCATGACCAATACCTCATGACCGACATCTCATGACCGACATCTCATGCTGGCCCGAACCCGGCCCAGTAGCCCGCGGTGGCCTGCTGCAGCCAGTCAATTAGGGGCTGGGGATAGAGCCCCAGGGCCAGCACCAGCAGGGTGGAGAAGGTGACGGCGGCATAGGCCAGTCGCGGCCCGCCGTCGCCCTGGGGCTGGGACCCCGCCAGGCGGGTCGGGTCAGGATGGGGCTTCCAGAAACCCTCCAGCCAGATCTTGCTCATGGAATAGAGGGTGAGCAGGCCAACCCCTAGGGCCAGGCCGCCCCAGAGGAAGCGCTGCTGAGCGAAGGCCTCCTGGACCAGGAGGAACTTGCCCCAGAAGCCAGAGCTGGGCGGCACCCCCACCAGAGAAAAGGCATTGAGCAGAAAGAGCAGGGCCAGCCAGGGCCGCGCCAGATAGAGGCCGCCGATGCGGCGCAGGTCCGGGTGGCCGGCGCTGAGCCAGATGAGGCCGGCGAGGAGGAAGAGGTTGGCCTTGACCAGGATGTTGTGGATGAGGAAGAAGGCGGTCCCCGCCGCCCCGGCCGGGGTGGCCAGGGCGATGCCCAGCAGCAGATAGCCGATCTGGCTGACGATGTGGAAGGCGAGGATGCGGCGCAGGTCCCAGTGATAGGCCGCCCCCAGGACGCCGGTGACCAGGGTGAGCATGGCCAGCCAGCCCAGGGCCTCGTAGAGGAAGGCCGGGGTCGCGCTGAACACCTGTCCCGACAGGCGCAGCATCACATAGATGGCGACCTTGGTCAGCAGCCCGCCCACCAGGGCCAGGAGCGGCGGGGACAGGGTGTGGTAACTGGCCGGCAGCCAGGCGAAGAGGGGAAAGGCGCCGGCCTTGAGCAGCACGGCCAGCAGCAGCATGACAACGAACAGGGTCAGCCCGGGCGCGACCCCCGGTGCCTGACTGGCAACGGCCAGGGCGCCGAAGTTGAGCTGCCCCGAGGCGCCATAGATGAGGCCCACGGCCGCCAGCATCAGCAGGGTGCCCAGCATGCTCAGGGCGAAATACTTGAGGGCCGCCTCGGCCTGCCAGGGTCGGCCACCCAGGAGCAGCAGGCCCAGGGTGGCCATGAGCAGGAGCTCGAACCAGACATAGAGATTGAACAGGTCCGCCGCCAGGAAGACCGCCACCACCGCCGCCAGCAGGCCCTGGACCAGGGGCTGGAGCCCCGGCGCCTCCCGGTTGGCGGGCTCGGTGGCGAACTGGTAAAGCAGGACGGTCAGCCCCAGCAGGGCCGCCACCAGCACCAGCGCGGCACTCAGGCCATCGGCGACGAACTGGATGGCAAAAGGCAGGGGCCAGTCGCCCAGGGCGACTGACAAGCGCCCGGCCGGACCGACCGCCACCAGCAGCGCCAGGGCCGCGCCCAGGAGCAACAGAACCCCGGCCAGGCTCAGGCCGCGCCGCAGGCGGGGATGGGCCGGCAGGACGGCGGTCAGCAGGGCCGTGACCAGGGGGATGAGCAGGGGCGCGAGGAGCAGCATCATTCCTTCAGGATGGTCGGCTTGAGGGGGTCCTTGGCCGGCGGTTCGCTCAGGCGTAGCCGATCCACCTCGGTGTGCCCGGCCCGCTGGCTGATCCAGGCCCCCAGGACCAGGGCGAAACAGAGCAGGGCGAAGCCAATGACGATGGCCGTCAGCACCAGGGCCTGGGGCAAGGGGTCCGCCGCCCCCGCGGGCAGGCGGTCGAGGCCCGGGGGGATGAGGGGGGGCGTCAGGCTGCCGGGCCGGCCGGCCAGAAAGACGGTCAGGTTGACCGCGCTGCCCAGCACTGCCAGCCCCACCAGGGTGCGGAACAGGTCGCGGGACAGGAGCAGCAGCACCCCCGCCGCCACGGTGAGGCTGATGGTGATCATGAGGATCAGGGTCATGGTGCCTCTCCCCTCGGGTAGTCCAGCCGGTGCTTGTCACGCGGGGCCTTGTCCCGCAGGTTGGCAGCCAGCGGGTGGTCGTCCCGCGGGTAGTTGTTCTGCGGATTGGCATCCTGCTGGTGCTCGTCCTGCTGGCTGTTTTCCAGTGGTTGGTCATTCAGCAGGGGATAGAGATAGCCGGTGAGCGCCCCCCAGACGGCGCAGAAGACCCCCAGATCGAACAGCAGAACGGTGGAGAGGCCCGACTCCAGCCAGAGGTGGCTGAGGAAGGGTTGCCCCCCCAGGACGCCGGGCAGCCCGGCGAGGGCGGCCAGGCCAACGCCCAGCATGGCCAGGGGCAGAGGCGCCAGGGGTTGCCAACGGCGTGCGGCGGCGACGTCCCGGCTGAGGGCGAGCAGGCTGCTGGCGGCGACGGCCACCAGGCCGGCGATGAAACCACCGCCAGGCTCGTTATGGCCACGCAACAGAAGCCAGAGGGCGGCGGCGATCAACAGCCAGTAAAGCGGCCCGGCGGCCCAGACCAGCAGGGGTGAACGGGGGCTCATGGCCTGGCCCTCCCGCGCAGGCCTGCCAGCAGGGGCAAGGCGGCGAGCAGGGAAAAGGCCACCACCGCGATCTCCCCCAGGGTATCCAGGGCGCGGAAATCGACGATGATGACGTTGACCACGTTATGGCCCCGGGCCTCGGGCAGGCTGGCGGCGGCGAACCAATCGCTGAGCTCGGTCGAGACCGGCAGCGGGGACAGCTGGGTCATGAGCAGAAAGCTGCCCAGGCCGGCGGCGGCGGCAAGCAGCAAGCTAAACGGTGTCAGTCCGGGGCGGTAGCGACTGGAGTTGGAGCCAGCGCCTGAGACTAAATCTGCGCTGGAGCTGGATTTAGGACTGTACCTGATGGCCGGATCGCGGATGGCTCTAGGCAGTGGAGGGCCAAAACGCGGCAGCACGCTGGCCGCGATCACCACCAGCACCGTCTCCACGGCGAACTGGGTGAAGGCGAGGTCTGGGGCGCCGGAGAAGAGGAAAAGCACGGCGGAACCATACCCCACCAAGCCACTGGCCATGAGCAGGGCCAGGCGATCACGGAGCAGGACCGCGGCGGCGGCCCCTACCAGGATCAGGACCGCGGCCAGGACCCAGGCCCAACCCTGGGGCCCCCAGTCCCAGGTCAGCTCGGGGGGTGGCGCCAGGGCCAACCAGGCCAGGGCGCCGAGCGTCAGCAGACCGCTCAAAGTCAGCCGCAGGGAGGCGGACAGGATGCCCGGTTGCAGGTGACGGGTCTGCCAGGCGGCGATCCGCGTCAGCCCATGCAGCAGGTGTTCATACCCGGCCGCGGGGCCATAGCGGTCCAGCCAGTGCAGCCGGTGCAGGGCCTGATGGAGCCGGTCCCAGGCCAGGAAGAACAGCAGGCCCATGGCCAGGGTGATACCGGTGGCGGAGACCAGATCGCCCAGTTCGAAAGAGGCATTCAGATCCAGATCGCCGCTGCCCAGGGCCGGGGAGATGGCCTGGGCGGCCCCGATCAGCAGCGGGTCCGCCAGGGCCGGCAGGAACTCGAACTCGATCCCCAGCAGGACGATGACCAGGGGCGGCAGGATCAGGGTCCAATGCACCTCACGCACCGGGCCGCGGGGGGCTTCCGGCGGGCCCCAGAAGACGCGGATCGCCGCCACGCCGGCCACGGCCACCACCAGGGCATTGACCAGCACGCTGGCGTAACCCACCAGCAGGAAGAGGTCGGCGTCCGCCTTGGCCAGGTTGACGGCGTCCTTGGCCACGAAGCCGAAGGAAAGGGGCAGGCCAGCCATGGACAGACCCGCCAGGATGGCGATGGCGGCGGTCCAGGGCATGGCCCGCCGCAGGCCCATGAGGTGGTCGATGCTGCGGGTGCCGGTGGCATGGTCGATATTGCCGGCCACCATGAACAGGGGGGCCTTGTACAGGGCATGGGCGAAGAGGAAGGTGACCAGGGCCAGGCCCGCGCCCGGGGTGGGCAGGCCGATCAACAGGGTGAGGGTACCCAGGGCAGCGACGGTGGTGCGGGCCAGGATGCGCTTGAGATCACGCTCGCGCAGGGCCAGGACCGCCGCCCAGACGGCGGTGAGGGTACCGGTGCCGATCAGCACCGCCTCCCAGAACAGGACCTGGTTGAAGGCGGGGTCCAGCCGCGCCATCAGGTAGATGCCCAGCTTGACCAGGGTGGCGGAGTGCAGGTAGGCGCTCACCGGAGTGGGCGCCGCCATGGCGTTGGGCAGCCAGAAGTGGAAGGGGAACTGGGCCGACTTGGTGAAGGCGCCGAGCAGCACCAGCGTCAGGGCCAGGGGCAGGCGGGGGTCTTCCGCCAGGCGCGGACCGGCGGCGATGACGCCGGACAGGGTCCAGGCGCCACTCATCTGGGCGAGGAGGATGAGGCCGCCGAGCAGGGCCAGGCCGCCGCCCATGGTGATCAACAGCGCCTGGCGGGCCGAGGCGCGGGCCTGGGCGTCCTCGTGCTTGAAGCCCACCAGCAGGAAGGAGGCGAGGCTGGTCAACTCCCAGAACAGGAACAACAGGATCAGGTTGTCGGCGCTGACCGCGCCGATCATGGCCAGCATGAACAGGAGCAGGACCCCCAGCAGCCGTCCCGCCTTGGGTTCGTGGGCCAGATAGCCACTGGCATAGACGAACACCAGGGTGCCGATCCCGGTGATCAGGGCCAGCATCTGGGCACTGAAGGCGTCGATCCGGAAGGCCAGATCAATCCCCAGGCCCGGCACCCAGGGGAGTTCCCAGTGCCAGGGCAAGGGATGCTGGACCAGCCCCCAGGCCAGCAGGACGAAGGCGGCCAGGGGGAAGATCATTACCCAGAGATAGGCGGTCGCGGCGTCATGGTCGTGGGGATCAGCGTGCTGCATCAGGTATCGTCACCCATCGCAAGTCATTCATGGTCATCGCCCAGCAATTTTCGTTTTCTCCGGGTCGGGGGGCGTCTGGCGTCACGCGGGCCCTCATGACCGCCGCTCGGCCGGGCGTCTGAAGCGGCTGATCAGGGCCTTCTCCCCCTCGACGACGAGCAGCAGCAGGACGCCCGCCCCCAGGATGCGCAGCCAGGCGGCGGCGTCGATGGCGGCGGTCTGGAACAGGTTCTGCATCAGCGGGATATAGGTGAAGGCCAGTTGCAGCAGCAGGAGTAGGCCCAGGACCTGGAGGGCAAGGGTGTTACCCAGGAAGCCCTCGCGATTGAGGATGGAACCCTGGAGGCTGCGGCAGTTGAACAGATAGAACATCTCCGCCATGACCAGGGCGTTGACCGCCACGGTGCGGGCGGTGACCAGGTCGCTGCCGCTGGCCTTCTCCCACAGGTAGAGGCCGAAGGAGGCCGTGGCCATGAGCACCGTCACGAACAGGATGCGCCACACCATGAAGCCGTCGATCAGGGGGGTGGCCGGGTCCCGCGGCGGGCGGCGCATGATGTCGGCCTCGGGCCTCTCCACGGCGAAGGCCAGGGACAGGGTGACGGCGGTGACCATGTTGACCCACAGGATCTGGACCGGGGTGATGGGCAGGGCGATGCCCAGCAGCACCGCCACCAGCACCATGGCGGCCTGGCCGGAGCTGACCGGCAGCACATAGATGACGGCCTTGCGCAGGTTGTCGTAAACGGTGCGACCCCCTTCCACGGCGGCCTCGATGGTGGCGAAGTTGTCGTCGGCCAGCACCATCTCCGCCGCCTCCTTAGCGGCCTCGGTGCCCTTGTGGCCCATGGCCACGCCCACGTCGGCCCGCTTGAGGGCCGGGGCGTCGTTGACGCCATCGCCGGTCATGGCCACCACCTCGCCGTTGGCTTGCAGGGCCTGGACCAGGCGCAGCTTGTGCTCGGGGCTGGCGCGAGCGAAGACATCGGTGGTTGCCACCACCTGGCGCAGGGCCTCGTCGTCCAGTTCCTCGATCTCGGCGCCGGTGAGGGCCTGGCCGCGGCCGATGCCCATGCTGGCGCCAATGGCCTGGGCGGTGATGGCGTGATCGCCGGTGATCATCCTGACGCCAATGCCGGCGGCCTGGCACTTGGCCACGGCGCGGATCGCCTCCTCCCGCGGCGGGTCCATGATGCCCGCCAGGCCGAGCAGGGTCAGACCGCCCTCCAGATCGGCGAAGGCCAGGTCGGTCTTGCCGGCGGGCATGGGGGCGAAGGCCAGGGCGAGGACGCGCTGGCCGTCACGACCCATGGCCTCCATCTGGTCCAGCCACCAGCCACGATTGAGGGGCCGATCCTCGCCGGCCTGGCGCTGATGGGTGCAGCGCAGCAGCACCTCCTCCGGGGCGCCCTTGAGGAAGGCGAAGGCATGGCCGGCGTGATCGTGGTGCAGCGTGGCCATGAAGCGATGCTGGGACTCGAAGGGGATGACGTCGATGCGCGGCATTGCCCCGGCCTCGAAGCGCGGGTCCAGGCCCATCTTGCGACCCAGGGTGATGAGGGCGCCCTCGGTAGGGTCCCCCTCCAGGTGCCACTCCCCGCCCGACTCGCGCAGGCTGGCGTCGTTACAGAGCAGAGCAACCCGCCCCAGCTCCGCCAGGTCCGGGGACGCCAGCGGGTCCAGATCCCACCCCGCCGCCAGAAAGGCGCCATGGGGGGCGTAGCCCGAACCCTCCACGGTGATGAGACGCTCCGCCGTGACCAGCCGCCGCACGGTCATCTCGTTCTTGGTCAGGGTGCCGGTCTTGTCGGAACAGATGACGGTGACGGCCCCCAGGGTCTCGACCGCCGGCATGCGGCGGATGATGGCACGGTGGCTGGCCATGCGCTGGACGCCCAGGGCCAGGGTGATGGTCAGGATGGCGGGCAGCCCCTCGGGGATGGCGGCGACGGCGATGCCCACGGCGGCCAGGAACATGTCGGCCAGGCCCTGATCGTGGACCAGCAGGCCGAAAACCAGGGCAAAGAGGGCCAGGCCCATGATGCCCACCGTCAGCCACTGGCCGAAGACCGCCATCTGCTTGAAGAGGGGAGTGGTGACCCCTTCCACGCTGGCCAGCAGGCGGCCGATGCGGCCGATCTCGGTCGCGTCGCCGGTGGCCACCACCAGGCCCCGCCCCTGGCCGAAGACCACCAGGGTGCCGGAATAGGCCAGGCAGGTGCGGTCGCCGATGGGGGCGGTGGCGGCGACGGGGGCCAGGCCCTTCTCCACGGGTTCGGACTCGCCGGTGAGGGCGGCCTCCTCGATGCGCAGGTTGCGCACCTCGATCAGGCGCAGATCGGCGGGCACCTTGTCCCCGGAGGTCAGCAGGACGATGTCGCCGGGCACCAGTTCCTCGGCGGCCACCTCGCGCCGGCGCCCCTCGCGGATCAGGGTGGCGCGGGGGGAGAGCAGGTTGCGGATGGCATCCAGGGACTTTTCCGCCTTGCCCTCCTGAATGAAGCCGATGAAGGCGTTGATGATGACCACGCCGAGGATGACGCCGGTGTTGGTCCACTCCCCCAGGGCCGCCGTGACGCCGGCGGCTCCGATCAAGACATAGATAAGGACATTGTGGATCTGCAACAGGAAGCGCATCAGGGCGCCGCGCTTCTTGGGCGGGGTGAGGCGGTTGGGACCATGGCGCTCCAGCCGTGCCCGGGCCTCCACTTCGGTGAGGCCCTCGGGTCCGCTGGCCAGGGCCGCCAGGGCGTCGGGGGCGTCGCGATGATGCCAAAGGGGCGGTGAGGTGGTCATGACGTGAAGATGCCCGCGCAAGTGAACCTTAAGGAAACGCTGAAGAATGACCCGATTTCTCTCTTTCCGCCCTTGGAGAGCGTCATTTTTGACTTAGCAGCCCGTTTTAACCCGTTTTTGGGCTCATTTTGGGTATTCTGAGTGGCTCTTGTGGTCCATTACGCCCCT
>JAHDND010000089.1 GCA_018435665.1 Candidatus Thiosymbion sp. | reverse complement strand
TGACGCAGATAAATTCAACGCCACGATGGGCGTCATGCTGGAAAAGCAGCGCGAGTTCCAGATGCTCTCCGCCCGCGTGGCCGCCAATCAAGATAGCTTGTTCCTGGGTCAGTATGAGGCGCAACTGCGCCGCGCCGGTGAAGAGCTTGGCGTGTGGACGCAAAAAGTGGCGGGCATGCAAAGCGTTCAAGTGGCCGCCGCTAAGTCAGCGCGTGAGCTAGCTAACCAACAGGCCGCCATGGTCGGCGATGACATGGTCAAGCGCTGGGAAGAGCACACCGCCGCGGTCGAAGGGCATCGCGCATCGGTGGACAAGATTGTCGGCAGTTACGACAAACTCAAGGACAGGGAGATCAAGGTCAAGGAGAAGGAAAAGGAGCTAGCCGGGGCCGTCAAGGCCAAGATCATCACCGAGAAGGAAGCCAAGGACATCCTCGACAAGTACGCCGCCAGCCTGGACAAAAGCACCACGGCCAAGGGCGGCGCGGCCAAGGCCAGCAAGGCCCTTGCCGCCGCCGACCGCGAAGGCGCCAAGGCCGTGGCCGAGGCCGAGCGCGCCGTCCAAAGCCTCATCGACCGCTATCTGCCCGCTCGGGCCGCGGCGGAAGACTATGCCAGAGGCCAGGCCGCAGTGGCCGCCGCTCGGGCGGGCCAGGCCAAGGCCGTGGCCCTGTCCGCCGCAGAAGCGGAACAGATCATGGGCGAGCTGACCAAGGAACAAGCCGCCGCCGCCGATGCCGCCCGCCGCGAGTCCGACGCCTTCTACAACGCCTGGGCCGAGGCCGTCGACAGCCTGGACGACACCTTCAAAGGTCTGTGGCGCAGCCTGATCACCGGCCAGGGAGATGTGCTGGGCAATCTCAAGGAAACCGTCCTGGAATGGGTCGCCGACCTGTCCTATCAACTCCTGATTAGTCCACTGATCGTGCCCATTCAGGGCGCACTCATGGGCATCATGGGCGGGGGCGCTGGCGGAGTGACGGGCACGGCCACCAGTCTGCTGGGTGGGGCCAGTAACTTAAGCAGCATGTTCTCGGGCTTTTCCAGTTTGGCAAACGGCATCAGCAGTGTCTTCTCCGGCGCCGCCCTGACCGGAATCATGGATGGCTTTGGCGCCGCGTCCAGCATCATCTCCGCGCAAGGCTACTTTGGCGGCTTCGGCGCCAACATGGCCCTGGCCTCTGGCGCAGCCAGCACAGGCTCCACCAGCTTTGCCATCGGCGCCGCCTTGCCTTATGCCATCCCTGCTGCCATCGCCGTCGCCGCCGCCGTCGCCATCTTCAGCAAATGGCAATCCGACCAAGAACCCCGCTACGGCACACTTGCCGCCATGACCGGCGGGCGCGCCAGTGGCCTGGAAGACAGCGAGTGGGGCGTAGCCAGTGGCGCTTACGTCAAGGGCAGCTTCGGCCTCAACTTCGGCCTCACCGACAAGGGCTCCAAGAACATGGAGGCCACCGAGCTGACCGAGGTCTACCAGGCCCTGGCCGATGTCTCCGACGCCCTGGCCGAGTTCTTCGGCGAAGACCTCTCCAGCTTCATCGAGGCCGAGCTGCAGAAAATGTCCGACTTCGGCGACGGCCTGATCCATCTGACCGAAAACGAAGGCGACCTGGGCGGCGCCATGGCCGCCCTGGTGGAGCGCATCGCCCAAGCCGCCGGGCGCTCCAGCGAGGACATCGGCATCGCCTTCGGCGCCATGGTCGGCGACCTGTCAGGCACGGCCGAAGAGGTCGGGGCGCAGATCCAGGCCGCCATGGTCGCCTCGGCCCTGGCCGTGGAGCTGTCCGACCGCTATGACGACAGCCTGGGCCAGATGCTGGACCTGACCGGCGACATCACCGGTGACGTGAAGCGGCTCAAGGGCTACATCGACCAGTTTGGCTCCAGCGGCGAAACCAGCGGCGAGACCCTCTCCCGGCTGGTGGCCCAACTGGGCGTCCTCGACACCGCCGCCCAGCAGACCGCCACCAACCTCGAGGGCCTGTCCGCCACCGCCCTGCTGACCCTCAGTGACGAGCTGGTGGGCGCCTTCGGCTCCCTCGATGCCGCCGCCCAGGCTCAGGCCTTCTATTACGATCAGTTCACGACCCAAACCGAAAAGCTGGTCGATGCCATCCAAGCCGCGGCCAAGGCGATCAATCGCGAGGTTCCAAAGCTTCAGGATGAGCTGATGAAGCTGAGCAAGGACGTTATTACCGAAGTCATAAAGACGCTACCACAGGAAGCGGAGAAAACTCGGAAAGCCGTTGATGAGCTGCTGCGGGATGTCGACGAGGGGTTTCGCGGCATCGAGCGCTTGGGCGAAGACCGCGTGCGCGAGCAAGCGGAGCGCTGGGCGCGCAGCATAGCCACCTTGCCCGACCTCAAAGGCGTCGACCCCCCCTTCCTGCTGCAAGTCGCCGCGGGCCTGGAGACCTATGGCGACGCCCTGCGGGATCTTGGCTACGAAGTGGACCGCAGCACCAAGGGCTTCCTCGACTCGATCGGCAAGCTGAAAAAGCCCGGAGCGGGCGGCGGCGGCAGCCAGCCCATCGGCGGCGGCAGCCAGCCCATCACCGAAACCATCACCACCCCAGGCGACCCCAATGCCGCCATCCTCGCCAAGCTCCTGGACGACCTGCCCAAGACGCGCGAAGGGTTTAATGAGCTGATCGGCGGCCTGGATCTCACTACCGAGGCCGGACGCAAGCTCTACGCTGGCTTGATGAAATTGCTC
>JAHDND010000208.1 GCA_018435665.1 Candidatus Thiosymbion sp. | reverse complement strand
GGCGGACGAGAGATCATGAAAGTGGATCTGACCTATTTCTGCCGCGCGAACTCAACGAAAACAGAGATTCCGATGGCGGTGAACCAGGATTTCTCTACCTAAACCAGGATAATCCCTGGCCGGAAGATAATTATGATGCTATTGACCGCCTTCCGGATGATTGGCTTGAAGAAAGTAATGGCGAATTGGCTATCAAGAAAAGCCAACGTAAAAACCTACCCGAAGTAGTCAGGATCAGTCCGGATGGGAAAAAAGGTGAAACGGGTCAACGGGTAGCTTATTTGAAAGCACCTTTCCGCTTCTGCCTCCATTGCGGAGTGTCTTATGGAGCTCGCCAATCCTCTGATTTTGCAAAACTTACCGAACTCAGTTCGGGTGGTCGCTCCACAGATACAACCATTCTCAGTATGTCCCTAATTCGTCGGTTGAGAAATGATCAGGACTTGCAGCCAAAGGCTAGAAAACTTCTCAGCTTCACCGATAACCGTCAGGACGCCGCCCTCCAGGCCGGGCACTTCAACGACTTCATCTTCCTGCTGACGCTGCGGGCCGGCCTCATCGGCGCCCTCCGCCACCATGCGGGGCTCCTGACCGAGGAGGACTTGGCCGACGAGGTCTTCAAGGCCCTGGGCTTCGAGCGCCTGGACGCCGCCACCCTGGGCGAATACCTCAAGACCCCCAAGCTCATGGGCCTGGCCCGGCAAGAGGCCCAAAGGACCCTCCGCTACATCATCGGCTATCGCCTGATGCGCGATCTGCGCCGGGGCTGGCGCTTCAACAATCCCAATCTGGATCAACTCGGTCTGCTGCGCATCGGCTATCGCGACCTGGCTGACTTCTGCGCGGATGAGAGCCTCTTCGCGACGCACGCCACCCTGGGGGCACTGAGACCCGCCAGCCGTGAACGACTGTGCCAAGTGGTCTTCGACGAGCTGCGCCGGGGACTGTGCCTCGCCAGCCGCTACCTGGATGCCACCGACCAGGACAGGGCACGCAACAGTGCCTATCAGTACCTCAACGAGCGGTGGGCCTTCGCGGCGGACGAGCAACTGGAAACGACCCGCAGCCTGATTCTGGGCAAAAGGCCCGAATACAAAGGCAAGCCGCGCTCGGACCTGCTGAGCGGCGGCCCGCGTTCCCGACTGCTCAAACTGGTGAAGACCAGCGATCTGTGGAAGGACACCCCCTTTGCCACCCAGGTCAATACCTGGAAGGACCAGGAATTGATGGAACTGGTGGGGACCCTGCTTGGCCAGGCGGTCCATTATGGCTATATCCAAAAGCACCCGGTCACCGACGCCCTGCCCGGCTGGCGCCTGAATGCCTCGGCCCTGGAATGGCGGCTGATCGATGAAACCACCCAGGCCAACGCCTTCTTCCGGCAACTCTACCTGAGCGTGGCGGAACTGCTGCGGCGGGACGACCACCCCTTCTTCGACTTCGAGGCCCAGGAACACACGGCCCAGGTCGACGCCGGCCGCCGTCAATGGCTCGAACAACGCTTTCGCTTCACCGACAAGGACCGCCAGGACTGGGCGGACAACCCCGGTCATGAGACCCCCCTGGAACGACTTCCTGTCATGTTCTGCTCGCCCACCATGGAACTGGGGGTCGACATCTCCGCGCTGAATACGGTCTATCTGCGCAACGTTCCCCCGACGCCGGCCAACTACGCCCAGCGCAGCGGACGTGCCGGTCGTTCCGGTCAGCAGGCCCTGGTCATCACCTACTGCGCGGCCCTCAGCCCCCATGACCAGTGGTTTTTCCACCATGCCTCCGAGATGGTGCATGGCATCGTCAAGGCCCCCACCCTGGATCTCGCCAACCGCGACCTGGTGGAAAGTCACTTGCAGGCCGTCTGGCTGGCCAATGCCCAGGTCAGCCTGGACACCAGCATCGCTCCCCTGCTCGATCTGGAGCAAGCGGACAAACCCGTGCAGCCGGATCTTTGGGCCAGGCTGACCCATCCGGAGGCGGAGATCCGCGCCCAGGCCGCGGCGACGGCGGTCATGGCCCAACTGGCGGGGGATCTGCCAGCCAATGACTGGTGCTCCCCGGAACGGGTGCAAGAGGTCATCTGTCAGGCGCCCCAGCGCTTTTCATCGGCCCTGCAACGCTGGCGGGTGCTGTTTGACGCTACGCGTGCCCAGATGGACATGGCGGACCAGATCATCAAGAGCCATGCCACCAGTCCGAGTGAGCGCGCCAATGCCCAACGTCGTTACGGCGATGCGGCCCGCCAGTACGCCCTCTTGCTCAAAAGTTCCAATACCCAGAATACCGACTTCTACAGCTACCGTTTCCTGGCCAGCCAGGGCTTCCTGCCGGGCTACAACTTCCCCCGCCTGCCCTTGATGGCCTGGATACCCGCGGGCGGGGGCAAGGGCGGCAAGCCTCAAGACGACGAGGGCAACATGGTCAGCCGGCCGCGCTTCCTGGCCCTGGCGGAGTTCGGTCCCCGCAGCCTGATCTACCATCAGGGCCGCATGTACCGGGTGGTGCGCGCCAAGCTCAACGTCGGCTCCGCGGACCACGTCACTGGCAACAGCCAGTTGGCCACCCTCTGCGCCCTGGTATGCGGTCAATGTGGTTACGGGCACATTGGCGGAGGTATTGAACCCGCCCAGGTCAACTGTTGCGAGAACTGCGGCGCCCTGCTCACCGAGAGTGATTGGGTCAAGGAGTTGTACCGCATCGAGACCGTCGAGACCCTGCCCACCGACCGCATCTCGATCAACGACGAGGACCGACAGCGCCAGGGCTATGAATTGCAGACCACCTACCGCTTCATGCCCGGTCCGGACAACCGGGTGCAAAAGCAACAGGCCGAGGTGCGCCAGGGCGAGGAGGTACTCGCCGGGCTGACCTACGCGTCCGCCGCCAAGATCTGGCGCATCAACCGCGGTTGGCGTCGGCGCAAGGACAAAAACCAACTCGGCTTCTACATCAATCCCATCACGGGCACTTGGAGCAAGCAGGACGATCCCACCACCAGAGAAGGGGCGGACAGTGACGAGCCCCTGCTCGACAAGGTGCCTAACCAGCGCATCGTCCCCTTCGTCGAGGACCACCGCAACCTCCTGATCCTCAGCCCCCTGGGTACCCTGTCCCTGGCGACCATGGCCACCCTGCAGGCCGCCCTCAAGCGGGGCATCGAGATGACCTTCCAGATCGAGGAATCCGAACTGGTGGCCGAGCCGCTGCCCACTCAGGATGACCGTAAAGGCATCCTCTTCTACGAGGCCGCCGAGGGGGGGGCCGGGGTCCTCACGCGCCTGGCCGGGGAGCCCGATAGCCTGGCCCAGGCCGCCGCCAACGCCCTCAAGCTGATGCACTTCCAGGCCCCTTCCGGGCCCTGGCACCTGGACCAGTTGGAGGCCCTGGAGATCAAGGGCGCCCATGGCCAACGCCCCTGCGAGGCCGGCTGTTACCAATGCCTGCTGTCCTATTTCAACCAACCGGATCATGTCCACATCAACCGCCGCGACCCAGAGGCGCTGCGCCCCCTGGTGGCCCTGGCCAACGCCCAGGTCGTCGAGGTGCAGGCAGGCGCTTGGCAGCTACCCGGGCTGGAACCCGGTACGGGTCCCGGTAGTGCGCCTCATACCGGGCTGGGTAATGGGCACGGTACTGGGCCTGACACAGCGCCAGGCACCGGGTCCGGCGATGATCCGGTGCTTGATCCGCCCCCGGGGCACGACCAGCTAACCGCCTGGCTGGCGGCCTTGGATGCCCTGGGGCTGCAACCACCCGACGCGACCCGCGTCCCTGTCCAGGGTGGTCAGGCCACCGCGGCCGGCCAGTACCGGGGCGCCCGCACCCTGATCTTCCTGGAGCCACTCCCCGACGATATCCGCGACGCCCTGGCCGACAAGGGCTGGCAAGCCCTCGACTTCTCCGACCCCGATCACTGGCCGGCCCTGTTCCGTCGGCATAGCACCGTTTTCGGTGAATCCCATGACTGATCCCCCAGAATTCCATGAGTGATCCCCCCAAATCCCATGACTGATCTCCAGTACCGCTTCAACCCCGGCAGTCTGATCCAGGCCCGTGGGCGGGAATGGGTGGTCCAGACGGGCAGCGACCGCGACTGGCTTCGCCTGCGCCCCCTGGGCGGCAGTGATGAGGACGCCATCGAGTTGATCCCGGACCTGGAACTCGTACCCGTGGCGCCGGCCAGCTTTCCCTGGCCAGACCCGACCCAGGCCGGCAACCATGCCGCCGCCCTCCTGCTGCGCGATGCCTTGCGCCTCAAGCTGCGAGCCGGCGCCGGACCCTTCCGCTCCTTCGGCAACATCGCCGTGGAACCTCGGGCCTACCAGTTGGTGCCCCTGCTCATGGCCCTGCGCCTGGACACCATCCGCCTCCTCATTGCGGACGACGTGGGTATCGGCAAGACCATCGAGGCCGGTCTCATCGTCCGTGAACTGATGGATCGCGGCGAGGTGCGAAGGCTGGCGGTCCTCTGCCCGCCCCACCTGGTGGAACAATGGGAGAGCGAGCTGGAGCGCCGCTTCAACCTCCCCGCCGTCGCCCTGACCGCCGCCTCGGCCTCCCGTATCGAACGCGACCTGCCCCATGGGGTCAGCCTGTTCGACCACCATCCGGTGATCGTCGTCAGCCTCGACTACATCAAGAGTGAGCGCCACCGGGAACACTTTCTCTCCATCGCCCCCGAGTGCATCCTCGTGGACGAGGCCCACACCTGCGCCACCACCGGGCGCGGCAAGCAGTTGCGCTTTGAATTGCTGCAACGCCTCAGCCAGGACCCGGAGCGTCACCTCATCCTGCTGACGGCCACCCCCCACTCCGGCGACGAGGCCGCCTTCTATAACCTACTGTCCCTGCTCAGCCCGGATTTCCTGGAACTGCAAGGGCGCAACCGGGCCGATGACCCCCTGCGCCATCGCCTGGCCCGCCACTTCGTGCAACGCCGTCGCAAGGACATCAGTGACTGGCAGACCGAAACCGGGGATGGCCGCGGTTTCCCCCGGCGCATGAAGACCGAGATCACCTACCAGTTAACGGGCGCCTGGGGCCACTTTTTCGACGAGGTGCAGAGTTACTGCCTGGAGATCGCCGAGGACGTGGAACGGCGCGACGCCGGTGGGGCACGCCTGATCTGGTACGCCACCCTGGCCTTGTTGCGTTGCGTCGCCTCCTCCCCCGCCGCGGCGGTGAAGGCCCTGACCACCCGCCTGGAAAACCGCCTCGACCAAGACGAACTGCTCAGCGACGATCGCCTCTACGATGGCGAGGCCGACGACCTCGAGGGCAGCGACCTGGAACCCCCCGCCCAGGTCGAGGAGGCGGCGCGGCTGCGCGGCCTGATACAGCAGGCGGAAGGCCTCGCCGGCCAGCGCGGTGATCCTAAGTTGGGGGTCCTGATCGCCCACCTGGGGCAACTCCTGGCCGAGGGTTACCACCCGGTCGTCTTCTGCCGCTATGTGGCCACCGCCCACTATGTAGCCCGCCACCTGCGCGACCAATTTCCCCGCGCCACCCTGGCGGTCGTCACCGGCGAGCTGCCGCCCGAGGAGCGCCGGGAGCGGGTGGAGGCCATGGAAGAGGCCGACCGCCGACTGCTGGTGGCCACCGACTGCCTCTCGGAAGGCATCAACCTGCAACACCTCTTCACCGCCGTGGTGCATTACGACCTGGCCTGGAACCCCACCCGCCACGAACAACGGGAAGGCCGGGTGGACCGCTTTGGCCAGCAAGCCGCGGAAGTCCGCTGCAGCATGCTCTATGGCCAGGACAACCCGGTGGATGGCTTCATCCTCAACGTCATCCTGCGCAAGGCCCAGGCCATCCAGAAGGAACTGGGCGTCCTGGTCCCCCTGCCGGAAGACGAGCAACGCATCAACCAGGCCC
Source organism: Candidatus Thiosymbion sp. (assembly GCA_018435665.1). Classification (GTDB taxonomy): domain Bacteria; phylum Pseudomonadota; class Gammaproteobacteria; order Chromatiales; family Chromatiaceae; genus M0108. The sequence continues at coordinate 675 of JAHDND010000208.1, read as the reverse complement.
TGGTCAAGGCCGCCCTGATGCGCCGTTCCGAGCTGGGGCCTCACCCCAAGCATGCCCAGCAAAGCTTCGATTTTGGCGAGTCCGAACGCCTCCTGGCCCCCCTGGAGGCCCAGTGGCGGGATGCCCTGGACAAGGCCAAGGCCAATCGCACCGTTTTTGCCCAGCGCCGCATCCGGCCCGAGGAGGTCATGCCCGAGTGGCAGCGCCAGCAAGAGGCCCTGGGGTCGGGGGCCGACGTGCGGCGCTTCCTGCATAGCGCCTGCGCCCGGCTCAATTCCCCCCTGGAAGGGATCAAGGACCATCACTACCGCTTCCTCCCCCAGCACCTGCCCGAGGCCCTGCGCCAGCGACTGGCCGATGAGGGTCTGGATCAGCCGCAACGGATCGACGGCAACGAACTGCACCGCAGCCATCCCCTGGTCACCCTGCTCGCCGACCACCTGCTGGAAGAAAGTCTGCAAGGCGCTGGCCACCTGGCCGCCCGTTGCGCCGTGACCCTCACTAGCGCCGTGGAGGTGGTGACCAGCCTCTACCTAATGCGCCTGCGCCACCAGCTCAGCTATACGCGACGCCGGGAGCCTTACCAGTTGATGGCCGAGGAGACCCTGTGCCTGGCGGTCCGGGGGCGGACAAATCCCGAGTGGTTGACCGATGAGACCACCGGACGCTTGCTGG
>JAHDND010000114.1 GCA_018435665.1 Candidatus Thiosymbion sp. | reverse complement strand
CCTGATGGCGGGCACGGCGGACATCGCCGTCCACTCCACCAAGGACGTGCCGGTGGAGTTGCCGGCGGGGCTGCACCTGCCGGTGATACTGGAGCGCGAGGACCCCCGCGACGCCTTCGTCTCCAACCGCTTCGAGCGGTTTGCCGACCTGCCCCAGGGGGCGCGGGTCGGTACCTCCAGTCTGCGCCGTCAGTGCCAGCTCACCGCCCTGCGGCCGGATCTGGACATCCAGCCCCTGCGCGGCAACGTCAACAGCCGCCTGGCCAAACTCGATGGCGGTGAGTTCGACGCCATCCTGCTGGCGGCCGCCGGCCTCATCCGCCTGGGTTTCGCCGAGCGGATCCGTTCGCGGCTGACCATCGACGAAAGCCTGCCGGCCATCGGTCAGGGGGCGGTGAGCGTGGAGTGCCGGGAGGATGACGCCCGCACCCTGGCCCTGCTGGCGCCCCTGCATCACCCGGACACGGCGGACTGCATCCGGGCGGAGCGGGCCATGAACCGCCGCCTCCAGGGTGGGTGTCAGGTGCCCATTGCCGGTCATGCCCGCCTGGAGGGTGACGAGTTGCGCCTGCGCGGCCTGGTCGGCACCCCGGACGGCAGCCGGGTCTTGGTCGCCGAGCATCGGGCCCCTCGGGATCAGGCCGAGGCCTTGGGCACCCGGGTGGCGGAGGACCTCCTCGCCCAGGGTGCCGGCGATATCCTCCGGGCCCTGGCCCTCGCGGAGGGGGAAGCTTGAGGGCGGTTAGGGTGGAAGAAGCATCCGTCCCCCTGGATCTGGAATCAACCGGAAGGGCTTTCGTGCCCTGGTGGAAGGTCTGAAGCCATGCCCGACCCCTGTGATCTCGGCTGCCGGGGGGTCCTGGTCACCCGCCCCAAGGCCCAGGCAGCCCACCTGTGCCACCTGATCGCGGCGGCCGGCGGGCGACCGATCCCCTTCCCGACCATCGACATCGAACCGGCGGTGGATCTGGCTACCCCGCGCCGGCTCCTGGCCGAGCCCGCGGACCTGCTGTTCTTCGCCAGTCGCAACGCGGTGGAATTCGCGCTGCCCCTCTTCCCCGCGGGCCGGTTGCCGTCTGGCCCGCGCCTGGTGGCAATCGGCAAGGCCACCGCCGAGGCCCTGACCGCCGCCGGGCGGGGGCCGGACCTGATCCCCGCCGGGCGCTACGACAGCGAGACCCTCCTCACCCACCCCGACCTTCAGGATCTGCGCGGTCAGCGGGTGGTCATCGTTCGCGGTGAGGGCGGCCGGCCCCTGCTGGGGGTGACCCTGCGGGCGCGGGGGGCGGAGGTGCGCTTTGCCGAGGTCTATCGGCGCGCCCTGCCCGAGGTGGACCCGGCCGGGCTGGTGGCGGACTGGGCGGCCCAGGTTCAACTGGTCACCGCCACCAGCGGCGAGGTCCTCGCCAACTTGCTGCACTTAGTGGGAGAGGCCGGTCAGGGGCCTCTGCTGGCCACGCCCCTGGCGGTGGTCAGCGAACGCACCCGTCAGGAGGCCCTGCGCCTGGGCTTCGTCCGGGTCGAACTGGCCGATCAGGCCGATGACGAGGCCCTGCTGCTGGCCCTGTGCCGGCTGGCGGAAGCCGCGCCGCGTCTGGGGGCAGATGAAAGTCGGCACAGCCCGGACCCGGAAGGCTAGCTAGGCCTGGGCAGCGATGGCGCTATGGAAATCATGCCCCAGCCGACGCGCATCCTGATCATCCGCCTCAGCGCCATCGGCGACATCGTCTTCGCCTCGCCCCTCATCGCCGCCCTGCGGCGCGCCTATCCCCAGGCCCATCTCGCCTGGCTGGCGCAGCCCGAGTGCGAACCCCTGCTGCGTCATCACCCCGACCTGGATCAGGTCATCCTCTGGCCGCGGGGGGAGTGGCGAGCCCTGTGGCGGGAACGGCGCTGGCGGGAATTGGGCCGACGCGTCCGCGCCTTGCGCACCGAACTGCGCCGCCAGCGCTTCGACCTGGTCCTGGACCTCCAGGGTCTGCTCAAGAGCGGTCTGCTTGCCTGGCTCAGCGGTGCCCAGGAGCGGGTCGGCCTGGGTTCGCGGGAGGGCAGCCGGTGGCTCATGACCCGCGTCGTCCCCCGGGGTGGGGACCCCCGGGCCATCGGCTCGGAATATCGCTTCCTGGCCGAAGGGCTCGGTTTGTTCGGCCTCCCGGGTCTTCCAGGTCTCCCTGGTCCCCCCGGTCTGCCTCGGGAGGGTTTCCCCATGGCCCTGGCGCCGGGCGCGGAGGATCGGGCCTTCACCCGGGACCTGATCGCGCGGCAGGGCTGGGGTTCCGGCTATGTCGTCATCTGTCCCTTCACCACCCGCCCGCAGAAGCACTGGTTCGAGGAACGCTGGGCCGACCTGGCGGCGCGGCTTCACCAGGAACTGGGCCTGCCGGTGCTGATGCTGGGCGGCCCGGCGGACCGCGAGGCGGCCGCGCGTATCGCTCAGCGGACCGCGACCGCGGGCCCGGGCCTGATGAACCTGGCCGGTGGCACCAGCCTGCTCCAGGCCGCCGCCCTGATTGAAGCCAGCCGACTGGTCATCGGCGTCGACACCGGACTGAGTCACATGGGTATCGCCTTCGGTCGGCCCACGCTGCTGCTCTTCGGTTCCACCCGGCCCTATCTGGACACGGGGCGCGCCAATGCCCGGGTGCTCTATCACCTCCTGCCCTGTTCACCCTGCAAGCGTCGCCCGACCTGCGGGGGTAGTTACGACTGCATGCGGCGGATCGAGGTGGCTGAGGTCCTGAGGGCTGCCTCGAATCTGCTGCGCCTCGAGCGACAGGAGGCCGGCGGAGGACGAGGATTATGAAAGTGCTGCATGTGGAAGCTGGTCGTCATCTCTACGGCGGCGCTCGTCAGGTCCTCTACCTGCTGGAGGGCCTGGCGGAGCGTGGGGTGACCAGCGGCCTCATCTGCCCTGCCGGCAGCGAGATCGCCACGGCGGCCAAGCCCTGGGCGGAGGTCTTCCCGATGCCAATGAAGGGCGACCTGGACCTGGGTCTGATTCCCCGCATCTATTTCCGCATCCAGCAATTCCAGGCCGACCTCCTGCACCTGCACAGCCGCATCGGTGCCGACGTCATGGGTGGCATCGCCGGGCGCCTGGCCAAGGTGCCGGTGGTCCACTCCCGCCGGGTGGATAACCCGGAGCCGGCCTGGCAGGTACGGCTCAAGTACCGGCTGCATGATCGGGTGATCGCTATCTCCGAGGGCATCGGCAAGGTCCTGCTCGCCGCCGGCCTGCCCCGGGACAAGCTGCGGGTGGTGCGCAGCGCGGTGGATTTCCAGGCCTTTGGCGGGCCCCGGGATCGCCGCCTCCTTCGGGAGCGTCTGGGGGTGCCCCTGGAGGGGCCGGTGATCGGGGTGGTGGCCCAGCTCATCCCCCGCAAGGGTCATCATTTTCTGCTCCAGGCCCTGCCGCCCCTGGTGGCGGAGTTTCCCGACCTACGGGTGCTGTTTTTCGGTCAGGGCCCGGAGGCGGGCAACCTGGAGCGAGCGATCGGCGCCGCCGGGCTGGAGCGACAGGTCCGGCTGTGCGGCTTCCGCGACGACCTGCCAGAACTGCTGCCCTGCCTGGACCTGCTGGTCCACCCCGCCACCCTGGAGGGGCTCGGCGTCTCCCTGCTCCAGGCCTCCAGCGCCGGGGTACCGGTCATCGCCAGCCGGGTGGGTGGCATCCCCGAGGCGGTGCGCGATGGCATCAACGGCCTGCTGGTGCCAACCGGCGACGTTGTCGCCCTGCAAGCGGCCATCGCCCGCCTGCTGCGGGACCCGGACCTGGCCCGGCGCCTGGGTCGAGGCGGGCGGGTGCTGATGAGCGCCGAGTTCTCCATCCCGGCCATGGTGGAGGGCAACCTGGCCGTGTACCGGGAGCTGGTGCCGCGCTCCCCTGACCCGAAGCGGCGACAGCGT
>JAHDND010000073.1 GCA_018435665.1 Candidatus Thiosymbion sp. | reverse complement strand
GTATTTGTAGGCCGAGTCGAAGAGGGGCGCGCCGCATCCGGCGCAGCGATAGACACCTGGGTCCTTGAGGGCATGGTAGCGGCCGGTGAAGGCCCGCTCGGTGCCCTTTTCCCGGCAGATGCGGTACTGCTCGGGGGTCAGCCGGGCACGCCACTCGGTCTCGGTCAGTTCAAAATCGTTACTCATGCTCGTTCGTCGCCGTTCGTAATTCGTCGTTCGTTTTTGCTACTGACTTAATTTATGGGTCTCGATGAGGATCTCGCGGCACCTCGCCAAGGTTTTCACCATCCCTCTTCAGCCAACCGGGCATGGGGAAATCCATCCGGCAGGCGCGGAGGGCACCACGGACTCCCTGCCTGGAAGCGCCGCTTGGGGTAGTATTCTGCCAGCAACCGCACCAGCCGGCCCGCCGAGTTAAGGTTGAGGCCTCTGAATCACGAGCAGGGTCGGGTGTCGTCTGTAGATTGACGATGGCGCGACCGTCTTTGCGCCCAGCCTGTGGAACCCATTACCGCCATGCCCTCCCCTTCCCTGCCCGCCGGGAGCAACCGGCCCCGTCGCGCGCTCCCCCGGGGGCCCCTCGTCCGTCTGATCCTCATGGTCTGCGCCATCGGGCTCTTCCTGATCGGCTATCAGTGGGGCAATCAGCGCCGCTTCGGCCAGCCCCCCGCCATCGAGGGCGTGCTCATCGCGCCACCCATGGCCCTGCCGGCCTTCGCCCTCGTGGACGACACGGGGCAACCCTTCGGCCGCGACCAGTTGCGCGACCAATGGACCCTCCTGGCCTTCGGTGACCTCGCCCAGGCCCGGGGCCAGTTGGCGGTCCAGCGCCTGCTGGACGTCTACCACCGCCTGCCCGCCGACGCCGAGCCCCGCCAGCGGCTGCAACTGCTCCTCGCCGCCCCGGTCCTCCACGAGGAACTGGCCCGGGATTTCAGCCGGCTCTCCCCCGCCCTGCGGCTGGTTGCCGGCGAGGCGGGGGACCTGGGGCAGCTCGCCGGTCTCCTCGGGGAGCCGGTGAACCCGGGGTCCCAGGACCGGTCTACGCTCTATCTCATTACACCCGACGCCCGACTGCTGGCCCTCTTTCCCGCCAGCCAGCCCCCCCAGGCGTTGGCCACTGACCTGACCCTCCTCGCCGATTGGCCCCTGGAGGCCTTGGAGACCCTGAATCGTGACTGAACCAGATCCCCGGCGGGCTCCTCCTGCCCGCACCCCCGCCGATGCACCCGAGGGGGCGACGGACGCCGCCCCCGGCTGGGCCGACCGCCTCTTCGTCGGCATGCAGTACCTGCTGCCCCAGCACCTGCTCTCGGCCCTCATGTACCGCTTCGCCCGCCTGCGCTGGCCGCCCCTGCGCGGGGCCCTGATCCGCGCCTTCGCCCGCCACTTCCAGGTGAACATGGCGGAGGCCCGGGAGCCGGACCTGGCGGCCTACGACAGCTTCAACGCCTTCTTCACCCGCGCCCTCCAGCCCGGCGCCCGCCCTCTGCCCGGCGACCCCGCGGCCATCGCCTGCCCGGCGGACGGCGCCCTGAGCCAGCACGGCGCCATCGACGCCGGCCGACTCTTTCAGGCCAAGGGCCTGGACTACCGCCTGGACGAACTGGTGGGGGACCCCGCCTGGGCCGGGCGCTTCGCGGGCGGCAGCTTCGCCACCATCTACCTATCTCCCCGGGACTATCACCGGGTCCACATGCCAGCGAGCGGGCGCCTGCGGGCGATGCTCCATGTCCCCGGCCGCCTGTTCAGCGTCAACCGCGCCACCGCCAGCCTGGTGCCTCGCCTCTTTGCCCGCAACGAGCGGGTCGTCTGCCTCTTCGAGGGCGACGC
>JAHDND010000230.1 GCA_018435665.1 Candidatus Thiosymbion sp. | reverse complement strand
GGGTACATTTTGGGGTATTTTGCGATACCCCATGCCTTGTAATCCTTAGCCATCAATCACCTGCAAGACAGATTCGACAGACCCACCAGCTATTGACTAGCCATCCGGCCCCATCCGACGACACCCGCTGAGCCAGCCTAACCGCTGGTTTTTTCATGTCTGTTTGTCCGATAACCGGATAACGTCATCCATTGACATCCGGGGTACGCTGGGGGTATTTTCTGGGGTATCGGCCCATACCCCAGCGAGCGATACCCCCATGCCCCTGACCGATACCACCATCCGCACGGCCAAGCCCGGCGCCAAGCCCGTCAAGCTGTTCGACGAGGGCGGACTGTTCCTGCTGGTGACCCCCGCCGGGGGCAAGCTGTGGCGTCTGAAGTATCGCCATGGGGGCAAGGAAAAGCTGCTGGCCCTCGGGGCCTATCCATCCGTGGGCCTCAAGCAGGCCAGGCTGAAGCGCGACGAGGCCCGGGCACTGCTGGCGGAAGGCACCGATCCGGGCGAGGCCCGCAAGGCGGAGAAAGCGGCGGAAGCGGCGAAGACGGCAAACACGTTGGAGGCTGTGGGGCGAGAGTGGCACGCCAAGATGACCCCCACCTGGTCAGTAGGCCATGCCTCTAACGTCATCAGCGCCCTAGAGCGCAACATCTTCCCCCACCTAGGCAACAGGCCCATTGCCGAGATCACCGCGCCCGAACTTCTGGCGGTTATCCGGCGTATCGAGGCACGCGGCGCCGTGGACGCGGCCCACCGCAACTTGCAAGTTTGCGGGCAAGTCTTCCGCTATGCCGTGGCCACCGGACGCGCCGAGCGCGATCCGACCGGCGACCTTCGCGGCGCCCTACCGCCCACCAAGGGCGAACACTTCGCCGCCCTCACCGAGCCCAACGACGTGGCCAAGCTGCTGCGGGCGCTTGACGGCTACCGTGGCACCCTGACCGTGAGCTGTGCCTTGCGCCTGGCCCCGCTGGTCTTCGTCCGTCCGGGCGAGCTGCGCAAGGCCCAATGGGCTGACATCGACCTGGAAGCCGCCGAGTGGCGCTTCACCGTCACCAAGACGAACACGCCGCATATCGTCCCACTGGCCACCCAAGCCGTGGCAATCCTCAAGGAACTGCACCCACTGACCGGGGGTGGGAGCTATGTCTTCCCCGGCGCCCGGAGCAGCACCTACCCCATGAGCGAAAACGCCATCTTGGCCGCCCTGCGCCGCATGGAGATCCAGAAAGACGAGATGACCGGACACGGTTTCCGCGCCCTCGCCCGCACCACCCTTGACGAGGTACTTGGCTACCCCGCCCACCTGATTGAGCATCAACTCGCCCATGCCGTCAGGGACCCGAACGGTCGGGCCTATAACCGCACGGCACACCTGCCTGAGCGACGGGCGATGATGCAAGCCTGGGCCGATCATCTCGACAAGCTCAAGGCCGGCGCCACCATCATCCCCTTCCACCGAGCGGCGGCATAAGGTTCACGCCGCGCCTAGGCCAAGGCTGATCACCAAGGCCGAAAAGCCGGGACACCCTTGCCCGGCTGGCGTGGCTCCTCATTCAAGGGCCAGCGCACTCAAGGGAGCGCACATGAACGACGAAATTTTCCGCATTGCCCGTTCCATCGGCCAACTGCACACCATGTCACCCAAGCTAGCGGAGATGGAAGAGGCCATGCGTCTGGAGCGAGAGCACGCCGAAGCCATGGTGGCGCTCAAGAAAGGCCACCGGCCACGACCCCAAGACGCCCCGTCGCGATCCATTGGCGAGTTCCGGCCAACGGACGCCATCGCCAGCGCGACATACGGCCGCTTGCTGGCAGCGCTTAACGCCTTCGACCCAGCCAATACACCAAGGTCAAAAAAGGTATTTCAGTCCGAACTTGAATCGCTGGGCTGTGATACGCGGGAACAAGAGGTTTTCGCGAAGATTGTCTCTGAGCACTTCGGTCATGACTGGCGGAACTGACAGTTTGAACCGTCATATGACAGATTGGACTGTCATGTTTTCGCGGTAGTAATTAGCTATCCACCTTAACAAACGAAGGCGGATAACCATGCACTCACTTCCCGAAACGGGCTTTTTACGACTCCATCAAATCATCGGCAACCCCAAGGCCGAGCCCCCTATCCCGCCCCTCATTCCGGTTTGCAAAAGCGTTTGGTGGCAGGGGGTGAAGAGCGGGCGGTTCCCACCGGCCGTCAAGCTAGGCCCGCGAACCACCTGCTGGCGGGTAGAGGACATCCGCAACCTGATTGCGGAAGGGGGGCGGCCATGAGACCTGCCACCCAAAAGAAAAGGCCAGACCCCGGCCCGGGCTGGCCTTGCGATCAACAACCTCGTGATAACGAGAAACCGTCGCGAAGGGGTTTGTTGACACTAGACCCCTTCGCGTAAACCTCCGACTGGTCAGAGTCTGGGGACCGGCAGTGAGCATTGTAAGGGCAATCCGCCCTGCTGTCGCGCCTGCCTTTCCCGCCCTCGCCAGTCGGTCATCCGCACCATTGGAGACCGACCATGACAACTTCCCCCATCACCCCAGCAGCCACCAAGCTGGCGACAAACCTCCTGGCTGGCCTGATCGCCCGCCGGGAAACCGCAACCTCCGACCTGCGCCTGGCCTGTAACTGGCTCTTCGGCGCCCATCTACTGGCCTCCGCCATTGGCGACCCGAAGGCCATGGCCCTGCTCAACACGGCCGAGGTGGAGCTGCGCAACATCGCTGACCGCTATGGCGACGAGCTCGAGGTCCTGGCCTGGCTGGGCACCCTCCTGGAACGGATCACCTGCCAAGGGCAGGAGGGCGCCCATGATTGACCACCGCACCTCGTTTGCCGACGCAATCATCGCCGCGGGCCTGACCCCGCTCCCGGAGATCATCGACGATGGAGCGCTCCACCGCTTCGCCCCCAACGGAAAAAAAACGGACCTGGCTGGCTGGTACATC
>JAHDND010000197.1 GCA_018435665.1 Candidatus Thiosymbion sp. | reverse complement strand
GAAGCCGCCGAACTCCGGATAACGCCAGGCATTGTCCGTGCTGGCGGCTATCCAGGTGTCGGGGGTATAGGGAGTGCCGCTGTCGTTGTACACCACCGCCCAATACATGGTTGATCCATAGCCTGGGGGAGGGAAAGGTTGAACTTCTTCATGGACTTGTTGGTAATAGGCCGTGATCGACCAGGATCATGACGGCGACCGTGGTGATGATCTTGCTGACCGAGGCGATGCCAAAGCGGGTCTCCGGCGTCGGTGTCAGACCCCGCTCCCGATCGATCAGGCCGAAGGCCTCGGATCAGAGGATGCGCTGCGGATCGACCAAGGCCACCGTAACCGCCGAGGGACCGTCCGCGGCGGCCAGGGCGTTCTGGATGGCCTTGCGCCCCGTGAGGATCGTGGTCGCGTAACTTGGCGGTCTGGCGCCCGGTGTGTCGCTATTGCTACAGCCAGTGAACAGGTTGGGGGCGGTCAGGCCCAGGCCGCCCAAACCGGCGAGGCGCAGGATCTCCCGTCGGGTGAACGGGCCAAGGATATTTTCATTCGGGGCCGAGGCAGAGGTCATGGCCCTGGCGGCGATTGATTTTGTTTCCGAGTCTGTGGACATGATGGCCAGTGATTATCCATCGTTGATAGGCAAAGATTTTTCTACACCCTGCTCGCTAGTTCCCGATCAATCACCAGGACAGGTTTGGTTATCCGGCTTACCGGGATAACCAAACACGGCCCTGGCTTTCCAGCCGGCACACGATAATGTGTTAGTGGTATTTATCCATCCACTATCGGAGGATCTATCCCACATTGGCATCATCACCACCACGGATACATCCAACTCCGGATCGTAAGTTGCTTGCGAAAGATAGCCGACTCGCGCGCCATTGTGTCCATAACCAAGATTCGGGGCAACAGAGGTACCCAAGCCATAATTGGGATTGGCCGAAGTGGTATCCATCCTCATCAAGTCGGCATTCTCAAGATCCAGCACGTTCTGCCCCTGATAAAGAGTGCGTACCCACTGGTTCAATGCCAGCATGGTGCCAATCCCATTGCCCTCGGCCACCTGCGCGCTCAGGTTATCCGCGCAATGATCCTCGACAGCACCTTCGGGCCAATAGATTTTGCCGCATACATAAGGGATCGGCAGCGTCTGATCCGCGGCCAGATAAGGAAAATGCAGGTCCAAAGGTACCCTGGCTGATGGACCAAATACGTGATCGTAAAGATAGTCCGAATAAGTTTTGGCTTCGCCGTCACCGTGCTGAGTATAAACACGGGCGATGATCTCACCCAGGATCGTGTAGCCCGTATTGCTATAGTGATGGTTGTCCGTGCCGGGAGGGAAATAAGAGAGCTGATTGAAGGCCGCCTGCTCGACAATTTCCGTCGCGGTGAACTGATGATCGGGATCCTGCTCTAGCATACAGGCGGTATATCCCAGGTCACCGCACCCAGGCACGGGACCCTGGTCCACATGATAGACGCCCGCGTTGTGTTGAAGCAATTGGCGTATGGTGATTTCGTTCTTGTAGGGTATAGCCCAGGAGGGCATATCGGGAACATAGGGAAGATCGCTTCCCGGTATGAGATCAACAATACGATCCTGGTAATCCAGCCAGCCATCCTGATGCATCTTCATGATCGCCGTGGCGGTAAAGGTTTTGATTGCTGGCGAAACGAAAATAGGTGGTGGGCGTCACCGGTGCAATCCCAGAAGCCGTGGAGCTGGAGAAATAGGTCCCCTCCGGGGTTTGTATGAGGACATTAAGTGACGGAACCGGTTTCTCAATCACCTTTTCAAACGCGCCGCGCAACTCCGCTACGACCTCACCCAGTCGCTGGTTGGGAGTAATCAATACCCGCTCGTCGCCCGTGTCGGAACATCCCATCAAAACGACCACCGCCGCGCCGAGGAGGGCGAGTTTTAGCCGGTAGTCACTGGCTGTTTCATGTGGTGCTACATACTTTTTCATTTCATGACTCACTAAAAAATGGCTTGTGGCAAGGGGTGAGCAGTGGCGCAAAGATGAGGTCGAACCCGCCGTCATGACCGAACCTCACCCGCAGCATCTACCCTCATCTCGTCAGTGACTTGACGCGGAGGATGAGCCTCCTCTCGCCTTCCCCTGAGGCGCTGGCTGGCTTCTTCCAACAGCACGAAAAACAGCGGCACGAACAGCGAGGCCACCAGGGTCGAAGCCAGCATGGCCCCGATGATGCCGATGCCGATGGCGTGCTGGCTATTGGCCCCGGCGCCGCTGGCTAGGGCCAGGGGGATGCACCCCAGGATGAAGGCCAGGGAGGTCATCACGATCGGCCGGAACCGCTCCCGTGCCGCCTCGATGGCCGCCGCGGCCGGCTCCATCCCGGCCCGGCGATGTTCCGCCGCGAACTGAATGATCAGGATGGCGTTCTTGGCGGAGAGCCCCACCAGGGTCAGGAGCCCTACATGCACGTAGACGTTGTTATCCATCCCCGCGCCCCAGATAGAGACCAGGGCACCGCAAATGGCGAAGGGTACCGCCAGCACCACGCCGATGGGGAGGGACCAGTTCTCGTAGAGGGCTGCCAGGATCAGGAAGACCAGGGTGAGCCCCATGGCGAAGGCCCAGAAGGAGGTTGACCCGGACTGCTTTTCCTCTCGCTCCTGTCCGCCCCAGTCAAAGGCATAGCCCGCCGGCAGGACCTGGCGCGCCACCGCCTCCATGGCGGCGATCGCCTGTCCCGAACTATAGCCTGGGGCCTTGAAGCCGTTGACGGTGGCGGCGGGGAAACCATTGAAGTGCGGCAGATCGCCGGGGCCGGTGGTGTAACGGATGCTGGCGACGGCGGACAGGGGCATGACGGCCTGGGTGGTGGCGGAGCGGACGAAGATGCGGGTCAGGTCGTCCGGCTTGTCGCGATACTCGGCGTCCGCTTGCAGGATTACGCGGCTGATCCGACCGTTCTTGATGAAATTTCCGGCCTCCACCGAGCCGAAGTAAGCCAGCAGGGTCCCATAGATGGATGCCACCCTGACCCCCAGCAATTCAGCCCGCTCCCGATCGACATCGACATAAATCTGCTGTTGGCTGGCGGAAAAGCGGCTGTCCAGACCGGTGAGTTCGGGCCTGTGGCGGGCCGCGGCGATGAAGTCCCGGGTGACCTGTTCCAGATCCTGGGGGCTGTTGCTTCCCTTGCTCTGGATGTAGAAGGCAAAGCCATTGAGTCCGCCCAGGTCGGGAATGGCGGGGGGAGTCAGCACGATGGCCTGGGCCTCCTTGATGGACCCCAGTTGGGCCTGGAGGTCAGCGGCCACGCTGAAGGCGTCCATCCCCGGGGCCTGGCGCTCCTCGTAGGGCCGCAAGGGCATGAAGGCCTGTCCGATGTTGCTGGACACCCCGCCATCGATCTGCAGGACCTCGGCCACCGCGGGCTGGGCCTGGAGCCTCGGCAGGATCTCCTCGCTGACCCGCGTGGTGCGCTCCAGGCTGGCGGCGTCGGGGAGGATGCTGAACACCGCGAGATAGCCCTGATCTTCCTCGGGGACAAACCCGCCGGGGATCGTCCACAGCAGCGCCACCAGGGCCGCCACCACCCCGCCGAAGAGGCCGAGGCCGGTGACGCGGTGGGCGATCAGCCAGCGGACGCCGACCAGATAGCGGTTGGTCAGGGCCTTGAAGCCCTGCTCGAAGCCACGAAAGAACACCCCTTTCCGCCCCTGGGCGGGCCTGAGGAGGCGCGCCGCCAGGGCCGGGGAGAGGCTCAGGGCCACCACCCCGGACAGGACCATGGAGATGGCGATGGTGACGGCAAACTGTTGGTAAAGGGTCCCGGTCATGCCGGTGATAAAGGCCACGGGCAGGAAGACCGAACCCAGCACCAGGGCGATGGTGACCAGGGCCCCGGTCAGTTCCCCCATGGCCTTGCGGGTCGCCTCCCGCGGGCTCAGGCCATGCAGGGCCATGTTCTTTTCCACGTCCTCCACCACGATGATGGCATCGTCCACCACCAGGCCGATGGCCAGGATCAGGCCAAAGAGGGTCAGCATGTTGATCGAGAAATCCAGGAGCAGGATGCCGACGAAGGTGCCGATGATGGCGATGGGGATGGCCAGCACGGGGATGAGCGTCGCCCGCACACTCTGAAGAAACAGAAACACCACCAGCACCACCAGGATGACCGCGTCCCGGAAGGTGTCCAGCACCTGGGCGATGGCGGCCTGGGTAAAGGTGCTGGTATCCAGGACTACCTTGTACTCGATACCGGCCGGGAAGGTGGGCTGGAGGGTGGCGAGCAGTTCGCGCACCTGCCGGGAGACGCCGATGGCATTGGTGCCCGCCTGCTGGTAGATGGCGATGGCCACGGCCCGCTGGCCGTTGAGCCGGGTCACGACCTCGTAATCTTGGACGCCCAGCTCGACCCGGGCCAGATCCTTGAGCCGAACGATGCCGGTTCCCTCCCTGGCGGCGCGGACGATGATGTTCTCGAACGCCTCCGGATCGCTCAGCATCCCCTGAGTGGAAACGGCGAAGGCCTGTTCGGTCCCAGGCGGCGCGGGGGGCCGGCCGATGGCGCCGACACCGTAGGCCTTGTTCTGGGCCTGGATGGCGACCAGGACCTCTTCCGGGGCGATCTCCAGGCGCGCCAACTCCTCCGGTTTCAGCCAGACCCGCATCGCCAGATCCGGCGCGGGGAGCATGGCCGCGTTGCTGGCGCCCGGGATGCGCTTGATGGGGTCCAGCAGGTAGAGATTGGCATAGGTGCCCAGGTAGAGGGCGTCATAGCGCTCCTCGGGGGCGGTGATGCCGATGATCATCAGGTAATTTCCGGACTTCTTCCGCACCGCCACCCGGCTGCGCACCGCCTCCGGCAAGGCCTGGATCTTCTGGTTGACCCGGTTCTGGACGTTGACCTGGGCCATATCCGGGTCCGTCCCCGGCTCGAAGGTCAGGGTGAGCGTCATGCCCCCCGTCGAGGAACTGGACGACGACATATACATCACCCCCTCCAGGCCGTTGAGCTCCTCTTCAAGGGGGGCCGCCACGGAATTGGCAACCACCTCGGCGGTGGCGCCGGGGTAGGTGGCTGAAACCTCGACCGTGGGTGGGCCAATGTCGGGATACTGGGTGAGGGGAATGAAGGGGATCGCCAGGAGGCCCAATAGGGTCATGAGGATGGCGATGACGGCGGCAAAGACTGGACGGTCAATGAAAAAGGTGCCCATGGCCCGCCCCTAACCCGCGGCCGCGGGGCGGGAGGGAGGCTCCACCAGGGCCGCGTCCGGGACGACCTTCACCGGCATACCGGGCATGAGCTTGACGATGCCTTCGACGACCACCTGTTCGCCGGCCTTGAGTCCCTGGGTGATGATCCAATCCTGACCCACCCAGTCCCCAACCGTTACCGGTCTGAGCTCGGCCAGACCCTGGTCCGTGACCACGAAGACCTCGTGACCCTTGCTCCCCTGACGGACCGCCCGTTGGGGCACGGCGAGGACATCGGGACGCTGGGCCCCCTTGATGATGGCCTTGACGAACAGACCGGGACGCAATTGGAAATCGGATTCCGGATTGGGAATCTCGGCCCGGACGAGGAAACTGCCGGTCTGGTTATCATAGGCAAGGGCAACGTAATCCAGCACACCGCTGTGGGGATAGCGGCGGCCGTTGATCAATTCCAGGTCCACGGTATAGCGGCCTTCCTCGGGTACCAGCAACCGACCCTCCACCACCTCCTGATGGAGGCTTTCCTGCTGATTCTGGGAGACGTTGAAGGTGACCCAGACCGGGTCCAGCCGGGATAGGGTGGTCAGCTTGGCCGAGGAACCATTGGCATCGACATAGCCCCCTTCCCGGATCAGGGCCTGATCCGCGATCCCTTCCAGGGGCGACCTGAGGGTGGCGTAACTGACATCCAGCAAGGCCTTTTCGTACTTGGCCTTGGCCTGATGGAGCCTGGCCTCGGCTTTCCGCAACTCGCCCCTGGCCTGGTCCAGGTCTTTCTGACTGCTCGCCTTGCGTTCGGTCAGGGCGGCGATCCGGTCCAACTCCCCCTTGGCGATGGCGAGTTCCGACTCTTGCAACTCGACATCGGCCTTGGCGATCTCCGCCTCGGCCAGGTAAGGCCGCTTGTCCAGCTCGAACAATATCTGTCCTTCCTTGACCAGATCGCCCTCCTTGTAAGCGATCTTCTCCAGCACGCCGCTGACCCGGGCGCGGATCTCGACCTGATGCGAGCTCTGGACCTGGGCCACGTACGTCAGATCCAGGGGCAGGGTCCGCGGCTCCAGGGTGATGGCGGTCACCTCCACCGGCGGTGGGGCCTGGGTCGGCGGGGCTTGCTGGTCGCAGCCGGACAGAAAGGCGCCGGAGAAGGTCGCCATGGTCGAGGCCAAGGCCAAGACCAAGGCCCATCCCAATCGCGCCGACGACACGATGACCCGCCTTGTAAACGGGCTGGCGGTGAATTTTCCGTAGGGGTCGGACATGAGATGTCTCCTGGTAGTTTTGGCGCGTGGCAGAATCAGCCCCCACTAACGCATTGCGGGGGTTGGAGAAGGAGTCTGAGCCTAAGCGCGTGGAGTCATTGCCTACCTTCCGTATCCGCGGCGAGGGGGAGGCCAGGACATGGCGTTTCCGCCGGCGGTAGCGTGCCATAAAGGAAATATTCCGCGATGGGCCGATCGACGCAGTCGGTGCCATAAGGGACGGTGGGGCCATGAGTATAGTCGCCGCGGATTTCGATCAGACGCGCACTGGGTAAGACCGCCACTGAACTGCGCGCGCCGGCCAGATCCGTCATGGGATCCCCCTCGGTTTGGAGCACCAGAATGGGACCCGCGAGCGCCGCCAGTTCCTGGGGGGGCCGGGTTACCAACGGAAAGTGCCAATACAGGGTCGGATTATGGCGCCAGAAGCCGCCGAACTCCGGATAACGCCAGGCATTGTCCGTGCTGGCGGCTATCCAGGTGTCGGGGGTATAGGGAGTGCCGCTGTCGTTGTACACCACCGCCCAATACATGGTTGATCCATAGCCTGGGGGAGGG
>JAHDND010000024.1 GCA_018435665.1 Candidatus Thiosymbion sp. | reverse complement strand
GCTGTTGGTCAACGACTTCACCGGGATGCAGGCCCTGTTCACCGCCTTTTTTGCCAGCATCCCCCATGACTGGTTTCGCAACAACCCCATCGCCGCCTACGAGGGCTACTACGCCAGCGTCTTCTATGCCTACTTCGCCAGTCTGGGGCTGGACCTGACCCCGGAGGAGAGCAGCAATGCCGGCCGGCTGGACCTGGGGCTGCGATTCAACGGCCAGATCTACTTGTTCGAGTTCAAGGTGGTGGAACTGGAACCTGAGGGCCGGGCCCTCCAGCAGATCAAGAACCGCGGCTATGCCGACAGCTATCGCGCCGCCGGGCAGCCGATCCATCTGATCGGGGTGGAGTTCAGTCGTGACCAGCGACGCGTGGTGGTGTTTGAGGTGGAGACCCTGTAACCGCCGGGCACATAGCGGACAAGTTAACAAGCCAGTGGGAGTAGAGCCCAGTCGCGCCATAGGATAAATGATTGTATTTTATAATAATTACCGTGCCTCGGTGACGGGTCGAATCTGGAAATTAGTTGCGTGCCTCCGTACCTGTTGCGGTTGAAGTTCACGGGAGTGTCATGCATGGAGCCCGTTGGCATCGCTATACTTCTTCCAGCGGCAGTCGTAACCCTGCTCAAAGGCAGAAGGAGGCATCCATGACTAACATCGTCGCTTTGCTGGGAGATGAGGCTGAGGATCTGTTGGGACACCAGTGCCAGGGCATCCCGCGGGATATGTTGCACTTACCGGGCCCCGACTTTGTGGATCGGGTGATGCTGGACTCGGACCGCAAGCCTGGGGTGTTGCGGGGTTTCGCGACCTTGCTCAGCCACGGACGCCTCGGCGGCACCGGCTATCTGTCGATCCTGCCGGTGGACCAGGGGGTGGAGCACTCGGGCGGGGCCTCCTTCGCCCCCAATCCTCTCTACTTCGATCCCGAGAACATCATCCGCCTGGCCATCGAGGGGGGCTGCAATGCGGTGGCCTCCACCCTCGGGGTGCTGGGCTCGGTGGGGCGCCGTTACGCCCACAAGATCCCTTTCCTGGTCAAGCTCAACCACAACGAGATGCTGGCCTACCCGACCATTTACGACCAGACGCTGTGGGCGTCGGTGGATCAGGCCTTCGACATGGGGGCGGTGGCGGTGGGGGCGACCATCTACTTTGGCTCCGCCGAATCGCGGCGCCAGATCCAGGAGGTGAGCGCGGCCTTTGCCCACGCCCACGAACTGGGCATGGTCACGGTGCTCTGGGCCTATCTGCGCAACCCTGCCTTCAAGCACGAGGGCACCGACTATCACGAGGCCGCCGACCTCACCGGTCAGGCCAACCACCTGGCGGTCACCATCGAGGCGGATATCGTCAAGCAGAAACAGGCCACCCTGGATGGGGGCTACACCGCCATCGGCTTCGGCAAGACCCATCCACGGGTCTATTCGGAGCTCTCCGGCGGCCACCCCATCGACTGGGTGCGCTATCAGGTGGCCAACTGCTATCTGGGCCGGGTCGGCATGATCAACTCCGGTGGCCCCTCGGGTAAGGATGACCTGCACCAGGCGGTGCGCACGGCGGTGATCAACAAACGGGCCGGCGGCATGGGGTTGATCTCCGGGCGCAAGGCCTTCCAGAAGCCCATGGCGGAGGGGGTGCAACTCCTCAATGCCATCCAGGATGTCTATCTGGCACCCGAGGTGACGATCGCCTGAGCCGGCGAGCGGGTGAGACCATTCACCCCCTCTCCCCAACCCTCCCCCGCCAGGGGGGAGGGAGCTTAAGAATCAGCAGATTGTGCTGCCAGAGCTACCCTGGGGCATTAGGGGCACGAGAGTCGATTAGTTGGGCGTTGAAGGTTGGGAGTTGGAACCTCTCCACTTAGGCGCTGCGCAGCCGGCTCAGCTTGACCAGGGCCACCGTCGCCAGGGGCAGGAGGAGGCCGATCAGCAGGGAGGCCAGCATCAGGGTCCCCAGTTCGCTGTAGTCCGCTGGGACGCTGATCCCGCCGCTGGCGGGGTCCTTGACCTCCCGGGTCACGAGGAAGATCTCGTTGAGGTACTTGGTGCCCAACTGACTGGCGGACAGGGCCAGGTTGGTGAAGGAGGCCATGACGGCGAAGAAGGTGGCCTTGAGGCTGTCGGGGGCGGAGTTGGCGATCCAGGCCAGCATGGGCACCATGGCGATCTGGCCCAGGGGCGACTCCAGGGCGGTGTCGACCACGGCGATGAAGCGGGCGTCGACGAGGCCGCCGGTCAGGGCCGCCGTCCACTCGTGCAGGCCATGGTACATGCCGATGATGGGCAGATAGAGCAGGCTGGAGATGAGGGTGAGGAAGACCACCACATAGGCGATGGAGCGCTCGGCCATGAAGCGGCGAAACAGAAAGAGCCCCAGCAGGGTCAGGCTGCTGCCGATCAGGGACAGCACCGAGAGGAACTGCTGATCGAAGGCCAGTTCGTCGATCATCCACCAGGTCTGGCCCGAGCCCGGCCCGGGCATGGCGCGGAAGACGAAGATGATCATGGCGGTGCCGACCAGATAGAGTCGCGCCTCCGGCTCCAGGACCCGCATCAGGCGCGCCATCAGAAAGAGGATGATGACCATGGAGCCGACGAAGATGATCTCCTGGTTGTAGGGCACCTCCGTAAGGCCCAGGGTCAGGGTGAAGATGACGAAGACCAGGCTGCCGCCCAGGATCCACCAGTTGGGCTGGGTCTTCTCGACCGGATGCTCCAACCGTCGCAGGGCCTCGGCCCGGTCCAGGCCGTGGGCCACCAGCCGGCGCAGATCGCGGCGCCGGAGGTAGGACGCCAGGGCCACGCCGAGGATGGAGACCAGGGGGATGGCCAGGGCCAGCTCGTAGATATGGATGTAGGTGGCGACCTTTTCCGCCTCCGACATGGCCTCGACATCGGCGAAGAGATAGACGTTGGCCAGGGACACCAGCACCCCGCCACCGATGATGGCCACCCGACCCAGGGTCTGCATGGTGGTGTGCATCAGCTTGCGCGCCGCCGGATCGACGGGCTGACCGTCCACGTCCACCCGCGGCACCGCCTCCACCGTCATGGCGTCCGCCACCACGTCCTGGATGACATAGCCCACCGGGGCCAGCAGGGCGGCGAGGACGTACCAGGCCTCCACCGGCATCACCGCCGCCATGGCCGCCCGGTCGCCGAGCAGGCCGAGCATGATCAGCAGGCTGGCGGTGAGCAGGGCGGCACCCAGGTAGACCAGCAGGGCCTTGTGGCGCCAGATCAGATCCACCAGATGCCCCAGGGGCATCTTCAGCGCCCAGGGGATGCCGGCCCAGAAGCCCAGGGCGGCCAGGAAGGCGGCGGAGAGCCCCAGGTAGTCCTTGACGAAAAAGGTGCCGACGATGGCGGTCAGTCCCTGGATGCCGTAGGCCACATAGACCATGAGCGGCGGTAGGTAGGAGAGGCGCAGCTCCCGTCCCAGTTCCAGGATGTTGCGGTCGAACCAGTGCCCCAGGGCGGTGACCGATCCCCGTGGGCGGGGGGGGAGGGAGATGCCGTTGCGTTCCGCGTTCACGCCATGCTGCTCTTCAGAAGGGCCGATCGGCACAGGGTAAGCCATCGCCGCCCCAGAGGCGAGACGAGAAAACCCCGAAGGCACCCGACCCAGCGTGCCTGAGATTTAACCAGTCATGGCGAGGGCCCATGGTATATTAGAAAACTCTTCAGAATGACGGCGGGCCTGCCCCCCCGGCGGTCGGCTCTTGGGGTTATCCCCACCGCTTGTTGGGTCCAGGCTGCCAACAAGCCGCCAACAGCTTCCCTGCGCCGCAACCGGTGCAACCGACATTTAAAAGTCAAAAGAGTAGAGGAGATCCCCATGTCGATCCATCATCCCGTCATCGCGGTCACCGGTTCCTCGGGCGCCGGCACCACCACCGTCAAGCGCGCCTTCGAGCACATCTTTTATCGTGAAGGCATCACCCCGGCCATCATCGAGGGCGACAGCTTCCACCGTTACGATCGCGCCGAAATGAAGGTGGAGACCGCCAAGGCGAGCAAGGCCGGGCACAACCTGAGCCACTTCGGCGCCGAGGCCAACCGTTTCGACCTGCTCGAGGAACTGTTCCGCACCTATGGTGAGACGGGCACGGGCAAGAAGCGCTACTACCTCCACAGCGAAGAGGAGGCCCAGGAACACAATGCCCGCCTGGGCACCGATCTCAAGCCGGGCCAGTTCACCCCCCTGGAGGACATCCCCGGGAAGACGGACATGCTCTTCTACGAGGGCCTGCACGGCATGGTGATCACCGAGGAGCACAACGTCGCCCAGCATGTGGACCTCGGGATCGGCGTGGTGCCGATCGTCAACCTGGAGTGGATTCAGAAGATCCACCGCGACAATGCCGAGCGCGGCTATTCCGCGGAGGCCATCGTCGACACCATCATGCGCCGCATGCCGGACTACATCACCACCATCGTGCCGCAGTTCAGCCTCACGGACATCAACTTCCAGCGCGTGCCCACGGTCGACACCTCCAACCCCTTCATCGCCCGCGACATCCCCACCCCGGACGAGAGCTTCGTCATCATCCGCTTCCGCAATCCGCAGAAGTGGGACGTGGACTTCCCCTACCTCCTGTCCATGATCCACGACTCCTTCATGACCCGCCGCAACAGCATGGTCGTGCCGGGGGGCAAGATGGGCTTCGCCATGGAGATCATCCTCCAGCCCATCATCGAGTGCCTGATGCTGAAGTGTAACGGCTGATTAACAATCACTTTTCAGTCTTTTCCCGGGCCGGGGGCGTCCACATAGCCCCCCTCACAGCCTGGCGCCTGCACTGGCGCCGCGCGCAGGAGATCACCCAGCGGGGCGGCTCCAGGTTGACCCCGCAGGCCCAGCCGTAATTCGACGATCAGGTCGTCACGACAGCTCAGACCCACCCGCTTTCCAGCGCCAGGCCCAAAGGTGCGATCGAAGGCAGCGCGAATTTCCCCGATCCGCAGCCGTTCGCCCACATGGCCAGCGAAGAGCCCGGTCACTTCCGAGGCATTGAGCTCTTCCAGCAGGTCAAGCGCGGCGCGAAAGTAGTCCTCCGGGGCGGCATCCTGACAACTGCCGTGCTTGCTCCACTGATAGCGGTCCAGATGGGACGCCACCCCCGGCATGAGGACGGTCAGGCGCTGGCGGGTGTCGGCGCTCAGCTCCAGGGCCGGCAGCCGCGACCAGCGACCCTCCTCGGCATGGGCGCGTTCGCCGGCGGTCACCTGGCAAAAGGCCCGCTCCCGGGGCTGGGGCCAGAGGCCATGGAGCGCGAAGCCCTGGCCCTGGATGGGTTGTCCTTGGACGGGCTGTCCCTGGTTGGGCTGTCCTTGAAAGGCCCCAGGCATTGACCGCTCTGGGGAGAACCCCGGAGCGGCGCGCTTGGGCATGGGCCCGGCGTCGGAGCGATCCGCGCTGGGTCTGGGGGTGGATGGATTCGAGATGGGCGCGCACTCGGGCTTTTTGACCTGGATCTCGCAAAAGGCGGGGTGCCAGGTGACGGCCAGGACAAAATCACCGGCAGCCAGGGTTGAACCCGGCGCGGCCGGCGAGGGCTGTCGGGTGGCTGCCTGAGGATCGGCCGGTGCCGGGGCCGGGGCCACTGCCGGGTCGCCCGCCCCCTGCCCCGCGCCACTTAGATCGCCGCAGCCCACCGCCACCCAGACATCGCCCGGCTCCAGGCCAGGGACCCGGATCAGCACATGCGTCGCCTCCTCCCGGTTCTTGCCCAGGAGGGGATAAGCCCGTCCGGGCACCAGGCGGGAACCTTCCACCTGGGTGCCTTTGCGGATGGAGCGGAACAGGGGGCAGTCCTGGGTCGCCCGGAATTCCCCGGTCAGGGGCACCGTCGCCAGCGTGGGCCCGGGGGCCAGGAACAGGGCTGACCCCAGGACCAGAAACCCTACCAGGGCTAGGACCAGGCGGGCAGACGGCCGCAGCCCCGGCAAGCGCCGAGGAAAGGGTTCAGTCTTCATAGGGCGGCGGAAACCCCAGTTCACCCAGGAGGCGCGTCTCCAGGGCCTCCATTTCATGAGCCTCGGTCTCGTCCAGGTGGTCATAGCCGAGGAGATGCAGAACCCCATGCACCACCAGATGCGCCCAGTGGGCCTCCAGGGCCTTCCCTTGCTCCGCAACCTCCCGCGCCACTAGCGGCACGCAGATTACCAGGTCGCCCAGATACCGCGGCCCCTTGATTCCGGGTGGAGGCTCGAAGGGGAAGGAGAGGACGTTGGTCGGCCCCGCCTTGCCTCGATAGCGCTGGTTGAGGTCGGCGGACTCGGCCTCGTCGACCAGGCGCAGGCTGAGCGCCACTTTGGCCTTTGCCGGCAGCGCCGCCCCTGCCCAGCGCTTCAGGTCCGCCTTGGCGGGCAGGTCCCCGGCGGTCGAGGCTCGTTGCAGATGCAGCTTCAGTTTCACCGGCATGATCCCGCCGCCGCTCCATACGCGCGCCGGGGAGCGCCATGGGGGTCAGGCACCCCGAGGGTGTCTTCACCAACCGAAGATAGAGCGAGAGCCCTCATGACAGCCGGACAAATGGCCAGCAGGCAACAGGCAACAGGCCAAGTCATCGTGAGCCAGTGACGCTCATACTGCTGGCAGGCCCTTGTCGAAGGCCTCGTAGGCGTTGACGATGCGTTGCACCAGGGCATGGCGCACCACGTCGCGGGCGTTGAAGAAGGTGAAGCTGATGCCCTCCACATGACGCAACACCTCCACCGCCTGGCGCAGGCCCGAGGTCTGGCCCCGGGGCAAGTCGACCTGGGTGACATCGCCGGTGATCACCGCTGTCGAGCCGAAGCCGATGCGGGTGAGGAACATCTTCATCTGCTCAGGCGTGGTGTTCTGGGCCTCGTCGAGGATGATGAAGGCGTCGTTGAGGGTGCGCCCGCGCATGTAGGCCAGGGGGGCGACCTCGATGACGTGGCGCTCGATGAGGCGGCTGACCTTCTCGAAACCGAGCATCTCGTAGAGGGCGTCGTAGAGGGGCCGCAGGTAGGGGTCGATCTTCTGCGCCAGGTCGCCGGGGAGGAAGCCCAGGCGCTCCCCGGCCTCCACCGCCGGGCGCACCAACAGCAGGCGCCGCACCTTGTCGCTCTCCAGGGCATCCACGGCGCAGGCGACGGCCAGATAGGTCTTGCCGGTGCCGGCGGGGCCGACGCCAAAGTTGATGTCGTGGTGGAGGATGGCGTCCAGGTAGGCCTGCTGATTGGGCCCCCGGGCGCGGATCAGGGCGCGCTTGAGCCGCACCGCCAGTTCCGGTCGGGCCTCGTCACTATCGTCGAGCAGTGCCTCGACCCCGGAGGCCTGGAGCTGAAGGTGGATGGCCTCGGGGGTCAGGACCTCCGCGTCGGTGGCGGCATAGAGGCGTTGCAGGACCTGCTCGCCGGCGCGCACCGCCTGGCCCTCGCCGATGAGGCGGAAGAGATGGCCGCGGTTGGCGATTTCGATGCCTAGACGCCGCTCGATCTGCCGCAGGTGGCTGTCGAGCTGGCCGGTGAGGTTGGCGAGGCGGCTGTTGTCCTCCGGCGCGAGGCGGAGGTCGAGGGTTTCGGGTGTCGGTGACAAGGGTTGTGGCAAGGTCAATAAGGAGTGGTCGGGGAGCCTGGATCAGACGTCAGGATGTGGCATGTCGCGAGAAAACAGGTCTGGAAGCCAGGTTGACGAGTAGCAGATGGCAGATGGCAGATGGCAGATGGCAGATGGCAGAGGAAGCATAAAACATCGGCGACGGCCAGGGTTACCTAGCCACGTTGCCCGGGACTGACTTGAAAAAGGTCGCAGCCCTCAAGCCGCTTGGTTAGCCTGGTCTGGGTCAAGCCGGTACAGCCTGAATCCACTCACCGCGCAAGGAGTTTGGCAGGGCCTGAGTGATACGGACCTCGGCGAACTGGCCGATGAGGTCCGCCGGGCCGGCGAAATTCACCACCCGGTTGTTCTCGGTGCGACCGGCCAGCTCCTTGGGGTCCTTGCGGGCGTGACCCTCCACCAGGACCCGTTCCACCGCGCCGACCATGCGCCGACCGATGATCTGGGCCTGGTTGGCCAGCCGCGCCTGGAGGCGCATCAGGCGCTCCTGCTTGACCGGATGGGGGGTATCGTCCGCGTAGTCCGCCGCCGGGGTCCCCGGGCGCCGGCTGTAAATGAAGCTGAAGCTGGTGTCGAAGCCCACCGCCTCGATCAGGTCCATGGTGGCGGCGAAGTCCGCGTCCGTCTCCCCGGGAAAGCCGACGATGAAGTCCGAGGAGAGGCTGAGATGGGGCCGGATCTCCCGCAGCCGGCGGATCTTGTCCCGGTACTCCGCCGCCGTGTGGCCGCGCTTCATGGCCGCCAGGATGCGGTCCGAGCCGCTCTGCACCGGCAGGTGCAGGTGATCCACCAGTTGCGGCACCTCGGCGTAGGTCTCGATGAGGGCGTCGGAAAATTCCACCGGATGGGAGGTGGTGTAGCGGATGCGGTCGATGCCGTCGATGGCCGCCAGGTAGCGGATGAGCAGGGCCAGGTCCGCCACCTCGCCATCGTGTTGCAGGCCGCGATAGGCGTTGACGTTCTGACCCAACAGGTTGACCTCCCGCACCCCCTGCTCTGCCAAGGCCGCCACCTCGGCGATGACGTCGTCGAAGGGCCGGCTGACCTCGGCGCCCCGGGTGTAGGGCACCACGCAATAGGTGCAGAACTTGGAGCAGCCCTCCATCACCGAGACGAAGGCGGACGGCCCCTCGGCCCGGGGGCTCGGCAGGCTGTCGAACTTCTCGATGGCGGGGAAGGACACGTCCACCAGGGCGCCCTGGCCCGCCGCCAGTTCCCGCAGCATCGCCGGCAGCCGGTGCAGGGTCTGGGGGCCGAACACCAGATCGACGAAGGGTGCCCGCGCGCGCAGGGCCTCCCCCTCCTGGCTGGCGACGCAGCCGCCGACGCCGATGACCAGCCCTGGCCGCTTCTGTTTCAGCGGCTTCCAGCGTCCCAGGGCGGAGAAGACCTTCTCCTGGGCCTTCTCACGGATGGAGCAGGTATTCAGCAGGAGGACGTCGGCCTCCTCGGCGCAGTCCGCCAGCTCCAGGCCATGAGACTCCCGCAGCACGTCCGCCATGCGGGCGGAGTCGTACTCGTTCATCTGGCAGCCGTTGGTCTGGATGTAGAGCTTCTTCATCATGGGGCGGCAGGATAGGGGGAAAGGGGGGCAAAATCCAGCCAGGGGCGGGGCTGGATCAGCCGATCCGCTTAACGGGAGAGTGCCCACCCCTTCCAGTGATCAGGATGGAAGATCTCCCGTTGCGAGGGGGTTAGCCTGCCAGCAAGGGGGGTCTCGCAACTAACAGTGGATTTGTGGCTGAAGCAAAGGCAGTTCAAGGCTGAATGACATAGCCCACCTCGGTGATCGACCAAGGCCCCGCGTCCTGGCCCTTCCCCGCCATCTGGCCCAACCGGGTGGCGATAGCCGCGCCGACCGAGCCGGCGCCGTCTTCCGGGGCGGACTTGACCTGAAAATCCTTGTCCAGCAGATCCTCCAGGGCGATGGCCTCCGGGGTCAGGATGGCCAGCAGGTGCCCGCGGCCCGTCGGCTCGCTGGCCGTGAAGCGCAGGCCGGAGCTGGGACTGGGGATGGTGATCCCCCGGCCGGCGCGCACCCGGTTGTCCAGGGCGCCGATCTCGCCGCTATCCAGGGGATAGACCTGGGATAGCTCCCCGTCCGCATTGATGTCCAACACCAGCAGGTGACCCTCCTCCTGACTGCTGACCCGGAAGCGCATGTCCTGACCCAGGCGATAGTTCGGCCCGGGGAGGAGGCTGATCGCCAGCCGCGCCGGGTTAGGCAAGGCGCTGTCGGGGGCGTTTCGCGGGGCGGCGGCGCCCTCCGTCCGGGCCTGGGCCTGGGCCTGGGCCTGGGACGGAACCTGTACCGGCCCCACGAGCTTGCGCGCCAGCAGGTCGATCTGCTCCGGAATGCTGTCGCGGTTTCTGGTCTTGATCTCGGCGGAGGCGCGGATGACCCCGGTGTTGGTGTCGATCATGCGCGCCACCAGGGTGATGGTCTCCCCCCACTGAATGACGGTGCCGCTGACGATGGCCTCGACCCCATGCAGGCGCCCCGCCTCCGCCAGGGTCGCCTCATCGGCCAGGTGGCTGGACTGGAGTTCCTGTTCCTCAAGCAGTTGCTGGAGCAGGACGCGCTCGACCAAGGTATAGCGGCCCGTGGCGGCCAGGGCGCCGTTAAGCATCTCGGCGATGCTGGCGCCGGCATCGGGGATGCCCAGGTTGCCGCGAACATTGAAGGGCAGGACCGCCAGCCGGGGCTTGGCGGGCACGCTGGCCTTAGCCGGCGCGCTGGCCTCTTCCTCGGCCTGGAACCCGTCTGGCTCGTCGGCAATGGACCCTGGCGCCAATTCCTGGATCTCCCCCCAGGCGCTCCCGGGCTTGGTTCCGGATGAGGCCGGCTCCTCCTGACCCCAGGTCGCCAGATCGGGACGACCCGTCTGGGCCAGGACCGGCAGCGCCAGCGACAAACCCAGGATCAGCGCAATTTTCCAGGGTATCCCTGAGCCCTTGGGACCAGGGATACCGCCCGCACTCTTCAAGTGAATCGGCCAAAGGTCGTTATTCATGCGGTCACCGTCCCCATAGCAAAAAATAGTCATCGCACATAACGTTAAGTTTCCCAGATCGGTTGGCGCCGAGCGGAGAATGCCACCAATGCGTCCCAGGAGGCTTGGCTACCCTTCAGACCACTTACGCACAAGAGGCAGCTTCCTCAACACCAGCCACAGTTTGGCTTGTTGCCTCGCTATGGCTGGGGAGTATTGATTGAGAGGGGGTCTGAAGTGTTACGCATACGTAACCTGGTTGCCTCTCCCTACTCAGGCTGTTCCAGAAATGGTAAGCCGATCGGAAAAAGTCTTGAACAGGCTGTTCCAGAAAAGGGCATCAACGAACTTCTCTCACGGTTTGTGAGAGACATAGCCGATGGATTCCTTGCCGCAGATTCAGGAAACCGTGACCGCAGAATGCTTAGTTACACACAAGATTCACCAGAGTCTTGGCGGGATGTCAAGGCCAAGCCAGGGATCCACTCCCATTTTTCAACTGATTGATAAATCATTAATAATTATTCTGACCAAAATCTAGACAGGACCGCAACCGCCCTTGAATGACGCGCCCTCCAGGCCATTGGCCACGGGTTATCGACAGAGTTATCCACAAGAGCTGGGGATAAGAAGCCACCAGGAGGTCACTGGGAGGCCACCAGACTGATGCGTAAGCCATAGCCACCGGAGACCGGAGCCCCGATCATGTCGACCTTCACCACCACCCCCACCCTTACCGTCCGAGACCGCCTGCGTGGCGCCCTCTGGGGCCTGTTCATCGGCGATGCGCTGGCGATGCCGGCCCACTGGTACTACGACGTGGCCGCCCTGCGCCGCGATTACGGCCTCATCCGGGACTACCAGGCGCCTCGTGATCACCACCCCAACTCCATCATGCCCCTGGCCAGCACCGGGCGGGCGGGGCGCGGTTCCCAGGAGGGCGAGGTCGTCGGCGGTCTCATCCTCAAGGGCAAGAAGGGCTACTGGGGTCGGCCCCACACCCATTATCACCGCGGCATGCGACCGGGGGACAACACCCTCAACCTGCTCTGCGTCCGTGTCCTGTTGCGTCGCATGGTGGCGTCCGGCGGTTGTGACCCGGTCGGGTTCCTGCGGGATTACATCGACTTCATGACCGCGCCCGACAGCCACAACGACACCTATGCCGAGTCCTATCACCGGGACTTCTTCGCCAACCATGCCCGGGGCCTGCCGCCGGAACGCTGCGCGGGCGCGGAAGGTCATGACACCGCCTCCATCGGCGGCCTGGTCAGCCTGCCACCGGTCATCTTCGCCGCTTGGGCCCAGCACGGGCGCGGGGCGGTAAACGACGCGCTCCTTACCCAACTCCGCCTCACGCATCGTTCCCAACAACTGGAACGCTACGCCCTGGCCTTGGGAGAACTGCTAGTGGCCCTGCTGGAAGACCCTTCGGCCAGGGTTGATAACCTGGCCCGCGGCCTGGCGCGTCGGCTCGGCTTTGATGCCGAGAAAGTGCTGGCGAAGGTCCAGCGCGAGGGACTCGCGGATCTGGCGGTCATCGGCGGCATGCTCAGCCCGGCCTGCTACATCGACCAGTCCTTTCCCGCCGTCCTGTACCTGGCCGCTCGCCATGCCACTGATTTCGAGAAAGCCCTGGTGGCCAATACCATTGTCGGTGGCGACAACTGTCATCGCGGCGCCATCCTCGGCGCCATCCTGGGCGCCGCCCTGGGCTACGGCGCCATCCCGCCGCGCTGGATACTTGGCCTCCAGGCCCATGCCGAACTGGAAGCGGAGATCGAAGGCTTTCTGGACCGGTTGTATTAGGCCATTTGTCCTCGTAATGGACATGGTCGGGGTTGCTCAGGGTCCTCATGCAGCCGCAAGCCCTCTTGGCTGAGCTGTGACCGAGGCCATGAAGAGCCACTGAATTTCCAATCAAAGTCTTTTTGGCCGCGCTCCTGTCAGGGTGCCGTGAACAGCCCCTGGATGCCAAGCTGGCGCCGGCCCTGGCGGATGGCCTCCAGGACCACCTCGACGGCCGGCCGCGGGGCGGGCTTGCCATCCAACGACTTGAGGAGGGCCGCCAGTTCGCCCAGGGACTGATCGCTAGCGACGGCGATGAGGTGATCGGCTCCAAAGGGCGGGGTGACGTCGAATTCGACCTTGACCGGGCGGCCGGGCGGTACCCGCTCCGGGTCCTCCGGCCAGGGATAGTGATAATGCAGGGTGCCATCGCCGGAGAGGCTGAAAAAGACCAGGTAGGGCAACTGGATATCGGCGATCTCGAAGCCGATCCGCTCGCCCCGGCGGTGGGTGCCGTCGTTGGGCAGGACACGCATGGACAGGCGGTCGCCGAGCCGCTCCCATTTGAGCCGTTCCAGGCCGCGCCATTTGTCGATGACGGTCTGCAGCGCCGGCCGCCGCAGGTCCCGCGCCAGCACGTCGCCCTGGCCGGAGATGGCCTGGCGGGCGCCGGTGTCGAAGATCAGGTCGGCCTCCTCCTCGCTGGTCACCAGGGTCATGCCGGTCAGGTCCCCGGCGATGCTGGCGGCCGCGACCTCGTCGGCGCCCTGGATGCGCACCCGCGCCTCGGGCAGGGCCTTGGGGGTCGCCGCCTTGGGATCACGGGCGCCGGCCAGGGGGAGCACCACCCGCTGTTCGTCGGCCATGGGCAGCAGGTTCGGGGTCTGGCGGGCCTCGGCGACGGCGCGGACATTGGCGCGGACGAAGCGGTTGATCTCGTCGCGGGTGAGCCGACCGTCGCTGTCCTGATCAGCCTGGCCCTCCAGTGCCCGGGAGAAGGCCCAGCTCAGGGCGCCCCGGGGCACGCGGTGCCCCTGGATATCAAATAGGGGCACCTCGGGGACCTTCTGGTTTTCCTGGCCGGCGGCCAGGAAGGTGAGACCGGGGAGTTCCTCCTCGCTGAGGGCCGCCGCCGTCGGGGGCAGATCCAGTTCCAGTTCGTCGTCGGTGATGTCGCCCACGGTGCTGTAGCGGACCTGGCCACCGCTGGCCCGGGGATCGACGCCACGGGTGAGGGTGCCGGAGTGGCAGGCGTCGGCAAGGAACAGGATTCCCAACCCCTTGTCGTTGGCCTCCTTGAACCACTGGTTGAACTCATCGTCCACGAGGCGCTCGCGGGTCCCGTCGCCCGTTTCGGTATAGCCGCCGAGCAGCAGGATCTCGTCCTTGCCGTCCTCCTCGCTGCCCGCGACCCGCTCCGGTTGTTGCGAACCGTGGCCGGCGTAGGTCAGCACCAGGGTATCGCCGGGCTGGGAGCGGGCCACCAGGTCCTCCCAATCCTGGACCAGGGTGTCGCGGGTGGCCTCGGCATTGAGCCGGACGCGCAGATCCTTGACCCCCAGGGCCTTCAGTGCCGCGGCGATATCCTGGGCATCCGCCACCGCCCCCTTGAGGGAGGAGCCATGCCGATATTCGTCGATACCAATGACCAGGGCGCGGACCTCGGCCTGGACCAGGTCGGCGGTCAGCAATTCCAGACCGACCAGGAGGGCGCCAAGGTACCCGGTGTGGAAGAGAGATGAGGTATGAATGCCTGACATTTTTGACCTTTAGCGCGAACGCTACCCGGAATTTCAATCTTAAAAGTCATCACGCATCAATTTTCGGCAGCGACAAGGAGGGTCGGGAGGCGTCTGGCGGGGGTGTCGCCAGCAAGGATGCTGGCGGCAAGCCTACAGGGACGTATTCACGGCGTCCCCCGCCAGACGTCACCCGACCCGGGGAAGCCGAAAATTGTTGTGCGATCTATATGTATTAGCGGCGCACCAGTTCGACGCGGCGATTGAGGGCCCAGATCTCCTCCTCGGTATAACGATCGGGATCATCCAATTCGATGGGCTGGGATTCACCCGCGCCCTCGGTCCTGATCCGGCCTTCGTAACCCTGTTCCCGCAGATAGGCCGCCAGGGCCTCCGCCCGGCGTTTGGACAGGACCCGGTTTTCCTGGTCCGAGCCCCGGTCGTCGGTATGGCCGACGAGGGTGATATCCGGCGGATTCTGCTTCAGAAGGTAGTCGGCGAGGTCGCTGGCCGCCTGTTCGCCCTTGGCGGTGAAGGCGGTCGAACCGCTCTCGAAGGTCACCGGCAGGGGCACCCGCTGCACCGCCCAGCCACGCACCGCGGTCAGCGCCAGGCCCTCCGCCGTCCCCGAGCGGTGATTGACCGGCACCGCCACGTAACGCTCGGCCAACAGGCGGCACTCGCTGGCCTTGCGGAAGATGGACTGGATCTCGGCCTCCGGCGGGGCCTTGGGGGTGGCGACCGGGTCGTTGATCAGGTTCAAGGCCTCCTGGAAGGCCAGGGTGGCAGCCTCGTAGTGCTTGCGGTCGAGTGCCAGGTCCCCCAGCAGGGCCTGAGCCTGCCAGGTATTGGCGATGGCGACCGACTGGCGCAGCAGGTCCTCCTGGGCGGCGAGGGGCTCCCCCGCGGTCAGACGCTGCTGGATCTCGCGGATGTAGCCCAGGGCGGCGACCCGGGCGAGCTTGGCGCGGTAATCGTCCGGGCAGGTGGGCTCGGTGGGGATCAGCCGGGCGTGTCCGGCCAGGGCCGGCAGATCAGCGGCGCGGGCGGCGGTCTGAATGTCCTGGGCCAGGGTGGTGCAATCGCCCCAGGCGGCTGGCGGGGCCAGGAGTATCAGCCCCAGCCCCCAGGACCTCAGGGGGGGTATGAAGAACGGGCGGTTGGAAGGTATGCGGCTGGGCGCCATGGCGCGGGCTCCTGTCAAGGGTCCGTTGACGGGGCTGAATGATATACTCGCGCCCCACAAGAATTCAGGATAGTCGTCGCGCATTTCAGTTTTCGGCCTTGTGTAAGGGAATGCCGAGCGGCGACTGGCGGGGGTAGCGACCGCGGAGAGGCGGTCGCCAAGCCTACCGGGACCTATTCAGTTAGTTCCTCGCCAGACGCCACCCGATCCGGAATTACCGAAAAGTGATGCGGGATGTCTTAAGGTACGGGGTTTGAGGCCTCTTACCCGGACCGACGCCACGTCGTAGAAAAATAAGCGCTTAACGCTGGTCGCTCCGCAGGATGTCCCCTGGCTGCCTCACCCACCGGTGCACAGGTGTTTCGGACCACGACCAGCCTCAGACGGTATGGAGTTCCCGATGCGTGCCATCCTTCCTCTCCGCCCCGCCCTGCTTCCTGTGAGGCCCCTTGGTTGCTCAATCGGCCTGGATCCTTCCATCGGCCCGGATCGGTCTAGCGCCGTCGATCGTTTGATCGTCCGGGGCCACCTGGACTGGCCAGCCACCTGGCTGTTCGTCATCCTCCTCCTGCTGCTGACCGCGCCCCTGGAGGCTCAGGCCGGGGGCTTGCCCACCGATCCCCTGCTCCGGCTTGAAACGGGCATGCACACGGGACCGATCAGGCGCATCGGCGTCGATCAGGCCGGGGGCCTGCTAATCACCGCCTCCGATGACAAGACCCTGCGCCTGTGGAATCCCGCCGACGGCAGTCTGCTGCGCACCCTGCGGCCCCCCGTGGGCCCCGGGGACGAGGGCCGCCTCTACGCCGCCGCCCTGTCCCCGGATGGTCAATGGGTAGCCACCGGCGGTTCGACCCAGGCCGGGGGCGAGGGTCAGGGCACTTATCTCGTCTACCTCTTCGACCGCGCCAGCGGCGAGCTGCGCCACTTTCTGGTCGGCCTCCCCGATGTGGTCAACCACCTGTGCTTTTCCCGGGACGGTCGCCATCTGGCCGCCAGCTTCGGCTCCGGTGGTATCCGCGTCTGGACCACCGCGGGCTGGCAAGCGGTCGCCAGCGACAGCCAGTATGGCGATGCCAGCCTCTGGTGCGACTTCGGCCCCGACGGCCAACTGGTGACCTCGGCCCTGGACGGCCAGATCCGGCTCTACGATGCCGACTTCAACCTTATCGCCAAACGGCCGGCCCCGGGCGGCAAGGAGCCCTTTGCCGTCGCCTTCTCTCCCGACGGCGGCCGGATCGCGGTGGGCCTGGCCGACGCGCCGGCGGTAGCCTTACTCTCCGGCCAGGACTTGCAGCCCCTGGAGGCGCCGGGCCGCAAGGGCCTGGACAATGGCGATCTGAGCAAGGTCGCCTGGTCGGCGGATGGCCAGCGCCTCTATGCCGGAGGCCGCTTCCAGCGCGAGGGCAAGTTCCCGGTGGTGGTCTGGGAAAAAGGCGGCAAGGGCGAACGGCGCTTCTGGACCGGCACCGGCAACAGCCTGGCCGACCTGCGGCCCCTGGCCAGCGGCGACCTGCTGGTGGGCACCAACGATCCCGCCTGGCTGCGGTTCAACCCCCGGGGGGAGGTCGTCCAGAAGCGCGCCAGCCAGATCCCCGACCTGCGCAACAAACTGGGTGACCATTTCCGCGTCTCCGCCACCGGGCGCCAGGTAGCCGTGGGCCTGGGTTATGGCGGTGACCAGCCGGTGATGTTCGACCTCGACGCCAAGCGCCTCTCCGCCGGCCAGATCAACGAGACCTGGCTGCTGCAACAGCGCCTGGACGAGCTGGGCTTCGACCCCGGCAGCATCGACGGCAGTCAGGGGCCCCAGCTCCGCAAGGCCCTCAACGAGTGGCGCCAGGAGCAGGGACTGGGCCCCGGCGGCCTGGACGACGCGGCGCGACGCGGTCTGGGCATCAGCCCCCTGACGGCGCCGCGCGTCAAGGCCGACGGCCTCAAGCTCAGTGGCTGGGAGAACGGTCAGACCCCCAAGCTGGGCGGCAAGCCCCTGGCCCTGGCCCCCCACGAGACCGCCCGCGCCCTGGCCATCGCCCCGGACACCCAGAGCTTTCTCCTCGGCACCTCCTGGTATCTGCGCCGCTATGACCGCCAGGGCCAGCTCCTGTGGCAGACGCCGGTCCAGGACACCGCCTGGGGGGTGAACATCAGCACGGCCGGTCGGGTGGCGGTCGCCGCCTGTGGCGACGGCACCCTGCGCTGGTACCGGTACAGCGACGGCCAGGAGTTGCTGGCGCTCTTCGTCCATCGCGAAACCCGGGAATGGGTCCTGTGGAGCCCCAAGGGGTTTTACGACGCCAGCCCCGGCGGGGACCGGCTCATCGGCTGGCACCTGAACCGGGCCGAACTGGGCGAGGGGCTGGCGGTGCTCAACGTCGTGCCGGGTTCCGCCGCGGACACGGCCGGCATCCGCCCGGGCGACCAGATCGAGTCGGTCAACGGCCTCCGGCCCAAGACCAAGGACGAACTCATCGAGATCATCACCCAGAGCCCGGCCGGTGAACCGATCCGGGTCAACCTGCTGCGCGGCCTGGACTACCTGGCCTTCGAGGTCTGGCCCCAGCGCGCCAACCCCCAGGCGCCGCCCAAGGTGGGGACCCTGGTGGGCAAGACCCTGGCGCGGGCCGACGCCGCCGACTTCTACCCCGTGGCCAATTTTCGCGACCGTTTTTACCGCCCCCAGGTGGTGGCGAAGGTCCTCGACACCCTGGATGAGGGCCAGGCCATCGCTCAGGCGAACACCCAGGGGGGACGCGCCCTGCCGGAGCCCGACATCGCCGCCTCCCTGCCACCGATGGTCCATGTCCTCAGTCCCCGCGACGGCGACAGCTTTGGCCCCGGCCGGACCACCCTGCGCTATCGCCTCAAGAACACCGGCGGCGAACCGCTCCGGCAGTTACAGGTCCTGGTGAATGGCCGGCCCCTGGACACCCAACGCGGCCTCCAGCGGGTCAGCGCCGGACAGGCCAGCGCGGGTCAGGCCAGTCCCGGGGGACAAGCCAGCCCGACCGTTCAGGCCGACCAGGCCGACCAGGGCGGTCAGGGTCAGGGCGGCCAGGGCGCCCCCGCCGCCGATGGCGAGCAGGTCCTGGAGATCGACCTGCCCCCGCAGGACCTAACCCTGACCCTGGTCGCCGAGAACCGCTTCGGCGCCTCGCCCCCGGAGACGATCCGGCTGCGCTGGGAAGGCGGCCAGGGGGATGAGTTCGTCGCCCAGCCCAAGCTTTACGCCCTGCTGGCGGGTGTTTCGGATTACGAGGACGACAGTCTGGATCTGCAATTCGCCGCCAAGGATGCCAAGGATTTCGGCGAGGCCCTCCGGCGCCAGGCGGGGGGGCTCTACCGCGAGGTGGAGATTCGCAGCCTGGAGAATCCCACCAGCGAGGAACTGCTCGATGGACTGGACTGGCTACGCTCAGAGGTCACCAGCCGGGACATCGCCGTGATCTTCATCTCCGGCCATGGCGTGAACGACCCCGACGGCGACTATTACTACCTGACCCGGGATGCCAATCCCGAACGCCTGCGCCGGACCGCCGTCCCCTATTTTGAGGTCAAGAAGACCCTATCCGCCCTGCCGGGAAAAGTCCTGGCCTTCGTCGACACCTGCCACTCCGGCAACATCATGGGCGGCCGCCGCGCCGTAACCGATATCACCGGCGTGATCAACGACCTGACCTCCGCCGAAAACGGGGTGGTGGTGTTCGCCAGCTCCACCGGCAAGCAGTATTCGCTGGAAAATCCCGAATGGGGCAACGGCGCCTTCACCAAGGCCCTCGTGGAAGGGATCGACGGCGCCGCGGACTACACCCAGGACGGGCGCATCACCGTCAACAAACTCGACCTGTATCTGAGCGAGCGGGTTAAGAAACTCACCGGTAACAAGCAGACCCCGACCACCACCAAGCCACAGACCATTCAGGATTTCCCGATCGCCCTGAAAAAGGCCTCATGAACCAGGGGCCCCGCATGGCGACGGCAAGTTCGAGAGGGGTGGTATATAGTTAGGTCACCCCCCACGGGCCAGGTTTCACCCATCGTTACCAACAATAAGGAGAGGACGAGATGCGTGCCTTTTTGATCCGACACTTTCTGATCCTGGGAGTCATCGGTCTGATCCTGACCGGCTGCCAGACCATGCCCACCGGCGGCGGTGCCGCCGTGGACAACTACAACGCCGGTCGCGCCGCCTATGACGCCGGGGATTATCAGAACGCCGTGGCCTATTTTCTTGAGGCCACCCGCCTCGACCCGCGCTATGGCGAGGCCTTCTATGGTCTGGGGCGAGCCTACGAGGCCCAGAACATGAATCGCCAGGCCCTAGACGCCTATCTCAATGCCGTGAGCGTCCAACCGAGCCATGGCGGCGCCCATGCCCGGGCGGGCATCCTCTATTTCAAACAGCGTGAGTACGTGCCGGCGGAGACCCACCTCAAGCGCGCCACCGAGTTCGCGCCCTCCGATCCCCTGCCCTTCTACTATCTGGGGGAAATCTACCGCATGCAAGGCAACTGCAAGGCCAGTGTCGACATGTACAAGAAGGCCCTGGCCCTGAACCCCGGCCTGCTCGACGCCAAGGAAGGGCTGCGCCGGGCACAACGTGAGATCTGTGGCGGCGGTGGCGGCGGTGGCAACCGGCCGCCCAAGGTCGAGCGCGCCACGGAGTTCACCGGTGGCGGCCGCGCCCTCAAGCCCGGGGAGTGGTAACCGCCGATGGGCGCCATCCAGCGTCGCATCGCCTTGATGGCGCTGGTCGTCCTGCCGGTCCCGGGCTGGACCGGCAACCGGGCGCTGATGGAGCAGAATGCCCATGAACTCGTCGGCGTCAATCAGGCGATCCTGGAGGCGCTGACCACGGGCATCCAGGAGGGGGAATACCGGCTGTCAGCCCGGGTGACCGGGGAACCGGATCACCCCCTGTTCCAGGTGGACCGCCTCACGGTCTCGGTTCCCGCCCGCCCGGAGGGGGGGGCGGGACCCACCCTGCCGCCTGTCCCCTGGAATTCCGGCTCACCAACCGCCACCCCATCCCAGGGTGGCCCAGGTGGCATGGGTGGCCTGGGTGGCTCGGCCACCCCGGATGTCCTGGCCCCCTTCGGTCAGGTCACCCCGAGCCTGCGCTTTGGCCCGATACCGGACCAGGTCGAGATGGCTGCCGCCCCCGTTACCCCGGCCACCATCACCCCCGTGCCGGCCGAACGGACTGGCCAGGACCCCACGCCGCCCCTCGATCTACCGGCCCGGCCCACAGCGTCCCCCTCCCCCAACCCAACTCCTTCCCCCCCAATCCTGGAGGAGGCAAAACACCCGTTACCCCCTGTTACCACCGGAGGTGGCTCGGTCCTGAGCCCCCGATGACCCCAGCCAGGTCGCTGTGGGTAATACCCAACCATTCGGACCCCTGAGGGCTGGTTCGCAGCCCACGCAGAGACAAATGGAGAAATAACCATGGTGAAGAAAATGATCGCAAGAAGAGGCCTGCAACTCGGCCTGGTGACCTTGGCCCTGCTGCTGGGCGCCCAGGTTGCCGTCGCGGGCAACAAAAAGCTGATGACGGTCAATGCCGCCAAGGTGGCCGCGGAGCGGGCCATCGTCGAGAGCGTGATCGGCCTGAAGATTCGCAGCAACGAACGGGTCGAGGACCTCGTCGCCCAAGAGGTGACCGTCGACGCCAAGACGGCGGCGGCCATCAAGGGGATCGAGTACGCGGATGCCATCTATGACCCCGAAAAGGATATCGCCCAGGTTGTCGCCACCATCAAACTCGGCCGGGTGACCAACATCATTGGCCGCAACATCGACTTCGGCGGCCAGACCATCCAGCGCGTCGGCTTCGCCACCTCCACCCCCGAGATGGCCGGCCCCCTCCGCGCCCTGCGGGCGGCGGAAATGGATGCCTACAAGCAACTGGCCAAGACCATCATCGGCTTCAAGATCGACAGCAATACCTCGGTGAAGGATTACATCCTCGAATCCGACACCATCCGCGCCAAGATGATGGCCGCCATCTACGGCGCCGAACTGGTGGGCTACCGCTGGGATGAAAATGGCGATGCCTACGTCAAGATGCGTCTGAAGTTCGGCTTCGTCCAGGACGTGCTGAACCGCCGCATCCAGTACGACAACGAGGTGGTCGAGGTCGAGGGTATCGGCGCTCAGCACAATGACTTCAAACAGGACCCGACGACAATGGGCATGGAGGGCACCTATGGCGGTCGTACCGAGATCCGCGAGGGCACCATCAATGTCCCGGTTGGCCCCGCCACGGTACCCGCCATGCCGCCGGAGCCCCAGGGTGGTGGGGTCAACCTGCGCTGAGGTCCAACGGGCTTGAGACCCAGGTGAGCCCGGGAGACCGGGCCACCCGCGCGGGTCTGGTAGTCCAGAGCTGCGCCTAGGGGTCCCGATTCATACTACAACCGCAACACCAGGGATAAAGACCGCCCCAGGGCACCTCGGATGCCCCCATGCGGCAGGAAACACGCTCATGCGCAACGACTCCCTCAGGTACCTCTTCCCCCGGCTGATCCTGCTGCTGATCCTGGCCCTGCCCAGCCTGGCCACCCTGGCCGCGGATACCATCACCGTCACCGCCGAGGGCCTGGCCGATCCCAACGCGGACACCTACCAGCGCGACCAGGGCCTCCTTATCGACGACCTGCGTCAGGATGCCCGGCGGCAGGTCATCGAAAAGGCGGTGGGCGCCTTCATCGACAGCAATACCCTGGTGGAAAACTACGTCCTCATCGAGGACCGGGTCTTCAGCAAGTCCACCGGCCTCATCAAGCGCGTGATCAAGGAGAGCACCCCCTGGCTGGGCGAGGACGGCTTCATGCACCTGCTGATCCAGGCCGAGGTCTATGTCACCGGCGTGGAAGAGGCCCTGCAGGAGATGTCCCGCTCCTCACGGGTGAGCTACATCCGCCAGTACGGCGACCCCAAGATCTCCGTGGCCATCCTGGCCCAGGATGTCGAGCGCGGCAGTTGGGAGAGCCGGTCCGAGATCGCGGAAAACATCCTCAAGGAGCACATCGCCAGCTTCGGCTACCGCGTCTGGTCGGAGGAACTGACCAAGAAGCTCAAGGCGGAAATGGTGGAATCCTCGACCATCGACGACCAGGTCGAGGCCACCGTCTCCGTGTCGCACCTCAAGGAATCCGACTTTTCCATCTACGGCAAGGTCAAGTTCGACGTCCGGACGGTCACCCTCAAGGCCTCCGGGGTCAGCGTCAAAAAACACGTCATCACCTCCTGGACGGTGAAATGTGTCGACAACCATACCGGCGAGGAGATCTATTTCAACAACAAGGTGCCGCGACGGCATAGCTGGGCCACGGAAGACGAGGCGGTCCAGGACATCGGCCGCCTGATCGGCGAGGAATTCTCCCGGGACTTCTTTCAACAGCACCTGATGAGCCCGAGCAAGATCTATCAGCTCCGGGTGATCGGTCTGCCCAGTTATGACGTCGGCGTCCTGTTCAAGAAGGAACTCATCGGCCTGCGCCCCATCCTCGGGGTGGATTTTCGCAACTACTCCAGCGACGGCATCTCCATTTACGAGGTGAACTTCGCCGGCAATACCGGCAATTTCGCCGAGGTGGTGAACAGCGTGGTCATCAAGCCCCTGAATGCCAAATTCGGTGAACAGGCCTTCCGGCTGGACGCGGTCGAGCAGGGGGTGGTCAAGGTCAGCTTCCACGGCACCAAGGACCTCGACCGCCTGGTGGATGAATTCAACGCCAAGCCCCCCGCCGCCCTGGCCGTCGCGACCCCAGCCCGGCTCAACCATATCGCCAAGGCCCCCCAGACGGTGGCCAAACTGGAGGAGATCAACCCGGAGGCGATCGCCCAGTTGCGCCAGGGTGAAACCGTTGGCTCAGCCCCCTTCCAGCAGATGAAGGATTTTTGAACGGCGACTTGATCTCCGCCCGCTGCTGGCGGGTTCAGGCCGGCAGGAACGAACACCTGAGCAAGCCCATCGACCAGCAGCAGCCCCTGGCGGCCCTGAGCAAATAGGCCCAGCCTTTTCAGAGGCTCGCATCTTCCCATCCTTGACCGGACTTGCACCTGCTCCGCAATCACCCACCCTGGCACGACCAGCACAACCTCATCCCCAAGCCCAGTACAACCAACAGCCACTGGGGATCAGACCTCCTTGTCAGTGACCGCCATGACCCGGTCAGACCGCCGCCTCGGTCCAGCCCTTGTTGGTCTTGCAGGCCGTCGTCTTACCCTGGATGGTCTCGCCATCCTTGACCGCCACCTGCTCGATATTGCGGCATTGCTGACCCGAGGAATTGGTGTAGATCTCACCCGGGATGACATAGCCCGTCGTCTTTTTGCCGGACTTCTTGGAGGGCGCCGGCGCGGTCCAGACCACCTTCTGGTTCGGCTTGGCCTCGGCGGCGGCCCTGACCATGGCGGCCTCCATGGCCTGGCGTTCCTGCTCATCCAGGTAGGCGCCGATGGCATTGCCGATGATGCCACCGGCGAGACCGCCAATCAGGGCCCCCACCCATGGGCTGCCGCCGGTATTGTTGGCGATGACCGCCCCGGCGATGGCGCCACCCGTGGCCCCGACGGCGGTACCCGTCGCCTGGTTGGAACCGGTGGTGGAGACGCAGCCACTCAGCCCGACGGTAATCGCGCTGGCAGCCATAACCACTTTGATTTTATCCACGAAGTTCTCCTCGCATTATCTTTACCGCAACCCCGACTGGGGGCAACCGCAGCCGCCAATCCCCAACGGATACTAGACCATTCAACAACCGGCAGGCAACACGCCAATCCACGCCACGGCAAGCAGGCTCCGGACACCCCTGGCTTCCCTGCCTAGCCTCGTACTGGCCTGGCGTCAGACCCCTCGCAGTGAGGGCAGGGGTTCACCAGGAGGCCGCCCCCTCGGCGACCCCTTTCAGCATCGCGGCCACCTCGCGCATCACCGCGCTGGAAGCGGTCTCCTCCGCGGGGACGTTCCGATGGACGATGTACGTCTTACCCTCCTGGCCGGGCAGGGTGTAGATGCTGAGGATGAAGGGGCAATTGACCAGCCGGTTCGGGTCCTCCGCGACCATCTTGCGCGACAGGGTGGCGCTGCAGAACTCGATGGACTCGGCACGGCTATAGAGCGGCCCGCCAATCCCCAGATCCTTGCCGGTGCGCTCTAGCATCTCGCCCAGATGCATGACGTTGTTGATATAGAGTCCGCGCTCGGCGATGGCGTTCTTCGCGCCCTCCATCACGGTATCGAAGTCGCTCTTGCTCTCATACACCGCATAGGGGGCGGCGAGCCCCAGGCCGGGGAGGACCAGGAAGGCAAGGGCCAGGGTGGTCAAGGCTTTCATCGGTAGGGTTCCCGTGGTGGTTTGGTAGAGAATGGTTTGAATCAGGGCACTTAGCGTCATCGCAGATCAATTGCGGTTTCACCGGATCGGGTTATGGATTCCGCCCATAAATTTTCGCTTATCCCGACCCCCCCTTTCACTATGCCGTAAACCGAAATGCGGTGTGAATTGTGTATGTTTAGCCTCTCCCCCCTCAAAAGAGTCCGCTGATGAGGCCATGCCGGTCGATGTCGATATCCTGGGCGGCGGGACGCTTGGGCAGACCGGGCATGGTCATGATGCTGCCGGTATAGATGACGACAAAGCCGGCGCCAGCGGAGACCTTGGCGCCCTTGACGTGCAGGCGGAAGCCGCTGGGCCGGCCAGGGCGCTTGGGGTCGTCCGACAGGGAGGCCGGAGTCTTGGCGACGCAGATGGGCAGGCCGCCGTAGCCCAGGTTGGCGATATGTTTCAGCTGGGCCTGGGCCTCGCTGGAGAAATCCACGCCGTCGGCACCGTAAAGGCGTCGGGCGAGGATCTCGACCTTCTCCTCCAGGGGCTGATCCAGGTCGTAGAGGGGGGTGAATTGGGCCTGACTCCCCCCGGGGTTAGCACCGGGGGTGCCCACGGGGCTACCGCCGAGGCCGTCCACGACGCAACTACCGCCAGGGGCACCCAAGGAGTTACCGCCAGAACCGCCCTCAAGGTTACCGCCGCGGCTACCACCATGACCGCCCACGGGGCTATCGCCGGGATTGCCGCCAGACGGAGGGCTGGCCACCTCCAACACCCGCTGGGCCAACTCCAGCCCCCCGGCACCGCCGGCCTCGCGGTAGTCGGCGATCTCCGCCGGCACCGCCAGGCCGCGGCAGGCGGCCAGGACCTCGGCCAGTTCGGCCTCGTCATCGTCGAGGAAGCGGTTGAGGCAGATGACCACCGGCACCCCGAAGAGCCCCAGGTTCTCGACATGCTTGGCGACATTGGCCAGGCCATGGAGGCGGAAGGCGCGGCGGGTGACCACCAGCACCACGGCGCTGGGGGCCAGGCCGCCGGTGCGGCACTTGATGTGCAGGAACTTCTCCGCCCCCAGGTCGGCGCCGAAGCCGGCCTCGGTGACGGTGACCTCGGCCAGCTTGAGGGCCAGGCGGGTGGCGGCCAGGGTATTGCAGCCGTGGGCGATGTTGGCGAAGGGTCCGCCGTGGACGAAGGCTGGCACCCCCTCGATGGTCTGCACCAGGTTGGGGTGCATGGCGTTCTTCATCAGGGCGGCCATGGCCCCTTGGACCCCCAGTTCGGCGGCGTGGATCGGTCGGCCAAGGGCGTCAAAACCCACCAGCACCCGGCCCATGCGGTCCTTGAGGTCCATGAGATCCGAAGCCAGGCCCCAGATGGCCATGATCTCGGAGGCGGCGGTGATCTCGAAGCCGTCCTCGCGCATCACGCCGTTGGCCCCGCCGCCCTCCAGGCCGATGAGGATGCTGCGCAGGGCGCGGTCGTTCATGTCGATGACCCGCTTCCACAGCACCTTACGCGGGTGGATCTGGGGCTCGTTGCCCTGGTGGAGGTGGTTGTCCACCACCGCCGCCAGCAGGTTGTGGGCGGCGGTGACGGCATGCAGGTCGCCAGTGAAGTGGAGGTTGATCTCCTCCATGGGCAGCACTTGGGCATAGCCACCCCCCGCCGCCCCACCCTTGAGGCCCATGCAGGGGCCCAGGGAGGGCTCGCGGATGGCGGCGACGGCACGCTGACCCAGGCGGGCCAGGGCCTGGGTCAGGCCGATGGTGGTGGTGGTCTTGCCCTCGCCGTGCTTGGTCGGCGTCATGGCGGTGACCAGGATCAGCTTGCCGTCGGGTCGCTCCGCCAGCCGCTCCATGACCCCCAGGGGCACCTTGGCCATGTGGGGG
Source organism: Candidatus Thiosymbion sp. (assembly GCA_018435665.1). Classification (GTDB taxonomy): domain Bacteria; phylum Pseudomonadota; class Gammaproteobacteria; order Chromatiales; family Chromatiaceae; genus M0108. Next base: position 135,614 of record JAHDND010000024.1, on the reverse strand, counting down.
CCATAGGCATGCAACTCGTCGGCGGTCAGGCCGAGCCCGGCGGCGACCTCCGCGATGGGGCGGAGCCTGGCCTCCCGGGCGATCTCGATGTCCGACCTCATCGCGGGACGTCCTGGGGTGGCTGAAGAATGGGTGGGCCAAAGCTGCCCAGCAGGCCGAGCAGGGCCTGGCGGCTGAGAATGTGCTGGTTGTGATAATCGAGGATGCGCTTCATGTCGAAGCGCAGGCTGATCCCCGGCAGGGCGGCGGCGGGGTCCGCGGGGTCACTGGCGATGACGGTGATCTCCGCCGGGTCCACCCCCTCCAACCGGGCCAGGCGCTGGATCAGGGCGGGGACGGACAGCCCCTCCAGGGCCCCCTCCTCCAGCTCGCCGGTGAGGGTCATGGCGTCGTCGTTCTCCGCCAGGGGGACCCCGAAGCAATGATCGATGCCCAGCTTGGCCCGCAGCACCTCCGCCACGCAGCCGAAGGCCCGGCACGCCAGGGCAATCTGGTACCCCATGGTCTTCAGGGTCTGGATCAGTTCCAGGGTGCCGGAACCCACCTCCACCGCCCGCGCCACCTGGGTCATCACCTCCAGGGGCAGGCCCTCCAGGCAGCCGGCGGCCCGGCACAGGCAATCCCCCTCGCCCCGCCCCAGGGTGGTCTCCAGACTGGCCGCCGGCAGGCCCGCCAGGCGCAGGATCTCCTCCCGGGTCGCCGGCGCCATCAGGCTGGTGCGGAGATCGAAGAGCAGGACGCGCTTCTTCTTGTTGAAGACATCCTCGCTCTGGAACAGGGTGTCGATCCCCAACTCGCCCATGCGCCGGCGCAAGGCCCCCTTGAGGTTCTCCAGGGGAATGGCGCAACGGTCCAGGTCCACCATCAACTCCATGAGGAAGACGCCCTCCCGGGCGATCATCTCCGCCAGGTCGACGTTGATGTCATAGGTCTTGAGCAGGCCGGTCACGGCGGCGACGATCCCCGGCCGGTCCCGGCCCAGCAGGATCAGCAGCAAGGGCTGGCGCGCGCCGCGCCGGGGCAGGGGGCGATACTCGTCCACCCGCAGGTCCAGGCCCGTCTCCCGGGACAGGCGCCCGACCAAGTCCGTCACCTCGTCCTTGCCCAACGCCGCCGCGGCCAGGTCCACCACCATGAAGAGGGTGAAAAGGCCATGGAGGACATCCTGACGCAGGTCGATGATGTTGCCCTGGACCGCCGCCACCGGGGTGGTGATGCGCTCGACCAGGCCGACCGCATCCGGGCCGGTGCCGAAGATGATGAAGAGCTTTTCATTCATGAATGCGGATCTCATGGCGCGGATGGTGGCTGGTCGGTCATCCACCTGATTAGAGGTTAGGGTCCCAGAAGGCTTCTGGACTACATCCAGGTCAGGGAGGGTCGAAAAAAACGAGATTGATGGCGGTGAGCATGGCTCCGCGACCCTGGCTGGCTGACCTTATGCGGCTGGGGCGCGGTTCGGTTGATCCTCCTGGGCCAGGTAGCAGAAGACCTTCTGCTCCAGGGAACTGGCCCAGAGGGTCAGCCGGCCCTGATCAGCGGCCGGGTCGATCACCTTGACGGCATGGGCCCATTTGGCCTCCTCGGGGACCAGGTCCCCCAGGCGGTTGGGGGACTGCTCGAAGAAGTCCAGGCTCCACTGATTGCCCTCCCGGCCGGGGAAGAGGGCCAGGTAGAGCATGTCCCACTCCACCAGGTCATTGAAGAAGTGGGTGCCCAGGGAGACATCCGGGACCAGATTCTCGCGCATGGCGACGATCTCGCACAGCACGGCGACCTTGTCGATCTCGGCGAAGGACACGGGCACCCCGAGCATGGGCATGGTGGTGCCCCAGCGCCCGGGGCCCAGGAGCATGACCCGGCGTGGCTCCTTGTCCACGCGCAGGATGCGGCCGATGAGACGGGCCACCGCGTAGCGGTCCTGCATGGGCAGCAGGCCATAGACGCCGGGCATGACATAGATGACGCGGTCGATGCCGAGCTGGCGGCTCTTGCCGATGACCGCCCCCGCCGCCTCCAGCACCAGCTCGCCGGCGGCGGCCAGGGCCGGCAGGCTGGCCCCGGCGGTATCGGTGGTGAGTTGCAGGGGACGGCACTGCACCAGGTTGATGCGGTAGCCCTCACCGTTCTCCCCCGCGCCGAAGTTGGCGGTGAATTCCACGTCCACCGGGTTCTCGTAGGCCGCCTCGATGATGCGCATCATCTCCCGCATGTCGTTGACGAAGGGGGTCTGGGTCAGGAGATGGTCGAAGGTCAGCAGGCGGACGTCCGGCGCCGGCCGGCCCTGGTTGGCCGCCCGCCGCGCCAGGCCCTCGTCCCGGGAACTGAAGATGTGCAGGGGCAGATCATCCTTGCGCGCCGTCATGTCGGTGAACTCCACCGCCACCACCTGACTGGCATCCAGGTCGATGACGTCCACCCGCCGCTGGGAGTACTGCCGCACCTCGTCGTCGTCGCTCTCCGGCCGGCGCTTGGGGGCGTTGAGGGCCACCACCCGGGTGTAGTCGTCGTCGGAGCGGTCCACCGCCCGGGTGCCCAGGCCGAAGACCAGCCGCACCATGCCTGCCGCCGGGTCGATGAGCTTGTGCCAGGCATAGGGGTTCTTCGATAGCCCCACCCCGGCGACCTGGGGAAAGAAGTGACTGCCATAGCGTCGTCCGGAAACACGCTGCACCAGCAGGGACATCTGCTCGTCCCGGTCGAGGAGGCCGCGTTGCTCGCGATAGCGCAGGGCCTTCTCGCTCAGGGTGCTGGCGTAGATGGTCTTGACGGCGGCAAGGAAGTCGTCCAGGCGCTTCTGATGGGAGCCCTGGTTGGCGCAGAAGACACTCTCGTACTTGCCGGCGAAGGCATTGCCGTAGCTGTCCTCCAGCAGGGAACTGGAGCGGACGATGATGGGCGACTGGCTGAAGTAGTCCAGCATCTCGACGAACTCCTCCATGAGCTCGATGGGGAAGCGCCCGGTGATGATGCGTCGCCGGGCCTCGTGGAGATCGTCGAGGAGGGCGTCCTGCCCGGTGATCTGGCGCTGGCGATGCAGCCAGCAGCCATTGTCCACCAGGTAGGAGTAGTAGACATCGGAGCCAATGTAAAAGGAGTCATGGGCCTCCAGCAGCTCCCCCCAGCGCGGATCGACCCGGCGCAGGATGGCCCGGGCCAGGAGCATGCCGACGGATTTGCCGCCGATGAGGCCGGTGCCGATGATGCGCTTCCAGATGGTCACCAGGTCACCGAGATCCAGGTACTTCTCCGCCAGGGTCAGGACCCGTTCCTCGCGGCTGAAGACCATCTCGGTCAGGGTGCGGAAGACCTCCTGGGCCTCGCCCCCCACGTCCTCGCCGCGCTCCAACCGCTCCCAGATCCGCTCGGCGTGGAGGAAGGTCCGGTTCCATTTGCCGAGGCGAAAGTGCACCGCATCCAGCCCCGCCCAGGGCTTGGCGGTGAGGATCTCGGCGATGGTGGCGCTGTCGGAGATGGGCGTGAAGCGGTCGCCTTCCCAGACATGGAGCATGTTCATGGTCGGCGAATAGCGGTGCTCCACCTTGGTGGGCTGGATATAGACCTTGCCCTGGTGGCGGTAAACCTCGGTGAGGATCTGAGTGGTGCGGGAGATGGGCCCGGTGGCCTGGGTGGAGTGGGTGTTGCGCAGCAGGGGGAAGTAGGCCAGGGACTCCAGGTCGAAGACGTAGGGGCAGGTGAGCATGAAGAAATTGCCCAGCATGCGATCGCTGGACCAGGCCTCGGCCAGGGTCGAGAGGCAGTCGAAGACGAAGAAGGCCCCGCGCCCGGCCTCGCGGATCTCGGCGCGCACCTGGGTGATGAAGCGCTCGAAACCGATGGCGACATCGATCTCCCGCACCTCCCCATGGTCGGCCTCCCGCAGCAGGGGCGGATGATCCGCGAAGCGGAAGTAGATCAGCCGGCGGCCCTCCTTGTGCGCCGCCCGGCAATAGGCCGGGATCAGGGGGGCGAAATCGGCGATGTCGTCCAGATGCCAGACCAGGTTGTCCCCGGGCAACAGGCCACGGAAGACGCGATCCAGGGCGGTGATGCCGGTGCTGAAGTGGGATTCGATCATGCCGTTACCTGCGGGGCTAGGGGTGCTGAGCGGGATGGGGCGGAAAAGGACGGAAACCTGGTGTCAGGTTTCACGGGTACCTCTAGTCGCGGGGCTGCCTCAGGCAACACATAGCAATTTTTGGTGCTCCCGGGTCGGGTGGCGTCTGGCGGGGGACGCCGTGAATCCGTCCCTGGAGGCTTGACGACCGCATCCCTGCGGTCGACACCCCCGCCAGACGCCACCCGACCCTCCCTTGTCCATGCCAAAAGCCGAAATGCGATGGCGATACCTCAGCAAATTATAGGCCCTTAGCCGGCGGGGGACCTATGGAGGCATGGCGACCTGACCACCCACATCCGCTGGCAAGCCGGCGCGAACCCCCAGATCACTGCGGCAGTGGGACTGCGGCCATTGCAGGGGGCCAAGGGCAGGATTACAATGGTTTAATTAGTTGTTTCTAATATACAAACCGCCCGCCACCCTCCACCGCGGCCTGGTCAGGCCCCGCAGGACCGGCGCAGATCCGAGGTATTGAGCTTGTTAACCCGTTACTCCCTGATGGTTTTCGGCCCGGAGGACGCCCTCTACTGGCAGGCGCACTGGGCGATCCTCAGCCTGCTGGCCCGGGCCGAGCCACCCTTCGAGATCCTGGTCTCCACCGATCACCCGCGCTATTTTCACTCGTTTGGCGATGCCATCCGCGTCCAGGGGATGTCGGCGGACGAGCTCAATGATTGGCTTGGTCCCCAGCGGTACTTCTTCCGCGCCCTGATCAAGACCCTGGAGGTCGGTCTCGACGCCAGTCCCCAGGCGGATGTGGCCATTTACCTGGATACCGACATGATCATCAACCGGGATTTCGGTCCCGTCATCGCTGGGGCCCGTCAGGGCGACATCTGCATGGAGTGCCTGGAATACAAGCTTTATGACAGCGGTCGCCAGGGCAACAAGGGCGCCAAGGCCCTGTGGAAGCTGGTGGGCCACCGGGACTGGGACGGGGTGCGGATCGACCGCGACACAGAGATGTGGAATACCGGCATCACCGCGGTCTCCGCCGCCAACACCCCGCTGGTCAAGAAGGCCCTGGCAGTCTGCGACGCCATGCTGGCGGCGGGCATCAGTCACCGCCTGACCGAGCAGATCGCCATGAGCGCCGTCCTCTCCGGCGGGGGCCGCGCCCGGGAGATCAACGTTAAGGGTCAGCCGCCCTACAATGCCCACTACTGGGGCAACAAACGCGGCTGGCGGGAGCAGATCACCGGCCACCTGGCCAGCATCCACCACCGCGGCCTGAGCGTTCCGGAGGCCGTGGAATACTTCCGGGAACACCCCATCGACCAGCCGACGCACGTCAAGCGGACACGCAAATGGCACCGCTACCTGGGCGTCCAGCCGGTTCGCTGAGCACCGCCCTTGGGCCTACCCCACCGCGGTTCCCGGTCATGATCCCGCAATCGCGCACGACGCGTGCCCGTCGGTGGGGCCGGACCGCTGAGATCATGCTTCGTCCCCTCCCTCATCACGCCTCGTCCCCACGTCAGGCCCAGTAGCCGTATCCCGCCATGTTCACCGACAGTTCCATCCTCATCACCGGGGGCACCGGGTCCTTCGGCCGCGCCTTTGTCAAGACGGTCCTCGACGCCCACCCCCGCACCAAACGCCTGGTGATCTACAGCCGCGATGAGCTCAAACAGTACGAGATGTCGCAGCAGTTCGATCCCGTCCGCTACCCCTGCCTGCGCTACTTCATCGGCGACGTGCGGGATTACAGCCGCCTCAAGCGCGCCCTGGAGGGGATCGACACCGTGGTCCACGCCGCGGCCCTCAAGCAGGTCCCCGCCGCCGAGTTCAATCCCTCGGAATTCATCAAGACCAATATCCTCGGCGCCCAGAACCTGGTCGACGCCTGCCTGGAGTCCGATGTCAAGCGGGTCATCGCCCTCTCCACCGACAAGGCCGCCGCGCCCATCAACCTCTACGGCGCCACCAAGCTCTGTTCCGACAAGCTCTTCACCGCCGCCAACAACATCCGGGGCGGCCGGGACATCCGCTTCGCCGTGGTGCGCTACGGCAACGTCCTCGGCAGCCGCGGCTCGGTGGTGCCCTTCTTCCTCGACCGGCGCCAGACCGGCGTCCTGCCGATCACCGATCCGGAGATGACCCGCTTCAACATCTGCCTCCAGGAGGGGGTGGACATGGTCCTCTGGGCCTGGCAGAACGCCCATGGCGGGGAGATCTTCGTTCCCAAGATCCCCAGTTACCGCGTCACCGACCTGGCCCAGGCCATCGGCCCGGAGTGCGAGCACCCCATCGTCGGCATCCGCCCCGGGGAGAAGCTCCACGAGGAGATGATCACCGCCAGCGACAGCTTCAACACCGTCGATCTCGGCCCCTACTACGCCATCCTGCCCATGGCGGCCAAGTACAGCGTCGACCAGTATTGCGAGCGCAGCGGCTGCCCTCCCGTAGCCCCCGGCTATGCCTACAATAGCGGCACCAACCCCCACTTCCTCACCGTGGACGAACTGCGGCACCTGGTCTCACGGGAGATGAAGGTCAGTCTCTGAAGACACGCCCAACGCAAGCTCACCCGCACGCACCCAAGGCTACCACCACCCAAGGCTACCGACAGGTCGGGCGCGGATCAGGCCCTGATCCTCCCGATGCACCCTCTTGGTCATCCGACAACCCCGCCGCATCATGACCACCACCCGCTGATCCCAGAACCCTGACCTACCGCCCCCATGATCCCCTACGGTCGCCAAGCCATCACCGAGGCCGATATCGCCGCCGTCACCGCCGTGCTGCGCTCGGACTTCCTCACCCAGGGGCCGGCGGTGCCGCGTTTCGAGCAGGCCGTCGCCGCCTATTGCGGCGCCGCCCACGGCGTGGCGGTCAACTCGGCCACCAGCGCCCTGCACCTCGCCTGCCTGGCCCTAGGGCTGGGGCCGGGGGACTGGTTGTGGACCTCGCCCAACACCTTCGTCGCCTCCGCCAATTGCGGGCGCTATTGCGGCGCCCGGGTGGACTTCGTCGACATCGACCCGCGCACCTACAACCTCGACCCCGCCGCCCTGGCCACCAAGCTGGAGGCGGCGGAGCGCCTGGGCCGGCTGCCCAAGGTGGTGGTCCCGGTCCACTTCGCCGGCCAGCCCTGCGACCTGGCGGCCATCGCCGCCCTGGCCCGGCGCTTCGGCTTTCGCGTCATCGAGGATGCCTCCCATGCCATCGGCGGGCGCTACCAGGGGGAGCCCATCGGCAACGGCCGCTTCAGCGACATCACGGTCTTCAGCTTCCACCCGGTCAAGCTCATCACCACCGGCGAGGGCGGTCTGGCCACCACCAACGACCCGGCCCTGGCGGCGCGCCTGGCCCGGCTGCGCAGCCACGGCATCAGCCGCGACCCCGCGGAGATGCGGGGTGAGATCTTGGGCGAGCGGGAGGCCCCCTGGTACTACCAGCAACTGGAACTGGGCTTCAACTACCGGCTGACGGATATCCAGGCCGCTTTGGGCTACAGTCAGTTGCAGCGCCTCGACGACTACGTCGCGCGCCGCCAGCGCCTGGCCGAACGCTACGATCGCCTGCTCGCCGATCTGCCGCTGCGCCTGCCCTACCGGGATTCCGCCCACCTTTCCGCCCTGCACCTCTACCCGGTGCAGGTCCCCGGGGACCGGCGTCGGGTATTCGACGCCCTGCGCGCGGCGGGCATCGGCGTCAACGTCCACTACATCCCGGTCCATACCCAGCCGGACTATGCCCGGTTCGGCTTCCTGCACGGCGATTTCCCCGTGGCCGAGGCTTATTATGAGCGGGCCATCAGCCTGCCCCTCTACCCGCTCCTGACCGAGCCGGAGCAGGACCAGGTCGTGGCGGCCCTGCGCGACGCCCTGGCTTGAAGGCTTCCGGCATGCCCCCTGCTGCTTGGACGGCACCTACGGCAACGCCCCGCCCAGCCCTGTCCCCCGGAGTGACCGTATGGCCCCCCGCATTCTCGTGATCGCCGCCCATCCCGACGATGAGGTCCTCGGCTGCGGGGGCACCCTCATCAAAGCGGCCGCTGCAGGCACCGAGATCCACCTCGCCTTCCTCGCCGATGGCATCGGGGCCCGCCATCCCGACCCCGCTCACCGCCAGGCGGAACTGGACCAACGGCGGGCCGCCGCCCGGGCCGCGGCGGATATCCTCGGCGCGGCCTCGATCCATTTCGACGACCTGCCCGACAACCGCCTGGACAGCGTCCCCCTGCTCGACCTCACCCAGCGGGTCGAGGCCCTCATCGCCCGTCACCGGCCCGCCACCCTCTTCACCCACCATGCCGGGGATCTCAACATCGACCATCGCCGCACCCATCAGGCGGTGATGACCGCCTGCCGCCCCCAATCCGGCCACCCGGTGCGCACCCTGCTCTGTTTCGAGGTGCCTTCCAGCACCGAATGGCAGCCTCCCGGCTCCGGCGCCCCCTTCACCCCCAACTGGTTCGTGGACATCGGCGCCACCCTGGACGGCAAGCTCGCCGCCCTCGCGGCCTATGCCGCCGAGGTGCGCGACTGGCCCCATCCCCGCTCCCGCGAGGGGGTCGCATCCCTGGCCCGCTGGCGCGGGGCCAGCGTCGGCCGCGAGGCCGCCGAGGCCTTCATGCTGGCGCGCCAGTTGGACTGGTAACCGTTCAGCCCCCCCTCCCCAACCCTCCCCCGCCAGGGGGGAGGGGGCAAGAAAATCAGCGGGTTGTGCTCTAGATGCTGCTACTCAGACGTGAGGGGTCTGAACGGTTACTTGGACTGACCGTCAGGCCCCAACCCGTTCCCTGCCGGGAATGGGCATCACCTTCATTCGGCGAAACCGTTATCCCCTCTACCCAAGCATCACCGCCAAGAAAGAGGGGGCAATAGCCATTTACGTGGCACCTGCTACCCGACACTCCTCATCAAGGCCGAAAACGGAAATAAGGTGTGCATAAAGGGCGATTTGTATATTTGAACCCATACCCCATCTCGAACCCATTCCCACCGCTTTCACGGCACAGGCCGACCCTCTCAACATTCGATTGAAATACCATTAAACCGAATGGCAGGTCACACCCCAAGCCAGTCAAACGCCCATTGCAGAATGAATGAACGGTTGATTAATCATGAATTAAAAAAGCGAGCACGCCAGTTTGGTAACTGGTTGCTTAAAATCCCCCGCAAGGAGAATAAAAGTTCTTAGGTACCAGAATGTTATGCCCCCATAACACCAATCCGGGAGCTGATACCGAGACCTTTGACCAGACTCTATTTACATCTTCACCTCATTGCAACTTCAATCGGTCTTTTTATTGATCAGGCTTGCTTCAGAAGCCTTAACGGCCTATCATTTGCCACCCCTTGAAAGGCTCGGAATGCGCCTGGCGCTTCACTTGGCCCATCTTGGACTGGCGGCGCGGCCATTACCCTCGCGCGATATTCACCTTTACCCACTGAGACGGGTTTTCCCGCTGATAAAACTATGGCTTCTCATACACAGGCAATCGAAGCGTTCGTGGCCGAGGTCGTGGCCAGGAACCCCAATGAGCCCGAATTCCATCAGGCCGTCCATGAGGTCGTGCAATCGGTCTATCCGATCTACGAGTCCTCGACGGCCTACCGCCAGGCACGCATCCTCGACCGCATGGTCGAACCGGAGCGCGTCCTCCTGTTCCGCGTGCCCTGGATCGACGATCAGGGCCAGATTCAGATCAACCGGGGTTATCGCATCGAGATGAACAGCGCCATCGGCCCCTACAAGGGCGGCCTGCGCTTCCATCCCACCGTCAACCTCGGCGTCCTCAAGTTCCTGGCCTTCGAGCAGGTCTTCAAGAACAGCCTCACCACCCTGTCCATGGGCGGCGGCAAGGGCGGTTCCGACTTCGACCCCAAGGGCAAGAGCGACAACGAGGTGATGCGCTTCTGCCAGTCCTTCATGACCGAGCTCTATCGCCACATCGGCCCGGACACCGACGTCCCCGCCGGTGACATCGGCGTCGGCGGCCGCGAGATCGGCTACCTCTTCGGCCAGTACAAGCGCATCGCCAACCGCTTCAACGGCGTCCTCACCGGCAAGGGCCTGTCCTACGGCGGCTCCCTGATCCGCCCCGAGGCCACCGGCTATGGCGCGGTCTACTTCGCCCAGGAGATGCTAGCCACCCGCGGCGAGGGCGTCGAGGGCAAGGTCGCCACCGTCTCCGGCTCCGGCAACGTCGCCCAGTTCACGGTCGAAAAGCTGATCCACTGCGGCGCCAAGGCCATCACCCTCTCCGACTCCGGCGGCACCATCGTCGACGAGGATGGCATCGACGCCGAGAAGCTCGCCTGGGTCATGGACCTCAAGAACATCCGTCGTGGCCGCATCAGCGAATACGCCAGCCGCTACCCCAACGCCAGGTTCCTGCCCGGTCAGCGGCCCTGGGGCGTCAAGTGCGACCTCGCCTTCCCCAGCGCCACCCAGAACGAGATCGACGAGAGCGACGCCAAGCTCCTGGTCGCCAACGGCTGCCTCTGCGTCTCCGAGGGGGCCAACATGCCCACCACCCCGGAGGGCGTCGAGGTCTTCCTCAATGCCAAGATCCTCTACGGCCCGGGCAAGGCCGCCAACGCCGGCGGCGTCTCCGTCTCCGGCCTGGAGATGACCCAGAACGCCGGGGTCGTCGGCTGGCCGGCGGAAGAGGTCGACATGCGTCTCCAACAGATCATGAAGTCCATTCACGCCAACTGCGTGCGCTACGGCACCGACGACAGCGGCTACGTCAACTATGTCAAGGGCGCCAACATCGCCGGCTTCGTCAAGGTCGCCGATGCCATGCTGGCTCAGGGCTGCGTCTAAACCTCGCGCCCGGCATCCTAGGTCCCCAGGCCCCTTCGAGGGCCTCGGCGCCTCGCCAGGGGCGGTCCCACCAGGGACCGCCCCTTTTTGTCATTGCTAACGCGGCAGGTCCGACCGCCCCATCAGGTACTCATCCACCGCCCGGGCGCACTGGCGACCCTCGCGGATCGCCCAGACCACCAGGGACTGGCCGCGACGCATGTCACCGGCGGTGAAGACCCGGGGCACGGAGGTGTAGTAGGCCTGGGGGCCCTCGGTGGCGGACAGGACGTTGCCACGGCCATCGAGTTCCACCCGCAGGCTGGCGAGGAGACCCTCCCGGACCGGGTGGATGAAGCCCATGGCGAGGAAGACCAGGTCGGCCTCCAGTTCGAACTCAGAGCCCGGCACCTCCGTCATGCGCCAGGCGCCGGTCGCGTCCCGCGTCCACTCCACCTGGACGCAGGCGATGGCCCGCACCCGGCCCTGGCCATCGTCCAGAAAGGCCTGGGTCGCCACCGACCAGCGCCGCTCGCAGCCTTCGTCATGGGAGGAAGAGGTGCGCAGCCGGTTGGGCCAGAGGGGCCAGGTCAGGGCCTTGTCCTCCTTTTCCGGGGGACGGGGCAGGATTTCCAGTTGGGTCACCGAGGCGGCGCCCTGGCGGTTGGCGGTGCCGATGCAGTCGGAACCGGTGTCGCCGCCGCCGATCACCACCACCCGCTTGCCCGCCGCGGCGACCAGGTCGAGCCTGTCCCCCGCCACCCAGCGGTTCTGGGGCTGGAGGAAATCCAGGGCGAAGTGGATGCCCGCCAGGTCCCGCCCGGGGATGGCCAGGTCCCGGGGCTGCTCGGCGCCGCCGGCCAGGACCAGGGCGTCGAAGTCGTCCAGCAGGCGGCTGACGGGCAGGTCCACGCCGACATGGGTCTGGGTATGGAAGGCCACCCCCTCGGCGTGCATCTGGGCGATGCGCCGGTCGATGTGGAACTTCTCCAGCTTGAAGTCGGGGATGCCGTAGCGCAGCAGGCCGCCGATGCGGTCGGCCTTCTCGTAGACGTGGACCTTGTGGCCCACCCGCGCCAGTTGCTGGGCGCAGGCCAGGCCGGCAGGGCCGGAGCCGACCACGGCGATGCGCCGGCCGGTGCGGTGGGCGGGGATCAGCGGCTGGAGCCAGCCCTCCTCCCAGGCGCGATCGACGATGGCGCACTCGATGGTCTTGATGGTGACCGGGCGGTCGTCGATGTTCAGGGTGCAGGCCGCCTCGCAAGGGGCGGGGCAGATACGCCCGGTGAATTCCGGGAAGTTATTGGTGGCATGCAGCGCCTCGCTGGCCCGCTGCCAGTCGCCGCGATAGACCAGGTCGTTCCAGTCCGGGATCAGGTTGTTGACCGGACAGCCCTGATGGCAGAAGGGGATGCCGCAGTCCATGCAGCGCGCGCCCTGCTGGCGGAGGTCCCCCTCGCTGAGGGGGATGACGAATTCCTGGTAATGCTGGAGCCGGTCCGCGACCGGGGCGTAGGCCCGGTCCTGGCGGGGGTATTCCATGAAGCCGGTGGTCTTGCCCATGAGCGATGATCCTCCTAAGCGGCCAGGGCCGGTGCGGCCTGCAAGGGTGCGGCGGGCCGCCGGCCGCGGGGGTGACGATGAGCGCGGGTCTTGCCCATGATCGCGGGTCCTCCTAGGCGGCCTGGGCCAGCGCGGCCTGGGCCTGGGCGGCGTACAACTGGGTCAGGGCGCGGCGATAGTCCACCGGCATGACCTTGACGAAGCGGGGTAGCAGCTCGTCCCACTGGTCCAGGACCCGCTGGGCCACCGGGCTGCCGGTGTAGTCGCGGTGGCGGGTCACCAGTTGGCGCAGGCGGAGGGCGTCGAAGCGGGTCAGGTCATGGCTGACATCCACCCGGCCATGGGCCGCCAGGTCGCCACCCTGGTGGTAGCGCGCCTCCAGGGCCGCGTCCTCGGGGGGAATGGGCTCCAGCTCCACCAGGGCCTGGTTGCAGCGCTGGGCAAAGTCCCCAGCCGCGTCGAGGACGTAGGCGATGCCGCCACTCATGCCGGCGGCGAAGTTGCGGCCGGTGGGGCCCAGGCAGACGACGATGCCGCCAGTCATGTACTCGCAGCCGTGGTCGCCCACCCCCTCGACCACCGCCGTGGCGCCGGAGTTGCGCACGGCGAAGCGCTCCCCGGCGACGCCACGGAAGAAGCACTCGCCGCTGATGGCGCCGTAGAGGGCGGTGTTACCGATGATGATGTTGTCCTCCGCCCGCGCCAGGCCGCTGTCCGCCGGCGGCCGGACGATGATCCGCCCCCCGGAGAGGCCCTTGCCGACGTAGTCGTTGGCCTCCCCCGCCAGGTCGAGGGTGATGCCGTGGGCCAGCCAGGCGCCCAGGGACTGACCGGCGGTACCCCGGGCCTGGATGCGGATGCAGTCCTCTGGCAGGCCGGCATGGCCATGGCGCGCCGCCAGCCGCCCGGAGAGCATGGCGCCGAGGCTGCGGTGATGGTTGCGAATCGCCAGGTCGATGGTGACCGGCTCCCCCCGCTCCAGGGCCGGGGCGGCCTGGCGGATCAGCTCATGGTCCAGGGCCTGGTCGAGGCCATGGTCCTGGGGCTCGCACTGGTGGGTGGCGACCGTCGCCCCCGGGGTGGCATCGACCGCCGGCAGGTGCAGCAGCCGGGAGAAGTCCAGGCCCTTGGCCTTCCAGTGGCTGATGGCGCGGCGGGTGTCGAGGAGATCGGCGCGGCCGATGAGGTCGACGAAGCGGCGCACCCCCAGGCGGGCCATGAGCTGGCGCACCTCCTCGGCGACGAAGAAGAAGTAGTTGATCAGGTGCTCGGGCTGGCCGGTGAAGCGCCGGCGCAGCTCCGGGTCCTGGGTCGCCACCCCCACCGGGCAGGTGTTGAGGTGGCACTTGCGCATCATGATGCAGCCGGCCACGATCAGGGGCGCGGTGGCGAAGCCGAACTCGTCCGCCCCGAGCAGGGCGCCGATCACCACGTCGCGGCCGGTGCGCAGGCCGCCGTCGACCTGGACGGCGATGCGTCCGCGCAACCGGTTCAGGACCAGGGTCTGGTGGGTCTCCGCCAGGCCGATCTCCCAGGGGGAGCCGGCGTGCTTGATCGAGGTCAGGGGCGAGGCCCCGGTGCCGCCCTCATAGCCAGAGATGGTCACATGATCGGCATGGGCCTTGGCCACCCCGGCGGCCACGGTGCCGACCCCGACCTCCGACACCAGCTTCACCGAGATCCGCGCCTGGGGGTTGACGTTCTTCAGGTCATGGATGAGCTGGGCCAGGTCCTCGATGGAGTAGATGTCGTGGTGCGGCGGTGGGGAGATCAGCCCCACCCCGGGGGTGGAGTGGCGCACCCGGGCGATCTGGGCGCTGACCTTGTGGCCGGGGAGCTGGCCGCCCTCGCCGGGCTTGGCGCCCTGGGCCATCTTGATCTGGATGTCGTCGGCGTTGACCAGGTACTCGGTGGTCACGCCGAAGCGCCCCGAGGCCACCTGCTTGATCGCCGAGCGCTGGGGATTCCGGGACCCGTCGGGGAGGGGCGCGAAGCGCTCCGGCTCCTCGCCGCCCTCGCCGGTGTTGGACTTGCCCCCCAGGCGGTTCATGGCCATGGCCAGGGTGGTGTGGGCCTCCTGGGAGATGGAGCCGAAGGACATGGCCCCGGTGGCGAAGCGCTTGACGATCTCCTTGGCCGGTTCGACCTCGTCGAGGGGCACCGGCTGGCGGTCCAGGGCCAGCTCGAACAGGCCGCGCAGGGTCAGCAGGCGTTCGTTCTGGTCGTTGATCGCCCGGGCAAATTCCTCGTAGGTCTTCCAGTCATTGGCGCGGCTGGCGTGCTGGAGCTTGGCGATGGTGTCCGGCGTCCAGGCATGGGCCTCGCCATGGACGCGGAAGGCGTAGTCGCCGCCCACGTCCAAGGCGTTCTCGTAGAGGGGGTTGGCGCCGAAGGCATCGGCATGCCAGCGCACCGCCTCGGCGGCGATCTCCCGCAGGCCCACGCCCTCGATGCGGCTGGCGGTGCCGGTGAAGTAGTCGGCGACGAAGTCGCTGGACAGGCCGACGGCGTCGAAGATCTGCGCCCCGCAGTAGGACTGGTAGGTGGAGATGCCCATCTTCGACATCACCTTGAGCAGGCCCTTTTTCAGGGCCTTGATGTAGCGCCCGTGGAGTTCCGCCTCGCTCAGGCGCTCCGGGAGCTGGGGACGCAGGGCGGAGAGGGTGTCGAAGGCCAGGTAGGGGTTGATGGCCTCGGCGCCATAACCGGCGAGCACGGCGACATGGTGGACCTCCCGCGCCGCCCCGGTCTCGATCACCAGGCCGGAGGCGGTGCGCAGGCCCATGCGCACCAGGTGGTGATGGACCGCGGCCACCGCCAGCAAGGCGGGGATGGGCAGGTGGTCGGCGTCCACCCCGCGGTCGGACAGCACCAGGATGTTGAAGCCGTCGCGTACCGCCTTCTCCGCCGCGGCGCACAGCCGGGCCACCGCCGGCTTCATCCCCGCCGCCCCCTGCTCCACCGGGTAACAGATGCTGATGGTCTTGGTGCGGAAGGCGCCGCCGGTGTGGTCCTCGATGTGGCGGATGCGCGCCAGGTCGGTGTTGGTCAGGATCGGGTGATCGACCTCCAGGCGCAGGTGCTGGCCGCCATCGTCGATGCCCAGCAGATTGGGCCGCGGGCCGATGAGCGACACCAGGGACATCACCAACTCCTCGCGGATCGGATCGATGGGCGGGTTGGTGACCTGGGCGAAGTTCTGCTGGAAGTAGTTGAAGAGGGGCTTGGGCCGGTCGGAGAGGATGGCCAGGGGGTTGTCCGCGCCCATGGAACCCACCGCCTCCTCGCCGCTGAGGGCCATGGGCAGCAGCAGGAACTTGAGGTCCTCCTGGGTGTAGCCGAAGGCCTGCTGGCGATCGAGGAGGGTCTTGGGTCCCGCGGCCATGGGGCCAATGTCCGGCGGCAGCTCGCGCAGGCGGATCTGGGTGCGGTCGAGCCAATCCTGGTAGGGTTGGGCCGCGGCCAGCCGGGCCTTGAGCTCGGCGTCGTCGATGATCCGCCCCTGCTCCAGGTCGATGAGGAACATCTTGCCCGGTTGCAGGCGCCACTTGCGCACGATGCGCGCCTCGGGGATGTCGAGGACGCCCATCTCCGAGGCCATGACCACCAGGTCGTCATCGGTGATCAGATAGCGCGCCGGGCGCAGGCCGTTGCGGTCCAGGGTGGCGCCGATCTGGCGGCCGTCGGTGAAGGCCACCGCCGCCGGACCATCCCAGGGCTCCATGAGGGCGGCGTGGTATTCGTAGAAGGCCCGGCGCCCCTCGTCCATCAGGGGGTTGGCGGACCAGGCCTCCGGGATGAGCATCATCATGGCGTGGGCCAGCGGATAGCCGCCCATCACCAGCAACTCCAAGGCGTTGTCGAAGCAGGCCGAGTCGGACTGCCCCTCCGGGATCAGCGGCCAGATCTTGTCCAGGTCGGGACCGATGAGCCGGGAGGCCATGCCGTGGCGGCGGGCGGCCATCCAGTTGAGGTTGCCGCGCAGGGTGTTGATCTCCCCGTTGTGGGCGATCATGCGGAAGGGGTGGGCCAGGTTCCAGGTGGGGAAGGTGTTGGTGGAGAAGCGCTGGTGGACCAGGGCCAGGGCCGAGGTGAACAGGGGATGGTGCAGGTCGGGGTAATAGGCCCCGACCTGGTCGGCGAGGAACATGCCCTTGTAGACCAGGGTGCGGGTCGACAGGGAGGCGACGTAGAAGCTGGACTGGGGCAGGCCGGCGAAGCGGATGGCGTTGTCCATCTGCTTGCGGGTGACGAACAGGCTGCGCTCGAAGGCCTCCGGGTCCTGATGGTTCTCCCCAGCGGCGATGAAGAGCTGAGTGACCACCGGCTCCGTGGGCCGGACGCTGGCGCTGAGAATGCTCGAATCCACCGGCACCTCGCGCCAGCCCAGCACCCGGTCGCCACCCAGGGCCACCTGGCGCTCGATCACCGCCCGCACCTCTGGATGCCGGCTGCGGTCCTGGGGCAGGAAGAGCATGCCCACGGCATACTGGCCCGCGGGGGGCAGGTCGAAATCCAACTGGGCGCGCAGGAAGGCGTCGGGAATCTGCACCAGGATGCCCGCCCCGTCGCCGGCGCGGGGATCGGCCCCCACCGCCCCGCGATGGGTCAGGCGTACCAGGATCTCCAGGCCCTGCTCGACGATGCGCCGGCTTTTGACGTTCTTGATATGGCAGACGAAGCCGACACCGCAGGCGTCGCGCTCATAAGCCGGATCGTAGAGACCCTGGGCGGTGGGAGGGGTATGAAGGTTCATCGCTGACCTCGTGAAAACCTGTAATCCTGGTGACGACAGCCTTTAGCGTGAGAGGCTATTCGCCGGGCCTTGGGGGTGAATGCCAGATTCGTGCCAGGTAGGACCTCAGCCGGAGGGACCAGGTCCCGAGCGGGCGCACGCCCCCTCCCCGGGGAGCTGGAGAGCGGCCTAGGGCGAGGAAATCGCTCACCCCATGCCGACCCTGGCGCCGGAAATTGCCGCAGAACCGGGGCCTCAAGCATCCGGCACTTCCAGTCTAGCCCCTGATCGATGTGCTCGCTGAGAGTGCAGGGCCGGGATTTAACGCACCACGAAGGTGCAAAGCGCACGACCGGCGCCCCGACACGCCCAACGCCAGGCCCTTTTCCGCCCCTCGTGCCCCAAAAGAGGGCCTCAATCCCGCCAAGGCCTTGATTGCCTGACAAGTGACGGCTACTCTTACGCGCCCCTGATTTTTTGTCTTTTCAATCATCGCGGCGGGTTGGCCATTGGCAAGTCACCGCGTCGCGACCTCGCCGAAGAACACTGCTGTCATGAAAATCGGTGTCCCAAGAGAGACGTGCGCCGGGGAGACCCGTGTCGCCTCCACCCCCGAGGTGGTCAAGAAGCTGGTCAAGACCGGCTTTCAGGTCCTGGTCGAGGCCGGCGCTGGCATCGCCTCCCATTACCCCGATGAGCAATACCGGGAGGCGGGCGCCGAGATCGTCCCTCGCGCCACCGCCTTTGCCGTCGACATCCTGCTCAAGGTGCGCAAGCCGGACGCCGACGAGGTCGCCGCCATGCAGACCGGCGGCATCTACCTGGGCTATGTCGAGACCTGCGGCGAGGACGAGATCATCGGCGCCATGGTCCGGAAGGACATCCGCGTCATGGCGGTGGAGCGCATCCCGCGCATCTCCCGCGCCCAGTCCATGGACGCCCTCTCCTCCCAGAGCAACATCGCCGGCTACCGCGCGGTCATCGAGGCCGCCGCCCATTACGGGCGTTTCATGCCGATGATGATGACCTCCGCCGGCTCGGCCAAGCCCGCCCGCCTGGTGGTGCTGGGCGCCGGGGTCGCCGGTCTCCAGGCCATCGCCACCGCCCGCCGCCTAGGCTGCGATGTCTACGGCTATGACGTGCGGCCGGAGACCAAGGAGCAGATCCAGTCCCTGGGCGCCAAGGCCATCGAGCTGGACATCGGCGAGAGCGGCTCCGGCGCCGGCGGCTACGCCAAGGAGTTGTCCGACGAGGCCAAGGCCCGCCAGCAGGCCGCCCTGGCCGACGAACTGGCCAAGGCCCACATCATCATCTCCACCGCCCTCATCCCCTGCCGCCCGGCGCCGATCCTCATCACCCCCGAGGTGGTGGGCCGCATGCGCCCGGGTTCGGTGATCGTCGACCTGGCGGCGGCCAATGGCGGCAACTGCCCCCTCACCGAGAAGGACCGAGTGGTGGAGAAGCAGGGCGTGATCCTGGTGGGTCACACCAACTTCCCGGCGATGGTCCCGGCGGACGCGAGCGCCTTCTACGCCCGCAACCTGTCGAACCTGCTCGACATCATGGTGGACAAGTCCCCGGATGGCCCGGTCCTCAAGGACCTGGACCAGGACGAGATCACCCAGGCCATGCGCGTCGGCGTCTGATCGCGCCCGCCCCACGAACCTCACCCGGAGTCACCCGATGTCCGAGACCCTTCTCGCCTTTTACGTCTTCGTCCTGTCCTGTTTCATCGGCTATTACGTCATCTGGGGCGTCACGCCCTCCCTGCACACCCCCCTGGTGGCCCTGACCAACGCCATCTCCGGCATCGTCATCGTCGGCGCCCTGCTGGTGACCGGCCTGGAGAGCGCCGGGACCGCCGCCGAGCTCATGGGCTTCCTCGCCGTGCTGCTGGCCTCCATCAACGTCTTTGGCGGCTTCCTGGTGACCCACCGGATGCTGTCCATGTTCAAGAAGAAGGCCAAGTAAGGAGCCGCCCATGGAACTCTCGGTCAACAGCCAGGCCCTGGCCTATCTCGCCTCGGCCATCCTCTTCATCTTCGCCCTCAAGGGCCTGACCCATCCCGCCACCGCCCGGCGCGGCAACATGTACGGCATGCTCGGCATGGCCATCGCCATCGGCGCCACCCTGATGGGGGCGGAGGTGCAGTCCTACGGCTTCATCATCGCCGGCGTCCTGGCGGGCGCGGTCATCGGCGGCATCCTGGCGGCGCGCATCCAGATGACGGCCATGCCCCAGCTCGTCGCCGCCCTGCACAGCTTCGTCGGCATGGCGGCGGTGCTGGTGGCCATCGGCACCTTCCTCAACAAGGCCGCCGCCAACGCCCTCAACCCGGTGCTCATGGGCGAGCTGTCCGCCGGCATCATCATCGGCGCCATCACCTTCACCGGCTCGGTCATCGCCTTCGGCAAGCTCCAGGGGCTCATCAGCGGCCAGCCGGTCAAGTTCGCCGGCCAGCACGCCCTCAACGCCGCCATCGCCCTGGCCACCCTCGCCTTGGGCGTGCACTTCGCCCTGACCGGCAGCGGCTGGTCCCTGACCCTCATGACCCTACTGGCCTTCGTCCTGGGCGTGACCCTCATCATCCCCATCGGTGGCGCGGACATGCCGGTCATCATCTCCATGCTCAACAGCTACTCGGGCTGGGCGGCGGCGGCGACGGGCTTCACCCTGGGCAACAACCTGCTGATCATCGTCGGCGCCCTGGTCGGCTTCTCCGGCGCCATCCTGTCCTTCATCATGTGCAAGGCCATGAACCGCTCCATCTTCAACGTGGTCTTTGGCGGTTTCGGCAGCGGCGACGGGGGCGGCGGGGACAGCGCCGGGGCCCAGGCGGCGGCCAAGGGCGTCAAGTCCGCCTCGGTGGAGGACGCGGTCTATTGGATGGAGGACGCCAACAAGGTCATCATCGTCCCCGGCTATGGCATGGCCGTCTCCCAGGCCCAGCACTCGGTCAAGGAGCTGATGGAACTGCTCAACGCCCGCGGCGTCGAGGTCAAGTTCGCCATCCACCCGGTGGCCGGGCGCATGCCGGGGCACATGAACGTGCTGCTGGCGGAGGCCGACATCCCCTACGACGCCGTCCAGGAGATGGACGAGATCAACCCCGAGTTCGCCACCGCCGACGTCTGCCTGGTGGTCGGGGCCAACGACGTGGTCAACCCGGCGGCCAAGACCGACAAGTCCAGTCCCATCTACGGCATGCCCATCCTGGAGGCCGGCAAGGCGCGCCAGGTCTACTTCCTTAAGCGTTCCATGCGCCCCGGCTACTCCGGCGTTGACAACCTGCTGTTCTACCAGGACAACACCTCCCTGGTCTTCGGTGATGCCAAGGACACCATCGAGGGGATGTGTACCGCCCTCAAGGGCGGGGGGCACTGAAACCCTAAGGCTGGGGTCAGGGACAAAGGCCGGGGGGGGGTAAGGCCCCTCCCGGTCCGATGATCGAGGGCGGCGCAAGCCGCCCTTTTTGTTTTAGTACTGATCCTCCTGTGGGCTTGGCAGGCTTCGGCTTGAGGAGTGCATGGCTTGCGGAGTAGCCGGTTTTCGGCACTGACTCAGGGTGGCAGGGTTAAATCATCCGTCGTCCTTGCCAGGAGTCTTGGCATCCACCAAGCCGGTAACCGAAAAAATGCTCCCGACAACTCCAAATCGGAAGCAAAAATGGAAACAGAGCGGCGATTTTTACAGGCTCCCGCCGGCAGCTTCTTCCTGTTCGGTCCCCGCGGGACCGAAAAATCGAGCTGGTTGAACGCGATCTTCCTGGCTGCCATACTTGTACTATATTTAGGACAAGTCAGACCGCTACCATGCAAATCATTTCCTTCTCCGATGCCCGTAATCAACTGAAGCAAGTTCTCGATCGTGTTGCCGCCGACGCGGACTACACGGTTATCACCCGCCGTGATGCTGAAGGCGCCGTTGTCATGTCCCTTGGCAGCTTCAACAGCCTGATGGAGACGGTCCACCTACTTCGCTCTCCGGCCAACGCCGAGCATCTTGCCCGCTCCATTGCCCAATATCGACAGGGACAGACGTCCATGCACCCGCTGGCACATGACAACTAGAAGGCTCGCCTGGACCCAAGAGGCCTGGGACGATTATGTCTTCTGGCAAACCCAGGACCACAAAACCCTGAAGCGCCTCAACACGCTGATCGCCGATGTACTGCGGACACCGTTCGCGGGTATCGGCAAGCCCGAAGCCCTCCGGGAAAACCTGAGCGGCTTATGGTCGCGTCGCATCGACCAGACGAATCGCTTGGTCTACGCTGTCGATGCCGAGCAGATCACCATCATTTCCTGCCGTTACCACTACTGACTTGACGCCTAACCCGCCTCCTTCAGCAGGGCCATCATCTCCTCGACACCCATCCGGGCGGCCATCTCGGCGCCTTCGAGCAGGGAGTCGGCCAGGTCGCGCTTGTGGCGGTGCAGATCGATGATCATGTCCTCGATGGTGTTGCGGGCCACCAGGCGGTAGATGGTCACCGGGCGCTGCTGGCCGATGCGGTGGGCGCGGTCGGAGGCTTGGTCCTCCACGGCGGGGTTCCACCAGGGGTCGAGGTGGATGACGTAGTCCGCGGCGGTGAGGTTGAGGCCGGCGCCGCCGGCCTTGAGGCTGATCAGGAAGAGATCGCCACGACCGGCCTGGAAGGCGGCCACCGCCTCCTGGCGACGCTTCACCGGGGTGGCGCCGTCCAGGTACTGGTAGGGGATCTTCTCGCCATCGAGCCACTCCCTCACCAGGGCCAGGTGGTCGACGAACTGGCTGAAAACCAGGGCCTTGTGGCGGTTCTCCCGCAGTTCGGTGACGATCTCGGCGAAGGCCTGGAGCTTGGCGCTGGCGATGGGGCTCCCCGGGACCACCAGCCGGGGGTGGCAGCAGGCGCGGCGCAGCCGCATGATCTCCGCCAGGACCTGGAAGCGCACGTCCCCCGGCCCCTGGCCGCCGACGCTGCTGATGCGCTCCAGGGCGGAGCGGCGCAGGGCCTCGTAGAAGAGGCGCTCCTCCTCGCTCAGCTCCACGTGCAGGGTGATCTCGGTGCGCTCCGGCAGCTCCGCCAGCACCTCGCTCTTCAAGCGCCGCAGGATGAAGGGCCGGATCAGGCGCTTGAGCTGGTTGCCCGCCGCCTTGTCCTTGCGCATCTCGATGGGGATGGCGAAGCGCTGGTTGAAGTGCTCCAGGCTGCCCAGCAGGCCGGGGTTGATGAAGCGGAACAGGTTCCACAGCTCCCCCAAGTGATTCTCGATGGGGGTGCCGGTGGTGATGAGGCGAAAGTCCCCTTGCAGGTCCATCACCGCCTTGGATCGCTTGGTCTGGGCGTTCTTGAAGGCTTGGGCCTCGTCGGCGACGATGGTGTGCCACTGGACCTTGGTCAGGGCCTCGGACTCGGTCCATAGCAGGCCATAGGTGCAGATCACCAGGTCGAAGGGACCCAGCCCCTCCAGCAGGGCCGCCCGATCCCCGGGGCCGAAGAGCCGGGCATTCAGGGTCGGGGCGAAGCGCCCGGCCTCCTCCACCCAGTTGGCGCACACCGAGGTCGGGGCCAACACCAGGGCCGGGCCTTGGGCGGCGCGACCCAGCAACAGGGCCAGGGTCTGCACCGTCTTGCCCAGGCCCATGTCGTCCGCCAGGCAGGCCCCGGCCCCCCAATGGGCCAAGCGCGCCAGCCAGCGAAAGCCCTCGACCTGATAGTCGCGCAGCTCGGCCTGGAGGGTGCTGGGGATCTCGGGCACCAGGTCCTGGGCCTCGCGCAGACGCTCCAGGCGCGCCGTCCAGGCGGCATCGGCCTGGACCGCCAGGCCATCCAGGGTCTCATCGAGCAGGCCGGCGGCGAGGGGATGGATCCGGCCCTTGTCCTGGAGGGTGCGGATGGCCTCCAGGCGCTTGCGCAATTCCTGGCTCAGGGCGAGGAACTCGTCCTCGCCGATCTTGACGTAGCGGCCCGGGCTGGTGCTGAGCAGGTCGATGAGGCGCGACATGTCCATGACCCGCCCGTCGTCCAGGGTCAGCTCGCCGGAGAGGGCGAACCAGTCCCGCTGGCTGCTGACCCGCAGCGACATGGCCTCGAGCCCGCGCTTGCCGAGCAGGCGCAGTGCCTTGCCCTGGGGCCACTCCAGGACCACCGCCTCGCCCAGCCCTTGCAGGGCCTCCAGGGTTTCCAGGGCCTGCTCCGGATCCTCCAGGGACCAGTCCCAGAACTCGGGGTCCAAGGCCGGACAGGCGGTGAAGAGCGCGACCGCCGCCGTCTGCTCGGCCTTGAGATCGCGCCGGGCATGGACCCGGCGACCCTCGATCTCGCTGAAGATGGAGGCCCCGCCCTCCCCGGGGTGGGCGCTGGGGCCCTTCTCGCCCAGGGGCCGCACCAGGCAGGTGACGCGCAGGCCGTCCCCCAGGGGCTGGAGTTGCAGGCAGGGACGGGGATCGGCCTCCACCCGTTCCACCGCCGCCAACTCGCCGACCCCCTCGCCCCCAATCTCTGAATGGACGGTGATCATGGGCGCGAGGGCGGTGATGGTCTCCACCACCCGGGTCTCCGCCGCCGTGGGCACCTTGAGCCCGTCCCGGCCGAGAAGCCGTCCGACGCGCTGGTGCTGGGTCGTGAACTCATAAAAGCGCAGGCGGCCGGGCTCCGCCGTGACGTAATAGCTGGCCTCGCCGGTGCAGGGCGGGTGGAGGCTGATGCGAATGCCCTCCCCGGCCCGCGCCACCAGCAGGCGCGGCTGGTCCTGGACCAGCTCGACGGGCTCCCCCTGGAAGAAGAGGTAGGGATGGCCCAGGGCGGCGCGCAGGCCACAGAGCCCCTCGATGTCGTACTCCAGACGGCTGCCGCTCCAGCCCCAGGTCACGGGCTGGCCCTTGATACAGGCACAGAGGGCCCGATCCGCCGGCGTCAGATAGGGCAGGGCGTCGCTATTTTCCGCCAGGCGCTTGAGGGCCACGACCCGGCCCTTGGTCCAGCCGGCGCCCCGCCGCTTGCGCTCCCGGGGTTCGAACAGGACCAGGCCCTGACCGGCGAGGGTCAGCTCCCAGGCCAGGCTCAGCTCGCCCTCCGTTGCCGGCTTGGCGGCCGCGGCGGATGCGGTCGCCGGGGAGGCGATCTCCCGCAGCACGCGCAGGGTGCGCTCCCAGGTCTCCTCCGGCTGACGCAGATTGGTGAGGGGCTGGGTGTCCAGGGCGGCGATGCACCCAAAGCGCGTCGGATCGCCCCAGGCATTGAGCAAAAGCGCCGCCTCCCGCGCGTACCAGAGGTAACCGCCCTGGGTCGCCGCCCCTTGATGGCGGCGGAGGCGTTCAAGCCGCTCCTTGCTCGGCTTGCCCCCCATCCAGCGGATACAGAGGCCCTGAATCAGCTCCACCCAGGGATTGTTGGCATAACGCAACGCCAGGTAGGGGTGGGCCTCGTTGTAGTCCTGCCCCTCCAGGATCACCTGGACCGCCAGGCCCAGGATCTCGAAGGCGGCCTGAAAGGGGTCGTGGAAGAGGGGCCGCCGGCTGGCCTCGATCAGGGTCCGCGCCTGGGTGGTCGCGGCCAGGGAACCCTCGCGCAGCAGGGTCAGAAAATACAGGACCCCCTCCAGCCGGGGGAGATGAAGGCTGCGCTTGCGTTCCCGCTTTTTGAGCAGCGCCACCGCCTCCTGAAAGGCGACCAGGGCGGCGTCATCCTCCCCGCGGGCAAAGGCCTGAATGCCCGTGACGAGGGGCCCGATCAGGCCACCCGGGGCCGCCGGCCGGGGCAGATCGGCAAAGGCGCCACGCATCAGCCGGCGTTGGAATAGGGCCTGGATCAGGAGGTTGCTGGTGGCGGTCGAGTCGCGGAACAGGGTTTCGAACCGGGCGTAGGCCTCCCGCTGATCGGCAAGCTGGATTTCCCCCTCCTCCAACAGCGGTTCCAGGGCCATGAACTGAATCTCGGGCTGGGCCTGTTCCAGCCGCTCCCCGTAGATCCGGCGCAGGTCCGCCGCGAACTGGGGCGTGGCCTGGAGGTAGGCCGGCTCGGTCAGGCCCAGGATCCGAAACAGGCCACCCGCGTCCCCAAGCAACATGGCGAAGCGGACTTCGCGCAGAAAGCGGCGCTGGGCCTCGCGGTCCACCATCCCGTAGTCGCTGCGCCGGTAGGGCAGGACCAGGCCCGCGGCGCGGATGATCGCCTCCAGGTCGCCTTGCTCCCGCGCCTCCTCGGTCAGCGGCTCCACCAGGGCGGGATGGCAGCGGATGCTGGCGTGTTCCTCGACCCACACCCCAGCCTTGAGCAGGCGGGTGCTCAGTTCCGTGTTGATGGTGTTATACATCACCCGTCCCTGATCATCCTTCCAGCCCAGTTCCTTCAGCACCAGTTTCAGGTTGGTGAGATAGATCACCTCGCCATAGACGGCCGTCAACCGCACCAGCCGGCGCAAGGCGGGCGACAGGGCCTGATAAGCCGCGAGCGGCTGAGGGGATGGGGGCATGGCGGAAAAGACCGGAACGAGTCAGGCAGCGGTAAGGGATTATACCCGTTGGCAATCAAATGTCGGATCAGCCCCGCTGGCAGATGCAGGGGTGATCCGTTAAGACCTCACGCACGCCACGTAGCTCACTGCGCTCGCCGCGCGGGGCGCGTTCGCGGACGCGGCCAGGCGGCGGGTTTCTTCCTCTGCGCTCAGGCCGCGCGGCCGCTTCAGGCGCACTTGCATCTCGATGTTGTAGCGCCGGCCGGCACCGTCCTGGGCCAGGAGGTCGAGGACGATGAACTTGCCGGCCAGTTCTTCCGGGGCGATGCGCGGGTTGAGGACTTCGACCACGCGGATCGGCGCCTCCTCGCTGCGCACGGCATTAATCAGCTCCGCCAGCAGGTCCGGCGCCTCCGCGAAGAGCTTCTTGAACACCAGGTCATTTTTGGGGTCGAGCAATTGCATGCTGCTTATCCTAGCAGAGCCAGGCCGGAAGGTTTTAAGGGCCGGGCCCGAGAGCAGAAGACTGGGGTGCCTGTTGGGTCCTACGGCCCAAGATCACCGGTACAAAGGCAACGGTGATTACGGACTCGATATCAGCCTTTGTACCCCCCCACCACCCCAGGGAGACAGCAGACCGAGTCAAAAGGATTGCCACTCACCCCAGCCTTAGTCTCAGCCTAGACCCCTTCAAGCAGTCCCAACAAACGGGCAACCAGCGTTAGGGTGTCAGCGTTGCGCTTATGGCAAAGGAATTGACATCCTTGGGGACACTGGAAAAGGTAATGCATTTTCCCTCGCAACCGACACCTGAGGTGCCGCCGAGGGTTACGATCTTGCCGGAAGGTAATATGTTGCTCGTGGCAACGCCACTCATCTGGCCGGCTGGAGTTATCCCGTCCGTCTGAGTGAATTCGATATTTCCAGACCAGTAGTCACCAGACCAGCCAATCCAATCTATCTGACAGTTGTATACAAAGGGAGATGCCGTTTGGGTTGGAGGCGTGCATTGGCCACCTTCGACTTTGACCAGCGGCGCTGGAGTAACCATTGTGGTAATTGTCATGGCAAAGTTCGTCACGCTGGTGATAAATCCACTCTCAAAGGGACAGGTCGAACTCAGACAAAACAACAGTCCCGCATTTCCACCCTGGCCAGTGATGGCAGTGAAGGGATTGCTGCTCAGGCTCGGGGCACTTTCCTTGGTGGCGCAATCGGTATTGGCGGGGTTACCCGTGATCGTCGTCAGGAGAAAATGATGTTGGATCTCCGTGGCAGAAGCACCATAACTGACCGGGGTATAAACCGAGCCATCAAGCCCGATACCTGTAGATTTACAGGTTGAACTGGTGGGGGTTGTAGTACAGGCCGAGGTATAACCACGATAGTTGCGCAGAGTACTGAGAATGGGGCGCCGGGATACGGGAGAAGTCACCGTTTGAGAAATGTTCGGATCGCCAAGGCAGACCCGATCCCCACCATCAGTCCGGACCACAGCGATGTTGCCCCACCAGCCAGCCCCCATGTAGCAGGTGTAGTAGAAATAAGAGTAGGCTGTGGTTCCCGACGTGGGATAGAGGTGAAGGGTATTGGCGCCACCGGGTAGATATTGCCGGCAGACGGAGCCCAGTGAACCTAAAACGTGGACATTGGCATCGACAAGGTCCATATCAATTTGGCTCGTAGCTTTCTTGGCGATTTTCGAGCCCCAGGTAATATACACCTTGCCAGAAATGGTACTGAAACCCGAGCCATCATCCACCCTCAGCAGGACTTGCCCCGTGGCGGTGTCGATCAACTCCGTAACGTTACCTGTTTTCTGGTAAATGCTGGTACCGTCGTTAGGATTCGCGACCGAACCCTCAGGAAGGTCACCGGGCTCATATTTTTCTTCCCCGCTTTCCTTCCCCTTTCCGCCCGGGGTCTCCGGCATGCCAGCGCCAACGCCGCCTTGACCGCTGCCAATGGAGCCGGCGGTGATGAGGTCGGTCCAGGTTAACAGGCTACTGAGTTCAACCTTGCGTTCTCCCGTACCGCCACAGGTATCGCCCCAGGACACGCACACCGTCACCCGGTCCAGGTCAAGGCCAGTTAGACCCGCGCTGGCAATAGTCCAGGAGCGGGAGAAAGTCGCGTTAACCCCCGTGATGCTTTCGGGTGCGGTACTCGAAACCGGTTTGGTGGCTGGGGGCTGTTGGGCGCGGATTTCCTCCAGCTTGCCCTCGGCCAATTGGGTCGCCTCCGCGCGGGTCTTGCCGATCCCCGTACCTGCAAGCATCACGGAATTGAGCCTGACAATACCAAAGAGGCCGATGCCAATGACTACGATGGCAATCATGGCATCCATCAGAGCAAAGCCTTTGTGGCGACAAGTCAGGATGATGTTCATTGCCCTGAGCCCCACCGACGGTCATTGCTCATAGCCAATCCCTCCAGGAACCAGATAAAATTCCTGGCTTGCCAAGCTTTTGTAACTTATTACTACCGTCATTATTCGCGAAGGGATCGTAAATAACATCCAAACTACCCGTACCTGCCACCCCCCCCTCGACCGAGACGTTGCCATACACGGTGACGTTGCCTTGAACACCCATGCTGCCCATGACGTAAACAACACCGTAGACGGTGGTAGTGCCGCCCTGATTCCAATTACCTTCGATAATCAAGACCACCGGGTTAGCGGTGCTTCCAATCGTGCCATTTGGCAAAGATACGCTGGTGGTCGATCCAGTGATGACAATCGCTTCCCCGCCCGAGGTAACCAGACTACCAGCCTGGGCCGAGGTTATGACGCGGGTAGCAATCTCATCCCGATAAGTCACAAAATCATGCCCGAAATAATTGCGGAACATATCCTCATCGGGCATGTTTTTTAGCGTCAGATCTTCGTCGATGACATCCGGACCCTTCGCGGTTTTATCGGTTACACAGATATACTTATCATTAGCCTTGCATGAAGTAGGAATATCTGACGGCGGGGATTCGGTCATCTTGGGCTGAGGAATATTTGGATTACGGATAAAGGTTTTTCCCGAATTTCCAATGCTTTCTGTCGGGCCACCCGTCCAAATGGTCAGATTATTGAAGTAATTGGTCACCGTGGCGCTGCCCTGGACATTGAGGGTGCCCTTACTGATAACCGGATTGTCCGGTGAGTCCGTCATGGTAGTGGCGCGGGAAAAACTGACCACGACCGGTTGCAGGGCAATAGCGTCATCACTCCCGCCGCAGGCAAGCACGAGCGGTATCGCGTAATTGGCGCTTGCGGTGAAACCAGCTCCACAGTTGGGACGCGAAGCTTGATTATCACAGGCATCCACCAGTGGATAGACTGCTGGCATTGATGAAGGACTGGGATCGCAATAATAGACCTGATAACTGGCCCCGGTGGATAGCGTGAGGGACGTGATGGCATCCGCCTGATTGGTTGGGCTGACGCGATCGATTCCCCCCGCCTTCATATACGCCATGGCATGACTGATACCCGCCTGTCCCGCCTGCAGGGCCTGCCGGGCGCGGATCTCGTTGCCAGAGATACGCTGTTCCATCAGGGTCGTCCTGGAGACAGCGATGAGCACCAATGCGGCGATGAATAGAAGCAATACCCCCACGGGCAAGGCCGCCGCACCCCGCTGAGAAAATTCAAACCTTCGATAGCGTAGATGGTGGAGCATGGCGCCTCCAACCTCAGGGGGGGGTTAAAACCTGGATATTAAAAACCCGGTCGTTGGGCAGCAAGACCGCTTGCTCAAGAACCATCGTGAATTCTGGTCGCTCCTTGAGGCGGCCGGCCAGACGCACCCAGAACTGGCGCCTTTCCAGTAGACGGTCATTGGTGGTCGCGTCATAACCGGGCACGGCGGCATCGCACCCAGGCAGGGTGCTGGCCGAGGAAATCACCCACGTCTGCCCGCCATTGGTCAGATTCATGCAGCGGGATCCCAGGGTGCCGAAGCTCAGCGCTTCAATCACGACATTGTTATCGTCCGTGAGTTTTTCCCACCCCGTCGTCAGCAAATTACCCGTCTGGCATTGATTAGGCTGGGCGCTGTCGATATTGCATTGCAGGGTCTTGATGGCTTTTTCATCCAGTCGAAAACCAAAGACCGTACCCTCCGCGGAGCCTAAAAAACTGCCGTTGTAAGAAAACTCGATGGCCTTTCCGCCATCCAGTATATTGATATCGGTTGTCAGGGAGCCTGAACGCCGGGTAAAGGGGTTATCTCCATTCTCGCGGTCTGCCGCGGTGGCCGTCCAGGAGCCAGCCCGCCGGATGTCCCTAACCATCATATCCATGGCCGCCCGCAGTTCCGCGTTCAGCTTGGCGGACGCAAGCACCTCGCTGGCGCTCCGAGCCACGCTGATGTAGCTAGCCAGAACCGCGGCAAGGACGATCAGACCCACCGCGGAACCCACCATCAACTCCACCAGGGTCACCCCACCCTGCTTGCTTCCCATCATCTTCAGCATGTGGGGTAACCTCCCACTTTTTTCGTGGCGGGAGAACAAATACGTACCCGGCCAAACCGGCTGACGATGACCCTCGTCTCCAGGCCGCTGGGCGAGGTGAGTACCAGGGTTCCCCCCGTGGGGGAGGGGATGCCGCGCACACGGTCCAATGCCATGGGCATGCCGGTGGCTTCCAGGCTGATCGCGGGGAAGAGGGAAATACAGGTAGACGTCAGGACCATGATCGGGGAAGCGGATGCATCCGCAATGGTCAGACAACCATCCGCGACATTGACCGTCAGGGATCGCGAGCGCTTGACGGCTTCCGAACGGGCGAATTGCAGATCGGCATAGAAGGCCTCGGTAGCATTGATCAGCCGTCTTCTTTCCGCGAGATCCTGGAAGCTTGGGAGCGCAATAGTCGCCAGGATGGCCAGGACAATGATAGTTACCAGGAGTTCGATGAGCGTGAAGCCCTTGGACCGGTTCATGATTCCCGTCCTGGCAATTGCCCCGTTATTTCTTCCAGCAACTGTCCGGCGTTTTGGTGCTGGCTTGGTTAAGGGTCAAGGAGGTACAGCCGCTGTCACTGGCCTGACTGGTCCCGGACTTGGCCGTGGCGGTGATGGTATAGGCGCTGACCGTGTTGCCGGAAATGGCAAAGCTATAGTAGTCCGAAGGGAAAGTCCCCAAATCCGCCAAGCCGCCATAGCTGACATGATTGATCCGATACTTTTCCTGCATCAACTGAATATCCATCATGACGCTTTGGGCCTCGATACGCCGCGCCCTACGGATATAGTCCTGATAAGACGGATAGGCAATCGCTGCCAGGATGCCGATCACGGTTACCACGATCATCAATTCGATCAAGGTAAATCCGTGCAGACGGAAGGGGTGGGTAGCCATGGGATACCTGCTTGCCAATGGTGATTTTACCGGAGGCACCGCCCACGTCGCTAGGGATGTCCGGGATGCCGAGGCGGAGTGAACCGGCATCCCAGACCAAGACCCGTTCCTTAACTCAATCGTTATCGTTGATACTGACCGTCACACGGCTAATACTGCCCAGGGTGGCCCCGGAGGGAGAACTCAAGCTGACATAAAAGGTCTCCGTGCTCTCTCTGGTCGTATTGTTGACGATGGAGATGGTGATGGCCTTGGAATTGGCATCCCCGGCGGCCCAGGTCAGGGTACCGCTCTTACTGCGATAGTCGCTGCTGCTCCTGGCCGTGCCATTGCTGGTGGCATAGCGCACGCTGGCGCTCGCGCTGGTGCTGCCCAAGCGCTGCACCCGGAGCGTGACAGTCCCGGCGCCCTCGCTGACCTGCGCGGTGGCGCCGGTAAAGGCGAGGTTACGATCGCCATTGTCCTTGATCGTCACCGTGGCGGTAGCGGGGGAACCCAGGGTCCAGCCCGTGGCGGGGCTGTTCAGGGCCACCGCGAAGGTCTCATCCAGTTCATACAGGCTGTCGTTGGTGATGGTGATGCTGATGTTCTGGGTAGTGACGCCCGCCGCGAAACTCAGGGTCCCGCTCTTGGCCGTGTAGTCCTGGCCCGCCACCGCGCTGCCATTGCTGGTGGCGTACTTCACCGTCGTCGCGCCGCTGCCGCTGGAACGGGTGACCGGAATCGTCAGGGTCGTCGTCCCTTCGGTCACCGACGCCGTTGCCGCCCCAAACTGAAATGTCTGGGCCGTGGACGGTGGCGGTGCCGCGGCCACCAACTGATTCAAGGCCGCATGGCAATCGATGCGTGGTTTGACGATGCTGGTGGCGCGATAGTCGCTGACGGCCTTGCCGGTATTCTTCAGCGCCGCCTCGATGGCATCCACCGAAGCATCCGGCTTGGCGGCCTTCAGCAGGGCCCAGCAGCCGGCGACATGGGGCGTGGCCATGGAGGTGCCGTGATAGGTGGCATAGGTATTGGTGGGCACCGAGGCAGCGATAGCGGAGCCAGGGGCTAACAGGTCCAGAAAGCTCGCCGTGTTGGAATAGCAGGCGACCTTGTCCAGGGCCGATGAAGCGCCATCGCAGGTCCAACCGCTGGCGTCCCAGGTAGCGCCCACGCTCACCGCGGAGGAGATACAACCCGGGGCGCTGATGGCATTGGTATAACTCTCATTACCCGCAGCGATGACGGTGGCGATGCCCCTGGACTTCAGGTTGTCGATCAGGGTCTTGGTGGACAGGTTGGCGCTATCGCAGGCGCTCTGACTGGTATAGGCCCCCCCGCCCAGGCTCATGTTCACCGCCGCGATCTTGACCCCAGCATCATGCAGGTCGATGACGCGTTGTAGACCACGGTTGATGTCGCTGAAGTAGGCAAAGGAATCGTCGTAGTAGGCATCCCAGGTGAAGACCTGGATAGGGATCAGATTGCCGCCCTTGGCGACGCCCGCGAAGGTCTGATTGTCGCCCCGGCCAGTGGCGATACCAGCCACATGGGTACCGTGATCGCAGGCCCAATTACCAAAGCTGGCGTCATAGCAATAGGAGGCGGACCCAGTGGCGGTGGAGGTGGTGACCCGGCCGGGACACAGGGAATATTCATCAGCAGCGGGATTCTGCGTGGAGTAGCAGGCCTCGGCCACCACGGCCGCCCGCACGAAGGGATGGGAGGTCTGTACCCCATTGTCCAGCACGGCCACCGCCCAACCATTGCCGGTATAGCCCGCAGCCCAAGCATCATCAGCCTGGATGACCGGGACGCTCTGGTCCAGCGAGGCCCAGGCCCGACGGTCCTCCTGGATGTCCGTGACTTCCGGCATGGCGGCCAGGGCTTCGAGTTGGTCGGCGTCAACCTCCATGGCCATGAAGGGCGCCGATGTCAGTTTACTGATCCGGGCCGAGTCGCGACGCGGTAAGGCCCCCTCGATGAGGGACTGGACCGTGCCAATCTCTTGACGCTGAATTCGCCGGCCGTTGGGGTCCTGGTAACCTTCGGGGGCGAAGGCTGCACGTACTCCCACGATGACCCGTAGCCTTTTCACTTCCCGAACCTGTCGGCGAAGATCGTTTAGCATATTCAAAATAGTGGGTGCCTGGTTTTGGGCAAGAGGCTTGCTGATTGACGCTCCAAGCAAGCGTGGTATTTCCAGGCCATCTTGGTTCGCTACTTCTGAACGCACTGTTTGCGACAAGAAAATTAGTGATAGCGCAAGCCCAGAAATAAATGCCTTGTTCTTTGCAGGGCATTCAATTAAGGATGGATATTTCATTGCTTGCCTCAGAACTAGATCGGGTTTTGGGAAATGACACCCTCTTTCAGCACATTTACTTGTAACTGGAATCAGCGCATCAGTTTGAGCTTCAGATCTACCCATTTAACTAGACAAATCACGGCCCGTTATTTCAGAAAAAACAAGAATGGAAATTAAAGCTAATCGGGATGCCGCTGTTAACCGATTTTAGGCTAACAATTCGCAATTACTTAATTCATAATTAATCTGCTTGCCGGCAATCCGCCTTAATTAAGAAGGCGTGTAGACGTTCAACCGACCTAGGACTTAATCGACATGGGATTTCCTATTTTTCTTTAAATTAAGGAAACGCTGATTAACTCGAGAGCCGCTACGAACGGCATAACTGAATCAAAGCATTGCAAGGCGCATTCGCGAGGAATCTGTAATTAATCAGCGTTCCCTAAAGCGGTTCGAATTAGCGCAGATAAATCATGGTCTAAATTTCCATACAGCATCTGACGCAAGATTAATAAGATACAGGCCCATCCCTGGACCTAGCCATCAAATTCACAGGCATTCATCTAACTGAACACAACCAAATTGATCGATTCAGCCAAACTCGACCAAACCATACCCTAACATCAGGATCCCTTACAACCAGAGGGTAGGTGGTTGGTATTTGTAAGACCAGCGCATACCCATTTTTGGATTTGTTTAGTTGTAGCACCAATTGTGGGAGTAAGCGTCAAAGTCTGGTCTTTAAGCGCACCGGCATTAAATTTCACGCTGATTGCCCCAGTACCTGTATTCACAGTTACACCACCGGCAGGAAAATATTTTCCAGCCAACCCAGCCGCTGCAGTATTAGCAGCCGTATAATCCGTGGTGCCTTCTGAAATTAAGACGGCAATATCTGCGCGTGTACCGGCTGTCGCCGAGAAACCCTCAGTTGCTTGAGCTCGGGCCGTATAGTCTTGATATGCGGGAAGTGCAATAGCAGCCAAGATACCGATGATTGCTACCACGATCATGAGTTCGATCAAGGTAAAGCCTTGCTGTTTGTTCATTTCAGTTCTCCTTCAAAAAACTGATTAGGATTTGCGGAATGTCGCCTGATATGACCGGATTGAGCGCCCGGCACGCTTACTGAAAAATATACAAAATGCATACCAGATTCACATCGTTATTTTAATCAAAGAGTTACCTAGCAGACGAGATGAATGCTAACACTTGTCACAGTCCAAGCCATGTCAGCGGCGTTGTCATGATCCTCTGTCACACTGACATTTATTTTGCATCGCCATGCACTGACCCATAAGATCAGCAGCAGTGCCCCATCAGCTTCAATCACATGACTTGCATCAGCCTGAATACCGCAGCCCTGATTACGGGGGTCAGCAAGCGAACCCTCTGGCGACGTATTGCAGCAGGAAGACTCGCCGTCTCACGATCACGCGATCATCAAGGGAGATCACTTCTTGCCCTGGAAGACATCGCTCAAGATATCGGTTTACCGCTACATAGTGAGGTCATCGCCGCCATTCAGCACGCCGATGCCGGTCTGGCACGGGAGCAACTGGAATTGGCCCTGATCTTTCTAGAGGCGGGACTGCCAGAACGGGCTTTAGCTTGGCTCCAGTTGGCAGCAAATCAGGGTGATGTAGACGCCATGCTAACCCTGGGTGAAATCTATCTTTACAGACCGGCGGGAGATCCTAGGGCCGGCCTGCAGTGGATGCGCCGCGCCGCCATCGCAGGCCATCCCCTAGCCCTAGCGGTGATGGAGGCCTTGCCGGGTAAACTCAGCAGACGTGAAGATACTCTAAACCCTTCAACACCAAACGAACGCTGACGAAAAATAATATCCAGATCGGGCGTCAAGGGATGGGAGCATCATGGTGGGTTCTTCACACGGTCGACGCCATCTTGAAGATAGGCAGGTACATGGCGACGACCAGACTCCCAACGAGACCGCCGATGATCACCATGATCATCGGCTCCAACAGGCTGCTGAGGGCATCGACGGCGTTGTCCACTTCCTCTTCATAGAAGTCCGCCACCTTGGACAGCATGGCATCGAGGGAGCCGGCCTCCTCGCCGATAGCAGTCATCTGGATGACCAGGTGGGGAAAGAGTTCAGCCTGGCGCATGGACAGTTGCAGCGATTGGCCGGTGGCGACCTTTTCCCGCATCCCGAGCACGGCCTCGGAATAGACCACGCTCCCGGTAGCTCCAGCCACGGAATTGAGGGCCTCCACCAGGGGTACGCCGGCGGCGAACATGGTGGACAGGGTGCGGGCGAAGCGGGCGACCGCCGCCTTATGGAGGATGGGGCCGATGATGGGGAATCTGAGCATGGTCCGGTCCACCCCCTCCCGCAGTTGGGGTGAGCGTTTATAGCTCTCGGCGATGCTGTAGCCAGCAGCGCCGAGGGCGAGGCCAATGCCCCACCACCACTCGGTCATGAAGTTGGAGATGCTGATCACCAGTAGGGTGAAGGCTGGTAGATCGGCGCCAAAGCTGGTGAAAAGCTCTTTGAACTGGGGGATGACGAACAGCATGATGACGGTTGTCACTACGATGGCGACGATTATCACCGCTGCCGGGTAGAAGAGGGCCTTCTTGATCTTGCCCTTGATGCTCTCCGTCTTTTCCTTATAGGTGGCGATCTTGTCCAGCATGGTGTCGAGGACACCGGCCTGCTCGCCGGCCTGGACCAGGTTGCAGAAGAGTTCATCGAACTGGAGCGGATGCTTGGCCAGGGCCGTGGTGAGGGCGGTGCCGCCCTGAATGTCGCTCTTGACCGCCAGGATGAGGTCGGACATGGCCGGGTTGTCATGGCCGCGGCCGACGATGTCGAAGGCCTGCACCAGGGGCACGCCGGCGCTCATCATGGTGGCGAGCTGGCGGCTGAAGACGGTGATGTCCTTGCTGACGATCTTTTTCTTGCCGCCCACCCGGGTCTTTTTGCGAATCTTGGCAGGGGTGATGCCCTGGCGGCGCAGCTCGGCGCGCACCGCGGCCTCGTCGGCGGCCGGAGTTTCGCCCTTGACCCGCTTGCCGGAGCGATCCATGCCCTCCCAGGCGAAGAGGAGGTTTTTGTCGGCCTCGGGTTTGCCGGCCGGTGTGAGCCTTTTGGGGGGTTCAGCTTTTTTGGCGGGGACTAGGGCCATGATGAAAGTCTCGGCGGATAGGGGATACCAGGGACCTCAGTGGCTAGTCTATGCCAGGGCAGTGGCTGGGGAAAAGGCGCTTACCAGCAATGGGTCTCGTCCAGTTTGGCCAGGTCGCAGTCGCCCTTGATAACGGGTTTCACCATCAGGGACGTGGCGAACCCTCCATGAAAGTTAGCGGATGACGATCTTCCACCCGAAGGGGGTACAGGAAGTGGCTCGTCAGGCAGATATCAATGCCCACACCCTGTATCGGACTCTCTCCGAGAAGTGCAATCCTGAACTCAAGACCCTCTCCGCGATCCTGAAGGCCATGGGCATGCGCCTAGCGATCCAACCGCTGAACAATGGGACATACCACGCCCAAGCCTGAACCATCCGGATCGTCGCTTGTTGTTGTGTCAGCCGCATGGGAAGCTTGTTAAATGCTTTTTGGGAGCGGCGGCGTTTGGTTAGCAGTGAGTCTGACACTTACGCGAAAGATATCGCCGATTTCGGCAAACGTGATCTGCTCACCCAACTCCCTAATGATCATGGGAATCCCACGGCCCAGACCATCTATATACCGCAAATTATCCAGGAATTTGAGTAAGAGGAAGTTGCGGGGCGCGGAATTTCCGTAGCGGATTTTGTTGAGATCCAGCGTATTGGGCAAGCGCCCGGGGGAGCTTACTTCCAGGCGGTCACGGAACAGGCTGATGTGAATCCGGCGGTTGGCAATGGAGTAATCCCGGTGACAGACGGCATTGACCAGGATTTCCCGTAGGACACGGATGGATACCTGCTCCTCCTCTTCACGCCGCAGGCCACTAATCTGGGATGGCTGAGGGAGGAACAGGCGGATGATGGCAACACTACGTTCGATGAGATCCGGCAGCGTTCCGGTGATTTCCTTTTTATCCAAAAGATTATCCGTCAACTCCGTGCCATCGAAGACGGCAAACTGGATACCGCTCTGGGGAAGGCGACGCTGGGGCTGCTTGCCGAACAAAAGCAATCCACCCAGGCTGCAAACGGTCACGCCTTCTTCCGCGGCCAGAAGATCGGCATTTCTCAATAAGGTGACCTGTTCCGCCTCATCCAGGCGGGCGTAGTCGATTTGATAGGAATTGAACCAGTAGTTGTGCAGGGCTTCTGGCTCCAGATCCTGGAAGCTGGTGCCGGTAACAGGGGAGAGGTCGAAATGGACCAGGCCTGAGGCCTGAAACAGACGGCTCAACTCTTCTTTTGTGGCCTGGCGATTGGTCGATCCAACGCGAATCAGGAATTTTCCGTCGAGGGTCTGATAGGGTTTGGCTTGCCCTTTGGGAATACGGACCAGGCACAGGGTCTGGTCATTAAGATCCACCCATTCAACGGTAGGGGAGATTGCCGGGACGACGTTGTGGCGCGCGACATTGATAATTCTTTGATCAATGGCTTCACGATTCGATACCCCCTGAATACCACCATCGTCCTGCACGCCGATGAGTAGTATGCCACCCAAAGTATTGGAGAAGGCGACCATCTCGCGGGCGAGGGATTCAGGCCGCACGTCCTCGGTTTTAAACTCCACTGATCCGCTTTCGCCTTGTTCAAGAAGTGCTTGTAGTTCCGAGTCAATTGGCGGCATCAACTTTTTCCTGGCCAGGTCGGTCCGATTTTAGAGTTCAGTGGGTTTCACTTGGGCTCTCGATAAAGTTCAGCAGGTCCAGGCGTTCGGGACCATGCGGAGAACTGCCGATAAAAATGCTCATCGACCTAGAACTGAACCTCGACGAACACCCAGGGTTCATCGCTCTCCTCCGGGGGGACCAGGAGGCCGTCGAGGCGGTAGGCGGTTTGCTTGACCGCCTCGGCGCGAAAGATGTAATGCGACGCCGCCGCCGGATCGAGTCCAGCCAGATCAAGCGCCAGGGCGGGCCAGCGTCGGAAAACATGCAGCCCGAAAAGTTGCTTGCCTTTTCGCCATTAGCGGCGGTAATGTTTAAACTTAGTTTAAACGTTGGTGAGGGCATTTTCCATGGCAGAAGCCGTGCTTGACATTAAGCGTTGGGGCAACAATCTCGGTGTTCGCCTGCCGGTCGGCATTGCCCGTGAAGCGCATCTCCACGCTGATCAGCGCATCCGCATCGCGGTGGAAAATGGCCGCGTAGTCATCACGCCGCTGGAAAGGGAACAACTCACGCTCGAACAGCGCCTAGCGCGTTTCGATCCGGTGCGCCATGGCGGCGAGGCCCTGCCCACAGCTCCGGTCGGTGCCGAGCAGTGGTAGCCAAGGGCCAAGACTGGGTACCCGCTCGTCAGGAGGTGATTTGGATTGATTGCAACCCTCAGGCTGGGCGCGAAATGCGCGACCTCCATCCCTTTCTTGTGCTATCCCCGCGGAATTTCAACGCCAAAACCTCGCTGGTCATCGGTTTGCCCATGACGACCGCCGAGTACAACGCTGATAACCCTTTCGCCGTTGCGGTGGGCAAGGCAAAAGCTAAATCCGGCAAAATCAGCTATGTACTTTGCCATCAACCTAAATCCTTTGATTGGCGCGTGCGCCAAGCGACACCCCACCCGCTGCGGAAACTGGATGAAGCGCGCTTTGCCGAAGTATGCGCCGTTCTCGAACAAATCCTGCAACTAGGCACTGGCGCGTCCCAGCCCAATAGCACCACCCCCTAGCGCCGTTGCGCGAGACCTTGCCGGGCCGGCCAAAAAAGGGCGTTTTGCGAAACGAAGCCATTCAGGCAGGCCCCAGAAGCCCCTGAATCAGGCCTGGTTCAGGGTCTCATCCAGCTTGGCCAAATCGAACTCCCCGGTGACCAGGCTGACGCCGATGCCCTGAAGCAGGACCAGCCGCAGGCGGCCGTCCTGGACCTTTTTGTCCACGGCCATGAGGTCGCGGAAGGTCTGAGGAGTCAGTTCCTTCGGCGGCGCGGTGGGCAGGCCGGCGGCGGCGATGAGGTCGCGGGCGCGGTCCCGGTCAGCGGCACCCAGCCAGCCCAGGCGACAGGAGAGATCGGCGGCCTGGCACATGCCCACGCCGACGGCCTCGCCGTGGAGCCAGGCGCCATAGCCCATGCCGGTCTCGATGGCATGGCCGAAGGTATGGCCCAGGTTGAGCAGGGCGCGCTGGCCGGATTCGCGCTCGTCCGCCGCCACCACCTCGGCCTTATTGCGGCAGGAGCGCTCGATGGCCGCAGCCAGGGCGGCGCCGTTCCGGGCGCGCAGGCTGAGCATCTGGACCTCCAGCCAGGCGAAGAACTCCGGATCGCGGATCAGGCCGTACTTGATGACCTCCGCCAGGCCGGCGGAGACCTCCCGGTCCGGCAGGGTGTTCAGGGTGTCGGTGTCGATGATGACGGCGCGGGGCTGGTGGAAGGCGCCGATCATGTTCTTGCCCAGGGGGTGGTTGACGCCGGTCTTGCCGCCGACGGAGGAGTCCACCTGGGCCAGCAGGGTGGTGGGCACCTGGATGAAGTCCACCCCGCGCTGATAGCAGGCGGCGGCGAAGCCGGCCATGTCCCCCACCACCCCGCCACCGAGGGCGACCAGGGTGCAGTCGCGACTGAAGCGGTTGCACAGCAAGCTGTCGAAGATGCGGTGCCACACCTCCAGGGTCTTGTACTCCTCGCCGTCGGGGAGGATGACCCGCGCCAACTGGTAGCCGGTAAGGGCCTGTTCCACCTGTGCCAGGTAGAGGGGCGCGACCGTCTCGTTACTGACGATCATTACCTGGCGGCCGCGGATGTGGGGCTGGTACCAGCGGGGATCGGCGAGCAATTGCTGGCCGATATGGATCGGATAGGCGCGGTCGCCGAGGGCGACTTCGAGGGTTCTGATCATCAGACTAATTCCGTCTCCAGGCGGCGGCGGATCTCCTTGACCACGGAGACGGTGCCGCGCTTCTCGGTGGACACGACCAGATCGGCCACCTGGCGATAGAGGGGCTCGCGGATGGCCATGATGTCGCGCAGGCTCTGCAAGGGGTCCGCGGTCTGGATCAGCGGCCGGTTGCGGTCGCGGTTGGTGCGGGCAAATTGCTGCTCCGGGCTGCAATGGAGGTAGATCACCACCCCCCGGGCCGTCAGGCGTTGGCGGTTGGTCTCGCGCA
Organism: Candidatus Thiosymbion sp.; assembly: GCA_018435665.1. GTDB lineage: Bacteria > Pseudomonadota > Gammaproteobacteria > Chromatiales > Chromatiaceae > M0108. The sequence goes on along the minus strand of JAHDND010000024.1, from coordinate 95,105 downwards.
GCACGGCGCCGCCGCCGGTGGCCAGGACGATGCCCTCCTGTTCGGTCAGGTCGGCGATGACCTGCTCCTCGCGCTTGCGGAAGCCCTCCTCACCCTCGTACTCGAAGATGGTGGGGATATCGACGCCGGTGCGACGTTGGATTTCATGGTCGCTATCCTCGAACCGGAAGGACAGGGCCTCGGCGAGTTGGCGACCGATGGTGGATTTGCCGGCGCCCATGGGGCCGACGAGAAAGATGTTGTTTAACCGCTTCATGGAGAGATACTTTCTCGATAGGGATCAACCTGTGCTACTGCGCTTGGGTGGATGGGACCCAGGGTCAGCGCGCTTTCAAATCTTCTTGCAGAATGCGGGGAGTGACGAAGATGAGCAGTTCCTTATTGATTTCCTCGCGGGAATCATTTTTGAAGAGATTGCCCAGAATCGGTAAATCGCCCAGCCAGGGCACCTGATCCTTGTTAGTGAATCGGGAACGCTCGAATACCCCGCCCAGGACCACGGTTTCACCATTGTCTACCAAGACGTTGGTTTCTACCGTCCTTTTATTGATGTATGGATTACCATCGACCTCCAGGACGGCATCCGCTTCATCCTTGGACACCTTCAGGCTCATGATGATGCGATTGTCCGGGGTGATATGGGGGGTCACATCCAGTTTCAGGGTCGCATCTTCGTATTTCACGGTGGCCGGCTGATCAACGGTGCCGGGGGTAACCACCGGTACCCGTTGCCCCACTTCGATCAGGGCGGCTTGTTTATCGGAGGTGATGACCCGGGGATTGGAGAGGATTTCCCCGCGTCCCTCCTCTTGCATGGCCGTCAGTTCCAATTGGAGCAGATAGCTGCCGATCTTGCCGACGAGGAAGTTGATGCCGCTGGTCGCGTTGACCGCCGGCAGATCGACCATGAGAGGCACCGTGTCATCGATGGTTGTACCCCAATAATCCTCACCTTTCAACGTGCCACGTTGAGAACCGAAAATTTCGTTGAAGTTACCCTTATTCTCGTTGACCTGCAGGCGGTTATAGCCAAAACGTACCCCCAGTTCCCGGGCGAAATTATCGGTGGCGATGACCACCCGCGATTCGATCATGACCTGGCGCACGGGAATATCCAGACGCGCCACCAACTGGCGGATTTCTTCCAGCTTTTCCGCCGTCTCCTGTACCAGGAGGGTATTGGTGCGATCGTCGGCGGTGACGCTGCCCCGGCTGGAGAGGAGCCCCTTGACCTCCGCCTGTTCCTTTTCGGCCTTGGCCTTGCCATTGATCTGACCGAGATTGGCGCTCGCCTGACCGGTGGTGATCTGCCGGGTTTCAAGGAGCTTGGCGATGTCGGCGGCCTTGGCGTAATTGATCTGGATGTACTCGGTGCGCAGGGGGGCCAGCTCCTCGATCTTGCGGGTGGCCTCCAGTTCCTTTTCCTCCCGGGCCATGACTTCCTCGGTGGGGCCCACCATGATGACGTTGCCCTTCTGGCGCATGGTCAGGCCCTTGGCCTTGAGGATGATATCCAGGGCCTGGTCCCAGGGGACGTTTTTCAGGCGCAGGGTCACGCTGCCCTTGACGGTGTCGCTGGCCACTAGGTTAAGCCCGGTGAAGTCCGCCAGGAGCTGAAGCACGGCGCGGACCTCGATGTCCTGAAAATTCAGGCTCAGCCGGTCACCACTGAAGATCACCTGTTCCCGCTGGCGCTGTTCGCGTTGTTCCGGGCTGAGGGCGCGAAACTCGATCGTAAACTGTTCGTTGACCTGGTAGGCCAGATATTCGTAGTCCTTGGTGGTCTCGACGGCGATGGCGACATCGCGACCTTGGGCGCGGGCCTCGACCGCCACGACGGGAGTGCCGAAATCCACCACGTCCAGGCGGCGACGCAGGCGCTCGGGCAGGGAGGTGTCGAGCACCTCGGCCACCACCTTCCCACCCTTCTCCGCCACCGTGATCCGGGTATTCTCGGCCGGCAGCTTGACGATCACCCGGCCCTCGCCTCCGGGTCCCCGTTGGAAATCGATGCCACGCAGGCCGGCGGCCGCGGGGGGGGATTCAGCCCGACTGGTTGCCGCCAGGGGCGCGGAAGCGATCCCCGATGCCGGCGCTGACGCCGCGGCGGGCGGCGGATTGATGGCGATGGTCACCCGTTCCCCAGCGTTCTGGACCTGGTAGGGCACCAGGGCGTTGAGATTGATGACGATCCGAGTCCGGCCTTCGGCATCCAGGGCCATGAGACTCTGCACCGGGCCGACATCGATCGGCACGGTCTTGCGCGGCAGTTCACTGGTGACCCCCGGGAGGTCGATGACGATCCGGGCGGGCGAATCGGTGGCGAAGTCCCGCGGAGCGCTGACCGACCCGGAGAGCACCAGGTCGAGGCGGACCTGATTACCGGGGAGGGTGGCGAACTCCACGTCCTTGAGGGCGACCGCCCAGACCAGGCACGGGGCCAGTAGCAGGACCAGCGCGAGCCAGATCCAGAGCAGGGCTAACGACGCGCGGTGCTGGCCTGGACCTGGCGCAGGCCCGCCAGTCTCCCTGGCCAAAACAATGGATTGAATCTGCATGGGCTCCGCGTCTGGGTGTTACTTTTTTCGCTCGTCCGCGATCAGGGCCAGCGAGGCCTCGCGTTCCAGCCAGCGACCGGCACCGTCCTGGATGAGCTCGATGAGGTCGATCCGCTGCTCCGAGATCCGAATGATACGGCCATGGTTCAGCCCGAGGTAATTCCCCACGGCGACCCGATGGAGGCTATTGTCCTCCTTGGCCCGGACCAGCCCCCAGATCTGCTCGTTCTGTTCCAGGATCCCTTGCATGATCAGGCTATCCAGGGCGAACCGCTCCAAGGCCTCCTTGGGGCGGTAGGGGTCCGGGGCAATGCCGCTGGGGTCAGGAGGGACGGGGATGATGGCGGCCGTCTCGCGATCCATGACGAAGGGATCACGGCGGTTTCCGGGGTCATAATCGTAGCCTTCTGCCAGGGTGAATACGGGCAGGGGGTCGATGGGTGGGGGACGACGCTGCTTGATCTGGATGACATAGTCCTGCAAATCGCTGGTGTCCGGATTGCCGCACCCGCCCAGGCCAAAGACGGTCAGGCCCAGGATGACCAGGGCCGGGACGGACCTGAGGCTGGAGGGTAAAGCGGACGGACGAATCATGGCTTGGCCGGTGCCTGCTTCCCTGCCGGTTTGCCTTGGGCGCCGGGCGCTGGTTTAGCTCCCTGGCCGCCAGACTTTCCTCCCTTGGCGCCTTTCTTAGCCCCCTGCTCCTGGGCAAGCTCGCTATCGTCCAGGTAGCGATAGGTCTTGACCGTGGCGCGCATACTCAGCCTCCCGGCTACGGTGGGAGGGGGATTAGGCGTGGTAACGCGGGACTCCTTATCAGCGGAGGCGATGGCCACATCATGGACGGTCACGATCCGTGGCAGGGCGGCGAGACCGCTGACGAAGGTCCCGAGCTGATGATAAGAGCCCTTTACCTCCACTTGAATGGGCAGTTCGGCATAGAAGCTCTTCGAGACCTCCGCCGTGGGCTGGAAGAGCTCGAATTCCAGGCCCGCGGCCAGGCCGGTCTGGGAAACATCCACCAGCAGGGCGGCGATTTCCGCGCTGCCGGGCAGTTGCCGTAACAGGTCCTGGAGGAATTCCTCCATTTGGGCAAGCTGTTCGCGGTGGGTTTCCAGGTTGGCCGCCAGGCGCTGCTTGCTTTCAAAGGTAGCGCGCAATTCGGTTTCCTGGGTCTCGGCTAGCGCCAGTCGGTCAAGTTGATCCAGGGTGACGAACCAGTACCAGCCACCGACGAGCGCGCCACAGAGAAAGAGGATCAGGATGCCCTTGGCCAGCGGTGGCCAATCGCCGATGGTGCTGAAATCAAGATTATTGAGTTCTTTCAGATCCATGGCGTATCAGGAGGCGTACCGGGCTCAGCCGGCGGCCGGCCCTTCCTCCGGTTTGGCGGGCCGCCGCTGCTGCAATTGCAATTCGAAATGACTGAGCCCCGTGTCCGTCTTGTCCTGCTCCTTGATGATCTTGAGGTTGGGATTGGCGATCCAGACGGAGGCATTGATGTTGCGCATCAGGTCGGAAATACGGCCATAGGATTGGGCGCGTCCTTCCAGCACCACGTTGGTCCCCGTCTGCTTGATGCCGGTGAGGAAGAGGCCATTGGGGATGGCGGTCACGATCTCGTCGAAGAAATGCACGATCTCGGGACGCATCTGTTGCAAGTCCTGGATGATCTCCATGCGGGCCAGGAGGTCCTGCTTTTTTTTCTCGATCTCCTTGATCTCTTTGATCTTCCTGTCAAGGGTGGCGATTTCGGCGGTGAGAAAGGCGTTCCGGGCCTCTTGGACCTGAATCCAATCCTCGATGAGGAAATAACTGGCGAGCGCCCCGGCGAAGGTCAGGACGACGGCGCTCAGGGCCACCGCGGTCATGACACGCTTCTGGCGCTGGCGCTCTTTCTCGCGCCAGGGGAGCAGATTGATGCGGACCATTCAGTCGTATCCGCGCAGGGCCAGACCGACCGCCAGCGTCAACGCGGGCCCATGACGTTGGATCAATTGCCCGGGAACCCGGGGGCCCAGGGTCATATGGGCGAAGGGATTGGCCACATAGGCCAGTACCCCCAAGCGGCTGCTGACCGTCTGCTCCAGTCCGGGGAGGACGGCAACCCCTCCCGCCAGGAGAATCTGATCGGCGGGCTTGGAGTAGGTGGAACTGTAATAAAACTGCAAGGCCCGGCCGATCTGTTGGGTCAGGGCCTCGGCGAAGGGACGCGCCACGTCCACGACATAGTTGTCGGGCAATTCGCCCGCTTCGAGGCAGCGCCGGGCCTCATCCGCCTTGAGCTGGTAGCGGTGGCGGATCTCATCCAGCAGTTGGGCGGCGGCGAAACCCTGCTCCCGACTGAACTGAGCGCGGCCATTACGGACGACCTGGATGCGCGTGGCCTGGGCGCCGATATCGGCGATGGCGATGGTCTGGCCATCGGCCTGGGCGCCCATGGCCAGGATGGCGGCATTTTCCAGGGCATAAGGCTCGGCATCGACGACTTCCGCCTCCAGGCCCGCGATTTCCAGGGCCGCCAACAGGTTGTCGACGACCTCATGGCGGGTGGCCACGAGGAGGACATCGACCTCGCCCTGGGTCGCGGAGGGGCCCAGGACCGTGAAATCGAGATTGACCTCATCGAGGGGATAGGGGATGTAATGGTCCGCGTCAAGCTGGATCAGCCCTTCCATCTCGGCATCTTTCATACCCACGGCCATGGGGATGACCTTGGTGATGGTCGCGGAACCGGGTACGGCCACCGCGGCGGCCTTGGCCTTGGTGCCGCAGCGGGTGACCGCCTGACGAATGGCCTCGCCCACGGCCTGGACGTCGGCGATCTTTTTTTCCACCACCGCCATGGGGGCCAGCGGCTCCAGGGCGCAGCTTGTCACCTGAAAGGTATGGGCGGAGGCGAGACCCACCCGGGCGAGTTCCACCACCTTGACCGCGGTCGAGCCGATATCGATCCCCAGGAGCGGTGCCTGCTTACGGCCAAGACCAAGACTGAACATGGCGGGTTAGTGTGGCTTAGGGCGGTTGGAAGCAGGCGTGGGCGTGCCGGGTTGCGGAATAAGGAGCATCAGGTCTTTAATGCGATTCACTATATCGCATTTCCCGGCTTCTTACCCGCGGGAGGACCCTGAGCATGCAACATCGCGAGCGCCCGGAGACCCAACGCCGCTGGCTGGCGGAAGAGGCGGCGCGCCTCATGGCCGAACAGGGTATCGCCGAACCGGAGCGGGCGCGGCGCAAGGTGGCGGAACGGGCGGGGATCGCCGACAAGCGCCGTTGGCCGAGCAACGAAGAGGTTCAGGAGGCGCTCCTGGCCTATCGGCGGCTGTTCTGGCGACCGGAGCAGACCGCCGCGGTGGACCGGCAGCGCCAGCAGGCACTGGCGGCCATGCGCCACTTTCACCGTTTTCGCCCCCGGCTGATTGGCAGCCTGGCGACCGACTACCCGGACCCCAGCCTGCCGGTGCGGCTGCTGCTCGCCGCCGAGGCGGTGGACGAGGTGGTGCTGGAACTACTCAACCAGGGTATCCGCTGGCGGGAGCGTCAGGAGACGCGGCGCTTCGCGGATGGCAGCCGGGGCTTCCTGCCCGTGCTGAGCTTCCTGGCTGGCGATACCCCGATCGAGTTGCTGGTGCTACCGCACACGGCGCGGAGCAATCCCCCTCTAGACCCGATGGATGATCGGCCCGAACGGGGGTTGGACGAGGTGGGGGTGACGGCTCTACTCACCAGCGTTCATGCTGGCCAGGCATAAACGCAAGCCAGGCATGAACGCAAGGTTCGAGACTGAGGACCTGATGACCCGACAGGGTTTTCTGACAGCGGAAAATCAAAAGCGCCGGGATGATCGAAATCATCCCGGCGCTCGGGTTGCGCCAGCGCGCTGGATGTTCTCAGCGGCCGTATTTGCGGCGGAACTTGTCGACGCGACCACCCGTGTCAACGATCTTCTGCTTGCCGGTGTAGAAGGGGTGGCAGGCGGAGCAGACTTCCACGTGCAGGTCCTTGCCCAGGGTGGAACGGGTGTTGAACTGGTTGCCGCAGCTGCAGACGACCTTGGTGTCGCGGTACGCGGGGTGGATGCCTTCTTTCATGGTGACTCTGCCTGGCCCGGGAGGGGCAAACCTTACAAAACGCGGAAATCTATCACCGACCGCCTTAGGCGGCAATCTTCACCGAAAAAAAATTGGGCTTTACCCTGAGATGAAGCCCAAATGATGGTCCCGAGGGCCGGACTCGAACCGGCACGGTATCACTACCGTCAGATTTTGAGTCTCGTATTTTCAACAAGTTACAACAGCCGACAGTAGATAAAACAACATGTTACCTACACCGGCTTATTGCTGTTACTTGTGGATAACCGTGCCTTTTCGGGAGCAAGTGCGCCAAGGATAACCCAACGCCCCCGCCGTCTTCATAATTATTACCCATGGAATCCAGCCTTTCCATCGAAAAAAACGATTACTTTTTCTGTCTCAGACTGGTTTGGAACTAATTTAGAACTGAACGGACCCCTGCATGCCGCCACCTTCATAAACCAGGCCGATGCCCTGATCCTCGCCACGGGGGCGAAGATGGACAGACCCGTCAGGGGTTCTCCCGACGGGTCGAGTATGAGGACGTCGATGCAACAGACGCAGATCTCCACCCCCTCGTTGTCGAGGGCTTAACCACCCCTCGGGGCCGCGACCTTACCACCACCTTACTTTTAGGCCTAATCTGGCCACCACTGCCCAACCTCTCCAGCTCCACCAAACCTGACCCCGCGACCCGGTGGCTGGACCCGGCCTGAAGAGATCAGGGATGGGTAGTCAGAATGAGGTAGCCTTGACCCGCTCCGACTGGAGGCGTTGCGTCATGCGCTGGGGCGGCATACTCTCCCCGCCCAGGACCTGCACGCGAAACTGGCCCTGCCCTTTCCAGGGTCTGGGGCGAATAGGACTTTCATGCCCGGGGTGAGACGATGGCCAACCTGAAGTTGGGTGAGGCCCTTGGCACCCTGGACAGCCTGACCCTGCCCTTCGGACCCGCCTGATGTCAACCTCTACCCACCTCCCCCGGCGGCGCCAGATCACCCCCTGGCTGGCCCTGATCCTGGCCCTGACGGTCCTGGCCGCCGTCCTCGGTGTTGACCGTTGGGTCGACTATCGAACCCTCCACGCCCAGGAGCGCCAGCATCTGAACGAGGAGGTGAAGGTGGTGGGGGAGTACCTCGCCAACCGCTTGCAGACCACCAGCGAGCTCCTCGCCAACCTGCGCGCGGACCTACCCTGGCTCCTCGCCCAACCCGAGGGGATGAGCCTGCTCAACCATCGCCTGACGGCCCTGGTCGCCTCCAGCTTCGGCCATCGCGGCTTGCTGGTTGTCGACGTCAATGGCACCGTCATTGCCAGTAACCACCAGGAACTGATCGGCATGGACGTTCGCGATCAGGCGCCCTACCAAACCATGAGTCGGGATGCCAATCCGGACACCCTCTATGTCTCTCCTCCCGTTAAGACGCCCTCGGGCCTCTGGGCGCTCAGCCTGGGACGCGTGATCGCCGACGACCAGGGCCGGTTCAACGGCTATGTCCTGGCCATGCTCAACTCCGACTATTTCCGCCTGCTGCTCAGCAGCACCCTGTATGCCCCGGATGCGGGTGCCACGGTCATCCACGGCGAGGGTCAGGTAGTCTACCGTGTGCCTGACCCCGAGGGTCTTGTCGGCCAGGACCTGCGGGACCTGCCCAACTCCCTTTTTCGGCGCTACCTGGACAGCGGCACCGACCACCTGGTCCTGGAGGGGGCGGCCGCCACCGGCGAGGAGCGCATGACCGCCTTCCAGACCGTCCGGCCGGAACGGACCCCCGCCGACCAGCCCCTGGTGGTCGCCATCAGCCGCGACCTGACCGCCCTCTTCGCCCACTGGCGCCAGGACACGGTAGACAAGCTGGGGCTCTTCGCCCTCATTGCCCTGGTCGCGACACTCAGCCTGATGGCCTCTCAGCGCCGACAGCAAGCCTACGCCTCTTGGCAGGCGAGCGAGCAGGCCAAGCGCATGCAGGCCGAAGATGCGCTGCGGCTCAGCGAGGAACATCTGCGCCTGATCGCCGAGCAGTCTCTGGACCTCATCTGGACCATGAACCTGGCAGGCGAATTTACCTATCTGAGCCCCGCCATTGAAAAAATCCTCGGCTACACCCCCGGCGAATATCGCCAACTGCCGCCGATCAAAACCTACACCCCCGCCGCCCTGGCCATCGTCGAGCAAGCTCTCGCCCAGGCGCGCGCCTGTGCTGAAGCGGGACGGCCGTTTGCATTCCAGGCCGAACTGGAAATTCGCTGCAAGGATGGCAGCACCAAGTGGCTTGAGTCCAACGCCACCGTCCCCCACGACCTTCAACACCACTTCAGGCAAATCGTTGGCGTGACGCGCGACATCACGCCGCGCAAAGTCGCGGAAGACGCCCTACGCCGCAGCGAGGAACGCTACCGGCTGATCGCCCAGAATGCCACCGACGTCATCTGGACCATGAACCTGGCGGCGCAATGGACCTACATAAGCCCCGCCAGCGAACGGCTGAGCGGCTATTCGCCCCAAGAGTTGATGACCTTCCCCTGGGACGTCCTCTTCACCCCGCCGTCCCTGGAGCGCTTTCAGGACTATCTCACCCGGTTTCACCAGGCGTTGTCGGCCGGGGTCATCCTCCCGCACGAGCACCTGGAAATGGAGGTCCGGCGCAAGAACGGCACCCTCGCCTGGGTGGAGGTCCTGGCCTCGCCGTTAAGCGACGATGACGGCCAGGTGCGGGGGATTGTCGGTGTGTGCCGCGACATCGCCGAGCGCAAGCGCCTGGAGGCCGACCTCTCCCAAGCCCGCGACCTCGCCGAGCAGGCTAATGCCGCCAAGAGCGAATTCCTCGCCCGCATGAGTCACGAAATCCGCACGCCGCTCTACTCGGTGCTGGGTCTCGCCCAGATGATCGGTCGCGAACCCCTCACCCCATCGCAACGCGAGATGCTGGGGCGCATCCAGACCGCAGGGGGATCCCTGCTGGCCATCCTGAATGACATCCTCGACATGGCCAAGATCGAAGCCGGCCATCTCCCGATCGAGTCGCGACCCTTCGCCTTGCCCGCCCTGCTCCAGCGCCTCGCCGCCCTCTATGGCTCTTCCGCCCGCCACAAGGGCCTGATCTGGCGCCTGGAGGTGCCCCCCCTGCCGCCGGGTCAGTTACAGGGGGACGATCGGCGCCTGGAGCAGGTCCTGACCAATCTGATCGGCAACGCTATCAAGTTCACCGACCAGGGGGAGATCCGGGTCCGGATCGAGGTGCTCGCCGTCAGCGAAGATCAAGTCAGCCTGCGCTTCGCGGTCCAGGACACCGGGGTGGGTATTGCCTCCCGAGATCAGCCAGCGCTGTTTAACCCCTTCTTCCAGGTCGAGGGCGGCCATAGCCGCCGCCATGGGGGCTCGGGCCTGGGCCTGGCAATCAGCCACCGCCTGATCGAGCTGATGGGGGGCAAGATCGGGGTGGACAGTGCGCCCGGCCGGGGTAGCACCTTTTGGTTCGAACTGCCCTTCGCCCGGGTCCCGGACGCCGCCGGGGAGCCGGCCCGGATGGGATCAGCGCCAGAACCTCCGGCCGTCAACCTGAACGGCCTGCGCGTACTGGTCGTGGATGACAGTCCCGACCACCGCGACCTGATGCACCTGGCCTTGGAACAGGAGGGCGCCCAGGTCACCGAGGCCAGCGATGGCGCCCAGGCACTCGCGTTCCTCAAGGCACACCCCGCCGACTGCGACCTGGTGCTCATGGACCTGCAGATGCCGGTCATGGATGGTTTCACCGCCACGCGGTTGATCCGGAGCAAACTGGGCCTGAGCGCCTTGCCGATCATCGCCCTTACCGCTGGTGTCCTCCCCGAACAGCGCCAGGCGGCCTTCACGGCCGGGGTCGACGCGATCCTGACCAAACCCATCGATTTGGACGAGATCGGCGCCCGGCTGTCCCTCTGGGGGACCCGCTCCCGGGCGCCGGAGATGGCGGAAGGCGCGTTTGTAATCCCTGATCCCGCTGAGGACCAGCCCCCGGTGCCGCCTGTCACCCCGGAGACACCCGGCGTCCGCCCCGTGACGACCTTCCCGGAGATTGCCGGGATTAACCGCCGGCTGGTCGAAAAAAACCTGGCGGGGGATCTCGCGCAGTTTCGCAAGCTCCTCCAGGGCTTCAGTCGGCACTTCGCCGCGGTGGTGGCGGAATGCCGGGCGGACCTGGCGGCGGGCCAGCAGGAAGCGGCCGCCGGTCGCCTGCATCGGGTGCGGGGGTATGCGGGCAGCATTGGCGCCATGGCGGTGATGCGCTGCGCGGGGGGGCTGGAGGAGGCGATCAGGCGGGGTGAGGGGGAAGTGGAAGAGGCCTTTGTCATGCTGGAGCAGGAACTGGTGTCCCTGCTCGCGGCAATCGCCCAGGCGCATCCCCTCCTCGATCAGCCCGCTCAACCTGAGCGACCCGATGAGCCCGATCAGTCCGAACAAACCGTTCAGCCCGATCCGGTTGGTCAGCCTGTTGACTCGGTGCCGAGCAGCCATGCGGCTTCCAGTTGAGCATGGAACAGTTCGCGGGCACTGATGAGGCACGATATGCCGCCAAGGCCGGGGGCCGGAATCACCGGGTCTATGGATTAACGACGGCCTTTGGGACACAGCCCAACGGTCAAACCTCAGCACCCCCGGCGCGGCTCAGGACCCTCCCCCGCTCCGGTAACCATCGATCCAGGTCCTCCGCCGCTAAGGGCGGCGCTTAGGGGTACGCCACCCTGGACGCCCTGACCCCGGCCCTCCTGGCGGAGAAACGTGACAAGCTGGCTGCTACCTTGACCCCTGCCGGCAAGCCCTTCTCCCCGGCCACCGTCAACCGCTACCTGGCGCCTGTTTCCCATGCCTTGAGAATCGCCATCAAAGAGTGGGGATGGTTGGACGACTCCCCCTTGCGCGGCGTCCAGCGTCCCTCCGAACCGGATGGGCGGGTTCGCTTCCTCAGCGATGACGAACGCGACCGGCTGCTGGCCGCTTGCCAGGCATCGACCAATCCCTGGCTGTAGCTTGCTCTTTCAATCGGCATGCGAAAGAGCGAGCTGATGAATCTCCGGTGGTCGGCTGTAGACCTCCCGGGCGGGAAAATAACCCTCTTCCTGACCAAGAATGGGACCACCAGGGTGGTGCCCTTGGCTGGCCCCGGCCTGACCTTGCTAAAGGAGCACGCCAAGGTCCGTCGCATCGACACGGACCTGGTTTTCCCCGGCAGATATCGCCGCCGCGCCAGCGTGACCAGCCCGGATGCACCGCGGGAATCGCATCCCATCGACATGCGCGGGGTTTGGGAAACCGCCTTGCAGCAAGCGGAAATCGAGAATTTCCGTTGGCATGACCTGCGGCATTCGACGGCGAGCTATTTGGCCATGAACGGCGCCAGCTTGGCCGAGATAGCGGAAGTGTTGGGCCACAAGACCCTGGCCATGGTGCGGGCCAGCCGAACCGCGGCTAGGCCAAGCCCGGGGCTCGTCTGACGTCAACCGGGCTGTTCCCGCCGCACCGGGCAGCGATCATTAGCTATCCTTAGGTTCAAGCGGTCATCACGTTCTGATCCGTCCTGGAGTTGATGCCATGAACACCTCCCTCCGACGTTGCCTAGGTTTGGCGGTCTTCCTCCCGGGGTTGGCGCTGATCATGGGTTGTGCTACGACCGGTGGCTTCCCCACCGGATGGGGCGAAATCACCCTCGCCCCGGGAGATACCGGGACCTGTTGGTCCACCCCCTGCCGGGTCTACTTTGAGATGCCCCCCGGTGCTGGGTCTTACCGAGTCACCGCGAACGAGGTCAAGGTCGGGGACTTTCCCGCCGGGCAGCGGGTGTTGCTGGGCAGCTTCTTTGAGACCAATGCCATCAAACTCCCCGGTACCCAGGTCCCGCCCACTTATATCTATGTCTATGGGCAGGGGGGCGCGAGTGGCGGCATGAACTAATCCGGGTTTTGACTTCCCCTGGCGTTGAGAGCGTACCTAGCGCCGTCCGCCGCGGCGGTTACAGCGCCACGGCGGTAAAGCCTCCGACCGACTTCGGCGGCACCGGCAGGGGGATGATACCGGTCCCTGGTCCCGTCTGCCCTCGCGGTCGGTCCTGCCACGCTCACCGGGAGACCGACATGACCCGCACCGCTTTCGCCCTCGCCCTTCACCGTCTCAACACCGAGATCAGCGCCGCCCTTAAGCGCGGCGATCAACGCACCCTCCAGGACATCCACGCCATCGCCACCTGGGTCGCTCACCAGTGGCCGAGGCCGAGGAGCGATTTTGGGGGCGGGACTGTGACCTGGATTTAGAGTACCCTCGGTCAATGCGCTCCTGAATCTTTCATCCCGTTCCGAAAAGCGAAAACCCTGTCGTGTAGCGCCATGGCTGGTCACCCTGGCCATGGCGTGTCACCCTGGACTCACTATCGCGCGATTAGGGTTTTGTCCGGCCCCGATGCGGGTGATGGGTCATAGAGGATCGGGACCTTCCTGCTGGGCGCGCTGCCTCGTGGCCGTGTAGACCTCCGGGGGCTGGTGCAGCATTACGCTGACCCGGCAACTCAACCCGCCGACGGCGGCACCACCATCTGCGCCTCGATCAGGAACGGGCCGCGTCTCGCCAGCGCGGCGGTCAGCGCGTCGGCCAGTGCCTCGGCCGTGGCCACCGTGACGGCTTCCACGCCGAAGCCGCGGGCGAGGGCGGCGAAGCTGATCGCCGGCCCTTCAAGCGACATCAACGGCCAGGCCCGCGGTCCAGGTGCCCGACCCTCGATTTGCAGATGCTCGTTGACCAGAATCGCGTAGCGATGGTTGGCGCAAATGACGGTCGTGATGTCGAGGTTCTCGCGGGCCTGCGTCCAGAGCGCCTGGAGCGTATACAAGGCACTGCCGTCACCGGAGACGCAGATGACGCGGCGGCTCGGGTCGCCGAGGGCCGCGCCGGTCGCCAGCGGCAGCCCCTCGCCGATCGCACCGCCCATCAGGTCGAGGTGGTCGTACGGCGCCGCCGCGGACAAGAGCTCGTACAGCGCCGTTCGGGTCGTGATCGCCTCGTCGCACAGCACGGCCCCCTCGGGCAGGCAGCAGGCGAGGGTGGCGGCCAGGGACGACGCATCGAGGGGTCCGGTTGGCATCTCGGGCCGGGCGACCGCCGGGGGCGCGGCCGGGACCGGCGCCCTGAGCCCCGCGCACAGTGCTTCGAGCGCCTCGACCCCGGCCTCACCCGGCGCCGCCAGCGTGAGCACGTGTGTCGCGGCCGCGACCGGCGTGCCACGTTGCCCCGGGTAGCCGAAAAAGTTGACCGGCGCGCGCGACTCGACCAGCACCAGCACCTCAACGTCGCCGAGAAAGGCCTCGGCCGCCGCCCCGACATAGGGAACCTTGGGGAGGTACGGTCGCCCGACGCCGCGCGCCATGCGGACGTTGAAGTTCTCCGCGGCGAGGCGGGCCCCGGTCGCGGCCGCCAGGCGCGCCGCGGCCGCGATGCCGCGCGCGCTAAGTGCATGGCCACCGAGCAGCAGCAGGGCGCGGGGACCGGCCCGGCGCAGCCAGTCCGCCGTCAGGTCGAGGCGTTGCACCTCGGGCTGGGTGGGAGCCGCCGCTGCCGGGACCCGGGCCGGAATCCCGCCTTCTGACCAGGCCACGTCCGCGGGCACGATCAGGGTGGCCGGGCCGGCCAGGGCGCGTGCCGCCTCGATCGCGGCGGCCGTGTCCGGCCCCGCCTGCGCCGTCGTGCGGATGGTGCGCACCCAGCGCGAGAAGGGCCGGGCCACCGCCTCGATGTCCGTTGTGAGCGGCGCGTCGAGCGCGATATGCTCGCGGGCATGCTCGCCCACGATATTGACGACCGGGGAACGGGCGCGGCGGGCGTTGTGCAGGTTCGCGCCAGCGTTCGCCAGGCCGGGGCCGAGGTGCAGCAAGGTGGCCGCGGGGCGGCCGGCCATCCGCGCATAGCCGTCAGCGGCGCCCGATACCACTCCCTCGAACAGGACGAGCACGGCGCGCACCGTGCCGGCATCGTCCATTGCGCGTACGAGGGCCATCTCCGAGGTCCCCGGGTTGGCAAAGAGCGTGTCCACGCCGGCCCCGTACAGGGTCTCCAGGATGGCTTGTGCGCCTTTCATCGCGTCTGACTCCAGAATTTGCACGGCTACCGGAAGCCCGGCGCTCGAAGCATAGGAAATCCAACCGCCTACGTCGAAGTATCCTCTTCGTCAGAGAGCACGGTCAAGGCGCTAAACATGCCACTTCTGATCCCAGCAAGGTGATCGGGAAGACGTCCAAGCATCTTTGTAAGCGCCCCATCAGGGTGACCTCCAGGACAAGGTGGCCGGGCCGGTGGGCGGAAGACCTGGCTGGGCGGGGCAGCGTCTACAGCTCAGCTTCAGTTTAGCCTCTCGTTATCCGTATGACCGGCCGGGTAAGGCCGGCCACCCAGGGTGTGGTGGGAGACTTCCGGTCGGTGGAGGGGGGTGAGGTGCGGCGTAAATCCCAAGTTGCGCACAGGGTTCACCAAAAGACGCCCGGGGTGTCAAGCGGTGGTATGCAGGGTTATTGGTATCAACCTAACACGCTGTTGGGTCCACTGGGCATCGTGAGCCTGGCCGAAAATCTGTCCCCGGTAGTTCTTGGTCTCCACGACCAGCAGTCCTGAGGGAGTCAGCACCAGATGATCGACTTGGGTGAGGCCACCGCGCGAATCGGGCAGGATGACATCGTGAAGCGCTTCGCCTGCCCCGAGGCGGTCGAGCAAATTGGCCACCCGCCGTTCTCCCAGCTTCCCCCGTAGTCGGGGGATGGCAAGCGCCAGGAGGGCGAACAGGGCCAGCGCGACCGGAACCGGCCACAAGGCCCCATGACCCGCCAGCGTGAGGAGGGGCGCCACCATCGCTTGGTAAGCATCAATCATTGACCGTAATCCCTGGATCAAAAAGTGACACTACCTGTCCCAATAAGGCCTTTTGCCACAATCAGGGGTGCCCGTGGTGATGGCCATTTCACTTGTCGGTGCCCGTGGCGCACTCATGGCGCACCGCCAACCATCAGCCCGGGTCTCTTCTGCCCCTTGGCGGCTCAACAGGGCGAAGGACAAGGCCACCTCTATGTGGTCGTTTTTTGTGGTCGCTTGTGGAAAAGTGCGCCATGAGTGCGCCACGAAGCCATTCCCCCAAAGAAAAAGGGCTTAGCGTCTCCGCTAAGCCCTTGTCTTTGTTGGTACCGAGGGCCGGACTCGAACCGGCACGGTATCACTACCGTCAGATTTTGAGTCTGATGCGTCTACCAGTTTCGCCACCCCGGCGTTGCCTCCCTGGCAGACGCAAAGTATAACCTTTCCCGATTCCGGGGCAAGTTTCGAATTTATGCACTGTGATTTGAGAATGGAGATTTGAGGGCCGGGGCTCTCTTCCCGGCAGCCCCTGGCAACGAGGCGGCGGAAGGACCGCCCCGGCCAGACGGGTCTTTTCGGTATCATCCCCGGCATGAAACGCTCCGACTTCCACTTCCACCTGCCCCCCGCGCTTATCGCCCAACGGCCACTGCCCCTGCGGGGAGCGAGCCGGCTGCTGTGCCTGGATGGACCCAGCGGCGCGGTAACGGATCGCCACTTCGCCGCACTGCCAACCTTGCTGCGCGCGGGAGACCTGCTGGTCTTCAACGATACCCGGGTGATGCGCGCCCGCCTGTTCGGCCGCAAGGAGACGGGGGGGCGGGTGGAGATCCTGGTGGAACGGCTCCTGGCAGCGGATGAGGTCCTGGCCCAGGTGCGGGCGAGCAAGTCGCCCCAGGCCGGTGGGCGACTGCTGCTGGAGGCGGGGGCGAGGGAGGGGGCCGAGACCGGGACGGAGGCCGGAATGGGGACCGGGACGGGGGCGTCGGCGGGGGCGACCCTGGAATGTCTGGGGCGCGAGGGCGAGTTCTTCCGCCTGCGCGCCCTGGAGGGCGACTTTCCGACGCTGATGGAGCGCTACGGGCACATCCCCTTGCCGCCCTACATCCAGCGCCCGGACGAGGAAACGGATCTGGAGCGTTACCAGACCATCTACTCCCGCCGTCCCGGGGCGGTGGCGGCGCCGACCGCCGGCCTGCACTTCGACGCGGACATGCTCCAGCGCCTGGCGGACCTGGGGGTCGCGTCCGCCCATGTCACCCTTCACGTCGGCGCCGGCACCTTCCAGCCGGTGCGGGTGGAGAACCTGGACGAGCACCCCATGCATGCCGAGTGGCTGGAGGTGAACGCCGCGGTCTGCGCCCAGGTCGCGGCCACCCGCGCCCACGGTGGCCGGGTGGTGGCGGTGGGGACGACCAGCGTGCGCAGCCTGGAGACCGCCGCCGCCAGCGGCGCGCTGGCGCCGTTTCAGGGCGAGACGCGGCTGTTCATCCGCCCCGGGTATCGCTTCCAGGTAGTGGATGCCCTGATCACCAACTTCCACCTGCCGGAATCCACCCTGCTGATGCTGGTCTCCGCCTTCAGCGGTTACGAAGCCGTCATGGCGGCCTACCAGCATGCGGTACGGGAGGGCTACCGCTTCTTCAGTTACGGCGATGCCATGTTCCTGACCCGGCGGGATGCCGGTCCCAAGGTTCCAGACAACCCAGAAAGTCGACGGTAATCCAGGCGGTAACGCCCCACAGGCGCCGCCCCTCCCGCTCCTGATAAAAGATCACCTCCCGGGCCTGGGGATGACCGGGATGGGGCCAGAGACGGGTATGGCGATGGCCGGGCTCCCGCAGCCAGTCCAGGGGCAGGGTGAATACCTCCGCCACCTCGGTGGGATCGGGCCGCAGGGCCAGGGGCCAGGGGATCAGGCCCACCACCGGCGTCACCCGATAGCCGCTGACGGTGTGAAAGGCCGGCAATTGGCCCAGGACTTCGACCTGATCCGGCGCCAGGCCGATCTCCTCCTCGGCCTCGCGCAGTGCGGTGGCCACCGGGTCCGGGTCAAGCGGATCTACCCCCCCGCCGGGGAAGGCCACCTCACCGCTATGGCGGTCAAGGGGGTGCTCGGCCCGGCGAATGAACAGCAGATGCCAGGGGGATGCGGAGGATTCGGTCGATAGGGGGGATGTGGTGGCTAGGGTGGAAATGGGGGGTGGAGGGGATGTGGGGGTCATGGGGGTCGGGGCGGCCGCGGGGTGGTCCGCGCCGGCTTCCCCCTCCCGCCCGACATCGCCCCGCAGCAGGGGCAGCAGCACGGCGGCGGGGCGATGGGACCCGGCGCCGGCGGTGGCGTGTTCCCGCCGCGCGCCATCCGCCCAGCCCTCACCCCCGCCCGCAGCAAGTGCCAGGCGCGCGGCGATGGTGGCGGGATCGAACCGGCTGGACCACATGGTACTGTTCTAGGTTTAGTTGCAGGAGGACGCTGTCATTGATAGACGACGCTTTCAGTTTTCGGTCGCGACCTCTCGCGCCCCCGGCAGCACGAGGTTCAGGCCCCTGTCCGTCGGTCTATGATAGCCTTTTCCTCCCACGCTGTACCTTGACCCCACGCCCATGACCCCCTTCCTGCCTGGCCAACGCTGGCTCAGCGAGACCCAAACCGACCTTGGCCTTGGACTGGTCACCGGCTGCGAGGGCCGCCGGGTGACCATCCTCTTTCCCGCCACCGGGGAGACCCGCCTCTACGCCCAGGAAAATGCCCCGCTGAGCCGGGTACGCTTCCAACCGGGGGAACGGGTGCGGGTGCCGGGCGGCGAGGACCTGCTGGTGACGGCCATCGAGGAGCGGGAGGGGATTTATTTCTATGTCTGCGAGGACCCGGCGGGACAGCCCTGCCGCCTGGCGGAGACCCGCCTCGACCCCCAGTTGCCCCTCAACCGGCCGCGCCAGCGCCTGCTGGCGGGGCGCCTCGACCGCGATGTCTGGTTCGACCTGCGCCACGAGACCTGGCGGCGCGGCGTAGCCGCCGCGGCCTCGCCCATCCAGGGTCTGGCGGGGCCTCGGATCAGCCCCATCCCCCATCAGCTCTACATCGCCACCGAGGTCGCGGGGCGCACGACCCCCCGGGTCTTGCTGGCCGACGAAGTCGGGCTGGGCAAGACCATCGAGGCCGGCCTCATCCTCCACCGGCTGCTGGCCGCCGGGCGCGTCACCCGGGCCCTGATCCTGGTGCCGGACCCCTTGCTGCATCAGTGGCTGGTGGAGATGCGGCGGCGCTTCAATCTGCGCTTTGCCCTGTTCGACCGCGAACGGCTGGCGGACATCCAGGACCCCGCCGGTGACAACCCCTTCCTGCTCACCCCCCTGGCCTTATGCCCCCTATCCGGCCTGCTGGCCACCCCCGCCGCCCAGGCCCTGCTGGCCGCGGACTGGGACCTGCTGATCGTCGACGAGGCCCACCACCTGCGCTGGTCCGAGACCGCCACCAGCCCGGAATACGACCTGGTGGCGGCCCTCGCGGCGCGGGTGCCCGGGGTCCTGCTGCTGACCGCCACGCCGGAGCAACTGGGCCGAGCCGGCCACTTCGGCCGCCTGCGGTTGCTCGATCCCCACCGCTGGCGGGATTACGCCACCTTCCTCGCCGAGGAGGCCGAATACATCCCCATCGCCCATCTGGCGGGACGCCTGCTGGATGGACAGGCGCTGACGACCGAGGACCAGGCCCGGCTGCAAACCCTGGGGCTGGACCCGAGCCAGCCGGCGGACGCCCTGGTCACCGCCCTGATCGACCGTCATGGCACCAGCCGGGTCCTGTTTCGCAACACCCGGGCCGCCATTCATGGCTTCCCGGCGCGGTTAGCCGTACCCCACCCCTTGGCGCCGGCCTCCTCCCCCGCCTCATCAGTTCCAGCGGCGACGGCATTGCCAACTGGAGCGGGAGCGGGAGCGGGAGCGGGAGCGGGAACAGATTCAAGCAACGTTATGGAAGCCGATGCCGGCAAGACCCAGGCTGTGGTTACGGGTTCGGGTTCGGGTTCGGGTTCGGGTTCGGGTTCGGGTTCGGGTTCGGGTTCGGGTTCGGGTTCGGGTTCGGGTTCGGGTTCGGGTTCGGGTTCGGGCCGGAGTCTGACCCAGTCGAACCGTGCCATCAATCATGAACTCCTGGCGCCGGCCCGCATCGCCTGGCTGGCTGCCCTGATGCGCCAGTTGCGGCCGGAGAAGCTGGTGGTCATTTGCGCCCTGGCCGAGACCGCCATTGGCCTGCGCCGAGCCCTGCTGGAGCGGGAGGGCCTTCACGCCGCCCTCTTCCACGAGGGCATGGACATCGTGGAACGCGACCGGGCCGCGGCCTTCTTCGCCGACGCCGAGGAGGGGGCCCAGGCCCTGATCTGCTCCGAGATCGGTGGCGAGGGTCGTAACTTCCAGTTCGTCCATCACCTGGTCCTCTTCGACCTGCCCCTGGACCCGGAGGTGCTGGAGCAGCGTATCGGCCGCCTGGACCGCATCGGCCAGACCGAGACCATCCGCATCCACATCCCCTACCAGGCCGGCGGCCCCGAGGAGTTGCTGTACCGCTGGTATCAGGAGGGACTGGACGCCTTCGCCGCCATTTGCCCGGCGGCGGGGGCGGTCGACGATCTGCTGCGCGCGCGCCTGCGGGCCATGTTGGACGTGGCGACCGACCATCCAACCCTGATCGACAGCGTCAGGCCAGTCACCTCCGTCGCTGGACAGGTCCTCATCGCCACTCCTGACGGCCCGGCCCAGGTTGCCGACCCGGCCCCCGCCCCTGTCAGCCGGGCTTTGGCTGCCGATACGCCCGCCCCGAATCGGACGGCCTCGGCGATCCTGCCCCAAAGCGCCGCCGAGCGCCAGACCGTCACGGACGCCCTGATCGCCGAGGCCCGCCAGGCGCGGGAGCGCCTCAACGCTGAGCTGGCCGCCGGCCGCGACCGGCTGCTGGAGCTCCACTCCTACCGCCCCGGAGCCGCGGCGGACCTGGTGACCGCCATCCTCGACCAGGACGCGGACCCGACCCTGCGCGACTACCTGACCCGGGTCTGGGACAGTTTCGGGATCGACGTGGAACCCGGGGTCGGGGCGACCCTGGTCCTCAAGCCCGGCGTCCATCGCCTGCACGAGCACTTCCCCGAACTGCCAGAGGATGGCCTGACGGTCACCTTCGACCGTAGCCTGGCCCTGGCGCGGGAGGACCGGGAGTTCCTCACCTGGGAACACCCCATGACGCGCGGCGCCATGGCCATGATCCTCGACTCCGACCTGGGCTCCTGCGCCCTGATCATCCTGCGCGACCCGGAACTGGCGACGGGCAGCCTGCTGCTGGAGATGATCCACGTCGCCCAGTGCCCGGCCCCGCCGGCGCTGGAGATTGGCCGCTTCCTGCCGCCCACGGCCCTGCGTCTGGTGCTGGACGCCACGGGCCAGGACCGCGCCGCCGACTTCCCCCCGGAGCGCCTGCGCGGTCAGTGCCTGACCCGCAACCGCAAACTCGCCCAGGCCATCATCCAGGCCAAGGCCCCGACCCTGGAGGCCATGCTCGACCAAGGGGAGCGCCAGGCCGCCGCCGTGGCCCGGGACTTGGAAGCCCAGGCCCGCGCCCGCATGACATGGGAGATGGGTAGCGAGATCGAGCGCCTGCGGGCCCTGGCCCGGATCAATCCGAACGTCCGCCCCGCGGAGATCGCCGCCCTGGAGGACCGCCGCGACCGTCTGGCCCATCACCTGGGCCGGGTGCGGCTGCATCTCGATGCCCTGCGGCTGGTCGTCGCGGCCTGAACGGCAACCCCCTTACCCACCCAACCTACGGGATCTTTTCCTAAGCCCCCTGATTTCCGCGAAAGCACCCAAGCCACTGATCCACCGAACCCACGGGAGTCTTACCCATGATCGAACTCAAAGTCGAAGGCATGACCTGCGGTCACTGCGAGCAGGCCGTGCGCCAGGCCCTGGCGCGGGTGCCGGGGGTGACCGCCGTCCTGGTGGTGGACCGCGTCCAGCAGCGCGCCACCGTCGAGGGGGATGCCGACCCGGCGGCCCTGATCGCCGCCATCAAGGATGAGGGTTTTCAGGCCAGTGCCACCTGACAGTGTCGCCTGAACTCGCCCTAGCCCCACCGCGCGCCGACCCGGCGGGGCGCTCTGCCGCTGGTTCGTTCCCGTGGCCCGGTCAACCTGAGGATGCCACCAGGGAATGGCCATGACAGCTGAGATCCGCATTGGCGTCGGTGGCATGACCTGCGCCAATTGCAGCGCCCGGGTAGAGCGGGTGCTGCGTCGCCTGCCCGGCGTCGTCGATGCCTCGGTCAACCTGGCCACCGAGACGGCCAGGGTGCGCTATTTACCCGCCCTGCTGGAGCCAGAGGGGATCACGGCGGCCATCCGGGGGGCGGGATATGAACCGCTGCTCGACCCAGATGCGATGCGGGAGGCCGCGGCGGAATCGACGACGGTAACCCCAGGGGCTGGACCCGGCGTAACCCTTCATACCCCCTCTCCCCAGCCCTCCCCCGCCGGGGGGGAGGGGGCAGGAGAAACCGCCGCTTGTACCGCCGCGCCCTCTCCCCAGGCTTGTGCCGATGCGACCTCCTCCCCGGGGCGCGAGGGGTCCGAACGGCCAAGACCCGGCGCCCAGGCAAGTACGAGGGCCGGGACGACCGGCGACCCTGGCCTGGGTCGTGACCTGCGCCTGGCCGCCGCCTTCACCTTGCCCCTGCTGCTCCTGAGCATGGGACCGATGCTGTGGCCCCCCCTCCACCACGGGCTGGAGGCGCACCTAAGCTGGCGCGCCCAGGGACTGCTGCAATTCGTGCTGGCGGCCCCGGTCTATTTCTGGGCCGGCCAGCGCTTCCTGCGCCATGGCTGGGCGGAAATGCGCACCCTGAGCCCGGGCATGAGCAGCCTGGTCATGCTCGGCGGAGGCGCCGCCATCGCCTATTCCACCCTGGCCCTGCTGGCTCCTGGCCTCTTCCCCCCGGGGACCGCCCACTATTACTTCGAGGCCGCGGCGGTGATCGTCAGCCTCATCCTGCTGGGCAAATGGCTGGAGGCGCGGGCCAAGGGGCGGACCTCGGCGGCGATCCGGCGCCTGGTGGAGTTGCGACCCCAGACGGCGCGGGTGGTCCGGGAGGGTCGGGAATTGGACATCCCCACCCAGGCCATCGTCCTGGGCGACCTGGTCCTGGCCCGCCCCGGCGAGCGCATCGCCACGGACGGCGAGGTGGAACACGGCGAGAGTTGGGTCGACGAGTCCATGCTCACCGGCGAACCCCTGCCCGTGGCCCGGGGACCGGGGGGCAAGGTGGTGGGCGGCACCCTCAACCAGACCGGGGTCCTGTACTTCCGCGCCACCCGCCTGGGGGCCGACACGGTGCTGGCCCAGATCATCCGCCTGGTCCAGGAGGCCCAGGCGGAGAAGCCGCCCATCCAGGCCCTGGCGGACCGCATCGCCGCCGTCTTCGTGCCGGGGGTGATGGCCCTCGGCCTGGTGACCTTCGCCGTCTGGCTGCTGGTCGGGCCCGCGCCGGCGCTCAACTATGCCTTCGTCGCGGCGGTGAGCGTGTTGGTGGTGGCCTGCCCCTGCGCCATGGGCCTGGCGACGCCGACCGCCATCCTGGTCGGCACGGGCCGCGCCGCCGAGCTGGGCCTGCTGTTTCGCAGCGGCCCGGCCCTGGAACGTCTGGCCGGGGTCGACACCCTGGTCTTCGACAAGACCGGCACCCTCACCCTGGGCCACCCCAGGGTGACCGACGTCGTCGCCCTGGACGGCGACCGGGAGGGCCTGCTGGCCCTGGCGGCGGCCCTGGAGCGTTACAGCCAGCACCCCCTGGCGCGGGCGGTGGTCGCGGCGGCGGAGGAAGCGTCGGATGCCATTCATACCGCCTCAGAGAGGCCTGGGCTTCCAGCCAGTAGTCAGGACGCCGCCCCGCCCCTGACCACCCCACTCGCCATGACGGATATCGTCAACGCGGCCGGTCTGGGGCTGAGTGGGCGTTTGGGCGACACGGTTCTGGCGATCGGCTCGGCGCGCTATCTGCAAGATTGGGGCGTCGACCTGTCTCCCCTGGCGGCCGCGGCGGCGGAACTGGGGGCCCAGGGTTGCTCCCTGATCCACGTCGCCCGCGACGGCCAGCCCCTGGGGCTCATCGGGGTCGCCGATCCCCTGCGGGAGGGCAGCGCCGAGGCCATCGCCGGGCTCAAGGCCCTGGGACTCAACACCGTCCTGATCAGTGGCGACCAGACGGCGGCGGTGGCGCTGGCGGCGCGGCAAACAGGCATCGACCAGGCCCTGGGCGAGGTCCTGCCCGGCGGCAAGGCGGAAGCGGTGAAGGCCCTCCAGGCCCAGGGCCGCCGGGTGGCCTTCGTCGGTGACGGCATCAACGACGCCCCGGCCCTAGCCCAGGCCGATGTCGGCATCGCCATAGGCACCGGGACCGATATCGCCGTCGAGGCGGGGGACCTGGTCCTCATGTCCCACGATCCCCGCACCCTGCTGAGCGCCATCGCCCTGGCGCGGCGGACCCTGACGACCATCCGGGGTAATTTCTTCTGGGCCTTCGCCTACAATCTGCTCCTCATCCCCCTGGCGGCGGGGGTCCTGTATCCCCTGAGCGGCTGGCTGCTCAACCCCATGGTCGCGGCGGGGGCGATGAGCCTGTCCAGTCTCTTCGTCGTCGGCAACAGCCTGCGACTGCGCCACTTCAGGCGCCCTCGGGGGTTCGCTGTCCCTGACCGCGCATCCGGATAAGATCGCCCCGATGAACATCTCCCTACGCCAGTTACGGGTCTTCGCCGCCGTGGTGCGCCACATGAGCTACACCCGCGCCGCCGAGGAACTGCATCTGACCCAGCCGGCGGTCTCCATGCAGGTGCGCCAACTCGAAGAGGAGCTGGGCCTGCCCCTGTTCGAGAAACTGGGTCGCGGCATCGCCCTCACCGAGGCCGGCCGGGAGCTTTACCCCTACAGCCAGGGCATCGACCGCTCCCTCCGGGAGTTGCAGGACGTGATGGAGTCCCTCAAGGGGGTCAGCCGCGGGCGCCTGTCGGTGGCGGTGGCGAGCACCGTCAATTACTTCGCCCCCAAGCTGCTGGCGGCCTTCCATCACCGCTATCCGGGCATCGCCCTGGCCCTGGACGTGACCAACCGCGAGCAACTGGTGCGCCTGCTGGAGGCCAATGCCGTGGATCTGGTCCTCATGGGCCAGCCTCCGGCGGGCGTCGAGGTGGAAGCCGAGGCCTTCATGGACAACCCCCTGGTGGTGGTGGCGCCCCCGGATCACCCCCTGGCCGGAGCCAGTGACATTCCCCTAGAGCGCCTCGCGGACGAGGTCTTCGTCATGCGTGAGCCGGGCTCGGGGACGCGCCAGGCGATGGAGCGCTTCCTCACCGACCGGGGGATCAACTTTCGGACCGGCATGCAGATGACCCGCAACGAGGCCATCAAGCAGTCGGTGCGGGCCGGCCTGGGGCTGAGCGTGGTCTCCCTCCACACCATCGAACTGGAACTGATCACCCGAAAGCTAATGGTATTGGACGTGACCGGCTTCCCCATCCAGCGCCAGTGGTACCTAGTCTATCGCCAGGGCAAGCGCCTCTCCCCCTCGGCCCGGGCCTTCCGCCAGTTCGTGCTGAGCGAGGCCCGCCAGTTGGCGGCGGAGACCCCGGGCTGGATGCCGGCCGCCACGCCCCCGGCGGCGTTATAGACATCGCACAGCAATTCTCGGCTTTTCCGGATCGGCATCACTGCCGACCGCCATCACCCCATCCGGGCACGCTTGTATTAGACTTAGTCTCCTTTCCGCGACCGCCCATGTCATTCCCAGGAAGGACCGCCTGATCATGCCTCACGCCAATCCGAGCACGCCGCACGGCGGCGGGCGTTATCCGCTGCTCACCTCCGTCGACCTCCCCACCGATCTGCGCCGCCTGTCCGAGGACAGGCTGCCCGCCCTGGCGGCGGAGCTGCGCGCCTTTCTGGTGGACAGCGTTTCGCGCACCGGCGGTCATCTGGCAGCCAGCCTCGGGGTGGTGGAACTGACCATCGCCCTGCACTATGTCTTCGACACCCCCCGGGACCGGCTGATCTGGGACGTGGGTCACCAGGCCTATCCGCACAAGATCCTCACCGGCCGCCGGGAGCGCATGGCCAGCCTGCGGCAGGGCGGGGGCATCTCCGGCTTTCCCAAGCGCGGCGAGAGCGCCTATGACACCTTCGGCGTCGGGCACTCCAGCACCTCCATCGGCGCCGCCATGGGCATGGCGGTGGCGGCGCGGCTCAAGGGCGAGCCCCGCCATGTGGTGGCGGTGATCGGCGATGGCGCCCTGGGGGCGGGGATGGCCTTCGAGGCCCTCAACCACGCCGGGGCCACCGACACCGACATGATGGTCATCCTCAACGACAATGAGATGTCGATCTCGCCACCGGTGGGGGCGATCAGCAACCACCTGGCGCGGCTCTTGTCCGGCAAGCTCTACACCAGCGTGCGTGAGGGGGGCAAGACGGCCCTCAAGGGCCTGCCCAGCCTGCGGGAACTGGTGGGGCGCTGGGAAGAGCACATGAAGGGCATGGTCATGCCCAGCACCCTGTTCGAGGAACTGGGCTTCAACTACATCGGCCCCATCGATGGCCACGACCTGGGCAGCCTGGTCGCCACCCTGCGCAACATGAAGACCATGACCGGGCCCCGCCTGCTGCATGTGGTCACGCGCAAGGGCCGGGGCTATGAGCCGGCGGAGGAGAAGCCCGTGGCCTTCCACGGCGTCTCGCCCTTCGACCGCGCCACCGGCGCCCCAGCGGGCAAGGCCAGCGGCGCCGGCACGGCCGGCGCCCGCACCTACACCCAGGTCTTCGGCGACTGGCTGTGCGATGCGGCGGCCCGGGACGAGCGGCTGATCGGCATCACCCCGGCCATGTGCGAGGGATCGGGCCTGACGCACTTTTCCCAGCTCTACCCGGAGCGCTATTTCGATGTCGGTATCGCCGAGCAGCACGCCCTGACCCTGGCGGCGGGCCTGGCCTGCGAGGGCTCAAAGCCGGTGGTGGCCATCTATTCCACCTTCCTGCAGCGCGCCTACGACCAGCTTATCCACGACATCTGCCTTCAGGGCCTGGACGTGACCCTGGCGGTGGACCGGGCCGGTCTGGTGGGCCAGGACGGGGCCACCCATGCCGGCAGCTTCGATCTCAGCTACGGCCGCTGCCTGCCGGGCCTGGTCATCGCCGCCCCGGCGGACGAGGACGAGTGCCGGCGCCTGCTGCAGACCGCCTATGAGCACCCGGGACCGGCCCTGGTGCGCTACCCCCGGGGCACTGGCCCCGGGGCCGAGACCGCCCCTGGCCTGGAGCCCCTACCCCTGGGCAAGGGCGAACTGCGCCGCGAGGGGCGCGAGGTCGCCCTCCTCGCCTTTGGCAGCCGCCTGACCCCGGCACTGGCGGCGGCTGAGGCCCTGGATGCCAGCGTCGCCAACATGCGCTTCGTCAAACCCCTGGACGAGGCGCTGATCCTGGACCTGGCCGCCCGCCATCGCCTGCTGGTGACGGTGGAGGAGAACGCCATCGCCGGCGGGGCCGGATCCGCCGTGGCCGAGTTCCTGGCCAACCAGGGGCTGACCATCCCCCTCCTCCACCTGGGCCTGCCCGACCGCTATCTGGAGCAGGACAGCCACGAGGCGCAACTAGCCGCCTGCGGCCTGGATGCGGCGGGCATCGAGCGCTCGGTCCATGAGGCCCTGGGACGTATGGAGACTAGCGCTTAGCCAGTGGGTGCCGGCCAGAGCCAGGGCAGGCGTGCCCAACCAGGGGGTATTGGCCGGAGACCAGCTCATTCGCGTACAGCAAAAGGTTGGCCCAGCCGGAACCAGGGTGCTGATGCGCCGGCACCGGGAATGGCCCACCTCGCGGCATTCCCGGCACTTCTACCCCCGCACTGCCAACCGGAGCCTGTCATGCTGAACATCAGCCCCATCCCCGCCTTCGACGACAATTACATCTGGCTGCTGCGCCAGGAGGGGCAGGACCTGGCCACGGTGGTGGACCCCGGCGACGAGGAGCCGGTGATCGCGCGCCTGGCGGCGGAGGGCCTGGAACTCGCCGCCATCCTTCTCACCCATCACCACGGCGACCACATCGGCGGGGTGGCGGATCTCCTGGCCCGCTGGCCCCAGGCCCGGGTCTTCGGGCCCCGCGACCGGCGCATCCGACTGGTGACGGACCCGGTGGGGGAAGGGGACCTCATCTCGCCCCCCGGTCTGGCGACCTCCTTCCAGGTGCTGGAAGTGCCCGGCCACACCGCGAGCCACATCGCGTACTTGGCCGACCTCCCGGGCGGGGACGCCAACGCCCTTTTCTGCGGCGACACCCTCTTCGCCGCTGGTTGCGGCCGGGTCTTCGACGGCACCTTCGACCAGCTCGCCGCCTCCCTGGCGCGGATCAGCGCCCTGCCCCCGGACACCCTGATCTACTGTGCCCATGAATACACCCTGGCCAACCTGGGCTTCGCCGCCTGGGTGGAGCCGGACAGCCCGGCCCTGGCCGCGCGCCGTGCGCGGGTCGAGGCACTGCGCGCCGCAGGTCAGCCGTCGGTGCCCTCCACCCTGGCGGAGGAGCTGGCCACCAATCCCTTCCTGCGCACGGCGGACCCCGGGGTGCGGGCGGCGGCGGAGGCCTTCGCTGGCGCCCCGCTGACCAGCCACGCCCAAGTCTTCACCGCCCTGCGCCAGTGGAAGGACAGCCGCTACGATTGAGCCGCGGGGGACCCCGCGGCTCCTCCCTTGAGGGGTCTCCACCACCACCGGGGGTGACGGCTAGCGCAATGAACCCTGCTTCCCCCTTTCCGACCGGTCTCATCGGTCAAAGTCGCCCTTAACCACACTGTATCAAGGGGCACACCCCACCTGCCATGGGCCTCTACCGCCAGATCCAGCCCCTGTGGCTGCCGGCCCGACTGGGGACCCTGCACCGGCTGCTTGGTCAGCTCAGCCTGATCCTGGCGATCCTGCTGGCGGTACCGACCTTGTTCGCCGCCCTGGCGGGGGACACCACCCTGGCCTGGCGGCTCCTGTTAGCGGGCCTGGCACCCGCCCTGGCCCTGGGCCTCCTCGCCCAGCGGCGGCGGGAAACACCACCCCTGCGGACCAACGAGGCCCTGATGGTGGCGGCCCTGGCCTTCATCCTCGCCGCCGGTCTCCTCACCTACCCCTTCATGGCCTCCGGCCTAAGCCTGGTGGACGCCTGGTTCGAGGCCGTCTCGGCGGTGACCACCACCGGCCTGTCCACGGTCATGCGGCCCGAGGGTAAGAGTGACGCCTTCCTCTTCGCCCGCGCCTGGGGCCAATGGTTCGGCGGCCTGGGGATGGTGGTCCTGTCCCTGGCCCTGGCCTTCGGCCGGGTGGCGGACATGCGCCGCCTGGCGGCCACCACCTGGGAGGAGGAGGACCCGGCCCGCGGCCTCCGCGCGCATGCCCGCGGGGTGCTGGCCGTCTACGTCCTGCTGACCCTGGCCGGGGTGGGGCTGGCCTGGGCCTGCGGCCTGGCACCCTTCCAGGCCCTGATCCATGTCCTGGCCGCCGTCTCCACCGGCGGCTTCGGGGCCTTCGGCGACAGCCTGGCCAGCCTGGGCCGGCCAGCCCAGTTCGCCCTGCTCCTGTTCGCCGCCCTCGGCGCCCTGCCCTTGCACCTTTACCTGCGTACCTGGTATCAGGGGGGGGCGGAATTCTGGCGCGATCCGGAACTACGCGCCCTGCTGGCCGCCATCCTGATCACCGCCGGGCTCTTGTGGTGGCTGACCGCCCTGAGCCCGGCGGACGCCCTGTTGCAGGGCTTGTCGGCCCAGACCACTACCGGCTTCTCCACCCTGGACCTGGCGGGCCTGGAACCGGCGGGCAAGCTGGTCCTCATCCTGTCCATGGCCTTGGGCGGCGGGGTAGGCTCCACCGCCGGCGGCATCAAGCTGCTGCGCCTGCTGATCCTCGTCCGCCTGTTGCAACTCGCCCTCTGGCGGGCCCAGTTACCACCCCACGCCGTCGCCGCGCCCATCCTCGGGGGCCGGACCCTGGAGACCGCCCAGATCGAGCACGCCCTGCTGCTGATCTTGCTCTACGTCCTGCTGATCCTGGCCTCCTGGCTGCCCTTCCTCGCCGCCGGTTACCCACCCCTCGACGCCCTCTTCGAGGTCGTCTCGGCCACCGCCACCGTGGGCCTGTCCTCCGGGATCACGGGGCCGGACCTGGCCCCGGGCCTCAAACTGGTGCTGGGCCTGGACATGCTAGCCGGGCGAATGGAGATCCTGGCCCTGCTGGTGCTGCTCTATCCCGGGAGCTGGCACAAGGCCCGCTAGCCCGGCAGACCGCTGAGGCCCGGCCCGGATCAAGGTCCCGTTGCGCGGCCGACCGGAAGGGCCGGCCCTAATCCAGGCCCGGCAGTATGGCCGACCAAGAGGGCCCTGCCCCGATCATGGACCGGTAACGCGCCGACACCAAGGGCGCACACCCCTGACCCTGGAGGGCGGACGCGCCGGACCCAGCGGCCGCCGTAGACGCCGCCGACGCCAGGCGGTGAAGATGTCCACCGGAGTGCTAGACTCAGGAAACTCGATATCGGCAACCGGCCCTGACCGGCCCTAGGAGAAACCATGCGCTTCGTCTTTGTCGGTAGCGGCTCCCTGGCGCTGCTCACCGGTCGCATGCTGGCGACGCGCCGGCACGAGGTAGTGCTGATCGAGCGCGACCTGGAGACCATCGCCAACCTGCGGGAGGAGATGGACGCGGGCTTCATCCACGGCGACGGCACCCGTCCCGCCATCCTGCGCGAGGCGGACCCGGAGGGCACCGACCTGTTGTTCTGCCTGACCCGCGACGACCAGGCCAACATCATCGCCAGCCTGGTGGCACGTGCCCTGGGTTACCGGCGGGTGGTGACCAAGATCGAGGACCCGGAACTGGAGCACATCTGCGCCGAACTGGGCCTGGCGGACGCCCTGGTGCCCATGCACATGGTGGGGCGTTACCTGGCGGACATGGCCGAGGGGCAGAACATCATCGAGCTGGCCGACATCCTGCGCGGCGACGCCCGGGTCTTCTCCTTCGTCCGCCGGGGATCGGAGGAAATGCGGGTGGTGGACCTGCCCCTGCCGGCGGAGACCCGGGCCATCTGCTTTTACCGCAACGGCGACAGCTTCCGCTTCGCCGATCCCGACACCCTCCTGGAGGCGGGGGATCAGGTGGTGCTCCTGACCCGTGCCCGCCACCTGGGGGAGTTACACGAGCGGCTCGGTGAGGGGTTTCCACCCGAGGCCCTGGTCTCTTAGCGCGAAAGTCACGGGAAAAGCTTTCATTTTCAGGGGTGTGGCCCGCCACCTCCTGACAGTTAGCGTGATAATCACGGCAAGGCCTTTCTTCTTCGGGGGTGTGGCGCGCTCCCTCATGACAGCTAGCGCAAGGCGCCACCGGTCAGGTGCGGCGTACAAGTGGGGGGCGCCGGATGAGGGTGGCGAGCCCCCCCCCCCCGGAGGAACCTCAGCCTTCACCGCCGCCGGTCAAGCGCGCTTCCGCCTCGCGGTACTTGGCCGCGGTCTTGTCGATGA
This sequence comes from Candidatus Thiosymbion sp., assembly GCA_018435665.1. Lineage (GTDB taxonomy): Bacteria > Pseudomonadota > Gammaproteobacteria > Chromatiales > Chromatiaceae > M0108. Next base: position 64,019 of record JAHDND010000024.1, on the reverse strand, counting down.
TCTCCTGGGGTAGCTCGGGGCCGGGCGGGGTCTTGTCCCAGTCGAGGGTCTCCAGGTAATCGCGCACGAACTGCTTGTCGAAGCTGGGCGGGCTGGTGCCGGGCTGGTATTGGTCCGCCGGCCAGAAGCGGGAGGAGTCGGGAGTCAGGACCTCGTCGATCAGGTAGAGACGGCCGGCCTGGTCCTGGCCGAACTCGAATTTGGTGTCGGCGATGATGATGCCGCGGGTGCGGGCGTAGTCGGCGCACTGGGTGTAGATGGCCAGGGCGGCGTCACGCACCTGGTTGGCCAGATCGCGGCCCAGGAGGGCGACGGTTTCATCGAAGTCGATGTTCTCGTCGTGGGCGCCCTGGGCGGCCTTGGTGGAGGGGGTGAAGATGGCCTCCGGCAGCTTGTCCGCCTGGCGCAGGCCCACCGGCAAGGGGATGCCGCAGACGGCGCCGGTCCGCTGATAGTCCTTCCAGCCGGAGCCGATGATGTAGCCGCGGACGATGGCCTCCACCGGCAGGGGCTGGAGCCGGCGTACCACCAGGGCGCGATCGCCGAGCTGGGCGCGCTCGGCGGGGTCCGTCACCACCGCCTCGACGGGGATGTCGGTCAGCTGGTTGGGCAGGATCCCGCCGGTACGCCCGAACCAGAAGCGGGAGACCCGGGTCAGCACCTCGCCCTTGCCGGGGATGGGCTGGGGCAGGACCACATCGAAGGCCGAGAGGCGATCGCTGGCGACGATCAGCAGGTGATCGGCGTCGACCTGGTAGAGATCGCGGACCTTGCCGCGGTGCAGGAGCTGGAGCTGGCTTAAGCGGGATTCGTAGAGGGCTGACATCGTGGGATAGCTTCCGCCGGGGTAAAATGGCAAATATAAACGAATGGTCGGGGAAGTCGACTCAGAGACACCCCGGGATGCCAGTCAGGGGGAGCATGCGACATGACGGTCATAAGCGGGGCGCCGGCTGGCGGCGAAAATATCCCCAAGCGGCATCGCTGACGGCCTCCCTGGCGCTATCCCCGACGGCCATTCCACCATCCGGGTCAGGGTGGCTGCCTGACGACCCCTCAAATCATGGGCCTTGGCCCGGAGTATCGCGTGACCGCTGAACTGGATTCACCGTCCGACGCCTTTCTCACCGCCTTTCGCGGCAGCTTCACCTCTGCCCTGCGCTGGCAACACCTGGATGCCCTCTGGGAGCGGCTGCGGGAGCGGGCCGACGCCGGCTGGTACCTCTATGCCGTTGGCGAGCCGCCGCCGGAGACTGCCGCGGACGCGGCGGGGGTCCTCAGCTTCATACGCGAGATCGATCAGCTCCTGCGCGCCGAGCATAAGGAGGACTATTGCGGCATCGTCTACGCCGACGATCTGGCGGCGCCGAGCCTCGTCAAGATCTACGACCCCCACAACCTGGGGGTCTCCTGCGGTTACAGCGACAACCCGCCCCTGCCGGGGTGGGTGATGAGCCTGATCCCGCCGGTGGACCTGCCCTCGACCCGGATCCTGCCCCAGAGTCGTCGCCGCTGGTGGCGGCGGCTGTTCGGATGAGGACCCGCCACCCCATGAGCCATCGCCACCCCTCCGCTGTCAGGGCTAACCTGATTCCGTCCGCCCTGGCGATCGGCCTCTTCCTCTTCACCCTTGACCTGCCCAGCCTGTCCATGTCCAGAGACGCCATGACCAAGACTATCATCCAGACCGACCAGGCCCCACAGGCGATCGGCACCTATTCCCAGGCCGTCAAAGTGGGTAACACCGTCTATCTCTCCGGCCAGATCCCCTTGGTGCCCGAGACCATGGAACTGGTGACGGGCGATATGGAGGCCCAGATCCGCCGCGTCTTCGATAACCTGGCGGCGGTGGCGGCGGCGGCCGGGGGCAGCCTGGCCGATATGGTCAAACTCAACATCTATCTCACCGATCTGAGCCACTTCCCGCTGGTCAATCAGGTGATGGCAACCTATTTCCAGGCACCCTACCCGGCCCGCGCCGCCGTGGGCGTCGCGGCCCTGCCCAAGGGGGTGGCCGTGGAGATGGACGGCATCCTGGTCCTGCCGTGACAGGGCATATAGCCGAATGGGAGCGGGACCGGGGATGACGGCCACCAGGTCGACGGGCGGAGCCTGGCGATGACATTCTCCCCCTCACCCTCACATTCACCCTCACATTCACCCTCACATTCACCCTCACATTCACCCTCACACTCATCCTCGCGGCGCACAGGACATCGAGAAAGTGCTGAAAGGCCAATTCGAGGCTGCTGAAATAGTGGACAATAACGAGCGCATTGCCGCCGCCCTGCTGGAACAGGGCCTCATCACCCTGGACGACTTTCTGCCACCCGCGCTGGTGGCGCAACTGGCTACCGAAGCAATTGATCTTCGGCGGGGCGAGGGTTTGCGCCCGGCGGGCATTGGCCGTGGCCCCAGCCAGCACCTGAATGAGGGGATCCGTGGCGACCAGATCCGCTGGCTGGAGCCCGACACGGCCACCCCAGCCCAACGGCATTACCTGGAAATCCTGGAGGCCTTGCGCCAGGCCATCAACCGCCACCTGTTTCTTGGCCTATTCGGGTTCGAAGGCCACCTGGCCCTTTATCCTCCCGGGGCCTATTACCGCAAGCACCTGGACCAGTTCCAGGGTACCCAGCACCGCCTGGTCACGGTCATCCTTTACCTTAACCCGGACTGGCGGGATGAGGACGGTGGGCAACTACGCATCTATCCCGATCCCACCGATGAGGGCTGCCATCAGGACCTGCTCCCGGTTGCCGGCCGCCTGGTCTGCTTCCTCAGCGGCGACTTTCCCCACGAAGTCCTGCCCGCCCGGCGCGAACGCCTGAGCATTACCGGCTGGTTCCGACAGCGGGACTGATCAGCCGCCGGCACCCGGAGCCTGCCACTGATCCCGAGACCCTGGCAGAGGCAGAGGCCGTGAGAAAACCGCTCGATCAGCAAACGGGGAAACGGGGAAACGAGTCATCCCCCACCATCGCCGGGTTAACTAAACCTTACAGAATAATGACTTAAAGATAGGCCGCGATCTGGGCGCCCAGGTCGAACCGCGCCCGGAGCCGCCGGCAGAGCATGAAGGTCCCGACGAATTTGCGGTGCAGGAAGAGGGTGGCGGGGTCGGGACGATGTCCGAAGGCATCCTCGAAATAGAGGTCACGACCACGGACGAAGGTCCGTTCGAAGAGATCGGATCTGCCGAAGTCATACATGCCCCGGTGGCGCAGGGGCTCGGCGGCAATCCGCATCAACTCGGTCAGACCCGCCGCCTGCTCCGGGGACGCCGCCGCGTCCAGATAGCCTAGGGCGACGGCGGATGCGCGCATGCCGGCGGCATCCCCGGCCAGCGCCGCCCGGGCCAAGGCGCGATAATGGTCGACCAGGACCGCTGGCACCGGCTGGGTGGCGCCAAAATCCAGCAGCACCAGGCGCTGGGTCTCGGGTTGGTATAAATAATTGCCAAAATTCGGGTCGGTCTGAACCAGACCGAAGTCGAACAACTCCCGCAACAGGAGCCGAGCCAGCAATCCCGCCGCCCGGTCGCGTTCGGCGTGGCGATAGTCGGGATCGGCGAGCCGGTCGATGGGGACGCCCGCGGCAAAGTCCATCGCCAGCACCCGGGTGGTGGAGAGGTCCTGATGGACCCGCGGGATCAGGAAATCGGGGTCTCCGTCGAGCAGCGAGGCATAGCGCGCGAGGGATTCGGCCTCGGCCCGGTAGTCCGCCTCCCGATGAAGCTGCCGACGTGCCTCGTCCATGATGGGGGAGATGTCCAGCCCCTTGGGGACCAGGCCCAGGGTCTTGCCCAGGAAGGACAGGTTGTCGAGGTCACTGTCGATGCTTTCCCGCACGCCGGGGAATTGGATCTTGATCGCCAGATGCCGGCCATCCCGGGTCTCGGCGCGATGAACCTGACCGATCGAGGCCGCGGCCAGGGGGGTGAAGTCAAAGCGGCGAAAACGGCGATCCCAATCATCCCCCAGTTCGGCGGACAGGACCTGGTTCAGCTGGCCGATGGGCATGGGCTGGGCGCGGTCGCGCAGGCTGGCCATGATCTCGGCCGCTTCCGGGGTGAAGAGGTCGGTACCGTCCATGGACATGAGCTGCCCCATCTTCATCACCGCCCCACGCATGGTGGCCAGCCGCTCGGTGAAGCGTTGGGTATGGGCGGGGGAGAGCCGGATGCGGCTGATCTGATCCCCGCTGCGATTGCGCGCCAATTCCATCAACCCGCTGATGCCGACCCCAACCGCCAGATCGGTGGTCGCACGGCCGAAGTGCCAGAGCCGGCTTAAACGTTTGCCGGGGACCGGGAGTCCCGGAGTCCTTGCCAAATCACGCATCATCGCATGCCTGTCTGTTGAGTCCGGTCCGTGACCGGGCGTGGACCAAAGACCCCTAGGTGGGTCTCACGGCATTCCATACCAAGCATCTGCTGCTCAGCTCGATAAGAGACTGAAGGGCACACTGGTCCCGCCCTTCCGAGTCAACGGCCAGATTCAATCGTCGGCGGGCAGGGGGATGTCCTCGGCCGCCAGGCGCTCGGTGGCCAGTCTGGCCGCCAGCGCCTCCCCGGAGATGACCCAGCGCATCTGGTTAGGGGCGAGTTCAGCCTCCCAGGCCACCAGGATCGGGTCCACCCCCATCTCCTCCAGGTACTGGTAACGGATGCGCGCCACCTGCTCATCCTCGGCGGCGGTGCCACCGCGGCCATCGGCCCGCCGGGCCTGATGCAGGAGCAGGCGACTGTCCGGGGTGGTGACGCGCCGGGCACCCCCGGCATAGGCGTAAATGCAGGCGCTAGCGCACATACCCGTGACCGCCGTATTGGCGCCGAGTTGACGGATGAGCCGTCCCAGGCGCATCGCGGCGCCGAGATGCCCTCCCTCATTGGACAGAAAGACGACCAGGGACGGCGCCATGCCCCCGCGCGCCATGATCAGGGCGATCTCCCGCAAGCGCGCATCCTGATCGGAATCGATGGTCCCGGAGATATAGACGACATCATCCACCGCCTTCATGTTGGCCCCGCTCTCCAGGATCTGCCGAACCGAGATAGTGTTGACTGGCCTGACCAGTCCGCTCCCCCCCGGCAGCGCGGGGGTCGACAGGGCCGCTTGCGCGAGGCCGCACAGGGACATTACTCCCCAGCAGACCCCCGCGATCGGGATTGACAGGGCCCGGATCGCCGCATATGCTGCACTGCAACATTTCAACCTGCTGTGGAGATTTATCATGTCTCTGAACGACACCCTCAACACCGTTAAGGACTTATCCGAAAAGGGCCTGGCCAGCATGACCAGCCTGACCGACCTTAGCCTGGGCATTTTCGATCGGTTGACCGCCAAGCAGATGGCCGCCTTCGACCTGCTGCTGGAGCATGGTAACGATACCCTGGCCCACGCGGTCACCGCCAAGGACGTCCAGACCTTCCTGAAAGGTCAGTTCGATTCCTCTCAGGACCTCACCCGACTTGTCATGGCCGAATCTCGGACCACCCTGGCCATGGCCAGCCAGGCGCATCACGAGTACCAGACCTGGTTCAAAAGGCAACTGGCCGAGGTGACCAACGACCTGCAAAGGGCCGTTCCCGCCATTTAAACAGGGCACCACTCAAGCGGTGAAGGCATCGCCGGTGTGGCCCAGGGAGGGGCCGGTTTCGACCAAGGCGAATCAATGCCTGGCCGCACCCCAGAGAGCTTAAGGATCCCAAAGCGCCGCCAAGGGCGTGGAGTACTGGCCGGGAGCGGCAGACGTCTCGCACCTGGTTACTGGACCCAGTGCAGCACGTCGCGGATTACCGACCAGCGGGGCGGTTTGACCCGCCTAGCCGCGTCCCCCAACATCCAGTGGCGGTACAGGGCGTCCACCGTTCCCTTCGCCTTCTCCTCGATGATCCAGGCGTTGAGGGTCTGGGCGAGCGATTGGTTGCCCCACGCGACTCCAAAGCCCTGTTGGGTGAAGACCGTCGGCTTGGGCACGACCAGGGTGAAGCGGGGGTAGAGGAGGGTCCACGCCGCCCCCTCCTCCGACAGATCGGCGATCGCATCGACCTTCGGGGATGCCGATTCGAGCATCTTGCGCTGATCGCCAAGGCCGTTCAGCGGCACCAAAGCCGCGTTCGGCAGCATTGATCTGGCGATTGCCATCGCCTCCGGGTTCCCGGGAACGGCGACCCGGACCGCAGCGCCTCGCTCGCGGATGGCATCCCAGCTCTGGAAGGCGTGGCGCTGGTGATCGGGGACGATGAGGCCGACCGAGGAGGTGTAGACCGGGATGGTGATGGTGAACGCCTCCATGCGCCGGGCCGTAATGGCCTGTGTCGAGGCATGGAGATCGCACACCCCGGTAGTGAGCAGACGCGCCGCTTCCGCTTCGCCCGCGCCTGGCACCGGCAGGAACTCCAGCGGCAGGTCCAGGCTCCGGGCCAGGCGGTGTACCAGTTCTATGTCCAACCCGACCAACTCGCCATCGGCGTTGAAAAACGATACGGGAAAATCGTCGTCGAGATAGCAGACGCGCAGCACACCCCGCGCCCGGATTTGCGCGATGCCGGCCGGGCCCGTCGCCGCCGCCTCAAGGTCAGGGGGAATCTCCCGGTAGACCCTCGCCGGCTGGGGATCGGCCAGCAGGTGCAGCCCCCGCAAGGCCTGGTCTTTGGTATAGGGCGCGACGACGACATAGGTGTAGAAGACGCGGATACCGATCAGCGTAGCGGCTAACAACGCGGCGGTGATCCCGACGAAGCGCAGGGCGGGCATCAGGTGCAGGCGCACGCGGCCCTGCAGCGCATAAGCACTCACCAAGGCGGTGGTGACGATCGTCATCACCGCAACCAGGGTGCTGAAGCGGGTGCCTAGGACGTCGATGGTCACAAAGAACTGAAACAGATCATGCGGCAGATTGAGTAGGTCCAGCAGGAACGGAATCGTGAGGGTCGTGCCACCAAACAGGCTCGCCAGTCCGGCCCCGATGAATAACGGATATTCGGACACGGGCACCGCCCATCCGATGTACCAGCCGGCAAACAGCACGAACGTCAGGGAAAGGATGCCGCCGAGGCCCGGGAAGTTGTATGCCGCCGGTATGAGCACGTCCACCGTCGAGCGCGCTTCGTCGCCATCACGGTCGTCGCCGCGCTCCCTTACCTCGTCCATCAGCTTCTTGCACTCCTCGGCAAGGAGCGGCAGCACGATCAGCACGCTGCCGGCGGCAAACGCGGTGATGAGCGCCCCGCGCATGGCGCGCAGCACGTCGGGATACCGCAACGGCGTCAGGATGGAAATCAGGGCTGGCAGCACCCAGAAGCTCAGGACGATGGCCATCGTCATGTAGACCACGGCGTAGACCTGGAGGCGATCGATCTCCTCGAGGTCCAGGGTGCCGGCGGCGCTGGCGGCAAGGGCGAACACCCCGTAGGGCGCGAGCCTGGCGACAAATCCGGTCACCGCCATCAAGGCCTCCGCGATGGCGGACAGGGGCTCCAGCACGGCCTGCTTGTTTTTCACCCGGATCAGCGCGACGCCCAGCAGGATGCTGAAGACGGTGATGGCCGGCACCACCGAGTTCGCCAGGGACGCGAAGGGATTCGCCGGAATGTAGAGCTTCAGGAAATCGACCGGCTTCGCCTCCTCCACCAGACTGGTGCTGAAGAACGACGCCGACGGCCAGTCGGGGAAAGCCAGCGGGGTGAGCAGCAGCACCACAACCCCGATGCCCCAGAGCAGGAGCAGGACACTGCCGGCCTTCAGGCCCAGCGTCTTTGCCTCGTCGAGCGTCAAGCGGCCAAGCGCCGTAATCAGTGAGGCGACGATATAGGGAATCACCCCCACCTGCAGGAGCATGATGAAGGCGTCGCCCACGACCTTGAGGGCATGCGCCATCTCGCCGCAGAAGACGCCGGTGGCTATGCCGAGGACGAGACCGATCAGGACCCGCTCGGCCAGGCCGGCGCGCCATCTCCGGCGCCGAACTTGGTCAGGGCTGGTCTCGGGTGCAGGGGTCAGTGCCATGAGTCCCAGTTGCGAGTCCGCGTTGTCGGTACCGAACAGGCCATGATGGCCTTACGATGCCGCTGCGAAGCAGCGACGATTGACACCCGCGGTCAAGTGCGGGCGAGCCTGAGCCAGCGTCGTCAGGGGTTTGGGGAGGCGAAAGTCGAAATTGGTCGTGAGGATTGGAGCCTACCACTCGCGTTCTTGATAGCAAATGGATAGCAAATCCCCAAAAACACAAAAGGCCAGGGGTTTAGCCTGGCCTAAGCGTTTGATTTATTGGCTCCCCGGCGTGGACTCGAACCACGGACCTAATGATTAACAGTCATCCGCTCTACCGACTGAGCTACCGGGGATTAGTTGAGGGAGAGAAGTCTAGTCACCCCGGCTTATCGAGTCAAGCTCAAGGCTGATTCCCTTCTGGCTCAGCCGGCGACGCTAGCGATGCGGTCCAGGGCCTTCTCCAGGTTGGCCATGCTGGTGGCGATGGAGATGCGCACGTGGCCGCCGAGGCCGAAGGCGGAGCCGGGCACCAAGGCGACGCCGGCCTGCTCGATCAGGTATTCCGCCAATTCCAGGTCGTCCTTGACGCCGTCGATGGCGTCGATCAGGCCCTGGACCTTGGGGAAAACGTAGAAGGTGCCGTCGGTGGGCAGGCATTCGATGCCGGCCATGCCGTTGAGACGATTCACTACATAGTCATGGCGCTCCTTGAAGGCCGCGCCCATGATGGTGATGCAGTCTTGGGGGCCTTCCAGGGCGGCCTGGGCGGCGACCTGGGAGATGGAGGTGGGGTTGGAGGTGCTCTGGCCCTGAATCTTCTTCATGGCCTTGATGATGTCGGCGGGGCCGGCGGCATAGCCGATGCGCCAGCCGGTCATGGAGTAGGCCTTGGAGACGCCGTTGAGGACCAGGGTGCGGGGGGCCAGGTCGGGGCAGACGTTGAGGATGTTGACGAAGGGCTCGCTGCTCCAGCGGATATGCTCGTACATGTCGTCGGTGGCGATGACCACCTGGGGATGACGGCGTAGCACCTCGCCCAGGGCCGCCAGTTCCTCGCCGGTATAGGACATGCCGGTGGGGTTGGAGGGGCTGTTGATGACGAACAGGCCGGTGCGCGGGGTGATGGCCGCCTCGAGCTGGGCGGGGGTGATCTTGAAGCTCTGGTCCGCCCCGGCGTCGACGATGACCGGCACGCCACCGGCGAGGATGGACATGTCGGGATAGGACACCCAGTAGGGGGCGGGGATGATGACCTCGTCACCCGGGTCGAGGATGGCCTGGGCCAGGTTGTAGAAGCTCTGCTTGCCACCGCAGGAGACCAGGATCTCCTCGGGGCTGTAGTCGAAGCCGTTCTCGCGCTTGAACTTGTCGCAGATGGCGCGGCGCAGCTCGGCGGTGCCCTCCACCGGGGTGTACTTGGTGAAGCCGTCGTTGATGGCCTTGATGGCGGCGTCCTTGATGTGGTCCGGGGTGTCGAAGTCCGGCTCGCCGGCGCCCAGGCCGACCACGTCCTTGCCGGCGGCGCGCAGGGCCTTGGCGCGGGCGGTGATGGCGAGGGTCGCCGAAGGCTTGACGGCTAGTACGCGGGCGGAAAGTTTGCTGCTCATCGGTCCTGTTCTCGGGGCTGTGGTCGGTTCTTGATGATCGGTGCCGTGATCGGCGGCAGTGATCACAGGTTGGGCGAATGGTGAAAATGCGGCGCCCTGGCAATCGCGGGCACGGCTCCCAATAATAGCCAATTGCGCCTTTTCCGGCATCGGGATTGGTGAGGGCGAGGCGGCGAGGTCGCGGCCAGGATACTTGGGCCTGATTTACCCCCCTTTGGAGCCATTCGTCCCTTCCCTACTCCCCCTATCATCCCTGAATCCCTCCAGCCCCCTCCCGATGAGCAAAGCCCCCGACAAACCCTTCGAACTGGTCTCCCCCTTCCGCCCCGCCGGCGATCAGCCGGAGGCCATCCGCCGCCTGGCGGAGGGACTGCGGGATGGCGAGGCGGGCATGACCCTGCTGGGGGTGACGGGCTCGGGCAAGACCTTCACCGTGGCCAATGTCATCCAGGAGCTGCAACGCCCGGCCCTGATCCTGGCCCCCAACAAGACCCTGGCCGCCCAGCTCTACGGCGAGATGCGCGACTTCTTCCCCCGCAACGCGGTGGAGTATTTCGTCTCCTACTACGACTATTACCAGCCGGAGGCCTATGTCCCCGCCTCGGACACCTATATCGAGAAGGACGCATCCATCAATGAGCACATCGAGCAGATGCGCCTCTCCGCCACCAAGGCCATCCTGGAGCGGCCGGACGTCATCATCGTCGCCACCGTCTCCTCCATCTACGGCCTGGGGGACCCGGACGCCTACATGAGCATGGTGCTGCACCTGAGCCGTGGCGAGCCGGTGGACCAGCGCGCCATCCTGCGCCGCCTGGCGGACTTGCAATACAAGCGCAACGAGGTGGAACTGCACCGCGGCACCTTCCGCGTGCGCGGCGACGTCATCGACATCCACCCGGCGGAATCGGACGAGGAGGCCCTGCGCGTCACCCTGTTCGACGACGAGATCGAGTCCCTGGCGGTCTTCGACCCCCTCACCGGCGAGGTGCTGCGCAAGGTCGCCCGTTACACCGTCTACCCCAAGACCCACTACGCCACGCCCCGGGAGGTAGTGCTGGCGGCGGTGGAGCAGATCAAGGTCGAACTCAAGGACCGCCTGGCCTGGCTGCGGGCGAACGACAAGCTGGTGGAGGCCCAGCGCCTGGAGCAGCGCACCCTCTTCGACCTGGAGATGATGGTGGAGGTGGGCTACTGCTCCGGCATCGAGAATTACTCCCGCTACCTGTCCGGGCGCCAGGCGGGGGAACCACCCCCCACCCTTTACGACTACCTGCCCGACGATGCCCTGGTGATCATCGATGAGAGCCATGTCACCGTGCCCCAGCTCGGCGGCATGTACAAGGGCGACCGCTCGCGCAAGGAGAATCTGGTGGAGTACGGCTTCCGCCTGCCCTCGGCCCTCGACAACCGCCCTCTGCGCTTCGAGGAGTTCCAGGCGCGCCAGCCCCAGACCATCTATGTCTCCGCCACCCCGCGCACTTACGAGATCCAGCATTCCGGGGCCATCGTCGAGCAGGTGGTGCGCCCCACCGGCCTGGTGGACCCGGCGGTGGAGGTGCGCCCGGCCCTGCATCAGGTCGACGATCTCATGTCGGAGATCCGCCTCCGCGTCCAGCGCGATGAGCGCGTCCTGGTCACCACCCTGACCAAGCGCATGGCCGAGGACCTGACCGATTACTTCCGCGACCACGGGGTGCGGGTGCGCTATCTGCACTCGGACATCGAGACCGTGGAGCGGGTGGAGATCATCCGCGACCTGCGCCTGGGGGAGTTCGACGTCCTGGTGGGCATCAACCTGCTGCGCGAGGGCCTGGACATGCCCGAAGTGTCCCTGGTGGCCATCCTCGACGCCGACAAGGAGGGCTTCCTGCGTTCCGAAGGCTCCCTGATCCAGACCATCGGCCGCGCCGCCCGCAACGCCAACGGCAAGGCCATCCTCTACGCCGACACCCTCACCGGCTCCATGGAAAGGGCCATCGGCGAGACCGAACGCCGCCGCGCCAAACAGGCCGCCTTCAACGCCGACCACGGCATCACCCCCCAGACCATCCGCAAGGCCATCGCCGACATCATGGAGGCCAGCATCCCCGGCGGGCCCAAGTCGGCCAGGGAATACGCCCGGGTGGCGGAGGAAACCGCGGAATACGCCGGCCTGACCCCGGCGCAGATGGCTCGCAAGATCAAGGCCCTGGAAAAGGAGATGTACCAGTACGCCAAGGACCTGGAGTTCGAGAAGGCGGCTGCGGTGCGGGACAAGCTCAAGGAACTCCAGTCCAAGGGGCTGGTGGCCTGAGGTCATTTCGCCGCCCCTGGAGTAAGATGCGCGCCATGCTGACTTATCCCGACATCGACCCCGTCGCCCTGGCCCTGGGCCCCCTCAAGATCCACTGGTACGGGCTCATGTACCTGCTGGGCTTCGCCGCCTTCTGGGGCCTTGGCCGCTATCGCGCCGGCCGCCCAGGCTCGGGCTGGAGCCCCCCGATGGTGGACGATCTGCTCTTCTATGGCGTGATTGGCGTCATCGCCGGCGGGCGCCTGGGCTACATGCTCTTTTACGGCTTCGACCAGATCCTCGCCAACCCCCTCAACCTCTTCCGGGTCTGGGAGGGGGGCATGTCCTTCCATGGGGGGCTCATCGGCGTCCTGGTGGCCATGGCGCTCTATGGCCGGCGACGGGGCCGGACCTTTTTCGAGGTGACCGATTTCATCGCCCCCCTGGTGCCCCTGGGGCTGCTGGCCGGGCGCATCGGCAACTTCATCAATGGCGAACTCTGGGGCCGGGCCACGGATGTCGCCTGGGGCATGCGGCTGTCTTGCGCGCGTTTCCCACAGTATTGCCGGGACCTGCCGCCCGGCTCCGAGTGGAGCCATGCCCTGCACCCTTCCCAACTCTACGAGGCGGCCCTGGAAGGGCTCGCCCTCTTCCTCATCCTCTGGATTTTCTCCCGCCGGCCACGCCCGACCATGGCCGTCTCCGGACTCTTCCTGCTTGGCTACGGCGTCTTCCGCGGCCTGGTGGAACTGGTGCGGGTACCGGACAGCCACATCGGCTACCTGGCCTTCGACTGGCTCACCATGGGCCAACTTCTGAGCCTGCCCATGATCCTGGCGGGCACCCTGCTGCTCATCCTGGCGTATCGTCGTCATTCCGCCGCCTGAGAGCTTGTGAAAAATTCCGTTCCTGGTCAGTCCCAGGGGTGCTATCTCCTTATTATTCAAGATGCCGAGAAGCCTGATCAGGAGTTTTTTTCACAGCATCTGAGGCGGAGAATGGCGGGTCGGCGGCTTGTTAAATTAGCAAATGCTTATATAATGAAGGACACGAAACCGATGTTTTCGGGAGGAAGCCCGCATGTTCAGCGTTCTAACAGCCATCACCCTCACCGTGGGTAGCGTCTCGTCCACCATGGTCCTGAATGAGCAGGCGCGTCTGGCCGCCGAAGAGGCCCGTCCTGCCGCCGTGGAGCTGGCCGAGCCGCAGGCCCCGTCGTCCCACGTCGATCGCGATTCATCCCTGCGCTATCTCTGATCGTAGGACGGGGGTAAGACCGCGGCCGATCCCTGCCAAGGCGCAGGTCACGCCATGACCTTCTCGTTACTCCCGTGAGGTTACTGCCGAATCTCCCCACCCCCGCACGAAAACCGCTATCCGTTACGTCGCACGGAAAGCGGTAACAGGTGCCGCCTGCCCGTCAGTCACACTGGCCACATCAACTCAACCACGCAATCACTTGACGGGGATAAGCTCCCGTCGTTTACTTTGAGTGCTGTTGCTACTAGTTGCTGGGTTGAAAGACGGCATGACTCCACTTCGTACGCATAATCCCCTTTCTTCTCCCAAGGCCAGGTCCTGGGCCAAGACCCAGGGCAGGGCCGGCGCCTTGGTTTGCGCCACGCTCTGTCTGGCCGGCTGGCTGACCGGGTGCTCCACGACCAAAGACACCTCATCCCCTAAACTGACCACTGCCGACGAGGTCGTCGTCGATAAATCGGATCGCAAATTGCGGCTGATCAAGGATGGCAAGGTGATGCGCGAATATCGGGTCGCCTTGGGCAAGGACCCGACCGGCCACAAGTACCGAGAGGGAGACCAACGGACCCCGGAGGGTAAGTACGTGCTGGACTGGCGGAACCACCGTAGCCAGTTCTACAAGTCAATCCACGTCTCCTATCCCAGCGTCGATGACCGCTTGCGCGCCCAGGAGGCCGGTTACCAACCCGGCGGCATGATCATGATCCACGGCCGACCGAACTACATCAAGTCAGCGGCCGTGCAAGCCGAGTACGATCGCATCGACTGGACCAACGGCTGCATCGCCGTCAAAAATCACGAGATGGACGAAATCTGGCAGGCGGTCAAGGACGGGACGCCGATTCACATCCAGCCCTGAGGAGTCGAAGGGTTAGGTTGGGCTGGAGACCATTTTTCGGGATCACAACGCCAGATCGATCCCGCTGACCAGCATCCCCGGCAGGAGGGCGCTGGCGCGAGAGCGACCCTCGTAGGTTTCCGGCGAGACAATGAGCTCGCGTTCCCGGGTCAGGCCCACCAGGCGGTCACCCCAGAGGTGGTACAGGGAGTCATCGAAGCGCATCACCTCCACCGGGGCCACCGGCTCGCCGTTCTCGACCCAGAAGGTGGCGAAACGGGTCATGCCGGTGATCCGGCAGTCGTTGCGGTCGGCATAGTTGAGATACCAGAGATTGCCGATGGCCAGCCCGGTGTCCAGCCGCCGCCACATGTCGGCGACGGGGATATCCCCCGCTTCCAAGGCCAGGGACTCCGGCGCCTCCCCGGCGACATTGACCTGCTGACCGTATTCTCGGGCGCTGCGACTGTCCACCAGGCAATCCTGGTAGCGGCCAGCGGCGATGAGGGTGACTGTCGCGGGCTTGACGAAGCCTTCGGCGGTGAAACCCGGCACCAGCCCGCGGCCATGCGCCTCGTGGAGGGTGATCCGGGGGTCGAGGTGGCGCTCGCCCCGCGCCAGGCGCAGCAACGGCGTCTGCGCGGTCCGGTGGTCCTTGAGGCCAAAACCACCCCAGGCCAGGAGTTCCAGGAGTTCGGCCACCGCCGCCGGGGCCAGCCAGGCCCGATAGCGGCCCGGGGGGATGACCCGCGCCGGGCGTGCCAGGACCTCCAGGTGACGACGCACCCCCGCCAGCTTGGCCGCCAGCGCCCGCGGATCCCAGGCCTGGCCACTGAGGTTGGCCTTGACCGCCTTGTCCCCCGCCAGGTAGCAGCTGAAGTCCAGGTTGAAGCTGCGACTGGCATGCCAGTGGCGATGCCCGAGGGAACTGACCAGGCCGGCGCTCAGCTCGCCACTGGCCCAGATACCCACCAGGTCCAGCCCCGCGGCCGCCTGGGTGAGATCGGCGATGACGTCGGCGCTGTCCCAGTCGTCGCTCGTGGCGGTGCCACCGTGGCCCCCTGGTCGCACCCCGGAGTCATCCCGTCCCCTTGACTCCTTAGGTACTCCAGGTTCTTCCCGCCCGCCATGCTCCTCACCCTCTGACTGATCATCCCCCCCGGGGTCCTTATCCTGGCTCAGGGTCCCCGCCCCCACCTCCTGCCCTGACCCCTGAACCCGGTAACTCTCGGTCGGGGTGGTGGAATAATGGAGATAGGGGTCCTCGGGGACATGGGGCAGGCGTTCCCGCAGGCGCTGGAGCAGGGATCGGGCCCGGGCCAGGTCGGCATCCCGATCACCGCTGAGGTCGCAGCTTGCCTGGGCCTGCCGCTGACCACTGATGAGATCCAGGCTCAGGCCCCAGGCGCTGACGCCCCCGGCCTGGCGGATCCGGTTCCCGTTGAGGCGGACGAAATCCGAATCCTCGCCCTCCAGGTTGCAGAACAGGACCTCTTCCCCGTGCAGTTCCTGGCACAGACGGTCGCTGAGGTCGAAAAAAGCCCGGTCCCTCATCGTGACTTCCCCCTCGTTACCGGCTCGCCCGTCCGGGCGAATTCCCGGGTCACCCAGCTGTTATCCATTGGCGACGCAGGCCGGTTGTGCCACCCCCCGCGCCTCATTCTTCCCCGCCCCCGAAGACCTCGACCGCCCGGAACAGGGCGGGCGGGGAGGCGTGGCCGACCTGGATGGACTGGTTGGGCTCGCCCTTGCCGCAGGTGTAGACGCCGCGGACCTCCAAGGTGGAGGCATCGCCCACCCCGGCCAGGGAGCGCCAGAAGCTGGCGGAAATGCCCCGGTAGCCGGGGTTGCGCACCAGGCCCTTGAGCTCGCCATCCTCGATCAGTCGCCCCAGTTCACAGCCGAACTGAAACTTGTTGCGGCTATCATCGATGGACCAGGAGCGATTGGTGTCCATGAGGACGCCGTGCTCCACCCGGGCGATGAGGTCCGCCAGGCGGTCGCTGCCCGGCTCCAGATTGAGGTTGGCCATGCGGTCGATCGGCGGCCGGTCCCAGGCGCTGGCCCGGGCGGTGGCGACCCCGGGGAGCCCGGCCCGGGCCTGGGACAAGCGCCCGCCCAGGGGCCGCTCCAGGATGCCCTGGCGGATCAGATACTGACGGGTGGCCGGGGTGCCCTCGTCGTCGGCGACGGCGCTGGCCAGTTCCCCGGGGACCCCGGGGTCGAAGGTGACATTCAGCAGTTCGGAGCCATAGCGATAGCGCCCGAACAGGTCCGGGGTGACGAAACTGGTGCCGGCGTAGTTGCGCTCGTCGCCCAGGATCCGATCCAGCTCCAGGGGGTGGCCGATGCTCTCGTGAATCTGCAGGATCATCTGGCTCGGCATCAGGATCAGATCGCGGGTCCCCGCCGGACACTCAGGGGCGTCGAGCAGGGCCAGGGCCTCGGCGGCGACCCGGTGGGCGTCCGCGCGGAAACCGACCTGGGCCAGCCGCTCCAGCCCCCCCTGGCCGCCCCAGTCCGCCCCCCCGCCGGTGCGGGTCTGGGTCTGGCTGCCGGCGTTGGCCACCGCCATCAGCCCGGAGGAAACCTGATCGCTCCGATGCCGGACCTCGCCGCCGTCGCTGGTGATGAGCAGTTGCCGGACCAGGCGTCGACCCAGCCAGGCGGAGCTGTCGACGATGCGCGGGTCGATCTCCAGGGCCGCGCAGGCGTCATGCAGCAGATCGAGCCTGTCCACCAGGCTCAGGCCCTCCCAGGGCTCCACCACTGGGCTGGCATAGTCCGCCCGCAGGCTGGAACGGGGATAGAGGTCAGCCGGAAAGAGCCCCAGGCGGGCATGCCATTCCGCCCAGCGCGCCGCCCGCGCCCAGGCGGCCGTCAGACCGGCGGGGCTGAGATCGGAGGTGGCGCCATAGCCAATACCGCCTGCCTGGACCAGGGTGACCATGGCCCCCAGGCTAGAGCCCAGGGCGCTGGGTTCCGACACCCCCTGGCGGACCGCCAGGTGCTCCGTCTCCTCGCTGACCAGGCGCAGGGACCAGTAATCCGCCGCCGGGGCGGTGGCGCGAAAGCGGTTGGCGATGGCGTTCAGGTAGTCCATGGGTATCAATCCCCGGCAATAGTCATCTCCGGGATCAGCCAGGAGCCGGTGCGGGTGCTGCCGGGAAAATCGCAATCGTTGCCCACGGCCAGCAGGCCCAGGAACATATCCTTGAGGTTGCCGGCGATGGTGATCTCCTCCACGGGGAAGGCGATCTCCCCCCCCTCGACCCAGAAGCCGGCGGCGCCCCGGGAGTAGTCACCGGTGACGGGGTTGGTGCCGTGGCCGAGCAGTTCGGTGACCAGGAGCCCGGTATCCAGGGCCTGGAGCATGCCGGCGCGATCCAGGGGACCGCCCCCGCGGGAACCAGGCTCGATGTGGAGGTTATGGACGCCGCCGGCATTACCGGTGGTCCTGAGCCCCAGGCGCCGGGCGGAGTAGGCATCCAGCAGGTAGGTGCGCAGGATGCCCTCGCTGACCAGGTCCTTGGCCCGGGTGGCGACGCCGTCACCGTCGAAGGGGGCGCTGCCCAGGCCCCGGGGCAGATGGGGGATTTCGTGGATGCGCACGAAATCGGGAAAGATGGGCGTGTCGAGGCGCTCGAGGAGAAAGCTGGAGCGGCGGTAGAGGCTGGAGCCACTGATGGCGCCGGTGAGGGAGCGCAGCAGACCGGCGGCGGTCAGGGGGCTGAAGAGCACCGGGGCCTTCCGGGTGGTGAGCTGACGGGCGCCGAGGCGCGCCACCGTCCGCTCGCCGGCCCGGCGGCCCACGGCCTCGGGGGTCTCCAGGTCGGCGGCGGCGCGGGCGGTGGTCCACCAATAGTCGCGCTGCATGTTCTCCCCTTCCTGGGCCACCACCGCGCAGCTCAGGCTGTGGCGGGTGCCGGAATAGCCGGCGACGAAACCCTGGCTGTTGCCGTAGACGTGGAGGCCGGCATGGGTCGAGATACTGGCCCCCTCGGAATTGACGATGCGCGGATCGAAGCCACGGGCGGCGTCCTCGCAGGCGATGGCAAGTTCGATGGCCGCGTCCGGCTCGAGGTCCCAGGGGTGATGCAGGTCCAGTTCCGGCAGGTCCTGGGCCATGAGTTCGGCGTCCGCTAGACCGGCATGGGGGTCCTCCTGGGTGCGGCTGGCGATGGCGCAGGCGGCCGTGACGGCATCGCGCACCGCCTCGGGACTCATGTCCGAGGTGCTGGCGGACCCCTTGCGCTGGCCGAAATAGACCGTGATGCCCAGGCCATTGTCCCGGGTGTGCTCGACCGTCTCCACCTCACCCAAGCGGACGTTGATCTCCAGCCCCGCCTCGGAGCTGGCGGCCGCCTCCGCCGCCGTGGCGCCTTGGCGTCGGGCCTCCGCCAGCAGATCGCGCACAACCCGTTCCAGGCGGTCGAGGCGCGCCGCGGTATCGTTGGTGGTGATCGTGGTCATAACCCAAGTCCTGGTAAATGGAGGGATGCGGCCAAGGGCGACGTCCTCCCAGAGGGGATGCGCCGGGCCGGCGTTTGAAAAAGGCTAAGTGGTGGCCCGAAGCCCGCAACTAAAGGGCGGGACGCGGCCGGGGAGGCAAATCCCCAGGGCATCGCTCCGGATGAATCACCCCGGAAGCAAGTCCAGTCAATCAGTGAGGAATGTGGGCGGATTCAGCCGCATGCGACCTGCTGGCCATCGGGTGGGCTGAACACCCGGGAGCAACGTCCTGTCGCTACCGGGAGCTGTGCGTCAAACGCTACTTGTAGGCGCCGACGCCACAGAAAAAGCCTTCCTTATTGGTCATGATGTAGCTGGTCTTCTCCTTGATTTCCTCGGTGCCGGGATAGGGCCATTTATAGTCCACCCAGCCCTCGCCGGAGGCCTTGGCCTTGGCGATCATGTTCTTGAACAGCTCGTCACCATATTTGTTGAAGGTGAGCAGGTTCTTGCCCACCAGTTCGGGCTTGACCGCATGGGAGAGCATGACGCCCTCCATGTCCATGCAGAAGACATAGAGGTCCTTGACCTTGAAGCCACCATCGGCGGCGGCGAAGGTGGCGAAGGCCTTGTCCTTGCCCATCTCATTGACGGTCGCCTGGGCCTTCTGCGACATGGCCTTGGCCTCGTCCGGGGTGGCCAGATCGGCCGCCAGGGCGGCGGTCGAGCACAGAAGGCCAGCGGCCAAGGCGATCAGGGTCTTTTTCATAAGGTTCTTCCTCGTCTCTCGTTGTTCGGAAAGACGGAAAATAGCCTAAGGGCGCTGACTTCGCCAGCCCTTTTACAGCCCCTGGACAGACATCTCACTTCGGTTTGCGGCAGCGGTTCAGCCCAGCCGGATCGGCAGGCTCTTCAGGGGTAGACAGGAGCGGTCGAATTCGGCAATCCAGTCGCGCAGATAATCGGGGATGAAGGTATAGCGTTCCCGCGATCGGGTGGTCAGGGTCATGTTCAGCGCAAGCCCTTGCTCCTGAACCGAAATACTCCGGATATCGTCATGATAGGCGTGAAAGTGGAGCACGCCGTCCCGAGGTGGGGACTCCCAACCGCCATGGGTCTTGCCCCAGTCCCCGGTTTCCGCCATGAACAGAATCCGGCGGCTGGTCAGATAGAGACTACCCACCAAGGCATGAATCGAATCGATCAGGATGATGGCCTTGCCGGACTTGAGCATTTTCTCCCTTGACAGGGCGGTCACCCCCTCACCTAGCTGCTCATGGGGCGATTGTTCGTACATCTTGTTTCCCAGCCGCAAAGCCGGGCCTCCACGCATTCCCAGTGCCTGCGAGTCAGGCGGATGGATTCAGGGACGGACCGGTTTAACCCTCTGGCAGGTACCTGAATCCGGACCGCAACCAGCCGTGACGACTGGCTGTTACCAAAACTTATAGTCAGGGCCGGGAGAAAGCGTAAGGGGGCCAGACGGCCGATGGTTGACCTGAATCACAAACACAACATATTGTAAATTTACAACAACACTGCATGAGACCCAGGTCCCGTTCAGGTCACCTCAAAAAGGAGGGGGCAGGGTCGGTCCCAGGCGGGTCTGGGGCATTGCTGGCGGTAGACACTGAGCAAGTCCTGCCAGACGTCGGACCCAGACTTGCCCGGGGCATGGGAGGTGGCGGGCCGCGGTATTGTCGATCGCCATGGCCCACCGAGGACTTGGCAATGCCTACCCCTGGGTGCCACCCACCGTCAGACCATCCACGCGCAGGGTGGGCTGCCCGACACCGACCGGAACCGACTGGCCCTCCTTGCCGCAGGTGCCAACCCCCTGATCCAGGGCCAGGTCATTGCCGATCATGCTGACCCGGGTGAGCACATCCGGGCCGTTGCCAATGAGGGTGGCGCCCTTCACCGCCGGGCCGATGCGCCCCTTCTTGATCAGATAGGCCTCGCTGGCGGAGAAGACGAACTTGCCGGAGGTAATATCGACCTGGCCACCGCCAAAGTTGACGGCATAGAGGCCCTTGTCCACCGAGGCGATGATCTCCGCCGGATCGCGATCGCCGGCGAGCATGTAGGTATTGGTCATGCGCGGCATGGGCAGGTGGGCATAGGACTCGCGGCGCCCATTGCCGGTGCTGGCCACGCCCATGAGGCGGGCATTGAGACGATCCTGGAGATAACCGCGCAGGATGCCGTCCTCGATGAGGACCGTGTTCTGGGTCGGGGTACCCTCGTCATCCAGATTAAGGGAGCCGCGGCGCCCGGCCAGGGTGCCGTCATCGACCACCGTGACCCCGGGGGCGGCGACCCGTTCGCCGAGCCGCCCGGCAAAGGCCGAGGTACCCTTGCGATTGAAGTCCCCCTCCAGCCCATGGCCCACGGCCTCGTGGAGCAGGATGCCGGGCCAGCCGGGACCGAGGACCACGGTCATGGCCCCGGCGGGGGCGGGGATGGCCTCCAGATTGATCAGGGCCTGATGGACGGCCTGACGGGCAAAGCCCAGGGCGCGGTCCTCGGCGAGAAAGTAGCCCAGATCGGCCCGGGCGCCGCCGCCGCTGGCGCCCTGCTCCCTGCGGTCGCCGTCCTCGACGATGACGCTGACGCTGAGGCGCACCAGGGGCCGGACGTCGGCGCTGAGGCGGCCATCGTCGCTGGCGATAAGCACCAGGTCACGAACCGCCACCAGGCTGGCGATGACCTGCCGCACCCGCGGATCCTGGCGCCGAGCCTCGGCGTCGACCCGGTGAAGCAAGGCAACCTTGTCCTCGTCCGAGAGGCTGTCCAGGGGATCGAGGGGGGCGTAAAGGCCAAGGCCCGCCCCGGTGCCGTCGATGCGCGCCCGGGTCTCGTGGCCACCGCGGGCGATGGCCCGGGCCGCCTGGGCGGCCTGAAGCAGGGTCTCGAACTGGACCTCGTCGGCATAGGCGAAGCCGGTCTTCTCCCCGCTCAGTGCCCGCAACCCGGCACCTTGCTCGATACTGAAGTTACCCTCCTTGATGATGCCGTCCTCGAGCACCCAGGATTGCAGCCGGCTGTGCTGAAAATAGATATCTGCGGCGTCGATGGCGCTGGTCTTGAGCTGGCCGAGGAGACGCTCGAGGTGGCCGGTATCGAGGCCCGCCGGGGCCAGGATCTGGTCACGGGCGATGGCGATGGGATCGGTCATAGTCATGGGTCCGGGACCTGGTCAGCGTGGCGGCCTGGACGGCCGCTGGGGATGAAGTTGAAAAACAATCTGGACCGGATGGTGAGGGAAAGACGGCGAAATTCAACCTTACAGACCCGGCGGGTCCGAGGTTGATGGCCGATTAATAGACGTCGCCCAGCAGTTTTCGGTGATCCCGGGTCGGACGGTAGTAGCCGATTTCAGACGCGGCAGGTCAGGCGGCGGTGGTCGAGGGCCGGGAAGTTGAGGCGTACCGAATGCAGGTATTCCTGGTCCAGGGGGCAGCAGACATGCCCGGCGCCCCGGGGCACCTGGGCGAGGACCGACCCCCAGGGGTCCACGACCATGCTGTGGCCATGGGTGCGGCGGCCGTTGCGGTGATAGCCGCCCTGGGCGGCCGCGACCACGTAGCAGAGATTCTCGATGGCCCGGGCACGCACCAGCACCTCCCAGTGGGCCTTGCCGGTGATCGCCGTGAAGCAGGCTGGCAAGGCCATGATCTCCATGCCGACGTCCAGCATCTCCCGGTAGAGTTCGGGAAAGCGCAGGTCGTAACACACCGCCAGACCCAGCCGCCCGAAGGGGGTGTCCAGGACCACCGAGGCGTCACCGGGCTCGATGGTGGCGGATTCCTCGTAGCGCTCGCCGGTCTCCAGCAATTTGACATCGAAGAGGTGGATCTTGTCGTAGCGGGCCACCCGCTCCCCGCGGTCGTTGAAGACCAGACAGGCCGCCCGGACCCGGTCGGGGTGGGTGGCATTCAGCGGGACGGTACCGCCAACCAGCCAGATACGGTGGCGGGACGCCATCTCGGCGAGGAAGTCCTGGAGGGGCCCCCGCCCCTCCGCCTCGCGTAGATCGAGCAGGTCGCGATCCTGATCCCCCATGAAGGCGAAGTTTTCCGGCAGCACCACCAGGTTGGCGCCGGACTCGTCCACGGCCTCCTGGATCAGACGCCGGGCCTCCAGCAGATTGGCGCTGACATTGGGGCTGCTAGCCATCTGGATGGCGGCGACGCGGGCTTTTCTCGGCATGGCGGTGGCGGTAGCTCCATCGTTTGGGGTGACGGTCCTTGGGGCGGGGACCGGGGGATGCTTCCCGGAAAAAGATACCATCAGCCCCAGGCGAACCCAAGGCTTACCCGTCTGGCCCCCTCCAGCCCACCCCCCAACGACCAGCGACCAGTGCCTGGCGATCAGGGTTGATCGAGAAAGGCATTACCCTTCAGGGGCGAGACAGGCGCCGTCGACGGGGAGTTGGAGCTAGAGCTAGAGCTAGAGCTAGAACTAGAGTTAGAGCCAGGGCTGGGGCTAGAGCTGGATCTGGTATAGGAGCTAGAGCTAAAGCTGGAGTTGGAATTGGAGTCAGGTCTGGACCCAAGGGTCGACTCGGTGGTCCCGGTCGAGCCTCCGTCACTCTCCAGGGTGGCGGGTGTGACGGCGGGGGACACCAAACCGCTGGAGGCCCCCCGGTCATCCGGGGCCCGGCCATCTCGCGACACGATCTCGGGATTGGCCCAGGGGCCGCGGATGTCGTAGGCATGGCGACCCAGTACGTCCAGCGCCCCGCCGCTGGCCTGGTCGGCCAGGAGGACCGCCGCCCCCACCAGGGGGCCGGCGGCAATGGCGCTGGCCAGGGCGACGCCCCCGCCCAGGCTGGGGGTCACCGTGGCGACCTGCTCCAGGGACTGATCGAGCAGATTGGCCCGCCCCTCGATCCGCACGTCCGCCGCGGTGCCCTCGATCAGCAGGGGCTCGACCAGTTCCACCTTTCCGTCCCGGAGACCCAGCTTGCCCTTGATATCCTGGAACACGAAACCGCGATCGTAGAGATCGGTGAAATCCAGGGCCAGGCGTCGCCCCAAGGCCCCCAGATTCAGCACCCCCAGCACCCGGCCCATGCCGGGATCGACATCCAGCAGGCTACCCTTGCCGATGGCCAGGTCGATTTCCCCTTGCAGGGTGGCGGGACTGAGATCACCGGGCCCGCCGGGCCAGGTGAGACGGGCCTCGACCTCGGCGGGTGCCTCCGCCAAGGGGCTGACATAGCCCAGGTGTCGGAGCAAATCGCCGAGATCCCCCGTCTTGGCCGCCAGATCTAGGGTCATCCGCGCGCCTGCCGTCTCCCCCTCCTCCCTGACCCATTCACCCTGACCCTGGAGATCGAGCCGACCCGGCAGGGAAAGCCGGACCTCGGCGATCCGCAGACCAGCGGCCTGAGGTTCGGCGCGCAGGCTCAACCGTCCGAGTTCGGTGTCCAGCCAGCGCAGCCGCTCGACGGCCAGGTCCAGGCCCCAGGCCCGGCGCGGATCGGCCGGCCCCGTGTCCGGGCGGTTGCGCCCCGGCTTAACGTCAGCCGCCGGGGGCGATGCGGCGAGGAAGGGCTGCAGGTCGAGGCGCGCGATATCCGCCCGCAGGGGCTGGGCACGGGACTGGCGGGGAATCTCCAACTGGCCAGCCAACTCCCGGGACTCGATCTGGACCTCCCAGGCCCTGGCGCCCTGCTCCAGATCCAGCACCGCCTCCCAGAGGCCCAGCTCCCCCCACTGGAGGTGATCGATGCGCAGCCCGGCCACGGTCAGGGGGGGGCTTCCGGTGGTCGCCCTGGCCGGGAGCCCGGCGGCCCAGTCCACCCAGCCGGCCGCATCCAGTCGGGCCAGACGGCCATCGATGCGCAACCCCGCCCTTGGCGGCAGTTCCGTCCGCTCCTGACCGGCGGTCAGACTGCCCCGCCGGAACTCCCGACCACCCCGGGCGTCGGCGGCGAACAGCAGGTCCAGGGCCAGGTCGTCATAGTGGCCGCGGACCCGCAGGTCCTCCCCCGGCGCCACCCCCCAGGCCAGGCGCAGAGGCCGGACCGCCTCGCGCGCCTTGCCCAGCGGGGCGGGCAGCTTGACCGCGAGCCCCCGCAGGCTGGAGGTCAGCAGAAAATCCGCCGCCAGGGTGCTAGCCTCCACCTGGGGCGGCGGATCGGGAATCCTGACCGCCAGTTCCCAGGGAACCTCACCCTCCAGATGGCGCAGGAATTCGGCGGGCAGGTACCCGGACAGCTCGCTGACCGCCGAGCGCCCGGCGATCCGCAGCCCGGTCAGGCCCTCGGATGAGACGCTATCCCGGATGGGCTCACGGAGCGGGTCACGGCTGGACTCCCCGATGATCGCCCCCTTGGGCTCCCCGATGGGTTCCCCGATGGGATCTCGGATCCGCTCCAGGTCCATCGTCAGGGGTCTGCCGAGAAAACGGCCCTGGACCCGGGAGCGGGTCACCCCCTCGGCATTGAAGCTCACGGCGCCCGCCAGGTCATCCAGGGCCAGCCGCGTTCCGGCGAGGGTGAGGCGGGCCGCCGGGGGTCCGTCCCCGCCGGCGCTAGCCAGGCCTGGGGGTGCCTCAGGCCCTGCGCCTATTCCTGCACTAGTTTCTGCCCCAGCTTCTGCCCCAGTTTCTGCGCCAATTTCTGCGCCCGTTCCTGAGCCTACTCCTGCGCCGGGCCATGACAAGGCGCCCGCCAGGCGCAGGCGGTCGTCGGGATACACATCGGGCTCAAGGGGGAGGTCCATGTCCAGATCGACCCGCGCCACCCCCTCGGCGCTAAGGAGGTTAGGGATCGCGCCCAGGACGGTCTTCAAGGGTGAGGCCCCCAAAAAGGCCAGGGCCGCCGCGAAAGGCCCCTGCGCGGTCCCCCTGATCCCGAGAAAACGGGTCTCCGCCAGGTCTGGGAGGCTGGCCTGGACCTTGAGCAGCGGGACCTCATGGATGCGACCGCCCAAGGTGGCTATGGCAAGGCCTTGGTTGTGGAAATGGACGATGCCCTCCAACCCCTCCAGTCGCGGCCAATCGGGATCGAAGTCCAGGGCCATATCCTCGACCCGCAACAGGACCTGAAAATCACCCGGTGCCTGGCGAAAAGGAAAATCCGCCAGCCGCCCCTGGAAACGGATCAGGCCCCAGGGGACCCGACCGCCGGGAAAGGCGCGATCCAGCCAGGCCCGGGCCTGGGGTCGGAGTTGGGGATCGGGCAGGTAGTCGCGAATCCGCGCCGCCGAGGCGTTCAGGATCTTCCCACGAAGATCCAGCTCCGCCTCCGCCGGCGCCAGATCGCTCAGCACCGACCTTTCCCCGCCCGGCGTCTTCCAGGGGACCCGCGAGCTGAAGGTCAGGCTCACCCCCAGGTCGGGGTTGGTGGCGGACAGACCGCGGGTGCCGAGGCTCAGGCCCGTCACGGCATCGAGGGCCCAATCCAGGGGTCCGGCTAGTTGCTCGACCCGGATCGGGGGCCGGTCACCAAAGACCGCCGGCAGACGCAGCGTCAGATCCTTGGCCGTCACCTGAAGCTGCCCGGCCCGGCCGTCCGCCGTGACCTGGAGTTCGAGCCGCCCCGCCTCCAGCCCCAGAGGCCCCTGAGCAGGGACCTGTCCCGCCACGGACAACGCCTGGACATCGAGCCGCCCCTGGAAGGCCTGGACCCGGGCCGCCGCGATCTCCAGTTGCCCGCTGAGGTCGAATCTTGAGCCCGCCACCTGGAAGGCCGGCGGCAGGCCGGTCTGCCCCAGCCACTCCAGGTCATTGGACTGCAAAAAGAATTCGACCGGGCCGGACCAGGCCGAAGGTTGGTCACTGGGCCCACGCAGTTCCGCGCTCAGGCGCAGCATGCCCCCCTGAGGCTCGCCGGCCAGGGCGGCCTGGAGTTCCAGCCGATGCCCCGTCCCCTGATTGTCCAGGCTAAGCTCGACACCGGTGAGGAGCTGGTGAGTGGTACCGGCGGACCGCTCCAGCCACGCGACCTCGCCAGCGGTCACCACGAATTGCCCCTGATCAAGAAAATGTCTCAGGGCCGGCCCGACTTCCCCCTCCCCGCCCAGCGGGAGGCCGGCGATGGCCAATTGGCCCGTCGCGTCCCGCTCCAGCCGCAGGCGCAGCCCCTCCAAGACCAGGGCCTTGAGCCGGGGTTCGCCGGCGATCAGGCTCGCCGGGAGATCCAGGTCCAGGTGCAAACGCGGCACGCGGGTCACCCCGGCGGGGTCGACAGGGGTCGCCGTTGCGAGATCGACCCGGGTCGGCACCGCGGGATGAATTGGGGTCAAGGCCACAGGGTCAGCCGGGGGTGCCGCCGCGGGATCACGCGGGATCATCACCGCGGGGTCAACCGTGGGTGCCGGCGCGGGGTCTGCCGGGGGCGCCACCGCGGGGTCGAACGGCGGGATCGGTGCCAAAGCGACAACCTGGGTTGGCGCCACGGGATCGACGGGGCGCGGCCCGTCGGGGTCAACCCGCCCGTGCAGTACCACCTGTTCCAGGGTCAGTCGCGGAGTCAGGCCCACCAGCCTCAGATGTAGGCGTTCGCTGGCTACCTCCCTGCCCAGCGCCGCCGACAGGGCCGCCATCAGTGGGGGGCGCAGCCCGTCAGCGTACCCCAGACCCAGCGCCAGGCTCCCCGCGGCGACCAGCACCAGCAGGGCCAGCAAGAGGTACCGGAATGGACGCCAGCGGCGCCTGGCGCTTGACCGCCGGGGAGGAGACATGGGCAAGGGTCGATGAACAGGGATCGGGCGAGCAGCGAGGAGGGAAGGCGAAATCGGACGTAGAAGCTAAAGCGAAGGTGGACGTGGAAACTGAAGCGAAGGTGAAGGTATGGGTGCTCGTGCAAAGGCTCGTGCAAGGGAATTTTCCACCACCCATCAGATCAGAACCACATCGTACTGTTCCTGAGTATAAAGGGCCTCGGCCTGGAGCTTGATGGGCTTGCCGATGAACTCCTCCAGCTCCGCCAGGTGACCGGACTCCTCGTCCAGCAGCCGGTCTATGACCTCCTGGGAGGCCAGGACCAGCAGGGTCTCCACCTCGAACTGCCGCGCCTCGCGCATGATCTCGCGGAAGATCTCGTTGCAGGTGGTCTCCGCCGTCTTGACCGTGCCGCGACCGCCGCAGCAGGGGCAGGGCTCGCAGAGGACATGTTCCAGGGATTCCCGGGTGCGCTTGCGGGTCATCTCCACCAGGCCCAGGGAGGAGACCTCGCTGATGTGGGTCTTGGCGTGATCCCGGGACAGACACTTCTCCAGGGCGCGCAGGACCTGGCGCTTGTGGTCCTCGTCGGTCATATCGATGAAATCGATGATGATGATACCCCCCAGGTTGCGCAGGCGCAGTTGACGGCAGATGGCCTGGGCCGCCTCCAGGTTGGTCTTGAAGATGGTCTCCTCGAGGTTGCGGTGGCCGACGAAGGCCCCGGTGTTCACGTCGATGGTGGTCATGGCCTCGGTCTGGTCAATGACCAGGTGGCCGCCGGACTTGAGCTGGACCTTGCGTTGCAGGGCCTTCTGGATCTCTTCCTCCACCCCGTAGAGGTCGAACAGGGGCCGCTCGCCCTGGTAGTACTCCACCCGTTCGCGAATGTCGGGGATGTACTGCTCGGCGAAGGACAGGGCCTTGTCCATGGTCAGGCGGGAGTCGAAGCGCACCCGCTCCACCTCGGGTCCCACCAGATCGCGCAGGGCGCGCAGGGCCAGGGGCAGGTCCTCGTGGATGAGGCCGATGTGATTGCCGCCGCGACAGCGCTCCTTGATATCCGACCAGAGCTTGGCGAGGAAGCTCATGTCGTTGACCAGGGCCTCCTCGGTGATCCCGTCCGCGGCGGTGCGGGCGATGAAGCCCCCCTCCCCGGCATGGGCGGCAACGAAACGCTGGAGGATGTCCCGCAGGCGGCGACGCTCCTCCTCGTCCTCGATCTTCTGCGACACCCCGGTGTTCTGGAGGGTGGGCATGAAGACCAGGTAGCGGGAGGGGATGGAGATATTGGTGGTGAGGCGGGCG
Source organism: Candidatus Thiosymbion sp. (assembly GCA_018435665.1). Lineage (GTDB taxonomy): Bacteria > Pseudomonadota > Gammaproteobacteria > Chromatiales > Chromatiaceae > M0108. The sequence continues at coordinate 35,606 of JAHDND010000024.1, read as the reverse complement.
CCCTTGGTGCCCAGGGGGTCCTTGACCACCTGCACCACCAGGGTATCGCCCTCGCTCACCAGGTCGTGGATCTGATCGCCCCGGGGTTCGCCCTCGACGCCGACGATGTCGGAGGTGTGGAGGAAGGCGGCGCGCTCCAGGCCGATGTCGACGAAGGCCGCCTGCATGCCCGGCAGCACCCGGCAGATGCGACCCTTGTAGATGTTGCCCACCAGGCCGCAGCGCTCCAGGCGCTCGATGATGATCTCCTGGACCACACCGTTCTCGACCACGGCGACCCGGGTCTCCGGCGGCGTGATATTGACCAGGATTTCCTCACTCATGATGGCCCACGGCGTTATCGTTGGTGGTTAGGGATGACACGCGGCAAATCGAGGCATGCCCAGTTCAGGTGGGGGCACGCCCGGGATTTGGCCAGTATCCAGCAAAAGAATTCCCTCCGCGGCGAGTAATTCGGCCGTCTCGAAGAGCGGCAGACCCATGACCCCGGAATAGCTGCCGCGGAGTTCACGGACGAACAGGGCCCCCAGCCCCTGGATGGCATAACCGCCCGCCTTGTCGGCGGGTTCGCCGCAGGCCCAGTAGGCATGCGCCTCCTGGTCGCCGATGACGCGGAAGCTGACCTCGCTGCCGCTCAGGGCCAGGCGCTCCTCTTGGCCGAGGAGGGCCACCGCGCTCAGGACCCGGTGGGTGCGGCCCGACAGGAGGCGCAGCATGGCGACCGCCTCCGCCGCGTCCCGGGGTTTGCCCAGGATGCGCCCGTCCAGGGTCACCAGGGTATCCGCCCCCAAAACCGGGACCTCGCAACCCGTGGGCAGCAGGGCTCGCCCGGCGCGGGCCTTGTCGAGGGCCACCCGTTGGGCGTAGTCCTCCGGGGCCTCCCGGGGCAGGGGGGCCTCGTCCAGCTCCAGCGCGATGATGGCCGGGGTGATGCCGATCTGCGCCAGCAGCTCCCGCCGGCGCGGAGACTTGGAGGCCAGATAGAGCGTAGGGGGCGTCATGGATCGGTGGTAAGCGCAAAGGGGGTTAAAGGTTGCGATCCCTGGTCTGAGAGTCGGGACTTATGACCGCGACCCGACCTGAAAGCTCCACGGTCAGCGATCAGGCACGATGATATGGATGACCCGACAGCAAACTCCAGGCCCGGTAGATCTGCTCGGCGAGGATCACCCGTACCAGGGGGTGGGGGAAGGTCAGGGGCGAGAGGGACCAGAGCCGGTCGGCGCGCTGGCGACAGGCCGGGTCCAAGCCCTCGGGGCCGCCAACCAGCAGGGCCAGGTCCCGCCCCTCCGCCAGCCAGCCGGCCAGTTCCCGGGACAGCTCGGCCGTGCTCCAGGTCCGGCCACGCTCGTCGAGGGCGATCACCTGGGCCCCCTTGGGCAGGGCGGCCAGGAGGCGGGCGCCCTCCTCGCGCCGGGCGAGGTCGACGCTGGCCCCCTTGCCCCGGTGGCCGGGCTCGACCTCCACCAGGCGCAGGGCGCACTCCGCGGGCAGGCGCTTGGCATATTCCTCGTAGCCTGTTGCCACCCAGCCCGGCATGCGCCGGCCCACGCTTAATAGATGAATGCGCAGGGTTCACCCGACCCGGGCCAGGAGGCCCCTGGCAAGGGCCCGTCCAGGTTTCCCCGTCCGGGGCCGGGACCAAGACCGGGACCGTGATCCATCGGGGCTGACTGGCCTCAGTCCAGGGCGGGACCGAGCAGAAAGTCCACCCGCTGGAAGCCCTTGTCCTCCAGGGTATCCATCACCGCGTCAAGCCACAGGTCCTCATCTTCCCGCGGGACCTCGCTCACCAGCCCGGTGACGTAGCGGTAGGCCTCATGGGGCGAGATATCCTCGGGGATACTGACCAGGCGCACCCGCGCGGGGTCCTTGCTCGGCAGGATCATGAGTCGATCGGTCATCTTACGGGTTCCTCATCAGGGCTATGGCCCCCCAAGGGCCAGACAGGGACATGATATAGGGGTGGGTCCGGTTTTTCCCCTCCCACGGCGGAGGGCGCGTCAGGTTCGCCAAAATCCGCTCGGGTCATCCGCCGGCATCCGCTCGGGACACCCGCCGCTAAACGCTACCCGATCCGGAGAAACCGAAAATTGACGGACGATGACAACAGGTATAATCCCTGGATGGCCTACAGCAACAGGCCCCCACCCCGCCACACCGGTCAGGACCACGACATGAAAGACTCGGCTTCCCCCATCCAGGCACTGCTGGCGGAACGCATCCTCATCCTGGACGGCGCCATGGGCACCATGATCCAGCGTCATGGCCTGGGGGAGGCGGACTACCGGGGCGCGCGCTTCGCGGACTGGCCGCGGGACCTCAAGGGCAACAACGACCTGCTGACCCTGACCCAGCCTGCGGTGATCGCCGGCATCCACCAGGCCTACCTGGACGCCGGGGCGGACATCCTCGAGACCAACACCTTCAACGCCAACCGCGTCTCCATGGCCGACTACGGCATGGAGGAGCTGAGCCGGGAGCTGAACGTCGCCGCCGCCCGCCTGGCGCGGGGCCTGGCGGACGCGGCCACCGCCGCCGACCCGGCCAGGCCGCGCTTCGTCGCCGGGGTGCTGGGGCCCACCAACCGCACCCTCTCCATCTCCCCGGACGTCAACGACCCCGGCTTCCGCAACCTGGACTTCCCGACCCTGGTGGCGGCCTATGTCGAGGCCGCCGAGGGGCTGATCGAGGGCGGGGCCGACCTGCTGCTGATCGAGACCATCTTCGACACCCTCAACGCCAAGGCCGCCATCGTCGCCTGCGAGGAGGTCTTCGACCGCCAGGGCCGGCGCCTGCCGGTGATGATCTCCGGCACCATCACCGACCAGTCCGGCCGCACCCTCACCGGCCAGACCACCGAGGCCTTCTACAACAGCCTGCGCCACGCCCGACCCCTGGCCATCGGCCTCAACTGCGCCTTGGGGCCCTTCGAGCTGCGCCAGTACGTCGCCGAGATGGCGCGCATCAGCGCGACCCATGTCTCCGCCCACCCCAACGCCGGCCTGCCCAACGAGATGGGCGGCTACGACCTGGGGCCCGCGGAGATGGCGCGAGAGATCGCCGACTGGGCCCAGGCCGGGCTGCTCAACATCGTCGGCGGCTGCTGTGGCACCACCCCGGACCACATCCGCGCCATCGCCCAGGCGGTGGCCGGCAAAGCCCCCCGCCGCCTGCCCAGCCTCCCCCCGGCCTGCCGTCTGTCCGGGCTGGAGCCCCTCAACATCGACAAGGCCCTCAACTTCGTCAATGTCGGCGAGCGCGCCAATGTCACCGGCTCAGCCAAGTTCAAGCGCCTCATCCTGGAGGGCCAGTTCGAGGCGGCCCTGGACGTCTGCCGCGTCCAGGTGGAGAACGGCGCCCAGATCATCGACATCAACATGGACGAGGCCATGCTCGACGGCGTCGCCGCCATGCGCCGCTTCCTCAACCTCTGCGCCAGCGAACCGGACATCGCCCGGGTGCCCTTCATGATCGACTCCTCCAAGTGGGAGATCATCGCCGCCGGGCTCCAGTGCGTGCAGGGCAAGCCCGTCGTCAATTCCATCTCACTCAAGGAGGGCGAGGCGACCTTTCTGGAGCAGGCCCGCCTGTGCCGCCGCCATGGCGCCGCCGTCATCGTCATGGCCTTCGACGAGCAGGGCCAGGCCGACACCCAGGCGCGCAAGCTGGCCATCTGCACCCGCGCCTACCGGCTCCTGACCGAGCAGCTCGGCTTCCCGGCCGAGGACATCATCTTCGATCCCAACATCTTCGCCATCGCCACTGGCATCGAGGAACACGCCAACTATGGCGTCGACTTCATCGCGGCCACCCGGGCGATCAAGGCGACCCTGCCCCAGGCCCTGGTCTCCGGCGGGGTCTCCAACGTCTCCTTCTCCTTCCGTGGCAACGACCCGGTGCGGGAGGCCATCCACGCCGTCTTCCTCTACCACGCCGTGCGTGCCGGCATGGACATGGGCATCGTCAACGCCGGCCAGCTCGCCATCTACGACGAGATCGACCCGGAGCTGCGCGAGGCGGTGGAGGACGTGGTCCTCAACCGGACGCCCCAGGCCGGCGGCGACGCCACCGAGCGCCTCATCGAGCTGGCCGGCCGCTTCAAGGGCGGGGCCGTCGGCGGGGCGGCCGGGCCGGACCTGGCCTGGCGCGACTGGCCGGTGGAACAGCGCCTGGCCCAGGCCCTGATCAAGGGCAATGCCGAGTACGTCGAGGCCGACACCGAGGAGGCCCGCCAGGCCCTGGGCGCCCCCCTCAAGGTCATCGAGGGGCCCCTGATGGCGGGTATGAACCAGGTCGGCGACCTGTTCGGCGCCGGCAAGATGTTCCTGCCCCAGGTGGTCAAGTCGGCCCGGGTGATGAAGAAGGCGGTGGCCTACCTCCAGCCCTACCTGGAGGCGGAGAAGGCCGGGGGCGAGCACCAGGCCGCCGGCAAGGTGCTCATGGCCACGGTCAAGGGCGATGTCCACGACATCGGCAAGAACATCGTCGGCGTGGTCCTCCAGTGCAACAATTACGAGGTCATCGACCTCGGGGTCATGGTCCCCACCGAGACCATCCTGCGGGAGGCCAGGGCGCATGGGGTGGACGTCATCGGCCTCTCCGGCCTCATCACGCCGTCCCTGGAGGAGATGGTCCTGGTGGCGGCGGAGATGCAGCGCCAGGGCTTCACCCTCCCCCTGCTCATCGGCGGCGCCACCACCTCCAAGGCCCACACTGCGGTGAAGATCGCCCCCAAATACGACCAGCCCGTCATCTACGTCCCCGACGCCTCCCGCGCCGTGGGGGTGGTGAGCAACCTGCTCTCCGCCGACCTCAAGGGCCCCTATGTCCAGGCCATCGCCGAGGACTATGCCGCGGTGCGCGAGCGCCGCGCCGGCGCCAGCGAGGCCAAGGCGCTGATCCCCCTCGCCGAGGCCCGCGCCAATCCGGTGGCCATCGACTGGGACCACTACCAGCCGCCGACCCCGCGCGAGCCCGGCCTCCAGGTCTTCCCCGACATCCCCCTGAGCGAGATCACCCCCTACATCGACTGGACCTTCTTCTTCCACGCCTGGGAGCTCAAGGGCCGCTTCCCCCAGATCCTCGATGACCCGGAGAAGGGCGAGGAGGCGCGCGCGCTCTTCGACGACGCCCACGCCATGCTCGAACGCATCGTGCGTGAACGCTGGCTGCGCGCCGCCGCCGTCATCGGCCTCTTCCCCGCCAACAGCGTCGGCGACGACATCCAGGTCTTCGCCACGGAGGCGCGCGACGAGCCGCCCCTGGTGACCTTCCATAATCTGCGTAAGCAGGGCCGCCAGCCGGCGGGCAGGGCCAACGACTGCCTGAGCGATTTCATCGCCCCCTTCCACACCGGCCTCAACGACTATCTGGGGGGCTTCGCCTGTACCGCCGGCATCGGCATCGACGCCCGGGTGGCGGCCTTCGAGGCCGAGCACGACGACTACTCCGCCCTGATGCTCAAGGCCCTGGCCGACCGCCTGGCCGAGGCCCTGGCGGAACTGCTCCACCTGCGGGTCCGCCAGCGCCACTGGGGCTATGCCGCCGACGAGGACCTGAGCAACCAGGACCTGATCGCCGAGGGCTACCAGGGCATCCGCCCGGCCCTGGGCTACCCCGCCTGCCCGGACCACACCGAGAAGGACCTGTTGTGGCAGTTATTGGATGTCGAACAGCACACCGGCATCTGGCTCACCGAGTCCAGGGCCATGGTCCCCACCGCGGCGGTGAGCGGCCTCTATTTCTCCCACCCCGAGGCCCGCTACTTCACCGTCGGCAAGATCGGCCGCGACCAGGTGGCGGACTACGCCGAGCGCAAGGGCCTGCCCCTGGCGGAGATGGAGCGCTGGCTGGCGCCCAATCTGGCCTATGAACCCGAGGCTGACTAGCCCATGGCGTGCCCCACAAACCCAAATCAGGAGGGTCGGACGCTAACTCTCTGGTCCCGATCATCCTGGCCCCGATCATCGACCTCCGCGCCTATCCTCCGGCACCCGCCCCGCGGCTTTCGACCAGGAAACGGCTGGCTAGCGACCTGACGCCATGAGCAGCATCGACATCTTCCCCTGGAACGACAACTTCGCCACCGGCATCGAGCGCATCGATGAGCAGCACCAGCGCCTGGTCGAGATCCTCAACGATCTGGCCAGCCATGTCGCCTTCCCCTCCGCGGACCTGGGCCTGGACGTCATCCTCGCCAGCCTGGTGGACTACACCCTCTACCACTTCGAGACGGAGGAGGGTATCTGGCGCCAGCACCTGGGTAGCGACCACCTGGAGGTTGCCCACCATGGGGACCATCAGGCCTTCGTCGCCAGCGTCCTCAAGGCCAAGGCCGAGGCCGGCGACCGTCCCGTCGAAGACCTGGTGCAGGACCTGCTGGCCCTCCTGACCCGCTGGCTGGCCTCCCACATCCTGGAGAAGGACCGGCACCTGGCCAAGATCGTGCTAGCGCGCCAGGCCGGCCTCTCCCTCAAGGATGCCAAGATCCGGGCCGCGGAGGAGATGCGCGGCTCCGCGGCCGTGCTCGTCAGCCTGGTGCTGGCCATCTACCACTCCCTGACCGCCAACACCACCCACCTGATCCGGGAGATCGCCGAGCGCCGACGAGTCGAGCAGGAATTGCGCGTCGCGGACGAATGCCTCAAGGAAAACCTGGAGCGTATCCAGATGCTCGTCGATGCCTCCCCGGACGGCGTCATCGAGATGGACAGCGCGGACCGAATCACGGGCTGGAATGCCCAGGCGGAGCGCATCTTCGGCTGGCAAACCGCCCAGATTCTGGGGGAAGACTTCGCCGCGACCCTGCTGCCCCCCCTGTTCCGTGAAGCCCACCGTCAATGGATGGCCAGGGCGGTGGCCGCCAGCCCCTCGCCCCGGCCAGGCCGGACCCTGGAGATGGTTGGCCTGCGCGCCGACGGCACCGAATTCCCCCTGGAAATCACCCTGGCCGCCATGAAGCGGCGCGGCGAGTTCGTCTTCGTCGCCTACGCCCGGGACATCACCGAGCGCAAGGAGGCACTGGACCGCATCGCCCACCTCAGTTCCCACGACAGCCTCACCAAGCTGCCCAACCGCCAGCTCCTGGCCGACCGCCTCACCCTGGCCCTAGCCGCCAGCGTCCGCCATCTGCACCGGGGGGCACTGCTGCTCATCGACCTGGACAACTTCCGCAGCCTCAACGAGACCCTGGGCCACGGCATCGGCGACCTGCTCTTGCAGGAAGTGGCGCGACGCCTCCAGGATCAGGCCGGACCCCACGGCACCGTGGCCCGGCTGGGTGGGGATGAATTCGTCGTGCTCTTCGAGGAACTGAGTCGTGATCCGGAGGAAGCGCAATCCCAGGCCGAGGAGGGGGCCGAGCGGCTCCTCGCCGCCCTCAATGCCAGCTATCAACTCGCCGGCCATGACTACCTCAGCACCCCCAGCATCGGCCTGGTCCTCTTCGGTCACGACCCCGCGGCCACGCCGGGAGAACTGCTGAAGAAGGCCGACATCGCCATGTATCAGGCCAAGACCCTGGGCCGCAACCGGCTCTGCGTCTTCGACCCGGAGATGGAGTCCCAGGTCTCCCAGCGCGCCTTCCTGGAGACCGACCTGCGCCGTGCCCTGGCCAACGACGAATTCATCCTGCATTACCAGATCCAGGTCGACGCCGCGGGCCAACCGGTGGGCGCGGAGGCGCTGCTCCGCTGGCGAAATCCCGAACGCGGCATGGTCTCGCCCATGACCTTCATCCCCCTGGCCGAGGAGACGGGCCTTATCGTCCCCATCGGCCAATGGATCCTGGAACGGGTCTGCGCCCGGCTCAAGGCCTGGGAGGGGGACCCCTGCCTGGGCGACCTCCAGCTCGCCGTCAATGTCAGCGCCCGCCAGTTACGGGACCTGGATTTCGTGGACGCGGTCCGGCGCACCCTGCGGCGGCACGACATCGCCCCGGAACGCCTCAAGCTCGAACTGACCGAAGGCGCCATACTCGACGACGTGGGCGACAGCGTGCGCAAGATGAACGTCCTGCGTGCCCTGGGGGTGCGCTTCTCCCTGGACGACTTCGGCACCGGCTATTCCTCCCTGGCCTATCTGACCCAACTGCCCCTGTCCCAACTCAAGATCGACCAGGCCTTCGTCCATAACCTCGGGCTCAACGCCTCCGACGACATCATCGTCAGGACCATCATCGGCATGGCCGAAAGCCTGGGCATCGAGGTGGTTGCCGAAGGGGTGGAGACCCAGGCCCAGCGCGACTTCCTGGAGGCCGAGGGTTGCTTCTTCTATCAGGGCTATCTCTATGGCAAGCCCTTGCCGGTGGCGGACTTCGAGGACTTGGTGCGGCCCGCGCCGCCGGTCGTCGCGGCGGTGAGCACGCCGGTCTCGCCCGAAAGGCCGCCTGGCTGAGGAATGTCCGCGATGCCAGACCCGCTTTCCCCCGGTCCCCTGACCACGAAAGTCGCCGAGACCCTTGTCCCTGTCGTGCCGACTCAGGTCATCGACGACTTGGGCGCCATCGCCGTCACCTATGACCTCCCTGACTTTGTGGTGGGTGGCCTGGGCCTCATCGCCATCCTCTGCTATCACGGCCTGTCCATTGCCCTCATCTATCCCTGGTTCGAGCGCCGCAGTCGCCTCCTCCTGCATCGCCACGCCTATTGGCGCGTGGAATTCCTCTTCTATTTCAGTATCTTTCTCCTGACCCTCACCCACATCGGGGAAATCGTCATCTGGGCCCTGATGACTTTTGCCCTGGGCCTGATCCCGAATTTCCGGGATGCGGTCACCTTTTGTGGCAGCACCTACACCACCGTGGGCTTCAGCACGGACCTGATGCCGGCGGGGTGGAAAATGATGAACATGATCATCGCCTTATCCGGCATGTTCGCCTTTGCCTGGACCACGGGGATCGTCATGCTGATGATCAAGGTCTTCCACCTGGCCCAGCATGCCCGCATCACCGGCATCGATCCCAATCTATCCTCCGCGTACCTCGACTCGCTGCGCTGAGGGGGGCTTTGCCTCCGGCCCGGAGCGAACGCCCCATTGGCTTCCGGCCCAGAGATGAGGCACCAGACGCCAGGGCCGGGGCGCCCCGGGACATTTAGTACCCCGCCGTGACGAACCAGCCAGCCCTGTAACTCAGTCTTCTGGCACCCAGCCTTCTTTCAAAATATTATCAATGAGAAAGGGAGGACCACGCTCTCAACAAGGACGGATCAGCCTTAAAATCAGACCGCCGAATAGCGCCCCGCCTCATCGCCCCGGGGCGGTAGGAAACGCTCCAGGCGGTCCCGAAAGGCGGACCAGTCCACGGCGTCGAGGGTATTCTTGACCAGCAGGCCCAAATGCGTGGCCCCTTCCATGCGCAGGCGACGGCTGAAGAACAGGGTGTCGGCATCCTCCTCGCGCAGGGCCAGGGCGAGGTAATCGCGGGTGCGGGCGGTCAGGGTGACATCAGGCTTGGCGCCGACGGCGGGTCCGTGAGCGGGGCCCGGCCGGAAATGCTTGCCCGCCAGGTGGAAATCGAGGGTCAGCCCGGCGTCTGTGATAACCAGGCGCAGCCAGCGCCCTTGCAGGGGATCGAGGTTATCCCGAGGCAGGATGCGGTCGAGGGCCAGATTCAGGGCCGTGGTGAGGGCCAGGGCGGGCGGTTGGGCCGGTAACCGGGAGATGATACGGGCCACGGCGGGCGGCAGGTTGAAGTCGGGAATGCCTGGATTATCCAGCCGTTCGTCGATGCGCTGACGCAACCGGCCGAGGGGCTCGGCAAGGAAGCGGGGCGGGGTGGGCAGGCGCGGCGGGAAGGTCATGGGGCGTGTCCGGGCTGGAGGGGCTGGATGAGGGTAAGATCAGGCGGCGACATACTGCTCGACCCCGGGGCGGCCGTGCCAGAAGCCATTGCAGGGGGCCTCGGGCATGTAATCGCGGCTGGCCTCCAGGGCGGCGACGGGGGTCAGCTTGGCGTCCAGGGCGGCGCGGAACAGGGTGAGGATGTCCAGGGTGTGGGCGCCCTGGGGGCTGACGCGCAGCACCTCGGCCCGGCCGGCCAGGCCCGGCAGGTCGGCGAGCAGGTTGTGGACCCGCGCCGATTGGGTCTGGATGCCATTGAGGGTGAGGAAGGGCTCGCCCTCGCGGGTGCGCAGCACGATGCCATCCTCGACCGACAGGCAACGGAATTCGCAGGCGTCCTTTTGCAGGTTGAAATGACGGGCGGTGAAGCAGCGCGCCGAGAAGGCCAGGGGCAGGCGACCGTAGGCGTAGACCTCGGTCTCGATGGGCGCGGCCAGACCGGCGCGGACCGCCGCCAGGTCGGCCCCGGAGATCTCCGGGGCTGCCACCCAGCGCCGGGCCCCGGCGGCCATCAGCAGCTCCAGGGTCTGGGGATTAAAGACGTTCAGGGTCGGCCCGGCGACCCAGTCGGCGACCTGGTTGGCCTCCAGCAGGCGCACGGCGCCCATGTCGTTGGCCTCGACCCGGAAGTCCCCCTGACCGGTGATCTGGCGCAGAGTCTTGAGGTCCGACTCGGACTCGATCAGGCTCTGGGTGGCCAGGACCACCTCCTTGCCGGCGGCAGCGAGGTCGCAGGCCAGGCCGATCCAGTCGTCCAGGCGCAGCTCATGGCGGCGGGAGCAGACGGTCTCGCCGAGATAGACCGTGTCCACCGGGCTGGTGGCGATGCGGTTGTAAAAGGCCAGGGTCTCCTGGCGGGGCCAGTAGTACAGCAATGGACCAAGGGCAAGTTTCATCCCTTTGGGCTCCCCGATAATAAAATGGATGGACGCGCGGGAGAAAAAACCAGAAGACAAGTCACTGGCGTCCCCGTCATTTCCACGGCCGATGGTAGGCGCCAAGGGTATGGCTCTGGCCTTCGGAGACCTTGTTCAGCTCCGCCATCCAGGCCGGGGCGACCTTGAAGCGCTCCGGGCCGGCCTGGAGGCTGTCGATGGCCGCGCGCCACACCTTGGTCACCTGGGCCACGTAGGCGGGGCTGCGCTGGCGGCCCTCGATCTTCAGGGCGCGCACGCCGATGCGGGCGATCTCCGGGAGCAATTCCAGGGTATTGAGGCTGGTGGGCTCCTCGATGGCGTAGTAGGTCTCGCCGTTGACCTCGAAGCGGCCCTTGCATAGGGTCGGGTAGCCGGTGCGCTCGCCGGGGGTGAAGCGGTCGATGAGGATGCCGTTGAGGCGGGTCTCCATGCCCTGGGGAGTCTCCTCCCAGCGCACCCACTCGCCGGGGGAGCAGGCGCCCTGGCAGTTGGGCGACTCGCCGGTGGCATAGGCGGACAGGGCGCAGCGCCCCTCGACCATGACGCACAGGCCACCGAAGCCAAAGACCTCGATCTCCACCGGGGTGCGGCTGATGACGTTCTCCACCTGGGCCAGGGACAGGACCCGGGGCAGGACGGCGCGCCGGACGCCGAAGCGCTCGTGGTAGTAGTTGATGGCCTCGTAGCTGGTGGCCGAGCCCTGGACCGACAGATGCAACCGCAGCTTGGGATGGCGCTTGGCGGCATAGGCCATGAGCCCGGCGTCGGCCATGATCACGGCATCGACACCGAACTCGGCGGCCCGATCCACCGCTGCCGTCCAGTCCGCCCAGTTGGCGGCCTGGGGGAAGGTGTTCAGGGCCAGCAGCACCTTGCGCCCCCGGGCATGGGCATAGGCGATGCCCTCGCGCAGGCGCGGCGGGTCGAAGTTGAGGCCGGTGAAATTGCGGGCGTTGGTGGCGTCCTTGAATCCGAGGTAGACGGTATCGGCGCCATGGTCGATGGCGGTTTTCAGCGCCGGCAGGCTGCCGGCGGGGCAAACGAGTTCGATGCGGGGAGCGGGGGCCATGAATGCAGTGCCTGAGAAAAAAATTGCCTGAATTTTAATCCTCTCGGCTGGCGGTCGGTTATGACAGACATCAAGGCGGGTCCATTTCTCCTGCTGACGGCAGCCATTGCGCCGCACTAGATCCTGGTCCATGCTTGGAAACAAGGTACTTGGGAGGGAGCCATGTCCAACATCCCATTCGTCATCGCCAGCCTTCTGGCCAGCTCCCTGGCGGGAAGCGGCTGCGCCCATCAGGAGACGACGGCGGAGGGACTGGAAGCCGAGTCAATCCGGCAGGAACGCCGCTTCCGCCCGCCGGAGGACCCGCGCTACGCCATCCCCACCGGCCAAAAGCGCGCCATCAGCATCTTTCTCGACTCCCAGACCTTCGAGTACCGAGAGGACGACCGCGTCTTCGCCAGCGGCCCCATCTCCTCCGGCTCCCCCCAGCACCCGACCCCGGCGGGGAATTTCCGCGTCCTGTCCAAGGACGAGGACAAGCGTTCCGGCAAGTACACCAACTACTTCGACCAGAACACCCCCATGCCCTACTCCTTGCAGTTTTATGGTCCCTATTTCATCCACGAGGGCTGGCTGCCGGGGCATGCCGATTCCCACGGCTGCGTGCGCCTGAGATATGAAGACGCCAAGCTGCTCTTCAGCCGCGTCAAGATCGGCGATCCGGTCATCGTCAAGCGGCAAGGCCGGGCGCGGCCGGCCAATCCCTTCCGGGATGCTCATCCCTTCCCAGTGTTTTGATCGCACTGACGGACTGGTGGGGGACGACCTGAATATTGTCATCGCACCTCCATTTAAGGAGAGCGGTTGCTAAGGCGCCGGAAGACCAGCCGGCTCAGGCCTCGCCAAACAGGTCCCCAACAGGGGCGACCTGGCCCGGGGGCTGGCGAGGCGGCCTGATGCCCAGGTGCAGATAGGCGGACTGGGTGGCCATGCGCCCGCGGGGGGTGCGCATCAGGTAGCCCTGCTGGATGAGGAAGGGCTCCAGCACGTCCTCGATGGTGCCGCGCTCCTCGCCGATGGCGGCGGCCAGGCTCTCGACGCCGACGGGACCGCCGTCGAACTTTTCGATGACGGCCGCCAGCAGGCGGCGGTCCATGTGGTCGAAGCCCTGGCCATCGACCTTGAGCAGGGACAGGGCACCATCCGCCACGGCGGCGGTGATGCGGCCCTCGGCCTTGACCTGGGCATAGTCTCGCACCCGGCGCAGGAGGCGGTTGGCGATGCGCGGGGTACCGCGGGAGCGGCGGGCGATCTCGGCGGCGCCGGCCGGCTCGGTCTCGATGCCGAGGATGCGGGCGGAGCGGGTGACGATGTGGGTCAGGTCCTCCGCCGAGTAGAACTCCAGGCGCTGGACGATGCCGAAGCGGTCGCGCAGAGGCGAGGTCAGGAGCCCGGCGCGGGTGGTGGCGCCCACCAGGGTGAAGGGTGGCAGGTCGAGCTTGATGGAGCGCGCCGCCGGGCCCTCGCCGATCATGATGTCGAGCTGGTAGTCCTCCATGGCCGGATAGAGGACCTCCTCCACCACCGGGCTGAGGCGGTGGATCTCGTCGACGAACAGCACGTCCCCCGGCTCCAGATTGGTGAGCAGGGCGGCTAGGTCGCCGGGCTTCTCCAGCACCGGGCCCGAGGTCTGGCGCAGGCCGACGGCCATCTCGTGGGCGATAATGTGGGCCAGGGTGGTCTTGCCCAGGCCGGGGGGGCCGAAGATGAGGACGTGGTCCAGGGTCTCGCGGCGCTGGCGGGCGGCGTGGATGAAGATCTCCATCTGCTCCCTGACCGCCGGCTGGCCGACATAGTCCGCCAACTGGCGCGGGCGGATGGCGCGGTCCAGGGCCTTGTCGTCGGGGGCCGCGTCGGGGCTGATGAGGCGTTCAGGGGCGGGGGCGGGCATGGCTAAGGGTGACGGGTGTGGAGGAGGACTAACTGAAGGTTGGCGGTTCTCGGCCGAGGTGGAGAGGGTCGGATGGCGTCTGGCGGGGGTGTCGACCATGAGAACGCGGTCGTTAAACCTCCAGGGACGGCTTCAGGTTGTACCCCGCCAGACGCCACCTGAACCCGACAAACCAGGCTCCGACTGTCGACGGATATCGGCTAACGGGGGGCAGTGTGACATGGCCCAGCGGGGATTGCACTCAAGGCCCTGGCTCCAGAAAGACGCGTACCCGGCCGGAGCGGCCCTGGGCATCGACCACGGCCAGGGTCACGAAGCCCGCGCCCTGGGGGCGCCAGGGGGTGACGCGGGCGAAGGGCTCGTGGGCGATGGGGGTACCATTGGCGAACCAGGTGAAGGGCGGCTGGCCATCGCGCACCTTCAGGGCCAGTTCCGCGTCCAGGCCCGCGCCCAAGGCCAGGCGGGCACCGGCCGGGGGGAAGGCGATGCGCGGGCCGGCCGTCGCCGCGGGTTCGTCGACCCGGCGCAAGGGTGGGGGCAAGCTGACGGTGGTGGCGCGCAGCACGCCGGGCGGCGCCGGTGGCAGGGGGTGGCGGGGACCCAGGCGGGCGAAGACGTCGACCAGCAGGGGGGCAGCGGCGCTGATCCCGGTGAGCCCCGGCACCGGGGCGCCATCGGGGCGCCCGACCCAGACGCCGACGACGTGCCGGCCATCGAAGCCCAGGGCCCAGGCATCGCGGTAGCCATAGGAGGTGCCGGTCTTGAAGGCCAGGCCGGCGGTGTTGGCCGCCTCGGGAGGCGGGGCGGCGGCCAGGATATCGGTGACCTGCCAGGCGGCGCGCTCGTCCAGGACGGGCAGCCGCAGGCGGTCATCCCCCGGAGATGCTTGAGCCGTCCCCCCAGTTCCTTGCGATGGCGCGCTACCAGTGTCATCCAGCCCCCCACGTGTCGCCATCGGCAATTCCTCGACCAAGGGCATGGGCCGTCCGCCCCGGGCGATGGCGCCGTAGACGGCCACCAGGTCCGTCAACCTCAGGCCGACCCCGCCCAGACCGATGGCGAGCCCCGGCGGCGACAGGTCCGGCAGTTCGGGCCGGGCCCCTGCCCGCCTGAGGCGGGCGACCAGCCGCGCCGGCCCCACCGCCTCCAGCAGCTTGACCGCGGGGATGTTGAGCGACAGTTGCAGGGCGCGCCGCAGGGTCACCGTGCCCTGGTAGTCGCGATCGAAATTGGCCGGGACATAGCGGCCGAAGCCGGCGGGCCGGTCCTCGATCAGGCTCTCGGGGTGGGCGATCCCGGCCTCGAAGGCCAGGCCATAGATGAGGGGCTTGAGGGTCGAACCGGGCGAACGCACCACCCGCGTCATGTCGATGAAACCCTCGCGCGCCGCCTCCAGGCCCGGGGAGCCCACCGCGGCGAGGATCTCACCACTCGGGTGATCCGCCACCAGCAGGGCCAGGGACAGTTTCTCCCCCAGCAGGCGGCCCCGTTCCGCGGCCAGGGTCTCCAGCCGGGCCTGAAGGTCCGACGCCAGGGTGAGGCGCTGCACCGGCCGCTCCGGATGAGCGAGCCGCGCGCGCTGGGTGGCATGGGGCGCCAGCAGCGGAAAGGGCAGCCGCTGGCGGGGCACCGGCTCGCGTTGGGCTGCGGCGACCGTCTCCGCATCCAGAATGCCCGCCGCCAGGGCCCGGGCCAGAACCCGGTCCCGGGCCCGCCGGGCCGCCGCCGGATCCCGATCCGGGCGGCGGGCCTCGGGGGCCTGGGGCAAGGCCACCAGCAGGGCGGCCTGAGCTGGGGTCAAGCGCCTGGGTTCCAGGCCGAACCAGGCTAGACTGGCGGCGCGGATGCCTTCGAGGTTCCCCCCATAGGGCGCCAGGTGCAGATAGCGCTCCAGGATGGCCGCCTTGTCCAGGCGCCGCTCCAGCGCCAGCGCCTGGACCATCTGTCGCAACTTGCCCGCCACCCCCCGGCTGGATTGACCATGCAGCAGCCGGGCGGTTTGCATGGTCAGGGTCGAGGCCCCGGAGACCACCCGGCCGTTGACGATCAACTGCCCGACCGCCCGGGCCAGGGCCAGATAATCGACCCCCCCGTGGTGGTAAAAACGGCGATCCTCGAAGGTCAACAAGAGGCTTAGGAATAGCGGGTCCACCTCCGCCAGGGTCACGGGCAGGCGCCAACGGCCATCCGCGACCGTGAAGGCGCGCAGCAGGCGACCTTGCCGATCCACCACCAGCGGCGAGGTTGCCACCCTGACCGGTTCGGACAGGCTCCGGGCGAGAACCCAGCCGCCCACCTGGATGCCGACCAGCAGAAGCAGCAGCAATCCGAGCCCGCCGACCAGCAACCAAGCATAAACCCCGCGGACTTGCAGCTTACCAAGGGTCACCGTTTTCCGGGCTCCGTCTTATTACGGCCAGGTTAAGGAAACCGCGCCTGCCGAGGATCAACCCTGGCCAAGCCACTGGGTTGCCAAGGACTGTCGGCGCCCGCCACTTCCACCTAACGCTATCATTCTAAAAAATCAAGGGAAAATAGCCAAAAGGCCTGACAATCTGTCATAGTCGGGAATGGCTGGAACTGATAATTCTATAACCTCAAATTAAACCAAATAACGACCTTAGGAGGTCAGCACATGGGTATGTCCCTTACCAAGGCTGTTAAGACTGCTCTGTTCGTCAGCACCATCGCCGTCTCCGGATCCGCCATGGCCATGGATGGTATGTCCGGCATGGGCGGTATGTCAGGCATGGGCGGCATGGGTGGCATGTCCGGTATGTCAGGCATGGGCGGCATGTCCGGCATGTCCGGTATGTCAGGCATGGGCGGCATGGGTGGCATGTCCGGTATGTCAGGCATGGGCGGCATGGGTGGCATGTCCGGTATGTCGGGCATGGGTGGCATGGGTGGCATGGGCGGCATGGCAGGCAAGTAATAAGCGCCTCGCCACGATTCGCCGGCCCTTGCGGCTGGCGATCACAAAAAAGGGCGTACCTCGGTACGCCCTTTTTTGTGTGTTCTGGCAGGGGACGGCCCCCTGAGGATCAGAGCTTCAGACCGAGCAGCAATCCGGCGCCGAAGGCGGCGGCATTGGAGAGATTTTGCGTCATGAAGTCCTTGAGGGCGCCGGCGTAGGCGCCGAACCAGGCCGCGAAGCTGTCGTAACCGGCCTCCATGCCGACCCAGTTGATGCCGATCAACCCGGCATGCTGCAGGGCGAAGAGGGCAATCAGCAACAGCCCCCCGCCAATCAGGGCGACCTTGAAGGCGATCTTGAAGGCGTACCCCACCGCCAGCCCCACGATGAAGGAAAACCCCAGGTTGAGCAGATTCTCCGGGGAAAAAAAGGCTGGCTCGACGACCTGGCCCCCGCGCTGGGCCGCGGGCGGGAAGGGTAGGGCCGACTCGCCCATGGGGGGCGTGGTCATGTCCGGACCGGGGTCCAGGAGGAAGGTCTCGCTGGGCGGGCGACCGGGGTCCGCCGCCCGGTCCCCCGCCGCCCGTGGCCCAATCAAGAGCTGATTCGTCGCCGCCACCGCGCCCGCCAGGCCAAGCGCGGACCCGACCAGGGTCAGGGCGCGCATGGTTTCACGGCCTCAGCGGTGAGAATGCCCAAGCCCTGTCCCTCCGCAGGCACTAACTGCCATGAGGCGGCAGGCCACCCTCCTGATAATCAAAGACATTCCCCTGACTTTCACACTAGCGCTTGCGCAGTGGCGGCAGATCGGTGATGGAGCCGTGGGCCACCTCCGCCGCGAAGCAAATGGTCTCGTTCAAGGTGGGATGGGGATGGATGGTGAGGCCGATGTCCTCGTAATCGGCGCCCATTTCCAGGGCCAGGACCGCCTCGCCGATCAGTTCGCCGGCGTTGGGGCCGACAATGCCGGCGCCGAGGATGCGCTTGGTGGCGGGATCGAAGAGGAGCTTGGTCAGGCCCTCGTCACGGCCGATACCCAGGGCGCGACCGCTAGCGGCCCAGGGGAAGGCGCCCTTTTCGTAGGGGATGCCCTTGGCCTTGGCCTCGGTTTCGGTCAGGCCCATCCAGGCGATCTCCGGGTCCGTGTAGGCCACGGAGGGGATGGTCAGGGGGTCGAAGAGGGCCGGCAGGCCGGCGATGACCTCGGCGGCCACCTTGGCCTCATGGGTGGCCTTGTGGGCCAGCATGGGGTTGCCCACCACGTCGCCAATGGCGAAGATGTTGGGGACATTGGTGCGCATGTGCTGGTCGACGGGGATGAAGCCCCGCTCGTCCACGTTCACCCCCGCGGCCTCGGCATTGATCAGCTTGCCGTTGGGCCTGCGGCCTACCGCCACCAGGACGCGGTCGTAGATATCCTCGGGCGGGGCCTCCGAGCCCTCGAAGCCGACCTTGATCCCCGCCGCCGTGGCCTCCATGGCCGTGACCCGGGTGCCGAGCATGATGCGGTCGTAGCGTTTCTTGATGATCTTTTCCAGCGGCTTGACCAGGTCCTTGTCACAGCCGGGAATGAGCTGGTCCTGGAGTTCGACGATGTCGATGCGCGCCCCCAGGGCCTGGTAGACCGTCGCCATCTCCAGACCGATGATGCCGCCGCCCACCACCAGCATCCGCCCGGGGATATCCGGCAGCGTGAGGGCATCCGTCGAATCCATGACCCGGGGGTCCTCGTGGGGGAAGCCGGGGATTTTCACCGGTGTCGAGCCACAGGCGATGATGGCCTGATCGAAGCTGATCCGGACGCGCCCCTCGCGGGTTTCCACCCCCAGTCGGTTGGGGGCCTCGAAGCGCCCGGTACCCTGGATCACCTGGACCTTGCGCGCCTTGGCCAGCCCGGCCAGCCCGCTGGTGAGTTTGTGCACCACCTGATCCTTACCGGCGCGCAGCTGCTCGAGATCGATATCCGGCTCGCCAAAGCGGATGCCCAGGTGGCCTATCTCCGCGGCCTCGTTGATGATCTGGGCCGCATGGAGCAAGGCCTTGGAGGGGATGCAACCCACGTTGAGGCAGACGCCCCCCAGACTGGGGTAGCGCTCGACGAGGACCACCCGCTTGCCCAGATCCGCGGCGCGGAAGGCCGCCGTGTAGCCACCGGGTCCAGCCCCCAGCACGACCACTTCGGTAGCGATCTCATTCACCGGCGACTGCCCGGTCCCGCCGGTGGCGGCGGCATGTTCCACACTGTCACTGTTCATCAGGCACTTATCCTCTGGTATTTTTTGGTGGTGGTCAGGTCGCGAGGCCCAGCGACGCGCTCAACCTGTACTTGTTGCGTCAAGGCCTTGGTAGGGAACCGCAACCCGGCAACCAGCGGCCTCTGGGTGTATCCGGTGGTGAATATACGCAAAACAGCGGTCAAGTTTGAGCCTTCCGGATAAAAAGCCACCACGGCTACTCGCCACTATCCCAGACACTGTGCTATAAATGAAGAAGCCCTATGGGCGAATCCCGTTTTTCTTACCAACTCTAGGAGAGTTATGCCATGACCAAACTGATCACCCTGTCCGCCGCCGCCCTCCTTGGCCTGGGCCTCCTGTCCGGCTGCACCGACCAGCAGGCCCGCGACATGGCCGCTGACGCCCTGAAGAAGGCCGAAGCCGCTCAGGCCTGCTGCGATGCCAACACCCAGCGTGTTGACCGCATGTATCAGAAGATCATGTCCAAGTAAAGCCGGTTAGCCGCGCTTTGCCGGCCTCCCACCCATTGCGGGAGGCCGGTATTCTCCTCCACCGCCCGCCTTACCTCCTCCCAATTCAAATTCACCTCCGGCCCTTGCGCCAGACGATTCGGCACTACCTCGTGTAGGGGCGGGGCCGGCTCATCGGGATTGCGGTGCACCTCCAGATACAGGTCATTGTCGCGCCAGCCGAATTTATAGGATTGGTCGACGATGGTGATCGGCTCGTTGACCGAGACCATCGGGAAGAGCTTCTCCACCCCCTCCGGATACATGCGGATACAGCCGCGGCTCACTTCCATCCCCAGGCCCCAGGGCTTGTTGGTGCCATGGATCAGGATACTGGGCGCGCTGGTGCGCAGGGCGTATTGGCCTAGGGGATTGTCAGGACCGGCTGGCACCACCGCCGGCAGGGGTTCCCGCCCTTCCTTGGCGCGGTCGGCATGGTGTTGCGCGGTTGGGGTCCAGGTGGGGTCCTTGACCTTGGCCGTGACCTTGAAGCGGCCCTTGGGGGTATTGAGCCCGTCACGGCCGATGCTGATGGCGAAGGTGTGCACTTCCCGGCCACTGCTGGGGTAAAAGTAGAGCCGCTTCTCCGCCAGGTTGAGGACTATGCCCTGATGGGGGGCATCCGGCAGGACGAAGCTCTCCGGCACCAGGACATCCGAACCGGCCTTGGGGACCCAGGTGTCCACCTTCTGGTTGGCCAGGCGCATGTCGTCATAGCCCATGTTGTTCTGGCGGCCGATGTCGAGCAGGGTGTCTTCCTTGCGGCTCTTTACATAGAATGCCCGGCCTACGACCTCCTGATTGGGGTCCGTCAGTTGGAACACGGCGGCCTCGGCCGGCGGGGAAGCCACCGTCGTCGCCAGGGCCAGGGTCAGACCCATCGCCAGCGGGGCCAGCGCCAGACCCCGGCCTCTGTCCGGATACTCTCTTTTCATCGACTTCTAAGCCTCACGAATTTCAATGTCCAAGCCTTCGCCGCTCTCGCACGTACGCAACATCGGTATCGCCGCCCACGTGGACGCCGGCAAGACGACCTTGACGGAAAGGATACTGTTTTATACCGGCGCTTCCCACAAAATCGGCGAGGTCCACGACGGCGCCGCCCACATGGACTACCTGGCGGAGGAGCAGCGGCATGGCATCACCATCACCTCCGCCGTCACCAAGGCCCCCTGGCGCGGCCACCTGCTGCAGATCGTCGACACCCCCGGCCACGTCGATTTCACCGTCGAGGTGGAGCGTTCCATGCGCGTTCTCGACGGCGCCATCCTGGTCATAGACGGCGTGCGCGGCGTCGAGCCCCAGACCGAGACGGTGTGGCGCCAGCGCTGTCGCTTCAATCTGCCGGTCCTGTTCTTCGTCAACAAGATGGACCGGCCCGGGGCCGATTACCACCACAGCCTGGAAAGCCTCAGCCGGCGCCTGGGAGCCGAGCCGGTGCCGGTCACCCTCCCCGTGCTGGAGGCCCCCAACGAGCTGCCCTCGGTGGTGCATCTCATCGAGCGCACCCTCATCGGTTTCACCGGCGACCAGGGCACCGAGCTCGTGGTCACCCCCTGCCCGGAGGACCTCTGGGCGACCTTCGCCCACGAGCGGGAGTCCCTGCTCATGGCCTGCGCCGAGCAGGACGACGAACTGGCCGACCGCATCCTCTCCGGCGAGGACCCGGAACCGGCGGAACTCTGGGCCGCCCTGCGCCAGGGCACCCTGGCCGGCACCCACTTCCCCTGCTTCGGCGGCAGCGCCCTGCGCAATCTCGGCGTCCAGCCCCTGCTGGATGGCGTGGTCGAGCTCCTGCCCGCGCCCCTCGACCGCCCCCCCTCGATCGCCGTCCGACCCGATGGCAGCCCGGAGGAGGTGGCCATGGACGCCAAGGGGAGTCTGGTCGCCCTGGCCTTCAAGGTGCAGATGTGGGAGGGGCGCCGCCATGTCTTCGCCCGCCTCTACCGCAGCCAGCTCAAGCCCGGCGACAAGGTGCAGTTGCAGACCACCGATGGCCGGGTGGTGAACGAGATCGTCTCCCGCATCTTCGACGTCGACGCCGGGCGCAAGACCGCCCTGGACCTGGCCAAGGCGGGGGAGATCGTGCTGCTGGCCGGCCTGCGCCACGCCACCACCGGCGACACCCTCTGCACCCCCGGCCACCTGCTGCACCTGGAGCGCATCGAGGCCCGGGAGCCGGTGCTGGGCCTGGCCATCGAGCCCACCGCCGGCACCGAGGAGGACAAGCTGCTGGAGGCCCTGCAAAAGGTCCTGGAGGAGGACCCCACCCTGCGCCTGGAGGAGGACCCGGAGACCGGTCAGCGCCTGCTGCGCGGCATGGGCGAGCTGCACCTGGCCATCGTCATCGAGCGCCTGGACCGGGAGTTCCGCGTCGGGGTGCGCAGCGGCCGGCCGGCGGTGGCGGTGCGCGAGACCATCCTCGGCGCCGGCACCGGCGACCAGATCCACGCCACCCCACCGGTCATCGAACAGAAGATCCCCGAGCGCAAGGCGCGGGTGGTGGTGGCGGTCCAGGCCCGGGAGCGTGGCGCCGGCGTCCTGATCCAGGACGAGATCCCCGAGGTCCTGCCCGCCGGGGCGACCCTGAACATGGAACAGGCGGCGGCGGTCAAGCGCGGCCTGCGCGCCGCCCTGGAGGCCGGCCCCCTGCTGGGGACGCCGGTGGAGGACGTGGCCGCGCGCATCCTGCGCGTCGAGGTCTTCGGCGCCGCCTCCACCCCCGAGGCCCTCCAGGCCGCCGCCGCCCGGGCCGTGCACAAGGCCCTGGAGGAGGCCAGCCCGGCCCCCCTCAAGCCCCTCATGGCCATGGAGGTGGTGGTGCCAGGGGAGAACCTGGGCACCGTGCTGGGCGACCTCCAGTCCCGCCTGGCGATCATCCGCGACACCCACGCCGAGGGCGACCGAGTCACCATCGACTGCGAGATCGCCCTGGAGAAGGTCCTGGGTTACACCACCGACCTGCGCAGCCAGACCCAGGGGCGCGGCCAGTTCACCCTGGAATTCGAGCGCTTCGACCTGGTGTAGCCCACCAGCCGCTGGCCAACCCAGCGGCTATTTGAGCTTGATGGTGATGGCCTGATGGCCCCGGCTGGCTAGCTGGGCCCGGACCTTGTTCGCCGCGTCCTTGCCCTTGAAGGGCCCGGTACGGATGCGGTAGCGGGTCTTGCCATCCACGCTGGCCTGCTGAATGCTGGCGGAGATGCCCTGGGCGGCGAGCTTGGCCTTGAACTGCTCCGCCTCCGCCGGGGACGCCAGGGAGGCAATCTGCAGGATGTAGGTCTCGCTGTCCCCGGCCTTGGTCGCCGTCTCCGCCGGTTTCTCGGCCTGAGCCTTGGCCGGGTCCTTCGGCGCCTCCTTGGCCAGCGGTTTGGCGGACTCCTTCGGGAGCTCCTTGGTCACGGGCTTGGTCGGCTCCTTGGCCGGGGTCCTGGCCGCCTCCTTGGCGCCTTCCTTGCCTGATTCCTTGGCCGGAGGCTTGGCCGCGGTCTTGGGCGTCTCCTTGGCGGCGGGTGGATCGGGCTCCGGCGGGGGCGGCAGGGCCGGCGGCCGGTTGGACATATCCTCCTCCGGCACCACCACCTCCAGATCGGGCAGGATGGTCGGATAGTCGTAGCGCGGCTTGGGTGTGGGCTGAATCTGGGGCTGAGACTGGACACCACGGGTGCTGTCCCCCGCGGCGCCCGCCGGGGGCTCGCCGCGCTCATCCATCATCCAGGCGACCGCCACCCCCAGGGCACCGAGCAGGCCGCCGGTCAGGAACCAGAAAAAGCCCGACCCGCCGCCACGGCGGTGGCGCGGTCTCAGGGGTGGGCTGCCGTTGCTACCCGCCGCCATGTCACATCGTCTCCGGCGCCGAGACGCCGATCAGTTGGAGACCGTTACGCAACACCTGGCGCGTGGCCAGGATGAGCTTGAGACGGGCATCCCGCAGGGCCGCGTCCGCCACCAGGAACTGGTGGGCGTTGTAGTAGGTGTGGAAGTCATTGGCCAGCTCGCGCAGGTAGTGGGTGAGCTGGTGCGGTTCCTCGCTGAGGGCCGCGGTCTCGACCACCTCCGGGTAACGGGCCAGGGTCTTGAGCAGGTCCTGCTCGTGGCTCTCAATCAGGTGCTCCAGATGGGTCAGCCCCGGGCTGGGCTCCACCGCCAGGCCCTTCTCCGCCGCCTGGCGGAGCACGCTGCATACCCGGGCATGGGCATACTGGACGTAGTAGACCGGGTTGTCGCTGGACTGGGATTTGGCCAGGTCGAGATCGAAGTCCAGGTGCTGCTCGCAGCGGCGCATGACATAGAAGAAGCGGGCGGCGTCGCGCCCCACCTCCTTGCGCAACTGCCGCAGGGTGACGAACTCCCCGGAGCGGGTGGACATCTGCACCTTCTCGCCCCCACGGTAGAGGATGGCGAACTGCACCAGCAGCACGTCCAGCTTGGCGGGATCGTCCCCTAGGGCCTGGAGGGCGCCCTTGATGCGCGGCACGTAGCCGTGGTGGTCGGCGCCCCAGATGTCGATGACCCGGTCGAAGCCCCGCTCCATCTTGTCCATGTGGTAGGCGATGTCGGAGGCGAAGTAGGTGCCCTGGCCATTGTCGCGGACCACCACCCGGTCCTTGTCGTCGCCGAAGGCGGTGGAACGGAACCAGAGGGCCCCGTCCCGCTCGTAGAGGTGCCCGGCCTCCCGCAGCCGCTCGATGGCACGATTGACGGCCCCCTTCTCGGTCAGGGAGCGCTCCGAGTACCACTCCTGGTACTCCACCCCGAACAGGGCCAGGTCATCGCGGATGTCGTCGAGGATGGTGTTGAGGCCCAGTTCGAAGACGAAACGATAGCGGTTGTCGCCCAGCAACTCCTTGGCCCGGTTGACCAGGGCGTCGATGTGGGCCTCCTTGTCACCGCCCGGGGCGCCAGGCAGGGGGTTGCCCTCGGCATCGCGCTCATCGGCGCTGGCGGCATCCTCGGGGGCCCCGGCGAAGACCTCGGCGGCCTCGTGACGGTAGGCATCGCCATGGTCGCGATGGAGGCTGGCGGCGATGTCCCAGACGTAATCGCCGCGATAGCCGTTGGCGGGAAAGCGCAAGTCCTCGCCGCATAGCTCCAGGTAACGCAGCCACACCGAGGCGGCGAGGATGTCCATCTGCCGGCCGGCGTCGTTGACGTAATACTCGCGGTGGACGTTGAAGCCCACCGCCGCCAGCAGGTCCGCCACCACGGCGCCGTAGGCCGCGCCCCGCCCATGCCCGACGTGCAGGGGGCCGGTGGGGTTGGCGGAGACGAATTCGACCTGGACCCGTTTGCCCGCGCCGACGTGGCTGCGCCCGTAGTCGGGTCCGGCGGCGAGGATGGCCGGGATCAGGCCCAGGTGGGCGTTCGGCGCCAGAAAGAAATTGATGAAGCCGGGGCCGGCGATCTCGGTGCGGGCCACCAGGTCGGAGGCCGGCAGGGCGGCGACCAGCCTGGCCGCCAGATCCCGAGGCTTGCCACCAACCGCCTTGGCCATGACCAGGGCCAGGTTGGTGGAGAAATCGCCATGGGCGGGATCGCGGGCGCGCTCTACCTGGGGATCGGCCGGGTCGGCGCCGCTGACCTGGCCGGTCGCGACCAGTGTGCGCCATGCGATAGAGAGTAATTCCTTGACCTGTTGCTTCATTCGGCTGGGCTGTGTGGCTGGGGAGGGGAGCCAGGCCCGGCGGGACTGGCGAGGACGGGGGGCGCCGGCAAAATTCGCGGCCAATCAAGAATAGCAGGAATCGGAGGGAAAGGGTTTCAGTACAGTTCCTGAGGATCGACATCGGGGGCCGACACCACCCAGGGTGATGTCGCCATGGCCGTTTTCAGTACAACTCTTGAGGATCGACATCGAGGGACCAGCGCCCGCCGGCCGGGCGGCGCAGGGCGTAGAGCAACGGCAGCCAGTCGGCGAGGAAGGCTTGCAGGCTGGCCCGGGCCTGGGCCTGGACCAGCAGTTGGGCCCGATAGCGTCCGGCCCGCCGCTCCATCGGCGCCGGTACCGGGCCAAAGAGGCTGATGCCACCCCCTGGGGCTCCATGGGCGCCTTGAGGTCCTTGGGGTCCTTGGGGTCCTGGAGCCCTTTGAGAACCAGGTACGCCCGGTACCCCTCGGGCACTTGGGGAACCTGGGGCGCTTTCAGCACAAGGAGCGCCCGGTACGCCTCGGACACCTGGAGCGCCCGGAGTATCAGGAGCACCAAGAGCAACCGGTGCGCCTGGGGCGGGCATGGCCAGGGGCCCCGCGGCCTCCAGGGCCAGGCGTAACCAGCCCAGGGCGGACTCGCGGCTGCTGGCCTCGGCCCGGAGCAGGGCCTGGTGGCTGAAGGGCGGCAGGTTCGCCGCCCGCCGCTCCCGCAGGGCCGCGGCGGCGAAGGCCCCGTAGCCCTGGCGCCGCAGGGTTTGCAGCAGGGGGTGATCGGGGTGGTGGGTCTGGAGCACCACCCGCCCGGGGCGCTCCGCCCGCCCGGCGCGCCCGGCCACCTGGATGACGAGCTGGGCCATGCGCTCGGCGGCGCGGAAATCGGCGCCATAGAGGCCATTGTCGGCATCCAGGATGCCGACCAGGGTGACGCGGGGAAAGTGATGGCCCTTGGCCAGCATCTGGGTGCCCACCAGCAGCGAGTATTCCCCGGCCCGGGCCGCCGCCAGCAGCCGGTCCAGCTCGCCCTTGCGGCGGGTGCTGTCCCGGTCCACCCGGGCGACGCGGATGTCGGGGAACAGGGCCTGGAGTTCCCCCTCCAGGCGCTCCGTCCCCTGCCCCAGGGGGCGGATATCCAGCCCCCCGCACTGGGGGCAGGCCGGGGGCAGGGGCTGGACCAGGCCGCAGTGATGGCACCAGAGGCGATGGTCCGCCAGGTGCAGGGTGAGGCGGGCGTCACAGTGGGGACAGCCGCCCACCCAGCCGCAGTCGTGGCAGGTCAGGACCGGGGCGAAGCCGCGGCGGTTGAGGAAGAGCAGCACCTGATTGCCGGCGGCGAACTGCTCGCGCATCAACCGGATCAGGACCTGGGACAGGCCCCCGCGCAGCGGCTGGCCGCGGATGTCGAGCAGGCCGATGGCGGGATGGGCGGCGCCGCCGGCCCGCTCCGGGAGCTCCAGGCGACCATAGCGGCCCAGGGCCACGTTTCGCAGGCTCTCCAGGGAGGGCGTCGCCGAACCCAGCACCAGGGGGCAACCGGCCTGCTGGGCGCGGCGCACCGCCAGGTCCCGGGCGGAGTAGCGAAAGCCGTCCTGCTGCTTGAAGGAGAGGTCATGCTCCTCGTCCACCAGGATGAGTCGCAGGCGCGGCAGGGGGGTGAAGACCGCGGAGCGGGTCCCCAGCACCAGATCCGCCGCCCCGCTGGCCGCCGCCTGCCAGGCCAGCTCACGCTCGGTGGCGCCGAGGCCGGAGTGCAGGGTCACCAGCCGGCCCGGCAGGCGCTTCTCCAGCCGGCGGCGAAGCTGAGGGGTAAGCCCGATCTCCGGCACCAGCAGCAGGGACTGCCCCCCCGCCGCCTTCACCGCCAGCAGGAGCCGCAGATAGACCTCGGTCTTGCCGCTACCCGTGACCCCCTCCAGCAGAAAGGGCTGAAAGCGCCCCAGGGCTCCCAGCACCGCGTTCACCGCCGCATCCTGGTGAGCATTAAGATCCGGGCCCGCGGCCAGGGCCTCGTCGGGCACCGCTGGACCCCGACTCGGCGCCCGGGGGGGAGGCGGGACCAGCGGGGGTTTGGCCTGGCGCAACCGCGCCGGCAAGGCGGCGAACAGGGCCTCCCCCGGGGGCTGGCGATAATAATCGGCGGCCCAGAGGATGAACGCCAGGTCCCCGGCCTCCAGCAAGGGGCGATCGTCGATCAGCGCCAGGATGGGCTTGAGCCGCTCCAAGGGCTGATCGCTGTCCTCTGCCAGGGCAACGATCAGCCCCACCCGCACGCCGGCGCCAAAGGGCACCTGGACCCGCATCCCCGGCGCCGGCAGGGGCATCGGGACTGGGACGGAGCCAGGGACGGGCGCTGGCGCTGGGTCTGGTGCTGGCCCGGACACGGACGCTTCCGTTGGCCCCGCCTCCGCCATCGGCAGATAATCGAAGAGACCCGGAAGAGGCACCGGCAGGGCGATCCGCAGGATAATGGCAGGCTACTCCCAGAGGGTGAGGCGGGGTCCGACCAACAGCCCTGGGCGGGGGCGGAACCTTGGGAAGGAAGATTCTATCGACATCGCACCTCAATTTTCGGTTTTCCCGGGTCGGGTGGCGTCTGGCGGGGGACAACCTGAATACGTCCCTGTAGGCTTGACGACCGCCTCCCTGCGGTCGACACCCCCGCCAGACGCCACCCGACCCTCCCTAATCGAGGTCGAAGCCTTGTTGGCTGTGCTTTATCGACCTAGCCGCGGGCCGGCAGCGCAAGTGCCTGAGCCTGCCCCAAGAAAGGGGGTTATCCACGCCATCTGTGGATAAGTCTGTGCGCAAGGGTTGAGCATGGGGCCGGAAGCGGCGCGATTGCTGGGCTCAGGTTAGATTGGCCAGAAACTTTACAATCCGATGACCTCTTTTATGAACAAATGGATATGCCAACAAGGCCGCTACCTCCGCCCCCCCTTCCCCTGCCGGGGTGACATCCCTCCCCGCCGGGAGCACCCCTACCCCGGCTGTGTACAAATACCCGGCTAAAAGCGTTCTTCCTCCTACCCAGCCCCCACCCCTGCCCAGCCCCTGTCCCGAGGATCAGGCCCCATGACCGATTGGCATTCGATCACCGCCGCCATCACGGCCGCCACTGGCCAGCCCTGCCACCCCCAGTCCTGTCAGGAGCTCGGCGGCGGCTGCATCAATCGCGCCTTCGTCCTGCGGGACGGCGCCCAGGCCTGGTTCGTCAAGCTCAACAGCGCGCGGCGGCTGGCGATGTTCACGGCGGAGGCGGCGGGGCTGGAGGCCCTGGCGATGGCGGAGGCACTCCGCGTCCCCCGCCCCCTCTGCGCCGGCACGGCCGGGGACGAGGCCTTTCTGGTCCTGAAATTCATCGCCTTCGGCCGCGCCGGCCCCCGGAGCCCGGCCACAGCCGGTCACCAGCTCGCCGCCCTCCACCGCCAGACCCAGGAGCGGTTTGGCTGGCAACACGACAACTTTATCGGCGCCACGCCCCAGGCCAACGCCGTGGACAGTGACTGGGCCCGGTTCTGGCAGGAACGGCGCCTGCGTCCTCAACTCGACCTGGCCCGGGCACGGGGCCATGGGGGTCGTCTCCAGGAGCGTGGCGAGCGGCTGCTGGCGGCCTGCCCAGCCCTGCTCGACCATGACCCACCGCCAGCCCTGCTCCACGGTGACCTCTGGGGTGGCAACCTGGCCTATGACCAGGACGGGCAGGCGGTGATCTTCGACCCGGCCACCTACTACGGCGACCGGGAGGCCGACCTGGCCATGACCGAGCTATTCGGCGGCTTCAGCGCCGACTTTTACGCCGCCTATCGCGAGGCTTGGCCCCTGGAACCTGGCTACCCGGTCCGCCGCGATCTCTACAACCTCTACCACGTCCTCAATCACCTCAATCTCTTCGGCGCCGGCTACCTGGGCCAGGCCCAGGCCATGATCGACCGTTTGCTGGCCGCCCTGGGCTGACCACCCTGGGCTGGCTATTCAGGTTGCCCCCCGCAAGACGCCACCCGACCCGGAAAAACCGAAAATTGATGTGCTAAGACTATAAAATCGCCGCCAACCCCGATATCACCCCCTTTTCCTAAACCTCCCCTTACTTCCCCCGAGAGGCAACCCCGCCATGCCCCGTGAACTCCTCCTGCTGCGCCACGCCAAATCCGATTGGGAGAGCGGCTTCCTCAACGATTTCGACCGCCCGCTGGCCAAGCGGGGGCGTCAGGACGCCCCCGCGGTGGGGGAATGGCTGTCGCAGGCGGGCCTGATACCCGACCTGGTGGTCAGCTCTCCCGCCGCGCGCGCCCGGGAAACGGCGCTCCTGGTGTGCAAGGCCATGCAGGTCAAGGAGAAGAAGATCGTCTGGGACGGGGATATCTACGAGTCGGGGGTGAACTCCCTGCTCGCGGTCCTCGGCCGTTGTCCGGTGAAGAGCCGCGCGGTGCTGCTCATCGGCCACAATCCCGGCCTGGAGGAACTGCTGCGGTTTCTGCTCGGTGAGGACGTGGAGACCCCAGCGGACGGCAAGCTGTTACCCACGGCCACGGTCGCCCGGCTGGAAATGCCCAAGGACTGGGAGTCACTCACCGCCGGCTGCGCCAAGCTGCTGGAGCTGCGCCGCCCCCGGCGGGAAAAGGGCTGAGGGGCCGGCGGCCGCATGTCCACCAATCTGCGCGGTCTCGCCGCTCGCCTGGGCCTTGACCCTGGTTTGCATGGGGAGAGTCTCGCCGCCGCCACCTCCAACCAGCCGCGTCCCTTCGCCCCCCTGGCCGAGTCTAGCCACCTGAGCGAGGCCAGCCTGATGGGCGCCAGTTCCTGCTATCACTTCCCACCTCAGCAGCGGGAAGGGAAACGGGTGTTCGCCTGCGATGGCACCGCCTGCCTGGTCTCCGGGCGGACGACCGCGGTGGCGGCGCGACTGGCGGAGCATTTCGGCCCGGAGGCGATTGGCCACGCCACCTGTCTGGGCCAATGCCACCGCAACGATGCCTTTCTCCATGAGGGCGCCACCGCCTTGCTGGACGATCTGCCCTACCCGCGCCCGTCAGCCGAGGGGATCGGACCCGTAGGCAGGAGCCCGCTGGCATCCCCCATCCTCCTGGCCCCGCTTCCGTCACCGGCGGACTACTACGCCACCCTGCTGGATCACCTCCGGTTTCCGGAGCAGGCCCTCAACGAGATCACCCACTCGGGACTACGCGGTCGGGGCGGCGCCGGCTTTCCCTTGCACCTCAAGCTCAAGGCGGCCCGGGAGGCCCCCGGGGCCCGGAAGTTTGTGGTGTGCAACGCGGATGAGGGCGATCCCGGGGCCTTTTCCGACAAATGGCTCCTGGAGGAGCGTCCCCATGCCGTCCTGGGTGGCATGCTGGCGGCGGCCCGCATCATCGGCGCCGAGACCGGTGTCCTCTATATCCGGGCCGAGTATCCCGAGGCCATCCCGGCTATCCAGAGGGCCATCGCCGACTTCGAGGCGCTGACCCTGCCCGGGGGAGAGGCCTGCACCGGGGGGCCCTTGCGCTTTCACATCGTCAGGGGCGCCGGGGCCTATGTTTGCGGCGAGGAGACCGCCCTCCTCAACTCCATCGAAGGCCTGCGGCCCGAGGTCCGTACCCGTCCCCCCTACCCCACCAGCCACGGCCTCTATGGCCAGCCCACCCTGCTCAGCAACGTCGAGACCCTGGCCAACCTGCCCGCCATCCTGACCGCCGGCGGCCGTGCCTATGCCACCCTGGGCCTGCCCGCCTGCTCCGGGACCAAACTGGTCTCCCTCGACGGCGGTTTTCGCCGCCCCGGCGTCTATGAGGTCGAGATGGGCACGCCCCTGCGCCAGATCCTTGACGACCTGGGCGGCGGCACCCGCTATCCGGTCAAGGCCTACCAAATCGGCGGCCCCCTGGGCGGCCTGGTCCCCGCCAGCAAGGTGGCCGAGCTGACCCTGGACTTCGAGTCCTTTGCCCACCATGGCTTTTTGCTGGGTCACGCCGGCATCGTCGCCATCCCCACGCACTTTCCCCTGGCGGAACTCCTCGCCCATCTCTTCGCCTTCGCGGCGCGGGAATCCTGCGGCAAGTGTTTTCCCTGCCGCATTGGCAGCCGCCGTGGCCAGGAATTGGTGGAAGGCGCGCTGCACCAGGGACGCAGGATCGACCCCGCCCTCTTCGACGACCTCCTCGACACCCTGGAAGGGGGTTCCCTCTGCGCCCTGGGTGGCGGTCTGCCCCTGCCGGTGCGCAATGCCCTGACCCAGTTTCGGGAGGAACTGGCGCCCCTGTTCGCGCCGCGGGACCCGGCCGTGGGTGATCCGTGATGGTTCCACGCTAGTCGTATATCCCCCGCCACAGGTTGGAGACATGGAACATATCGCTTACATCGACAACCAGCCCCATGCCTTCATCCCTGGGGAGACCATCCTCGACTTCGTGCGCCGCCACCGAGGCCGGGACCTGATCCCCACCCTGTGCCAGGCCGACAACCTGGAGAACTACGGCTCCTGCCGGCTGTGCTCGGTGGAGGTCGCCAGCCAGGCGGAGGGACCCCGGCGGGTGCTGGCCTCCTGCCACACCCCCGTCACCGCGGGCCAGTACCTCTGGCCGGACAGCGCGCGCATCCAGCGCCTGCGCCGCAATCTGCTGGAACTGGTGCTATCGGATTACCCCGCCGACCGTGTCGAGCCCGCCCCCGGCCGCCTGCCGACCGAGTTCCAGCGCGTCCTCGCCGCCCACGGCCGCCCCCCGGTGCGCTATCCCGCCGGCGCCCGCCATCCGACTCCGCCCCCCGACCTCGACCACCCCTACATCAAGGCCGACCTGGCCGAGTGCATCGGCTGCTTCCGCTGCGTGCGCGCCTGCGACGAGCTCCAGGCCGGCCAGGTGCTGGCGGTGGCCGGGCGCGGGCTGGCGGCGCGGGTCATCGTCGGGGCCGATCAGTGCTTCGCCGGCTCGCCCTGCGTCGCCTGCGGCGCCTGCGTCCAGACCTGCCCCACCAACGCCCTTAGCGACCGTTACGGCACCAAGACCGCCCCCCACGATCGCCAGGTGCGGACCATCTGCACCTATTGCGGCGTGGGCTGCAATCTCGTCGTCAGGGTCCGGGATGGCACCATTCAGGCCGGCGCGGAGGCCCTGTCGGGCAGGGACGGCGCCACTCAGGGTATCGCGGGCAGCCTTCAGGATATCGCCGCTGCCACGCCGGGCATCGGGAGCACCATCCTGGGCATCGAGGGCGCCACGGACGCCGCCGTCAACCGCGGTCATACCTGCGTCAAGGGCCGCTTCGCCTTTGAATTCCACCGCCATCCCGACCGGCTGACGACGCCCCTCATCCGCCGCCAGGGCCGCCACGGCCCGCTGGAGCCGGCCACCTGGGACGAGGCCCTGGACCATGCCGCCCGCCGCCTGCGGGAGATCCGTGATCGCCATGGGCCAGACGCCCTGGCCGGCATCTCCTCGGCGCGTTGCACCAACGAGGAAAACTATCTGATGCAGAAGTTCTTCCGCGTGGTGATCGGCACCAACAACATCGACGGCTGCGCCCGCGTCTGCCATGCCCCCACCGCCCTGGGCATGCAGTGGACCCTGGGCACCGGCGCCGCCACCAATTCCGTGGCGGACCTGGAGCGGACCGCCTGCCTGCTGGTCATCGGCGCCAACCCCACCGCCGCCCACCCGGTCACCGGCGCCCGGATCAAGGCCCTGGCCCAGCGCGGGGTGCCGCTCATCGTCATCGACCCCCTGCGCACCGAGCTGGCGCGCTTGGCCCGCCATCACCTGCGTCCACGGCCGGGGACCAATGTCGCCCTCCTCAACCTCTTCGCCCGCGCCATCCTCGACGCCGACCTCATCGACCGCGACTTCATCGCCCGCCGCACCGAGGGCTGGGAGGCCTTCGCCGCCCATCTGCGCGCCCTGGACATCCATGCCTTGGCCCAGGTCTGCGGGGTCGACTACGACCTGATCCAGGCCGCCGCCCGGGACTATGCCCAAGCCCCGGCGGCCATGGAGTTCCACGGCCTGGGGGTGACCGAGCACTGGCAGGGCACCAAGGCCGTGTCCCTGATCACCGCCCTGGCCCTCATGACCGGCAACCTCGGCAAGCCCTGCGCCGGGGTCAACCCCCTGCGCGGCCAGAACAACGTCCAGGGCGCCGCCGACATGGGCGTCCAGCCTCACCAGGGGCCGGGCTACCTGGCGGTGGACGATCCCCAGGTCCAGGCCCGCTACGCCGAGTTCTACGGCGTCCCCTGGCCCGGCAGGCCCGGCTACAAGATCCCGGAGATGTTCGCCGCCAGCACCCGCGGCGACCTCAAGGCCCTGTGGATCATGGGCGAGGACCTGCTGCGCACCGACCCCAACACCTGCCAGGTACGCCACGCCCTGTCCGGCCTGGAGTTCCTGATGGTGCAGGAGCTGTTCCTCACCGACACCGCGCGCCTGGCGGACCTGGTCCTGCCGGCGGCGTCCTTTTTCGAGAAGGAGGGCACTTTCACCAACGCCGAGCGCCGTGTCCAGCAGGTACGGCGGGTCATCGACCCCCTGCCCGGGACCAAGACCGACGGCCAGATCGTCGTCGAACTGATGAATCGGCTAGGCTATCCCCAGGCGCCCTACGCCGCCCCGGGCCTGCTGCGGGAGATCGCCGGCATCGTCCCCTTCTTCCAGGGCGTCCGCTGGGAGGACCTAGGCGACAACGGCAGGCAATGGCCGGTGGGACTGGACGGCGGCGACACCCCCATCCTGCACCTGGGGTCCTTCAAGCGCGGCCTGGGCCGCTTCCAGCCCTGGGACTTCGAGGAGACGGCGGAGCTGAAGGCCCACGGCGCGGACTATCCCTACATCCTCACCACCGGCCGGCGGCTGGAGCACTACAACAGCGGCACCATGACCCGCCGCACTCCCAACGCCGAGCTGCTGCGGGAGGACCTGCTTTACCTCCATCCAAAGGACGCCCAGGCCAAGGGCATCGCGTCGGGTGACTGGGTGCGCCTGCGCTCCCCCCGGGACGAGACCCTGGTCAAGGCGGCGGTGTCCGACCTGGTCAGTCCCGGCGTCCTCTACACCAGCTTTCACTTCCCCGAGGCCGCCATCAACCAGCTCACCAGCGACGTGGGCGACGAGTTCACCCTCACCCCGGAGTTCAAGGTGGTGGCGGTGAATTTCGAGAGGAGTGACAAAGTCAGAGTTCCAGGCTCCTGAACCGCAATGACTTTCCTGGAGGCTCCAACATTTGAGAGGATGGGGCCATGAAGACATCGACAAACTTTTCACTGGAAGTCAGGGAGCGCGCGGTGCGCATGGTGGGAGAGCATCGAGGCGAGCATGAATCGCTGCTCGACAACCGGTCGCTCTCAAGTCCACAGGCGTTGGTCATGTCCCGACGCGCGACGCCACGACGGGAGCGGGAAACCGCCAGCCCTCTCCCCCTAAGTGTCGCTTGCGGTTCCTGTCTATAATTGGAAACTTGACATGTCTCCCCTGTTCGCCTTCCTTGCCATCCTCTTCAGGCGTGCCACCCGGCCCGGATTAGCGCTTGCCTGCATGGTCGGCTGGGTGCTGGCTGGCACTGCCGGGGCTGCCCTTGCCCTCGAACCCGTCTCGTTGCAACTGCGCTGGAGGCACCAGTTCCAGTTCGCCGGCTACTACGCGGCGCTGCATCAAGGCTTTTACCGGGAGGCCGGCCTCGATGTGCGGCTGAAGGAGGGTGGCCCGAACGCCGATCCGGTGGGGGACGTGCTGGCCGGCAGGAGCGATTTCGGCATTGGCATGTCCGACCTCCTGCTCGATTACCTCCAAGGCCAGCCGGTCGTGATCCTGGGGCCGGTGTTCCAGCATTCGCCCAGTATCCTGCTGGTAAAGGGGCGCGATCAGCTCCTGGCCAATCTTGCGGGCGATGGCGCGGACGAAAGGGCGGGTAATGGCCCGGGCGATAGTGCCGGCAATCATGCGGGGACGATCGCGCTGATGGGTGGCAACCAGGACGTGGAAATCAAGGCCATGTTCCTGGAAGAAGGTATCGGCCTCGACAAGCTGCGTTTCGAACGGAGTGAACGTCACCTGGACGACCTCATCGCGGGCCAGGTCGCGGCGGTCAACGCCTACATCTCGAACGAGCCCTTCATCCTGGAGCAGCGCGGCATTCCCTTCACCATCTTCAAGCCGGAGAACTACGGCGTGGACTTCTACGGCGACCTGCTGTTTACCCGCAAGGCCCTGGCGGACGCGCGCCCCGCGCTGGTGGCCGCTTTCCGGGACGCCTCCCTGCGCGGCTGGCAGTACGCCCTGGATCACCCCCGCGAGATCATCGACCTCATCCTCCAGCACTACAACACCCAGAACAAGAGCCGCGAGCATCTCGCCTTTGAGGCGCGGGAAATCCGCCACCTCATCCACCCCAACGTGATCGAAATCGGTCACAACAACCCCGGCCGCTGGAGGCACATCGCCGAGGCCTATGAACCTAAAAACGGCAGTTAGCCCCTTACGCCAGCCCGTTGCGAGCTGACGGAGCGGGAGCCAGGGGTTGCGGATGCTGGCTATGCCGGTGCCGGCAAGGGGGTTGGGGGCTGCAATTCGCGCCCCCGCAGGTACTTCACCAAG
>JAHDND010000121.1 GCA_018435665.1 Candidatus Thiosymbion sp. | reverse complement strand
GCCTCTAGAAGGCGGTAGACGCTTCCTGAGCAGGGGGGATCAAAAACCAAATCCGGTCGACAGTGGCGTCCTGGACCCTCTCGACCGCTCAGAGAGAACATTAAACGCATCGCCTGGCTAACTGAACCGGACACCGTTGCTATCACGACTATGCCATCAGCACGGAGCGGTTTCACTGGCAGACCCAGAATTCCGCGGGCCAGGAGACGCCGAGCGGCCGTCGCTATCTCGAAAGTCCGGATAACGGCTGGCAATTCCAGCTCTTCGTCCGGTCACGGAAAGGCGAGCCCTATTGGGCCTGTGGGCCCGTGGCGCTGGAATCGGCGGAAGGCGATCGGCCCATGAGTATCGTCTGGCGGCTCAGGGTACCGCTCCCGGTCCGTTTGTTCAGGGAGTTCAGCGTCTTGCGTGGTATTTGAACCGGCCAGCCCGATGTCCGGTTTGCATCTTGCCGACCAGCAAAGGAGCAATGCAGGACCTAACCAGCCGTTAAAGCGGATCCTGCCGAAACGCCGTAGCTCGTCTTATGCTCCGTAGGGGCGCGAGGCTGCATCAAGCTTTTCCAGCACCATGAAAATCCTACAAACTCTGTCGCAGGCTGAAGCTGCATTTGTTGTCGGACATGCGGGCATGGTAGGACAGGTGCTCCACCTGCTTCGCCGCCAGGCGTAGCTCGATCCCCGCCAGGCTATCCCCCTCGGCAGCCTCCAGGCTGAGCTCGCCGCGATAATCAGGCAGCGACAAGGGCTTGCCGGAATGGGAGATGGTCATCACCCCCTTGTTCTTCCGCAGGATGGCCAGGACGGTGATTTTGCTGTTGGCCGGCAAGGCGCCCTGGAGATAGGCAATCACCTCCTGGGCGGCATTGGCCAGGGCGACGGCGGCGGGTACCCGCCACCGGGCTTGTGCCGTTTGGCCGATCAACCAGTCCAGCAACTCGGTGTGGAGGCTGTCGGCGCCTTTGTCCGGGTTGAGGTTCCAGGTCTTGGTGGCGCTGAAATCCTCGTTTTCCGCCCCTGCCCCGCCACCGGCCTGGCGCACGATCAGGGCCAGCGCCAGCAGGGCGACATTGATGCCGATAAAGGGCCACAAAATGGACCAGCCATCGTCACCGCCCTGCTCAGGGTCCGCCATGAAGGGCCGGGTTCCGGCGGCGGTTGGCGGTACGCGATCCCCCGTCTCGACCTGGCTGATCGCCACGGCGCGCGATTCCGGCTGACCGTTCACCCCTTCCGGCTGTCCGCTTACCATTTGCGCCCGACCGCTGACCTCATCCGGGTCGCTGGTCGCGCTGGGCCAGGCCGCGAAGCCATACCAGCCCGCCACGAGCAGATAAAAGACCCCAAAGCTCAGCACCAGCCGCGTGCGCGCCAAGCCGACCGCGCGCTGGGCGGTCCACAGCAACACCGCCAGGCTGAGCATCAGACCCAGCCCGATAAAAAGGACGTTGAAGTAGCGCGTCCACTCCGCTCCCCACAAGCCGGGCAGGGCCAGGCCGGGGGCCGCGAACAGCGCCGCCAGGGGCGCCAGCAAGTGGCCGCCGTCCTCCCAGAACTCCATGCCCACATGGCCCAGGTGACTGAACAGCAAGAGGGGATCAAGGGCCGCGCCCCAAGGGCCATCCAGGCCGCGGGGGACATGAGGCTGGCCTGGGGACCAGCGGCCAGGCGAGACGACAGCCGGAGCAACCACCAGCTTGCCCCAAGGGCCAGCGCCATGAGGAGGGTCTTGAGCAGGATGGGGTAGCCCGACTGCTCGATCCAGGCCTCCAAAGGCAGGCGGCTGCTCTCCAGGCTATTGAGAAAGCCAATCAGCCCCGTCAGACAGGCCACCAGCCAGAGGACTACGGGGGCCATGGGGGATTCCGCCGCCAGATCCTGGGACGGCGCTTCGAGCCGGACGTGCAAGGAACCATGCATGCAGCGCTTCACACAGCCGCCGCAGAGATTGCAGTTGGCCACCGTATCCATCGCGAAGGGGGAGAGCTGCATGGGGCAACCCGCGTACTGCTGGTCGGGCACCACGCAGTCCTTGGTATTGCAGTCGGCGCAGAGCGCCTCCTGGTTGCGGATTTTGAGCAGGGCGCCACGGCTATAGACCTGACTCAGTCCGCCGATGGGACAGACGTAGCGGCACCAGGTCCGCCCCTGGAAAAAGAGCCCGAAGGCGATGGCCCCGGTGAGGATGGTCAGCAGCAGCACGGCGGTCTGGCGGGGCGAATCCAGGATCCCCCGCGTCTCCTCCAGCCAGGACAGCAGCACAAAGGCAATCAGGATCAGCCAGACACCGTGGGACTTGAGAAACTCCGGCACGGCCCGGCGCAACCCCGCCAAGTGCTGGATGCCATCACTGACCTTGGAGAAAGGGCAAATCCCGCACCAGATCCGCCCGGCCAGGATGAACAGCACGCACAGCAAGGGCCACCACACCAACCAGACCAGCAGATTGGCGTGGTTGTCCTTCGCCGCGGGACCGAAGAGCAAATAGCCCACGATCGGCACGAACAGCGCGACTGAAAGCCATTGCAGGACAGCGGGATACCAGGGGCGTTTCAACAGGTTGGTGATCATGGGAGGAGGGGAAGGTTAATGTGACGGGATTCAGGGGAGGTTCAGTGGGGCTTGACAGGATTCAGAAGGGCAAGTATGCGCGCCGTCCCCCCCCGACGCCAGCCGACCCGGAAAAACCAAAAGTTGAGGTGCAATGGCTATAAAATCGCCGCCAACACCGAGACCCCCTCGACACCCTGGAAGCGGGTTCCCTCTGCGCCCTCGGTGGCGGTCTGCCCCTGCCGGTGCGCAATGCCCTGACCCAGTTCCGGGAGGAACTGGTAGCTGACGGTGGCGCGGCGCAAGCTGGAGAAACTCCCGTGTAACATTTCGTAAGGTTGCGACGGCCTCGGATCGGATAGTATCCGGCAAACGGATCAGTACGCCATGGATAGCCTGACTACCTCATGCTGGCGATGGCAGGCCGACGCCCCTGAACCAGCCCTCACTGTTTGTCTTTCGAGGAAAAATGATGCGTAAATCCACCCTTATCACGGCACTGGTCTCCATCTGCCCCATCGTTACCACCCCACCCGTCCTGGCTGCCTCCCCAGCCAGTTGGACGGGGTGTTATGCCGGCATCAATGCCGGCTACGTCTGGTCAAAAATATCCGGCACCAATCTGGCAGACGGCATCTATGTCTTCCAGGATAATGATATCGGCTCGGCAACCGCGACCGGTGGCGCCTTGGGAGGTCAGCTTGGTTGTGACTACCAGTTGGATAACTGGGTGCTGGGTGGACGGGCGGCCATGGATTGGACCAATGCGCAGGGCAGCCATGCCTTCCGCGATGGGACCTCCCCCAACAACGAGGTGGACTATGACCTCAAGTATTTCGGCACCCTGACCGCGAGATTCGGCTATCTGCTACGGGAAGACACCTTGGGCTATCTCAGTGGCGGTTTTGCCTGGGGTCGGACCGAACACACCGACTCCGACCCGACCCCTGGTGGCGGTTGGCCACCCTACACCGGCAGTGGCGAACTCGATCGCACCGGCTGGACCCTTGGTCTGGGAGTTGAGCACCGCTTTCAGCCCAATTTGACCTTGTTCCTCGCTTACGATTATGTCGATTTTGGCGAGAAAAACGCCTATATCGATTATGACGACGGGACTTCATGGAGATATGAGTTCGACCAGAACATGAGTATTCTCAGCCTGGGATTGAACTATCGCTTCTGATTCAGAGGCCCGTCGAACCACCAAAGCTCTTCGCCCCTGACATCAAGAGGTTACATCATTAGCCCCGTTTTCCGTCACCAGCGTGACGACCAAGCGGTAGCCAACCCCCTGGTCGGTGAGGATCAAGTCTCGGGTCACCCCCGCCTCATCCAGCTTGCGGCGCAGGCGGCGGATCAGGGTATTGAGGGCCTGATGGGCGGCATCTCCGCCCTGGCGGTAGAGTTGCCCCTCCAGGAGCATCCGGGGGGTTGACTGGCCCTGTTGCCGGGCGAGGAGTGCCACAAGCTGGCACTCCCGCTGCGTCAGCAGGATGCGGGTCCCGGCCGGGTCGCGCAGGAGGCGTTGAGTCGGGTCCAGGCGCCAGGAGCCTGATGGCATGGGGGGGTGTCGGCCGGCGTCACGCTGGCGCAGACGCCTGGCCAGATTCTCGGCGGCGATCGCCAGTTCCTCGGCATCCACGGTCTTGCCGAAGAAGAGATCGGCTCCTTGGCGGTAACAGGCGATGCGGGTCTCGCCGCTGTTGCGGGCGGTGAGCACGATGATCCCCGCCGGGCGGTTGCGGCGCAGATACTCCACCAGCACCTGACCGTCCTGATCGGGCAGCCCGAGATCGATGACGGCGATCTCGAAGTCACGCGTGGCCAGTTGCTGGTAGGCCCCCAGGCAGGTGCCCACGGCCGTGACCTGGAAGGCGCGCGCCGTCAGATAGTCGGCCAGGGACTCCCGCAGCAGCGCATCGTCCTCGACCAGCAGCAGGCTGGCGGGCGGGGTGATAGCAGGCAAATCACCAGCAGATTCATTCATCATCGGGGTTGTGGCGCACCACCTCTTGCCGGTTATTGGGGGGGCATGGGGCCTGGCTCTTAGCCTCGTCCCCGGCGGGCAGATCGAGCCAGGCCTCGAATTGATCGTCCGGGGTCAGGTGGACCTGTAGCGCTCCCCCCAGGTCCCGCGCCAGATGGCTGGCCAGGTTGAGACCCAGGCCATGGCCAGGCCGGTCGGCGCTGTTGGCCCCACGCACCCCGCGCTCCAGCAGGGTGGCGGGATCGACGGCCACCGCGGCATTACAACGGTTGCGGATCACCAGCCGCATCGCCCCTTGGCTCTTCCGCGCCCGCAGGCTGATCTGGATGGGCGCGGATACCAGGCCGTACTTGCAGGCATTGTCCAGCAGATTGGTGAGGATGGTGGTCAGTAGCAAGGGGTCGGCTACCACCCAGCAGGGACTCGTCCCTGGCCCGGCGATGCGACAGGCCGGAATGGCGAGCGCCAGCCGCGATTGTTGGACCTGTTCAACGGCGGCGGCGATGAAGGCGCTCAGGTCCAGCCGCTGGCAGCGGGTATCTCCGGTCGCATCGCCGGCCCGCAGGGCCTGGTCGAAGATCGCGTCCAGGCGCGCGGCGCTGGCGTTGAGTCGGTCGAGGTGTCTGGCGATGGCCCCGGCACTGGGCTGAAGCCCCAGGAGCTTGAGTTGGGTCTTGATGATCGCCAGCGGCGTGCGGTATTCGTGGGCGATGCGGTCGAGGAACTCGTCGCGCGCCTGGCGTGCCTGGCGCTCCTGGGCCAGGGCCTGCTCAAGGGCGGCCTTGACCACGGACAGCGCCGCCGTCTTCTCCGCCACCCGCCGTTCGAGGACCCGGGCGCGATCCTCCAGCTCCTTCAGGGGCCAGGATTCCTCTTCGCCCTGGGCCAGACTGGGCTGGGAGCCATGGATCAATTCCAGCCGCCAGTCCTGCCCCTCCCGCCGCCACAGGAGCGACAGGCGAAAGTGGCGCATCCGCACCTGCTGACCGGCAATCCACAGACTCAGGTCCAGTTCGGTGAGCGTCTGGCCGATGGACGCGCTCAGCATCCGCGCCTGACTGGCCCTGATCCGGTACTCGATGGGGTCCGGTACCGTGGCCAGGTCACGGTCGAAGATCCGCAGCAGATCCGCACGGTCGTAGGCCACCTCATCTCCGGCGGTCCCCACCAGCATGAGGGTGGGACTGAACAGCGCCAGTGTTCCCGCCCGATCGCGGCGGCGGAGATAGGTGTCGAGGTAGCGAATCAGCGCCGCCTGGAGCTCCGCTTCACGGCTGGCGATTGGCATCAAGAGGCGGCTTCTCCTGGTAATGAGGTGGCCCCGGATGGCGGGTAGGCAGTACCGGTAAGGTAAGGGGAAAAGCGCCGGTCAGACAAGGAACAGCGCATGACCGGAAATGACCGGAAATGACGGTTCATGCCGCCTCAGATCCGGTTACCGAGGCGCCGGGTGCCGGCGGGCACTGAGGGAAAACCGGGGCAACCGCGGGCAGGGCCACGGATTTGCAGGCTTTTTTTCCATCAGCCGCAAGGGGTGGTTGCCGGGGTGGACGTCTGATGGGTAACCGTGCCCGACCGCAAAATGTCATTTTCTGTCATCCGCTGTCATGTTCTGCTCGTTGCCTCGCCGGGACCAGGGGCTTAGCGTACCGCGTAGGCCAATGGTCCCGCGTGGCATCCTCGTAGGGCAGGTGGCCATAGCCACAGCCCCGATATCAGGAGGAACCATGACCCACCCGTTCACCCGTCGCGCGTTCCTGCGTGGCCTTGGTTTAGGTGGACTCGGCTTGACCGCCCCCAACCTGTTCACTGGCTGTAGCAATAGCGACACACCGGGTGCTGGACCGTCAAGTTACACGACCACGATCCTCACGGGGCGCAAGGCCATCCAGAACGCCCTGGCCGCCGCGGACGGTCCCTCGGCGGTCACCGTGGCCTTGGTTGATCCGCAGCGCATCCTCTGGTCCGAGGCCTTCGGCCTGATTGATCGGGAGCGGGGTCTGGCGCCGACGCCGGAGATCCGCTTTGGCATCGCCTCGGTCAGCAAGATCATCACCACGGTCGCCGCCATGATCCTGGTCGATCGGGGCCTGGTAGAACTCGATGCCCCCCTGGTCGCTTATGTCCCTCAGTTCCGCATGCAGGCCCGGGAGGACTACGGCGCCATCAGCCTGCGCCTGTTGCTCAATCATGCCTCCGGTCTGCCAGGTTTCGAGTATCGCAACGCCGTGACGGTGATCCCCCTGGACGGCTATTCGGAGCAACTTCTGGACACCCTGGCGACACAACGCCTGAAATATGCCCCTGGCGAGACCGCCAGCTATTGCAACGATGGCTTCAACCTGATCCCGCCGTTGATCTCCGCCGTGACGGGCGAGACCTATGCCGCGTTCGTGACCCGGGAGATATTGGAGCCCCTGGGCATGGGGCATACCCTTTTTCCGCTCATCCCCCTCACCCCCGGCAGCTATGCTCCCCTCTTCGATGCGCAGGGCAAGGCCCTGCCCCAGGAATTTGCCAACTGCTATCCCAGCGGCGGCATCTACTCGACGGCGGCCGACATGGGCCGGCTGGCGATGCTGTTTCTCAACCAGGGGCGCGTCGGCGACCGGCCTCTTCTCTCCGCCTGGGCGGTGACGGAAATGGGCCGGGACCAGTCCGCGGCGCTACCGCTCAACCCCCTGCATACCATTGACTATGGCCTGGGCTGGGACTCGGTGCGGGAGTGGGGCCTGGCGGCGGTCGGGGTGAGCGCCTGGTACAAGGGTGGCGACACGGGCTATCACTGCCGTTTCCTGGTCGCCCCCGAGGAGGGGCTCGGGGTGGTGGTCATCACTGCGGCGGGGGAGGCCTATCCCCTGGCGCTGGCGGAGCGCATCCTGCTTCAGGCCCTGGTCGATCAGGGGAGTATTGCCGCCTATCCCGCCCCCCTGGAACCCGAGGTGCCGCCCTGCATGGCGGCCAGCGACGCGGCGCTCGCCGCCATGGCGGGTATCTATGCCAACTACAGTAGCCTGGTGCGATTCGCGACGAACCCCGATCGCACCCTGAGCCGCGCGACCTTTCAGGCCGGGACCTGGGGCCAGGATCCCGCCCCCTGGCGCTTGCACGGCGACGGCTGGTGGCG
This sequence comes from Candidatus Thiosymbion sp., assembly GCA_018435665.1. Taxonomy (GTDB): domain Bacteria; phylum Pseudomonadota; class Gammaproteobacteria; order Chromatiales; family Chromatiaceae; genus M0108. The sequence continues at coordinate 9,405 of JAHDND010000121.1, read as the reverse complement.
GATGGAGGGACAGGCCTATCCGGCCTATCAGGTCGTCCCCGCCGACGGCCGGCGCTATCTGGCGCAGCGCCTACCTTCGGACGGCGCTGATCACTTCGATTTGGTTGAGATCTTTGGCCATGACCTGGAGGTGGGGGGGGAACTGTCACCCCCCTGGTTGGCGAGGTTGAAGGAACGCTGGCTGTTGGTGAATGACCCGGTCTTCAGCTCGCGAGCGGATGGGTCCTTTCAGCCGGTCTGCACCCTGGCGCGAGTAGAGGGTTTGCACGGCTATGTCGCCGTATCGCCGGCTGTTCCCGCGGCGCAGGTCATCGACACGCGGGATAGCGATACCACAGGTTTCATGTGCCTGAAGGTCCCGGGCAATGGAGGGCGCGATTTGAATGACCTGGTCTGCGAATCCGTCGGCGATGAGGAATGGCTGCGCTTTGGCAGTTACCGCTATCGCCCGCTGTCCGGCGTCCCTGAACTCGGCCCGGGAGAGCACCCGCTGGCGATAGGAGCGGAGGGGCTGGGCGAGTGGCGCCGGTTACCCGCGGCCGCGACGCTCACCGTCACCGGCGCCAGCGCCTGGTATCTCTACGATCCCGACTTCGCGCTCCTGGCTTGCGTCATCGCCGGCCAGACGCTTCGGGGACTTGACACGCAAGTGCCGGCAGGGGGCTTTCTCCTGCTCCATGGCGCTGCCTTTGACAGCCTTCAGGTGATCATCGCATGAAAAATAATGACGGATTAGGCCAGTATTCGCGCCGGGATCTGTTGCGTTCAGCCGGATCCATGAGGCGAGTGTTGTGTGGTGTGCTGGCGGCGTTGTGCGTGTGGACGACCCCCGTGGCGGTCGCGGCGCCGCCCGGCAAGGAGGATGGCGGGCGTTTCGACCGCCCAGACGGCAGGCACGATGCCAGTGTTGACTTGGCTGATCACCGTGTTCGCCCCTTCGGTAGGCACGATGCCAGTGTTGACGTAGCTAATCACCGCGTCCGCCCCTTCGGCTGGCACAAGGCCTGTATTGACGGTGCCGATCACCGCGTCTGGCGAGTCCCGGTCGAGCGGGGTGTCTGGCTTGAGGTCCTGGACTGGGGTGGCGCCGGGGAGCCCATGGTGCTGCTGACCGGTCTCGGCAACTCCGCGCACGTGTTCGACGAATTCGCCTATCAGTTCACCGACCGCTTCCGCGTGCTGGCCATCACCCGGCGCGGTTACGGGATGTCGAGCGCGCCGCTTGCCGGCTACGACATCGCGACCCGCGTCGCTGACGACCTGAAGGTGCTCGATTTCTTGCGGATCCCACGGGCGGTCTTCGTCGGCCATTCGATTGCCGGCGTCGAACTGTCCCGACTGGGCGCGCAACATCCCGACCGGGTCAGCAAACTCGTCTATCTCGACGCCTATGACTACGGCAAATTGCCACCAGCCCCACCGCTCGGCACGACACCATCAGACCCGGTCCCGCAGGATGGTTTCTCGGTACTCCATTTCCAAGCCTATACAGCTCGTACGAGGGGTATGCGCGCTCCGGTTGCCGACACCTGCAACCTTTTGACGTTTGACCGCGAAGGGCATGTCATTGGCAGCAAGACGCGCGCCGAAGTCCAGGCCCTCATCATGTCTCAGTCCGGAGCCGCGGATTTTGCGGGCATTGCGGTGCCGGCATTGGGCATCTTCGCGGTTCCACAGGGAGACCTGCCCCACGTGGCATTGCTGGACCCGGAGGACCTGGCGGCGTACCGCGAATGGAAGGAGGAGTGGAACGCTTGGCAGGCCGATGTGCTGCAGCGGATGCGTACCGGCATGAAGGATCTCGAACTGCTGACACTGCCCGGGGCGAACCACTATCTGTTCCTCACCCAGGAGGCGGAGGTTGTCCAGCAGTTGCGCGCGTTCCTGCTGGACCCCGAGGACTGACGGCATCAACCGACCCGCGCGAAAGAGATCTCCTCATGAAAGAAAATAACGGATTAGGCCAGTACTCGCGGCGGGAGCTATTGCGTCTGGCCGGCCTGAGCAGCCTGGGACTGGCCGCGCCCAGCTTCCTTACCGGCTGTGGCGATGACGGCAACAGCGGCTTCATGCCCCCCAGCTATGCCGCCACCATCCTGGATGCCCGGATCGCCATTGCCCAGGCGATGGCTGATACCCAGACCCCCTCGATCTCGGTCGCATTATGCGATGGCGAACGGATCATCTGGCGCGAAACCTTCGGCTATGTGGACCAGGCCCAGTCCGTCCCCCCCGGTCTGGACACCCTGTACTGCATCGGCTCGTGCAGCAAGGTAGTCGCCGCGGTCGCCGCCATGATTCTGGTCGATCGTGGACAGATCGAGCTCGATGCCCCGCTGGTTGACTATGTCACTGATTTCCGCATGGCGGATGCGCGCTACCGGGACATCACCGTCCGCATGCTGCTCAGCCATTCGTCCGGCTTGCCGGGGAGTCATGCCCGCAACCTGTTCACCTTTACCCCGGTCCTGGATTACGCGGCGCAGGTACAGCACGACTTGGCCACCGAACGCCTCAAGCACGCGCCGGGCGAGATGGCGGTGTATTGCAATGACGGTTTCACGCTGATCGAACGGCTGGTGATGGCCGTCACCGGCCAGTCCTACCCGCGGTTCGTCCAGGATGAAATCCTCACGCCGCTGGGGATGCGCCAGAGCCGGTTTGCCCTGACCCTGTTCCCGGCCGGGGCCTACGCGCCAGCGTTCCGGGAGGACGGCGCGCTATGGCCGCAGGAATGTACCAACGCCTACGCCTCCGGCGGCCTGTACACCACGCCCAACGACATGACCCGCCTGGCGCGGATGTTCATCAACGGGGGCGAATTCGAGGGCGTCCGGATCCTGTCGAAAGCCGCCCTCACGGAGATGGGTCGCGACCAGACCACCCCCCTGACCTTCAACCCGATCCCCAATACCCGTTGGGGCTTGGGTTGGGACGGCGTGGCGCAGCCGGGGCTGGCTGCGGTGGGCGTCACCACCTGGCATAAGAATGGGGGTACGCAGTTTTATCGCAGTGATTTTTTCGTGGCCTCGGAGGAACGCCTCGCGGTGCTGATCACCGGGACGAGCATGAGCTATCCCAGCGATGCCTTGGCCGAGCGGATCCTGCTGAACGCGCTGGCCGAGCGGGGTCGCATTGCTCGCGTACCCGCGCCCCTCCCGGAGGATCCACCACCGGAACAGGCCGCCACCGACGCGGACCTGGCAGCCATGGTGGGGTTCTATGCAAATCACTATGAAGGCTTGCTGCGGATTGAAGCTCAGCCCGACCGTACTCTGACGATTCAACAGTACAACGCAGGGGTCTGGAGTCCCTATGCCGCCGATCTCAAACGTCGCGTTGACGGCAGCTTTGCCAGCGATACCCAACCGTTGACCGCCTACTGGACGTTCAACGCGGATGGCTGCCGCTATCTGGCGCAGCGAACGCAAAAAGGTATGGGCCATTACCTGACCGAGATGCCTTGGGCGCAACGGGTCGAGCCAGCCGCTGACCTGTCGCCGGCCTGGCAGACCCGCGTTGGCCAGCGTTGGCTGTGGGTGAATGAAAGTGACCAATCGGTCCTTCTGGCTTCTTATCCTCCCGTGGTGACCTTGGAGAAGGGCCAGGAACTGCCCGGCTATCTGCTGGGGCCGACGGGAATCGTTGATCCTTCGGGCGATGACAGGCTGGCGCGGATGTTTCTCAAGATTCCCGTTCTTCAGGGTCGTGACCTCAATGACGTGGTGATGGAAATGCGGGACGGCGAAGAGTGGTTGCGCTGTGGTGGGCAACTGTTTCGTCCCCAGGCCAGTGTCCCGGTGCTGGCGGCAGGCGATAGCGCGGTGATTATCGATGCCGAGGGCTTGGCCGAATGGCGCAAGCTGCCCACAACCGGCTCAAGCGCCAACCTCACCGGCGCCAGCGCCTGGAAGCTGTATGACGCCGACCTGACGCTGCTGGCCAGCGGCAACGGCAATGGCCCCACCGGGGCTAACCCCACCAGCGCTTATCTGCTGTTGTATGGCGCGCCGAACGCGGCGATTACGGTGGCCGTGATGGCATGACCCAGTGAATACTCCTCCGCCCCCTGACGCTGACACGGACCGTTTGCAATCTCTCTATCTGTCGGTGACTTAACACGATGCCAGCCGCCAAGCGTTGTCAAACTCGCGCCCTGCTGTGGGCCAGCCTCCTCGCCGCCCTGCTGGGGTTGGCCTCCTGCGGTGGGGATGATGACCCCGTCGATCCTCTCGCTCCTTACCGGAACCAGGTTTTACACTGGCAAGCCTGCGATCCGACCGCCTTGGGCGACTATGCGGAGCAAGCCCATGCCCTGGGCGATCGGGTCGCCTGCGCTGACCTGCGCGCTCCCCTGGACTATGCCGCTCCCGACAAAGGCGAGATCAAGGTCGCTTTGCTCCGCGTCGCCGCGGAGGATGGCGCTCCACGGCAGGGCGCCATCCTCATGAATCCGGGCGGACCAGGAATCGATGGTCTGCCAATGCCTCTGATCATTGGTCAACGCTGGAATCTGCCACGTCAGTCGTCTCCTGCAGATCAGTTGTTCCAGTCCATCGCCCAACGCTATGACCTGATTGGCTTCTCCCCCCGGGGCGTTGGCAGTAGCACGCGGCTGGACTGCGCCACCGGCGTCGAGCAGCGCTTTATTGTCAATCCAGCGCGGGATCGCAGCCCGACCAACACGGACAACATGCTCTACAACGCCCGACAGATCGCCGAAAGCTGTCGGGACAATCCCATGACGCCTCACATTCAATCCGACGCCATCGCCCGCGACATGGACCTGGTCCGCCATCTGTTGGGTGATGAGCAGCTCAATTTCTTTGGAATTTCGGCGGGGAGCTGGCTTGGTAACTGGTACGCCGGCCTGTTCCCCGGGCGGGTGGGCCGCATGGTGCTCTGGGCGGTGCTTGATTTCACCAAGATCCTCAACGACCAGGATCTGGTACAGGAAACAGCCAAGCAACGGATTCTGGATCAAGTACTCATTCCCTACGCCACTCGCTTTCCAGAGCGGTTTGAGCTCGGTACCGACCCACAGGCCATCCGCCAGATGCTGGACGACCTGCCGCTGGAATTGCATGCGGCCACGGTTTCTGCTCTTAATCAGAACCTTTCACGGAGTTCGGCGGACAGCGCCGTCCAGACTCTGCGGGCAACGCAGGTGGTGAGTAACCTGCTGGCCGGAGCGCCAGGTATGGATGAGGTCGCCCTATTAGCGTGGGTTGAGACATCCCCAGCACTCAATGCGCTGACCCGTCCCCTGGCCATCAGCCTGGTAAAAGAGTTTTTCCGTCAGAAGGCTGGAGCGGACACGCCTCTCGACGTCATCGGGCGGGAAGCAACGACCTGGGCGATCTTCTGCAATGACACCGGCACCGATTTTTCTCCCGAGCACTGGGTGGAACTTAGCAACCAAAACGTTGCGCTGGCCCCGGATTTCGGTGGCGACCGCAATCTCAAACCCTGTCTCTATTGGGGTGGCCCCAGCGTGCACAAGCCCGCTCAACAGGTGGCGGGTTTAGCGCCGGGCATGGTTCTGGTTCAGGCGGAGTTAGACCCATTGACGCCGCTAGCGGGGGCCCGTAATTCTCTCAGCAGTTTGCCCAACGCCAGCCTGATCGAGATTTCCGACGAATATACCCACTTCCTATTTCCACCTTATGGCGTCGAGTGCGTCGACCGCCCTGTCGCGGAGTATTTTCTTACTGGCCAGCAGCCACCTCGGGAGACCCGCTGCCAAGGTCTGCCACTGGCCGCGGATGCCGAGGCGAACCCAATTTCCACCCCTTCAATTCAATGAAACTGCCGGAAGACATCGCATGTCCGACCCCTACGGAAAATCCACCACCCATCCCTTTACCCGGCGGGAAATTTTGCGCATGGCCAGCCTGGGGACCCTTGGCTTGGCTGCCCCGGGCCTCTTCTCTGGCTGTGGTGACCGCGGTTCCAATGGCCCCTGGCCCCTCAATTACGCCGCCACCATCCTGGATGCCCGCCAGACAATCCTCGAGGCCTTGGCCAGCGAGGGCGGACCGAACGCCGTCTCGGTCGCCCTGATTGATGACCAGCGCATCCTCTGGGCCGAGGCCTTCGGCTTCCTCGACAAGAAAGCGGGCTTGACCCCCACGACCGATACCTTGTTCGGCCTGGCGTCCGGCAGCAAGGTCTTCGCCGCCATCGCCACGATGATCCTGGTCGATCGCGGGTTGGTCGATCTCGACACCCCCTTCGTCCACTATGTACCCGAATTCCGCATGGCCGACGACCGCTACCGGGACATCACCATTCGCATGCTGCTGAGCCACTCGTCCGGTCTTCCGGGTACGGATTATCGGAATGCCTCGACCTTGTTCCCGATGGCGGGGCATGTCCATCAAATTCTGGCGTCATTGGCTGATCAGCGTCTCAAGCATGCCCCAGGCGAGATGGCGGTGTATTGCAATGATGGCTTCGAGCTGATCGAGTTGGCCGTGGCAGCCGCGACGGGGGCCTCATACACCGATTTCATTGCCCAGGAAATCCTCAAGCCCTTGGGTATGACCCATAGCCGCTTTGGCATTGAAACCCTGCCAGGCGGCAGTTATGCCGCTACCCTCAATGCCCAGGGTGAGCCCAATCCGCAGGAATATATGAATAACCATGCCACTGGCGGTATCTATACCACCCCCAGTGACATGGCACGGCTGGCCATGTTGTTACTCAATGAGGGACGCCTGGGAGAGGTGCGCCTGCTGTCTTCAGGGGCCGTCGCGGAGATGGGGCGGGATCAGTCGGCGACGCTGGCGCTGAATCCGCTGCATCTCTGTGATTGGGGCTTGGGCTGGGACTCTGTCCGTCAACCGGGCCTAGCCACGGTCGGAGTGACCGCCTGGGCCAAGAGTGGCGGCTCGAACTATTTTGCCACCCAATTCGACGTCGCTCCGGACGAAGGCTTGGCAGTCATGGTGATGCGGGTTGGCGGCGGTCTGGACGTGGGAACCCTCGCCGAGCGGATCCTGCTGCATGCCCTGGCGGAGCGGGGCAGCATTGCCGAGGTTCCGCAACCACTGAACCCCAATCCACCCCCGACGATTCCGACCAGCGAGACGGAATTGCTGGCCATGTGCGGCGGCTATGCCGGTCAGTATCTGGAACGTCTCGAAAATCACGACCAGAGTCTGACCTGGTTGCGAGGTGTCATGGGGCAATGGCTGGAAGCTGGATCTGGTCTGTGGCGGCGCGAAGGCGGTGACTGGATCGCCGACAGCGTGCCGGACACGGCTCTATTCATCGTCGAGGCCGATGGCCACCGACATCTGGCACATCGTTACGCCGCGGGCCTGAAGCACTACCAAGCCGTGGATATTCTAGGCCAGGCCCTTGCGACCTTGCCGCCGCTGTCTGCCAAATGGCAGGCGCGAGCCGGAAAAAGCTGGTTGCAGGTCAATGACCCCTTCGGTACCTATTCAGCCTTGGGCATTACCACCCCCTTATTCCTCCTCTGGCAGAATCCGAGCTTACCGGGTTATCTCATCGCATCGGGTTATCCCATGATGTCCAAAGCGCTCGATCCCAGTGTCAGTGACGACCGCGCCCTCTGGTGCGGCAAGGTCGCAGCCCGGGATCTGTACGATGTCGTCATTGAAGAACGCGAGGGTGAGGAATGGCTGCTCGTGGGGAGCAGCCTTTATCGCCCAATGGATACCGTGCCGGCGTGGGCATCGGATCAGGCCGAGATCGCCATTGGCGCCGAAGGCCTGGGCGAGTGGCGCAAGCTGCCCGCCGTCTCGGCCTTGAGCATTGCCGGCGCCAACGCCTGGTATCTCTATGACGCCCAGTTCACCCTGCTGGCTTGCAGAATCGGCGAGATGATCGTGCGGGAACTGCCCGAGGAGCTTCCGGGAGAAACCTACTTGCTGGTTTACGGTGCCCCTGACTCGGTGATTGGCGTGACACTCTGACAGTCGCATTGCCCCCAACAGTTAACTTAAAGAATAACCGGCCGGTCAGTCAGCTTGGCTTAGTGTGTTTGCCCCTGCCGGCGGCTGCGCGACGAAGAGGTTCCCGATGTTGCTGGTCTTAAGGAATCGGTTCTTTCGCCTTATCCTGCTAGGAGTACCCCTCGCCGTGCTGACCGCCTGCGGCGACGGGGTTCATACTCCTCCTGGCCCCCTTGCCGCCTTTGAAAACCAATCCCTCCCCTGGAAGACCTGTGACCCGCTGAGTTTCGGCCCTGAGCACCAGGATTGGTTTGAGGCGGTTGACTTCCGCGCCCGGTGTGCCGTGATGCGCGCCCCGCGCGACTATGCCCGTCCGAACGCGGGCGAAATCGCGATCCAACTGGTGATGATCCCCGCGGGCGAGCCTCGGCAGCGGCAGGGCGCCATCCTGCTCAATCCCGGCGGCCCCGGAGCGGATGGAGCCTCCCTGCCATTTATCATCGGCCTCCCCTGGATCCAGGCCGATCCCGCCGACCCCATCGGCGCCCTCTACCGGCAGATCGCCCAGCGTTACGACCTGGTGGGGTTTGATCCCCGGGGTACGGGGGCCAGTACCCGGCTGGCGTGCGCCGATGAGGTGGCGCTGCGGTTTATCGCCAACCCTGCCCGCGATCGCAGCCCGGAAAACACGGCCAACATGCTCTATAACTCCCGGGCGATTGCCGAGGCCTGCCAGGACGACCCCCTCCTCCCCCACATCAATTCCGATGCCACCGCCCGGGATATGGACCTGCTGCGGCATCTGCTGGGGGATGAGCGCCTGAACTACCTTGGGATTTCCTATGGAACCTGGCTGGGTAACTGGTATGCCAGCCTGTTCCCAGGCCGCGTGGGCCGCATGCTGCTCAACGCCATGATGGATGTTACCCAGCCAATGAACAGTCAAAACCTGCCCCAGGAAGGGCGTTGGCAAGGCGTCCTGGATGAGGTGGTGTTGCCGTATGCCAGCCGTCATCCCCAGCGCTTCCTCCTGGGCGAGCAGCCCCAGGCGATTCGCCAGCGCCTCGATCGTTTGTCGTCGCCCCTGCATGCCGCCCTGGTTTCCTCCCTAAAGGTTGCTGTATCCAGATCAAGCGAGGTGGACCGCGGCCTGCTGGCGATCCGGGCGGCGGATGTCATCCAGGGTGAATTGGACCTGGACCCGGCCATCGCGGAGCAGGCATTGCGCGACCGTCTGGAGGGTTACGCATGGGTTCCGGACCTGGCCTTGAACGCGGTGGCGCAGGAGGAGGCATCCAAGCTCATCACGGCCTATTACCAACAAGTCCATGAAGATCTCCAACCTTTCCCTCCCCCAGGCTATGGATCAACCATGTATTGGGCGGTGGTGTACAACGACAGCGGCACTCCCTATACCCCCGACACCTGGATAGCCGCCAGCACGGACAATGCCTGGCGTTATCCGGAGTTCGGCGGCTTC
>JAHDND010000236.1 GCA_018435665.1 Candidatus Thiosymbion sp. | reverse complement strand
CCGGGTGATACTGGTATCGGCCTGGGCGAAGGGGGTGAAGAGCCCAGCCAGCGCCTCGGGCGCGATGCCGATGCCGGTGTCCCGCACCTCAAACCGCAACCGCACCGCCGTCGCGTCGGTCTCTTGCGCCTGAACCCGGACAGCGACTCCCCCCCGCTCGGTAAACTTGAGGGCATTGCCAACTAGATTGGTCAGGACTTGCTCCAGGCGCAGCGCGTCGCCTAGCAGCCATCCCGGGGGCGTGGCGGTTGGCTCGACCCGCAACGCAAGCCCCTTGTCCCGGGCGGCCGGCGCCAGCAACTGGTCGAGCCTGGCCAGCAAGGCCCCCGGATCGAAGGGCCGGGACTCCAGGCGCAACTGGCCGGCCTCAATCTTGGACAGATCGAGGATGTCATTGATGATGCCAAGCAGCAACTGGCCAGCGTCGCGGATGCGTCCGACCATCTCGCGCTGGCTCGCCGCGAGCGGCTCGCGCTCCAGAACCTGGGCCAGGCCCAGCACGACATTCATCGGGGTACGGATCTCGTGACTCATGTGGGCCAGGAACTCGCTCTTGGCCCGATTGGCGGTCTCGGCGGCCGCGCGGGACTGTTCGAGCGCCTGTTCGTAGTGTTTGCGTTCGGTGATGTCCTCGACCTGGGAGATGAAATACTGGGGTTGCCCCTGGGCATCATGCACCAGCGAGGCGGCGACCTGGCCCCAGACCAGATGGCCGTCGCGATGCCGGTAACGCTTCTCGAAGACGGCGTTGTCGCCGTTGCCATGGACCGCGCCCGCGATGTATCTGGGACTCAGCGAACGGTCGTCAGGCTCGGCAAAGTCGTTGACGTTCCGCCCTTCCAACTCCTCGCGGGGGCGGCCGAGGAAGGCACTCAACCGGTCGTTGACCTTCAGCAACCGGCCTTGGAGGTCCACCAGACACATGCCGGTATTGGCGTTCTCGAAGGCCAGCCGGAAACGCAACTCGCTATCGCGCAGGGCCGCCACCGCCCACTTGCGGGCGTCGATGTCCGCCACCAGGCACAGATGCCGTCGCCCCTCCGCCACACCCAGGTCCAGCGATCTGACCGAGAGCTCGCCCCAGACCGCGGACCCGTCAGCCCGGAGATAGCGCTTTTCGAGCTGGAAGCCGTCGATCTCTCCGGCCTGAAGCCGCGCCACCTGCTCCAGTTCCGCCGGCAGATCGTCTGGATGGGTGATCCCGACCCAGCCGAGGCGTTCCAGGTCCTGGCGCGTGCGCCCGAGGAACTGGAGGAGGCGTTCGTTCATCTCGATCGGGCAACCGCTCGCCGGATCGATGAGGACGATGCCCAGCGGCGACTGTTCAAACATGCCCCGGAACTTGGCCTCGGACCCCGTGACCTGGGTCAGCGCCGCCCGGAGCTGGTCCTGGGCCGCCGCCAAGGCCGCGGTCCGCTCCGCGACATGCCGCTCCAGGCGCTGGTTCTGCTCGGTCAGTGCCCGCTCGGCGGCGCTCAGGGTCACGTTAAGCTGCCGCAGCTCCCCGAAGGCGCCGCCCAGCCGCCGGGTCATCCGCCCGAAGGACTCGCCCAGGTCCTCCAGCTCGCGGATCTTCAGACGGCCCGGCATGGAAGGGAGCGGCTGGTCGAAAGTACCGGCGGCCAGCCGCCGGGTCGCCGCGCTCAACTGGCCCAGGGGCCGACTGATCCGGTCGGCGGCCAGGAGCCCCAACAGGACGGCGAGGAGCAGGGCCAGCGCGGCGAGCAGGATGGGCCCGCGCAGTTGCGCGACGATCGGGGCCGTGAAATCCCCCTGCGGGGCCAGGATCATGATGAGCCAATCAGAGTGCCCGAGCGTCGCCGAGGTCGAGGCAACCCGCGCCAGCCAGCGCTGCCCGGCGAGGTCGAACGCGAAGGTCAGCGGGTGCGGCCCCAGCGTGGCCAGCGAGGGTTGCCGTGCCAACAACTGGCGGGCGGCCTCCCGGGTTAGCGGGTCAGTGCTGTCGGCCGCCCCCAGGCGCTGGTTCTCGGACGCGACGTTCTGGGCGTGATCGGGGCGTGCCTGGTTGTCGAAGGGCGACTCGCCAGTCGAGGTGGCGACGAGCAGCCCCGCGCGGTCGATCAGCACGGCCTGGCCGTGTGCGCTGACGTCGAGCCCATGGAGGAACTCCCCGATGCCCGTCAGGATCATGCCGGCAACCAGCACGCCCAGGTCCGTGCCCCGCGCGTCCTTGACCGGCAGGGCGTAGAAGCTGTTCAGCATCGGCCGATCCCGCCCCATCGCCAGGGTCACCATCAGGTTCCAACCGCCCTGTCCGGCCGACTTGGCCGCCGGGTACCAGGGGCGGCCGGGCGGGTCGTTGTGGGGATCGAACTGCTCGCGCGACTCGATGAGTTCCAGGGGCTGGCCGTCCGGATCGGCCCGATAGCGATTGAGCCGCCAGCCGGTCGCGGCATTGAGGCGGCGAATGACCAGGCCATCGGTCGGCAGGCGGGCCGCCAGCGAGAATTCCCGCCGCTCGGTCACCAGGCCGATGCTGTCCACCCCAGGGGAGATACCCAGTTGGGCGGCAAAGTGACGCTCCAGGGCGGTGGTATCCTCGGGGTCGAGCCGGCCCTGCCGGATCAGGACCGCGTTGGTCTCGACGATCTGGCGCAGCGTCGCGAGGCCGCGGGCCAGGCGCTGGTCGATCCGGCTACCGACCTCCCCCATCCATTGCTCGCCCAGGGTCGTCACGGCCTGCCGGGCCGCCTGGTAGGTCAAGAGCCCGACGGCGCCCACGGCGCCGATCGCCAGGGCGGTGAAGGTGGCCACCAGGATGGCGCGCAGCGAGGGATGGCGCCTAATTGCCCTGGGGCGCCCACCGTGGCCCTGATCCGGGCCTCCCTCCGGGCGCTGGGGGGAAAAACCCGTGGTGGTCATGGCCATGATTCCTGAGCGGACCCCTGCCCGGGTTCCTCTGTCGTTGCGCGCTTCCGGGGCGTCGCCGACCCATTCAGCATGGCCAGCGCCTCCTCGAAGCGCAGGCCCCGGATGACGCGACCGAGCGCCGCCGTGGCCTCCGCGCCCAAGGCGCCCGTCAGGGCCAGCTGCAATGCCTCATAGCGACGCAGGGCCTTCAGGTTATGGCGGCACAGGTCCTCGCGCAGGGCGTCCAGTTGTTCGGGGTCCAACGGCGGCGCCTCGGACAAGGCGGGCGTCGGAGGGACCGCCGCTTCCCGCCAGGGCGCGCTGGCGGCGGCGAGGGCCGCCAGTTGGCGGTCCAGCGCCTCCAGCCCCGCCGCCAGGTCCGTCTCGCCCCGCTGCATGGCCTCCTCCAGTGCCCCGGCGGTCGCCATCAGGTCCAGCGCTCCCAGGCTGCCAGCATTGCCGCGCAGGCTGTGAAGGCGCCGAATGGCAGCCTCCCGCTCACCCCGGTCCAGGTCGCGGCCGGTCTGCCCGACCGCGTCGGCAAATTCGGCGACGAAACCGTCCAGCAGCCGCAGGAAGAAGGCCCGGTCGCGGCCCAGGGTCCGCGCCACCTGGCCTCGGTCGATGCCGGGGATGGCCGGGTAGTCATCCGGCAACTCGTCATCTCTTTCCCCCGACTCACTCCCGCCGCGGGGCGGAGGCGGCGTGAACTCCCTCACCCCTGGCGGGGGCAGGCTGGGGTGGGGCGCGGTGACGAAATCCTTCACCCCCTCACCCGCAAGCGGGCGCGGGGCGGGAAGCCACCGCGACAGCAGCGCCGCCATCCGCTCCAAATCCACCGGCTTGGCCAGCACGTCATTCGCGCCGGCCGCCCGGGCCGCCGCCTGCTGCTCGGGGAGCACCCCGGCGGTGCAGACGATGAT
>JAHDND010000242.1 GCA_018435665.1 Candidatus Thiosymbion sp. | reverse complement strand
GAGCCGGTGCAGAACCTGCAGCAGGCGGTGGGCAAGATCGTCAAGCGCATCGTCATGACCCAGCAGACCCTGCGCGAAGGGCTCTCCTTCTGGGGCCTGGACCTGCTAGCGGGCACCGACCTGGCCAGCCAGGCCAGCGGACTGGACGCGGCCAAGGGCTTCCTTGAATCACTCCAGGCCTACTCCTCGCCGGGCAAGCTGAAAAACTTCCGCTATAGCGCTCCCGAAGTGCTGGCCCACGAAAAGGCCGTGAAGGCGCTGGATGAGCTGGACGCCCTGCGCGAGTTCATCATGGACCACAGCCCGACGGCGTCCTGGCTCTCCACCGCCGAGGCGGTGCTGCCCGCCGAGCATGACTGGGTGGATCGCATGAAGACCACCCGGCAGGACGTGCTGGATGCCCTCAAACAGGCGGACCTGGCCGAGCTGGCCAGCCAGTCCCAGAGCATCGGGGCCAAGCTACAGAAGCTGAAGAAGGATTACACCGTCGCCTACATCGGCCTGCACACCAAGGCCCGGCTGGGCGTGAACGACGACAAGCGCAAGGCGGGCCTGCTCAACGATCAGCGGCTGCAAACCCTGCTCAAATTGGCCGGTATCGACCTGATGCCCCGGCAGCAGCTCACCGATTACCAGAACCGTCTGGCCGGGCTGAAGAGCTGCTTTGCCCTGACCGAGCAAAACCTCGACGCCTCGCCGATCTGCCCGCATTGCGGGTTCCGGCCTTCGGTGGAAACCGGCGCGGCGGCAGGCTCGCAGATGATCGACCAGATGGACGCCCAGCTCGACGCCATGGTGGCGGCCTGGACCTCCACCATCCTCAGCAACCTGGAGGACCCGATCACCCAGGCCAACATGGATCTGTTGAAGATCGACGACCGCGAACCGCTGGAGGCCTTCATCAAGTCGAAGGAACTGCCGGTGCCGCTGGACAGCAACTTTGTCCATGCATTGAAGGAAGTACTCTCCGGCCTGGTCAAGGTCACCGTCAAGGCGCAGGAGCTGCAACAGGCCCTGCAGGTCACCGACGGCCCGGCCACCCCGGCAGAGATGAAGAAACGCTTTGAGGAGTACATCGATCAGCTCACCAAGGGCAAGGACCCGGCCAAGGTGCGGATCGTCATGGAATAAGAGTGACTAAGCGAGTGACCAACTTCGCCGAGTTTGGTCACCCGCAAAGTGACCAAGCTGAGACACAAGACGAAAGCCAAGGATTATGAAGATGAAAGAAACCAGTTTGTTCGACTCGCTGCTTGAAGAGCCGCAGAAGCCCTCCGGCCCGGTGACTTGTCTCAGCATGACGTTCGAGAACGACGAGGCCCGCCGCGCTCACTTTACCGAGGAGCTGCGCAAGAAGCTGCAGGACCCGGAGTTCCGCAAGATCGAAGGCTTTCCCATCGGCAGCGACGAGGACATCCTGAACCTAAGCGATCCGCCGTACTACACCGCCTGTCCGAACCCGTGGATTGCGGATTTCATCGCCGAGTGGGAGGCGCAGAAGCCGGAACAGCCCGAGGGCTACCATTACCACCGTGAGCCTTTTGCGGCTGATGTGAGCGAGGGCAAGAACGACCCGATTTACAACGCGCACTCCTACCACACTAAGGTGCCGCACAAGGCCATCATGCGGTACATCCTCCACTACACCCAGCCGGGGGATATCGTTTTTGACGGTTTTTGTGGGACCGGCATGACAGGCTTGGCCGCGCAATTATGCGGCGACAAGGACGAGGTCATTTCTCTTGGGTATCAAGTGAAGCCGGATGGGAACATTTTGCAGGAGGAGACGGATGAAAATGGCAAGAAGATCTGGCGGCCGTTTTCAAAACTGGGGGTTCGTAGAGCCATCCTAAACGACCTATCCTCTGCCGCAACATTTATTGCTTATAACTACAATACTCCCGGCGAGGTTTCCGAATTCAGTAAACAAGCTAGAAATACGTTGAAGTACATCGAGAAAGATCTTGGATGGATGTACGAAACCAAGCACAAAGATGGTCGTATTGGGAAAATTAATTATGTCGTGTGGTCCGACGTTTTTCTCTGCCCAAGCTGCACCGGAGAAGTCGTTTTCTGGGAAGCGGCCGTCGATAAGGACCTTAAAAAAATCAACGATGAATTTAAATGCCCCCATTGTTCTACAAGCCTGAACAAGAGAAGCGTTGACCGTGCTTGGACTACCAAATATGACGAGGCAATCTCTGAAACTGTAAAGCAGATTAAGCAAGTCCCAGTATTTATCAATTATTCAATTAGCGGAAAACGCTTCAACAAATCCCCAGATGAATTTGACCTCCGATTAATCGAAAAAATCGCAAATACCAAAATCCCATACCCATTTCCTACGACTCCTATTCCAAAAGGTGACAAAACTGGTGAGCCTTTGAGAATAGGGATAACTCATGCACATCACTTTTACACAAGAAGGAACCTGTTTGTTCTGTCGGCCCTTTGGTCTGCGTATGAAAACAACCCAAAAGGAAGACTGGCGTTAACATCAGTTCTGATCAAAACAGCCAGCTTACTGCATAATATTGGGCTGAAGGATGGGAAAATAAATCTTGCTGGCGCTCTTCCGAATGCCATGTACATCCCATCAAATCTGGCAGAAAGAAACCTATTTCAGCTTATTGATGGAAAGATCGATGATTTTACGCGTGCGAACCTTGAACGAATCAAGGCCAGACAGGTCGTCACACTTGGTTCGCTTAGCGCCCCATACATAAGCAATTCCTCGTCGAGGAAGATTGATTACATTTTTATCGACCCCCCGTTCGGTTCCAATTTGCATTATTCCGAGCTCAGCTTCCTTTGGGAGGCATGGCTTGGCATCGTAACAAACAATGAACACGAGGCTATCGAGAACAGAACACAGGGGAAAAAGATTGATGACTATCGATCTTTAATGACCGATTGCTTCAAGCAAGCGTATGAGACGCTTCGACCTGGAAGGTGGATGACTGTTGAGTTTTCTAATACCAGTTCTTCGGTTTGGAATAGCATCCAAACGGCTTTAAGTGATGCAGGTTTTGTGGTTGGGAATGTTTCTGCTTTGCATAAAGGGCAAGGTACTTTTAATGCGCAAACAAACCCAACCTCTGTCAAACAAGACCTCGTTATCTCAGCCTACAAACCCAATGGCGGTTTTGAAGAGCGCTTTCAGAAGGAGGCGCAAACCGAAGAAGGCGTGTGGGATTTTGTCCGCACCCACTTGAAGTACCTGCCGGTCACCAAGCAGCAGGGAGCTTTGCTGCAGTTCGTCGCGGAGCGTGATCCACGCATCCTGTTCGACCAGATGGTGGCCTACTACGTTCGCAAGGGCTACCCCGTGCCGATCTCCAGCCAGGAGTTCCAGGTCGGATTATCGCAACGTTTCATCGAGCGCGACGGCATGTTTTTCCTGCCGGATCAGGTGGCCGAATACGACCGCAAGAAGATGACCTCGGGTGAACTCAAGCAGATGTCTATGTTCGTTTCCGACGAGGCATCCGCCATCCAATGGCTCCGCCAGCTCATCAAGGAAAAGCCGCAGACCTTCTCCGACATCAACCCGCAGTTCATGCAGCAGCTCGGCGGCTGGAGCAAGAACGAGGCCCAGCTCGATCTGCGCGAACTGCTGAACCAGAACTTCCTCTGCTACGACGGCAAAGGCCCTGTGCCCGAGCAGATCCACGCCTACCTCTCCACCAACTGGAAAGAGCTGCGCAACCTGCCCAAGGATGATCCGACCCTGGTCGCCAAGGCACGCGACCGCTGGTACGTGCCTGATCCCAACAAGGCGGGCGACCTGGAGAAGCTGCGCGAGAAGGCGCTGCTCAAGGAGTTCGAGGAGTACAAAGAGGTCAAAAAGAAACTCAAGGTCTTCCGCCTGGAAGCTGTCCGCGCCGGATTCAAGAAAGCCTGGCAGGAGCGCGACTACGCCGTCATCGTCGCCGTGGCCGACAAGATCCCCAACAACGTCCTGGAAGAAGATCCCAAGCTGCTCATGTGGTACGACCAGGCAGTAACAAGAATGGGAGGGGAATAGCCCATGATCACCAAATGGAAGGTCTTCAACTTTAAATCGATTCGTGAGGAGACCGAGCTGGACCTCGGCCCGCTTACGATCTTCGCTGGCGCAAACAGCAGCGGGAAGAGCACATTCATCCAATCCGTCCTTCTCGTAGCACAGACCTTGGCCCATAAAGTTGGATCAAGATCTGTCGTATTGAACGGTGCTCTCACGAGCCTGGGCCAGTTTGACGACCTGAAATCCAATGGTGGCGCATCGGACCAGATTACCATCAAATGTACCTGTCGGCCGCTTCCAGATCAGGACGCTGCAATAGGCAGGCGGTCTCAGTTTGCGCCTCGTGGTGCTATCTACTATGGGCCGCGCTCCAATCAGCTTCAGGAAATCGCCTGCGAGATATCGTTCGACGCTGATGCTTCGAGCTCCCAGCGTGATTTGTTCCAAATCCAACCTCGGCTTTTTGCAACCCAGTTGTCCTGCATATCCAGAGACGAGGACAACGTGGATCAGAAAGCCGATATATCGATCCATCATTCCACCAAGGCCATCTCCGAAATTGAAGGTGCTGACAGCGCCAGTGAAATCGACGATCAGCTACGCGCCAGTTTGGCTTACGCTGTTGAGCTGGACGATGGCTCCATGGCTGAGGTGAAGGATGACTTTCGCTCGGCCAAGCCAATCGGCTGCATGCTTCGACACTTTCTTCCCGAGAGAATTGTTTACGCTATCGATACCATCGAAGAGGACGCAAACGCCATCGCCATGGCTCTTCAGGATGATGGCCGTCGTGCCATTGGCTTACGGCGCAACATGGGAAGAGATATCCTTCTTTCCGAAGAGATCATTGCGGTGTTGCGCGAAGTCCTCGAAGGCACAATCGATTTTGATCAGACTTTCAAGGACAAATACCGGCAGGAGTCACTATTCGGTTCCGAGGCCGATACACTTTCATTCAGGTCTTGGTATGAAAGGTTGCGCAGCCTCCCACGCGAAGAGCGCCTGAAGGTTCAGCAAGTCCTGCGTGAGCGCGAGGATCTTTTTGACCGCATCCACCAATCCATGAAGGCATCAACGGCAGAGAAGCCCGAGACCCATGCCTTTGTCCAAGCCAGGCCACCTCGCTTGATAACGGAGGCTACCTGGTATCTGGATAATTTCTTCGCCTCGTCTTTGAAATATCTCGGCCCATTAAGGGATGCTCCCAAACCGCTGTATCCGCTCGCGCCAGCAGCGGACCCACATGACGTAGGCTTACGCGGAGAACACACAGCTTCCATTCTTGAACTGCACAAGAGCAAGAAGATCCGCTACATCCCGTCGGCAAATTTCAAAGACCCGGTAATTGACCGCAAGACCGTTACCCGGACACTCGAAGCAGCGGTTATCGATTGGCTCCAATATCTGGGAGTCGCCAGCTCAGTCAAAAGCCGAGACCAGGGTAAATTGGGGCACGAGCTGAAGGTGGGGCTTTCCAATTCGGATAGCACGCATGACCTCACGCATGTGGGTGTAGGCGTCAGCCAGGTTCTGCCGATCCTCGTCATGTGCCTTCTCGCCGACACGGACTCTACACTCGTTTTTGAACAGCCGGAGTTGCACCT
>JAHDND010000043.1 GCA_018435665.1 Candidatus Thiosymbion sp. | reverse complement strand
GTGATCTTGCGCTTGGCGTCATACTCGGCTTGGGCAAAGGAGATCTGCTTGGACATGGGGCGACTCGCGGTCGGAGATAGCATGGGCAATATTTTATCACATACAATCCATGAGGTTGGAATAAATCAGTGTCTCCTTAGCACGGGCAATCGCTTACGCGACCAGACCGCCCGTCAAGGCCCAAAGCTGAAAATGTCGGATTTTGTCGGAATTTATCGGTATTTTAACACTTAACACCAATGTCGCCGAAGGCTGCCAACTGGAGGATCTGCTCATACCAGGTCACGATGTTTCTGGGGAGGAGAACTATGCAGTCTCAGGCTCGATCACGGTTTCGGCCAACGTGACCGTTATAGGCGGTGCCAGACTGATCCTGAACGCTGGCAAGAAGATCCTCTTCAACCCGGGATTCAGAGTCCAGGCGGGCGGGCGTCTCAATGCCCGCGTCGGGCCGAGCCCTTAATCAGCTCTGGATGTCAGTTTGGACCCCGGCGCGACGGGGCCGGGGTCCAGAGTCTCCACCTCGAACCCCACCAGGGACCGCCGCCCGCGGCTGAACTCGATGCCGATCAGGTGGATCGGCAGTCCCTCGGCGCGGTACTTGTCGGCATAACCCCTGGCCTTGATCTGCGGCAAGGCCGCGCCCTCGGGGGCCAGCTCCACCACCTTGAACTCGAACAGCCAGATCTGGCCATTGAAGCGCAGGCGCAGGTCGAGGCGGCCATGGTGGCTGGCATCCTCGGGTACCAGGTCCAGCCCCAGGGCGGCCAGGTGGCTGTAAAAGACGCTGGCGTAGAAGCCCTCGAAGCGCGCCAGATCATTGCCGTCATGCCAGTGGTGGGGGATGGCGGCGAACAGGCTGGCGACATGCTGGCGCAGGGCCTCGAAATCGGCGGCGACCAGGATGTCGTAGAGGCGGCTGGCCAACTCGCTGGCCCGGCCGGGCTCGCCAATGAAGGCCTTGGCCAGGCTGTCGTTGAGGGCCGCGCTCACCTCCAGGTTGGGGTAGCCCAGGCTGTACTCCCAGCGCGCGCCGATCTGGCGTGAACGGGTAAAGGTCAGGTAGCCGGTTTGCCATAGCAGGGCCTCGGGGGCAAGGCGGTCGACGTCAAAGGCCGACAACAGCGCCTCGTCGGCCCGCAGATGCGCCAGCAGTGGGGTAAAGAAGCCCTGCTGGGTCAGCACATCCACCAGAAAGGTCGGCGTGCCGGTCTCGAACCACCAGGGGCGAAACTGGCGCTCACGAAACAGCAGCAGCAGGTCAAAGGGGTTGTAGACCGCTTCCCCGAGCCAGTTGTAGCCGTTGTACCAGGCGCGGATCTGCCCTCGGTCCAGACCTTCCAGTTCGGGGGCGAAGACTTGATCCAGATCGGCCTCGGTGTAACCGCAGATGGCGGAATAGCGCGCCGACACGGTGAGATCGAACAGATTGTTCAACCCCGAGAACAGACTGACCTTGCTGAACTTGGAAACGCCGGTAAGGAAGGCAAAGCGGATGTGGGCATCCGAGTCCTTGATCACGGAGTAGAGATTCCGCAAGCCATCACGCATCACCCGGGCCATCTCCGGATTGGTGATGTTGTCCAGGATCGGCTTGTCGTACTCATCCACCAGCACCACGGCGCGCTCGCCGCTGGCGGCGTGGGCCTTACGGATCAATTCCGCGAAACAACCGGCCAGCGTTGGCTGCTCGCACCGGATTCCGAGCACCTCCTGATTGAGGCTAAGTTGCTCACGAATCTTGGCGTCGAGTTCGCCTGGCTGCCGCACCACCCCACCGCCAAAGCTCAGCCGGATGACCGGATAGCGCCGCGACCAATCCCAGCGGCTCTCGGCGGCCAGCCCCCGGAACAGGGCCTGGTTACCCGCGAAGAGTTCCGCCAGGGTATCCAGAAACAGCGACTTGCCGAAGCGCCGCGGGCGGGAGAGGAAGTAATGCGTCCCCTCCGCGATCAGCCTTAGGGCGAAGCCGGTCTTGTCGACATAGTAAAAATCCCCCTCGCGAATCTTGCGAAAGGTCTGGATGCCGATGGGTAGGAGGCGTCTGTTCATGGCGACGGCTGGCCAAGCCTTTCAGTCAAGACAATGGCTTGGATGTTAGCATGAACGGATGGAGCCTGTGCCCTTGGCCCAAAGGGTTACGCATCGGCGCGGGCTCAGGCCAAGGGGACAAGGGGCAAGGGGGCAGGGGGCAGGGGGCAAGGGGGCAGGGGGCAGGGGGCAGGGGGCAGGGGGGCAGGGGGGCAAGGGGGGCAAGGGGGGCAAGGGGGGCAAGGGGGCAGGGGGGCAGGGGGCAATACCCCCAGGCGCGAGAAGGCCAAATTACCAAACGAACCCATCTTGTGCGATGCAGCAGAGCCGTTTTTTGCGATGTGGCAGAATGGGTGTCTGATTTTATTCCGCGGTGCTTGACGGTAAACTCCCACCCTTGTTCATCGAGCGCTTTCGCGCCTCAAGCCCCCGAGGTCCCCGTGGTCGCCCCAGTCCCGGAATTTCGCCGCATCCAGCGTCTCCCGCCCTATGTCTTCAATATCGTCAACGAGTTGAAGGCCGCCGCCCGGGCCCGGGGTGAGGACATCATCGACTTCGGCATGGGCAATCCCGATCAGCCCACCCCCCGGCACATCGTTGACAAGCTCCTGGAGGCCGCCCAGCGCGGCGACACCCACCGTTACTCGGTCTCCCGCGGCATCCCCCGTCTGCGCCGCGCCATCTGCAACTGGTACCACCAGCGCTTCCAGGTGGAACTGGACCCCGATAAAGAGGCCATCGTCACCATCGGCTCCAAGGAGGGGCTCGCCCACCTGGCCCTGGCCACCATGGGCCCCGGCGATACCGTCCTGGTCCCCAATCCGGCCTACCCCATCCACCCCTACGGCTTCGTCATCGCCGGGGCCGATGTCCGCCATGTCCCCCTGGTCCCCGGCATCGACTTCTTCGCCGAGCTGCGCCGCGCCATCGAGGACTCCTGGCCCAAGCCGAAGATGCTGGTGATCAACTTTCCCGGCAATCCCACCGCCCAGTGCGTCGAGCTCGACTTCTTCGAGCGTGTCATCGCCATCGCGCGGGAGCACGGCATCTGGGTGGTCCACGACCTGGCCTATGCCGATATCGTCTTCGACGGCTACGTCGCCCCCTCCATCCTCCAGGTCCCCGGGGCCACCGAGGTCGCCGTCGAGTTCTTCTCCCTGTCCAAGAGCTACAACATGCCCGGCTGGCGCATCGGCTTCATGTGCGGCAACGCCGACCTGGTCGGGGCCCTGGCGCGGATCAAGTCCTACCTGGACTACGGCACCTTCACCCCCATCCAGGTCGCCGCCATCGCCGCCCTGGAAGGTCCCCAGGACTGCCTGCGCCAGATCAGCGGTCAGTACGAGAGCCGCCGCAACGTCCTCTGCGAGGGCCTTGCCGCCGCCGGCTGGCACATGGACAAGCCCCAGGCCACCATGTTCGCCTGGGCGCCCATCCCCGAACCCTACCGCGAGCTCGGCTCCCTGGAATTCGCCAAGAAGCTGCTCAGCGAGGCCAAGGTGGCCGTCTCCCCTGGCATCGGCTTCGGCCAGTACGGCGATACCCACGTCCGCTTCGGCCTGATCGAGAACGAACATCGCACCCGCCAGGCCGTTCGGGGGATCAAGGAGATGTTCCGCCGTAACGGCTATCAGGGCTGATGCGCCTACTCCCCCGGGTGAGAGCCGCGGCCAGCACCAACGGCGTGGTCTGGGGTGTGACGCTGCAACGCCGACGCGCGGCACTCGCGAATTGAAATCCAACATTAAGTAAGCAAGAGGAACTGATTATGGAGCCGGTCAAGATCGGTTTGTTGGGCCTGGGCACGGTCGGTGGCGGCACGGTCACCGTCCTGACCCGCAACGCGGCGGAGATCGCCCGTCGCGCCGGCCGGGAGATTCGCCTCGCCCGAGCCGCGGCCATGCAGTACAACCCCGAGATCCCCGGTCTCGACCAGATCGGCCACATCGGCAACGACGCCTTCGCCGTCGTCGACGACCCCGAGATCGACATCGTCATCGAGCTCATCGGTGGTTATTCCCCGGCGCGGGAACTGGTGCTCAAGGCCATCGCCAACGGCAAGCACGTGGTCACCGCCAACAAGGCCCTCATCGCCCGCCATGGCAACGAGATCTTCGCCGCCGCCCGCGAGCAGGGGGTGGTCGTCGCCTTCGAGGCCGCCGTCGCCGGCGGCGTGCCCATCATCAAGGCCCTGCGCGAGGGCCTGGCCGCCAACCACATCGAGTGGATCGCCGGCATCATCAACGGCACCGGCAACTTCATCCTCACCGAGATGCGCGACAAGGGCCGCGACTTCGGCGATGTCCTGGCCGAGGCCCAGGCCCTGGGCTACGCCGAGGCCGATCCAACCTTTGATGTCGAGGGCATCGACGCCGCCCACAAGCTCACCATCCTCGGCTCCCTGGCCTTCGGCATCCCCCTCCAGTTCGAGAAGACCTTCACCGAGGGCATCTCCCGCATCCAGGCCCAGGACGTGGCCTATGCCGCCGAGCTCGGTTACCGCATCAAGCACCTGGGCATCGCCCGCCGCTCCGGTCACGGCATCGAACTGCGCGTCCACCCGACCCTCATCCCCCATCGCCGCCTCATCGCCAATGTCGACGGGGTTATGAACGCCGTCCTGGTCAAGGGCGACGCCGTGGGGCCGACCCTCTACTACGGCGCCGGCGCCGGGGCCCTGCCCACCGCCTCCGCCGTGGTCGCCGATGTCCTCGACGTCGCCCGGGTCCTGACCTCCGACCCCGGCAACCGGGTGCCGCACCTGGCCTTCCAGCCCGACGAGATCGCCGACATCCCGGTGCTGCCCATGGCGGAGGTCGAGACGGCCTACTACCTGCGCATCGCCGCCCTCGACCAGCCCGGCGTCATGGCCGAGATCGCCGGCATCCTCGGCGCCGAGGGCATCAGCATCGAGGCCATCAAGCAGAAGGAGCCGGAGGAGGGTGACACCCACGTACCCCTCATCATGCTCAGCCATCGGGTCCAGGAGGGTCGCATGAACCGCGCTATCGCCCGCATCGAGGCCCTGAACACGGTCAAGGGCGAGGTGATGCGCATCCGCATGGAGACCCTGGCGGGTTGACGCCCCGGGATGCTCCTCGATCTCCTGGTCCCCGGCCTCTTCGGGCCGGTTCCCGTGCTCCCCGGGGACCTGCCGCCGACACCGGTCCTGTCCCGGCTGCTGGGCCGGGCGGACCGCCTGGCCTGTACTGCCGGGCCGACCGGAGCTGACCGGCTGACAGAAAATGACCGGCTGTCAGGGACTGGCCGGCTGTCAGGGACTGGCCGGCTAAGCGGATCTGACCGACCGCGCCGGGCCAATAAGCTGACGGCGGTTGACCGGCTGCCCCGCCCTGACCAACCGCCGGGCGGGGGTAACGTCGCCCCCTGCCGGACCCTCTTTCACCTCTTCGGCCTTGAGACCGATCCGGGGCGTGATTGTCCCAGCGCCGCTTATTGCCGCCTGGCGGACCAGCACACCAACCCCGCTCCGGATGACCAGCCACCCAGCCAGGGCCCGGGTGACCAGCCACGGAACCAGGCCCCGGATGGCCACCCACCCAACCAGGCTCCGGCTGACCCGGGTCTGGGTCCCTATGTCCTTCACGCCGACCCCGTCCATCTGCGGCCAGACCGGGACCGGCTGGTGCTCTTCGCCGGGGCCGACTTCGCCC
Source organism: Candidatus Thiosymbion sp. (assembly GCA_018435665.1). Classification (GTDB taxonomy): domain Bacteria; phylum Pseudomonadota; class Gammaproteobacteria; order Chromatiales; family Chromatiaceae; genus M0108. Next base: position 56,451 of record JAHDND010000043.1, on the reverse strand, counting down.
CGGATCGGGCGGAGGCGGATGCCCTCGTCGCCCTTTTCAACCAGCACCTGGGCACGGAAGGTCTGCGTCTGGAGGCCCCGACCCCGGGGCGGTGGTACCTCCTGAGCGAGCGGCCTCACGACCTGGTCACGCAACCCCTCGCCGCCGTCCTGGGCCGGCCCATCGCCGGTCAGTTGCCTCGGGGACCAGAGGCACCCCACTGGGCACGGCTGCTCAATGAGATCCAGATGCTCTTTCACCACAGCGAGGTGAATCAGCGGCGGGAGGCGGCCGGCCTCCCCACCATCAGCGGCCTCTGGCTGTGGGGCGGGGGCTGTCTCCTGCCGCCGTCCAGCCCGGCCAGCGGTACTTCCAGACCGGCCGGCGGTGCCATCAGCCTGGCCGCTGCCTCCTCCAGCCAGACCAGCGGTGCTGCTATCCCAGTTGGCTCCTCCGCCCCGCGGGCCGGCTACGCCCAGGTCTACAGCACCGACCCCCTGGCCCTCGGCCTGGCCCGCGCCAGCGGTATCCCCACCGCGCCCCTGCCCAAGGTCCCATCACAGGTTTTCGCCGCCCCCGGTTCATCCATTCCCAACCCCACGGTGACCGGGGCCGTCCTCATCCATTGGCCTGGTCTCTGGGAGGCGGTGGTCCAGGGCGACGGCCCTTCCTGGGTGACCTCACTGTCCGCTCTGGAGCAATGGCTCAGTGGGCTATCCATGTCAAATGGCGGTCCCGATCCGGTCAGTGCTGCCGCTGATGCCGGATTCACCAGGGGGGCAATCCTCAGCCGTCGGCTTGCTCTTGACCTGTACCCCGCCAACGGCGAATGCTTCCGCTATCGCCCCCACCATCGATATCGTTTCTGGCGTCACCCCATCGCTCTGGGCAGCGGCGGCTAGCTCTCCAAGGCCACCCCGAGGCGGCCCGCGATGATCTTCAGCACCTCGGTGGCGGTATCGAAATCATAGCCCTCGATGGCGCGGGACAGGTCGCGGGCCTCGCCGATCAGGCCGGCCTGGTGCAGCAGGGGAAGCAAGCCCTTGGCGGCCGCGGCCGCCTTGACGCTCCCTTGCATGACCTCGCCCCAGAGGGCTTGTAACCCCGAGTGGAGCGCGGTCTGGTCGACGGCGGGCGGCGGGGTGATCGTGGCGGGCGCTTCCAGCGTCGCGATCCCCATCAGGAGCGGCTTCAGGGCCGCCATCACCGGCGGTAGCAGGGTTTGCAGCAGGGCCTCATCCTCCGGGAGGGCCGATTGCTCCAGGGTAGCCATTTCCAGGCGGCGGGCGGCCTCCTGCAAGGCATGGGCGCCGAGATTGCCGGCCAGGCCCTTGAGGGTGTGGGCCAGCCGCGTGGCCGTCTCCCGTTCCCCACCAGCCCAGGCGGCGCGGAAGGCGCCCTCGAACCCGGCCTGATCCACCTGGAAGCGCCGCAGCAGCCGGCGATAGAGGTCCAGATCCCCTTCCACCCGCGCCAGCCCGGCCTGGAGGTCGAGGCCCGGCAGCGCCGGCCAGTCGTCGATCGTCGGGGCTGCGGCGGGGGCGGCTCCAGTCGGCGCCACACCGGGCGATGCTGCGGGCGCCGTTTCGGGCGATGTCGCCGGTGAAGCCAAGGGCGATGCCCCCGACGCCAGCCGCGGCGCGGCCGCTGAATTGCCGTCAACGGCGGTTGCCGCCGTGGTGTGGCGCTCACCGGATGGCGCCTGACCGCATGAGGCCCTCCCAGTCTGAGTTGACAGCGGCGAGACCGGACTGGCTTGCACCAGCCGTGGCGCGGCCGGCTTGATCCAGCGCGCCATGGTCTTGAGCATCTGCTCCACGTTGATGGGCTTGGGGATGTGATCATTCATCCCCGCGGCCAGGACCTTCTCCCGATCCCCGGCCATGGCGTTGGCGGTCATGGCGATCACTGGCAGGTCGCGGAAGCGCGGCTGCTCCCGCAGCCGCTGGGTGGCGGTGTAGCCGTCCATGACCGGCATCTGGCAGTCCATGAGGACGCCGTCGAAGGCCGCGTCAGCCAGCCGGGCCAGGGCCTCCGCGCCGTCGTTGGCCACCTCGACCTGGATGCCGTGGCGCGCCAGCAACTCCCGGGCCAGTTCCTGATTGACCGCGTTGTCCTCGACCAGCAGGACCCGGGCGCCGGCGAGGGCGGCCGCGGCCTCCTGGGTCTGGGCATCGCGCTGCACGGCCCGGCCCTGGCGCCGCTGGCCGGTGAGGGCCAGGATGATGGTGTCGAAGAGGGAGGAGGGCGTCGTCGGCTTGGTGAGGACCCCGGCGACGGGCAGGCCGGCGCTGGCCTCCAGGGCCTCCTCCCGCCCATGGGCGGTGACCATGATCACCGAGGGGGGGTGACGCACCGACGAATCCCCGCCCAGGGCGCTTAGGGTCGCGACCCCGTCCAGGCCGGGCATGCGCCAGTCGATGAGCAGAAGCTCGAAGGGGGTGCCCCTGGCCTCCGCCGCCTCGATCCGGGCGAGGGCCTCCCCGCCGGAGGAGGCCTCCTCGACCAGGAAGCCGAAGCTCTCCAGCATGGCCCGGAGGACCTGCCGCGCCGTCTGATGGTCGTCCACCACCAGCACGCGCAACTGGCCCAGGTCTGGCGGCAGGACCAGCGCCGACAGGGCCTGCTTGTCGAAGCGGGCGGTGAAGTGGAAGGTGCTGCCCGCCCCGGTTGCGCTCTCCACCCCGATTTCGCCCCCCATCATCGCCACCAGCCGCTTGCTGATGGTCAACCCCAGGCCCGTGCCGCCATAGCGGCGGGTGATGGAGCTATCAGCCTGGGTGAAGGCGCGGAACAGGCGCTCCTGCTGTTCCGGCGTCATGCCGATGCCGGTGTCGCGGACGGAAAAATGCAGCAGGGCCGCATCGGCCGTCTCCTCCCGCCGGGTGACCTTGACCAGGATGTCCCCACCCTGGGGGGTGAACTTGAGGGCGTTACCAACCAGATTGGTCAGCACCTGGCCCAGGCGCAGGGGGTCGCCGATCAGGGAGACGGGGATGTCGGCATCGACCTGGAACATGATCTCGACGCCCTTCTCCTCCGCCGCCTGGCCGGTGAGGTTCGCCAGATGGTCCAGGACCTCTTGCAAGTCGAAGTCCATCCGCTCCATGGTCAACTTGCCGGCCTCGATCTTGGAGAAGTCGAGGATGTCGTTGATGATGCCGAGCAAGGCCTTCGCCGAGCGATGGACCTTCTCCACATAGTTGCGCTGTCGGGGGTCGAGTTCGGTCTGCAGGGCCAGGTAGGACATGCCGATGATGGCGTTCATCGGCGTGCGGATCTCGTGGCTCATGTTGGCCAGGAAATCGCTCTTGGCCCGGGTCGCCTCCTCGGCCAGGGCGCGGGCCCGCGCCATCTCGGCGATGGCCGCCCGTTCCTCGGTGATGTCCTCGATCATGCCGGCCAGGCCCTCGCCCAGGTCCTGGCTGTTGATGGCCTGGGCGGACATGCGGCCCCAGAAGCGGCTGCCGTCCTTGCGCACCAGTTCCCGGTCCTCGCGATAGTAGCCCTGCTGGCGCAGGGCGGTGGCGATGGTCGGGCCGATCTCCCGGTAGGTGGCCTCATCGGCATACCAGGCCCGGGTGGTCTGGCCGAGCATCTCCCCCGGTCCATAGCCGAACAGCAACTCCATCATGCGGTTGCAGCGGATGACCCGACGCTCCCGCACCAGCACGATGCCGGCGGTGGCGGCGTCGAAGATCGCCTGCTGCTCGTCATGGGCCTTGCGCAGGGTGAGCTGTTGGGTGGTCAGGGTCTGCTCGGCCCGTTGCAGATCGGCGATGCTGTCTTGCAGGCGCGCGGTGCGCTCCTCGATCGCCTGGGCCATGGTGTTGAAGGCATTCGCCAGGTGACCGACCTCGTCCCCGGGGGGCAAGGCCAGCCGCCGCCCATAGTCGCCACCCGCCAGGGCCAGGGCATCGGCCTCCAGTTCGTGAAGGGGGAGGAAGAGGCGCCGCCGCAGCAGCCGGAAGAAGAAGACCGACAGGCCGAGCTGGAGGGTGATCAGGCCCAGGATCAGGTACATGATTGCCTCGCCCCGGGCGTAGATGGCTTGCGTCTCCTGGCTGATCCGCGTCTCCAGGGCGGCCATGAAGGCCTGGATCGGCGCCATGATCCGCTCCTTGGCGGCATGGTATTCCGCCCCGTGCAGCAGCCGGCTGGCCAGGGCCAGGTCTGGCTCGCCCCGGAGGGTGAAGGCGCCCTGGGCGTCCTGGAACTGGCCCTTGACGGCATGAAAGGCGATGGCCTCCAGGCGGGTCAGATCGTCGGAGACCTGCTTGGCCGCGACCAGATAGGCCCGTTCCCCGGGCGTCAGGCCCAGTTCCGCCATGCGGGACTCGAGGGCATAGGTCTCGCCGTCCTGGTCCAGTGCGGCGGTCCCCGCGGCGACGTGATCCCAGAAGAAGGGGCCATAGTCCCGGGGCCGGGGCCGTTTGCCATCGCGAATCGCCAGAATGGCGTGGAAATAGGCCTCGTAGCGCGGGTCCGCGGTCGCGGCGTAGGTGCGCGCGAAGCGGGTCAGGTCGTCGGAGGACTGCTTCAGCTCGTTCGCCAGCTTGAGCGACTGCTCCGCGCCGCGCGCGAAGGCCAGCAGGGCCGCCTCGTCCCGCAGGAGCAGGCCCACGGCGAACCCCATGGCGCCGAACAGCACCAGGTACACCAGCAAGAGGAGCCGCAGCAGGTCGCGGATGGCGAAGCGCTCTCCCCGGGTCGGCATCTCAGGCCCCCGCACCCACCTCGACGCAGACATACTTCATCTCCAGGTACTCCTCGATACCGTAGCGGGAGCCCTCGCGCCCCAGGCCGGATTGCTTGACGCCGCCAAAGGGGGCGATGGCGGTGGAGACCAGGCCGGAGTTGACGCCGACCATGCCGTACTCCAGGGCCTCGGACACCCGCCAGGCGCGGGCCAGGTCGCGGGTGTAGAAGTAGGCCGCCAGGCCGAACTCGGTGGCGTTGGCCAGGGCGATGGCCTCCGCCTCGGTCGTGAACCGGAACAGGGGCGCCACCGGGCCGAAGGTCTCCTCCCGCGCCACCCGCATCTCCGGGCTCAGGTCCGCAAGGACCGTCGGCTGGAAGAAGGTCCCGCCGAGGGCATGGCGGGCGCCGCCCGTCAGCAGGCAGGCGCCCTTGGCCAGGGCATCGGCGATGTGGGCCTCCACCTTCGCCACCGCCTCCTCATTGATCAGCGGCCCCTGCACCACCCCCGGCTCCCGGCCCGGGCCGACCTTGAGATGACTGGCGCGCTCGGCCAGGCGCGCGGCGAAGGCGGCATGGATGCCATCCTGGACCAGGAAGCGGTTGGCGCAGACGCAGGTCTGGCCGGTGTTGCGGTACTTGGACTGGATCGCCCCCTCCACCGCCGCCTCCAGGTCGGCGTCGTCGAAGACGATGAAGGGGGCATTGCCCCCCAGTTCCAGGGACAGCTTCTTCAGGGTGTCGGCGCACTGGCGCATCAGCAGCTTGCCCACCGCCGTCGAGCCGGTGAAGCTCAGCTTGCGCACCACCGGGTTGCCGGTCAGTTCCGCCCCGATGGGTTCGGGATCGCCGGTGATGACGTTGAACACCCCCGCCGGGATGCCCGCCCGCTCCGCCAGCACCGCCAGGGCCAGGGCCGAGAAGGGGGTCTCCGAGGCCGGACGGGCGACCAGCGTGCAGCCCGCCGCCAGCGCCGCCCCGGCCTTGCGGGTCAGCATGGCCGAGGGGAAATTCCAGGGGGTGATGGCCGCGCAGACACCAATGGGCTGCTTGAGCACCAGGATGCGCTTGTCCGCCTGGTGGGGGGGGATGATGTCGCCATAGACCCGGCGCCCCTCCTCGGCGAACCAGTCGAAGAAGGAGGCGGCGTAGGCGATCTCCCCCCGCGCCTCCGCCAGGGGCTTGCCCTGCTCGGCGGTCATGAGCCGGGCCAGGTCCTCCTGGTGGGCCAGCATCAGGTCCTGCCAGCGCTTGAGCCGCAGGCCGCGATCGGCGGCGGTCAGTGCCCGCCAGGCCGGCCAGGCCGCCTCCGCCGCCGCGATGGCCCGCCGCGTCTTCTCCGTCCCCAGGTTGGGCACCTGGCCGATGACCTCCCCCGTCGCCGGGTCCGTCACCGCCAGCGTCCGCCCCTGGTCCGCGTCGACCCAGGCGCCGTCGACATAGGCCTGCTGGCGGAAAAGGTCCTGGTCTTGTAGCTGCATGGCCGGCTCCTCTCAAGGGTGCGGTGAATCTGGACGATGCGTCTCGGTTTTCGGCATCGACCCGGGGGAACCAAAAGTTGCAGGGGTCTGAACAGCGTTGGTCAGGATCAGATGACCTTGGAAAAGCCCCCCTGGGCCTCGGGGCCGTTGCGGTAGGCGTCGAAGGCCATGCAGATGTTGCGGATCAGCAGCCGGCCACGGGGCAGGACGCGGATGCCCTGGGCGTCCATCTCCAGCAGGCCGTCGGCCTCCATGGGCTTGACCCGCGCCAGGTCGGCGGCGAAGTAGGCGCCGAAGTCGATCCCCCAACGCGTCGCCACGTCGGCGTAGGTCAGGCTGAAGTTGCAGATCAGCTTGGTGATGGTGTCGCGGCGGATCTCGTCGTCGCGGCTCAGCTCGATGCCGCGGAACACCGGCAGGCGCCCGGCGTCGATGTCGGCGTAATACTCCTCCAGCTCCCGGCGGTTCTGGGCGTAGCTATTGTCCACCTTGCCGATGGAGGTCACGCCGAGGCCGAGCAGGTCGCAGTCGGCATGGGTGGAATAGCCCTGGAAGTTACGATACAGGGTGCCCTCGCGCTGGGCCCGGGCCAGTTCGTCGTCGGGCTTGGCGAAGTGGTCCATGCCGATATAGACATAGCCGGCCGCCGCCAGCCGCTCCCCGGTGGCCTGGAGGATGTCCAGCTTGGTCTGGGGCGGCGGCAACTGGTTGGCGTCGATGCGCCGCTGGGGCTTGAAGCGTTGGGGCAGATGGGCGTAGTTGAACACCGACAGCCGGTCGGGGCTGAAGGCCAGCACCTTGTCCAGGGTGCGGGTGAAGCCCGCCACGCTCTGGAAGGGCAGGCCATAGATGAGATCGATGCTGATGGAGCGGAAGCCCTCCACCCGCGCCGCCTCCAGCACCGCCAGGGTCTCGGCCTCGGTCTGGATGCGGTTCACCGCCTGCTGGACCTGGGGCTCGAAGTCCTGCACCCCCAGGCTCATGCGGTTGAAGCCCAGCCGCCGCAGCAGGGCCACGCTCTGGGCGTCCGCCTCCCGCGGGTCGATCTCGATGGAGTATTCGCCGACCTCGTCGTCCGCCAGGTTGAACCAGCGCCGGGTCTGGTCCATCAGCGCCTGCATCTGGTCCTGGCTGATGAAGGTCGGGGTGCCGCCACCCCAGTGGAGCTGCTCCACCCGCCGGCTTTTATCAAAGAGCCCGCTCTGCATCTCCAACTCCCGGTAGACCCGGTCCAGATAGGGCTGGGCCAGGCTGCGGTCCTTGGTCGCCACCTTGTTGCAGGCGCAGTAGAAGCACACCGTGTCGCAGAAGGGGATATGAAAATAAAGCGACAGGGGCCGCCCGGCCTCATTGCTGCGGGCGCAGGCCGCCTGGTACTCCGCCGGGCCGAAGCCGTCGTGAAACTCCACCGCGGTCGGATAGGAGGTATAGCGGGGGCCGCTTTGGTCGTAGCGGCGGATCAGGTCCAAGTCAAAGTCGATACGCTGGTCAACGGCCATCGGTATCCTCCGTCTCAACGTCCAGACCACGGCGATGGGTCTCGTTGATCTGTTTCAGCAAGGGGTGAAAGGGGATCTGGTCGGCGAAGCGGTTCGCCACCTCCATGAAGGGCAGGTCTTCCCGCCCAAAGAAATAGGTTCCGGCCCGCATCTGGTCATGGAGGCCCTGGATGCCCTCCTGCAGGGGGTCGAGGAAGGCGGGGAAGCGCCGCAGGTCCTCCAGCTCGAACTCCAGGCAATCGCGCAGGTCGCCGACCTCGAACAGGGCCTGGCGCACCCACTCCACGTATTCATCGGCCGTCTTGGCCCGTCTCAGGGTCATGGTCTGCTCAGCTCCCGGGCAAACAGGGCTTGAAATTCCAGCAGGCGCGCCCGGTCGAGGAGGAAGACCCCCTCCCCGCCGCGCTCGAATTCGATCCACATGAAGGGGATCTCGGGGAAGCGGGCCTCCAGGGCCGGGGCCGTCATGCCCACCTCCAGGACCAGCACCCCGTCCTCGGTGAGGTGGCGGGGCGCCTCGTGGAGGATGCGCAGCACCAGGTCCAGGCCGCTCTCGCCCCCCGCCAGGCCCAGGCGCGGCTCACGGTGGTATTCCGGCGGCAGGGCGGCCAGCTCCGCGGCGCCGACATAGGGCGGGTTGCTGACGATCAGGTCGTAGCGCTGGCCCTCCAGCCCGGCGAACAGGTCCGACTCGATCACCCGCACCCGGTCCTCCAGGCCGTGGGCGGCGATGTTGCGCGCCGCCACCGCCAGGGCGGCGGGGGAGATGTCCGCCAGGTCCACGTCCGCGTCCGGCAGGTAGATGGCGGCGGCGATGCCGATACAGCCGCTGCCGGTGCAGAGGTCCAGCACCCGCGACAGGGTCTCCGGCTCCACCCAGGGGCCGAAGCCGGTCTCCACCAGCTCAGCCAGGGGCGAGCGCGGCACCAGCACCGACGCGTCGACGTGGAAACTCAGGCCGGCGAACCAGGCCTGATGGGTCAGGTAGGCGGCGGGGATGCGCTCCTGGATGCGGCGCTCGAACAGGTCGAGGATGGCGCCCCGCTCCTCGGTCGTCAGCCGGCAGCCGCGGTAGGCGTCCGGCAGGTCCGGCGGCAGGTGCAAGGCCGCCAGCACCAGGTGGGCGGCCTCGTCCAGGGCATTGTCGGTGCCGTGGCCAAAACAGAGCTCAGCCGCGTTGAAGCGGCTGGCGCCCCAGCGGATGTAGTCCAGGATGCTGACAAGGCCTTCGGGGGGACTGGGCATGGTCTCAAGGGGTGGCAGGCGGGGGTTGGGAGGGAGGGGCTGGGGTCAGCGCGAACGGCTGGCCTTGGACTTGCTGGCCTTGGCCTCTGCCACCAGGGCGGCATGCTTCTCCAGTCCGCGGGAGACCAGGTCGGCCAGGGAGATGCCGTTGAGAAAGCGGTAGATCTCGTCACTCAGGTGATCCCAGAGGGTATGGGTGAGGCAGCGCTCGCCATCATGGCAGTCCTCGCGGCCGCCGCAGCGGGTGAACTCCACCCACTCGTCCACGGCGCATATGATATCGGCAACGGTGATCTCGGCGGAGGTTTTGCTCAGGTAGTAGCCGCCGCCGGGGCCGCGGACGCCACGCACCAGGTGCTTGGCGCGCAGGGCGGCGAAGAGTTGCTCCAGGTAGGAGAGGGAGATGCCCTGATTGGCGGAGATATCGGCCAGGGTCACGGGACCCTTGCCCTCGTGCAGGGCCAGGTCCAGCATGGCCGTGACCGCGTAACGGCCCTTGGTGGAGAGTCTCATGGTGTAACCTCGGGAAAGGGGGGGAGAGGGGATAACTGGGAAAAATTGTAGGAAATAGCATACCGAGTGGCGGAAAAAACCGTCAAGCCATTCCTTGAATTAGGGGCTTGGTCGCCCCCCGATCCGCCTGGGTCAGTGTGGCTCGGGGTCGAAGCGGTGACCGCGGCGCAGGCAGTAGGCGAGCCATTTGCCGAGGAAGAGGTTGGCGCGCCATTTGGCCTCCAGGGCCGGGGAGCGGTAGTCCTTGTGCAAGGGGAGGGCGGTTTGGCGCAGGTCGAGGATTTCCACCTGGCGGGCGTCGTGGTAGGCGCGGAGCAGGGCGTCGGGGTCGGCCTGGGGGAGGCGGTGGGGCAGGTCGTCGCCGTGGGGGAAGAAGTAGGTCAGGCGGAGCAGGCTGGTGTAGCGGGACTGTTCGATGATCTCCAGGTGCAGGTCCATGCCGTCGGCGCCGTGGGAGCGGTAGTCGCCGCGCCAGCGGGGCAGGTCGGGGGCGAGGCGGCGCAGGCGGGCGTAGTTTTCCTCGCACAGGTGCATCAGGTCGCCCACCCGGGGGCGGGCGGGGATCAGCAGGCGCTCCAGCCAGGGGTAGGGGGCGACGGGCGGCCGCGCCGGGGTGGCGAGATTGACCACGAACGGGGGATCAGGCCGCGGGGGCGACTTCGCCCCGGGGGCGGGGAGGGGCGGGCTGGCCGGGTAGGGGAGTGGCGGGCACGCGGATCTGGCGCTGGTTGCGCGCCTGGTCCCTGGCCGGGGGCTGCGGGTCCGCCGGCCCCTGGTCAGGGGCTGGTTGCGAATCCGGTCCCCGGGTCAATTGGTGCCCGCGGGCGGTCATCAGGCCGCGGACTGCTTCTGGGTTTCCACCTGATGGCGGACTTCGGCCATGTCGAGTTCGCTGGCCTTCTGCAGCAACTGGCGGAAGGAGCCCTCGGGCAGGGCGCCGGCCTGGGAGAAGATGATGATCTGGTCGCGGAAGATCATCAGGGTGGGGATGGAGCGGATCTGGAAGTGGCTGGCGATCTCCCGCTCTTCTTCGGTGTTGACCTTGGCGAAGACGATGTCGTCGAAGTCCGCGGAGACCTTGTCGTAGACGGGGGCGAAGGAGCGGCAGGGCCCGCACCAGGGCGCCCAGAAGTCAACGATGACGAACGCGTTGTCCTTGATGGTCTGTTCGAAGTTGTCTTGGGTGAGTTCGACGACGGCCATGGGCGACTACCTAATTCATGCCAGGGGCGGGTGGAGGAAGCTCCGAATGGGGCGGCATGGTAACAGAAAGGTCTCATCCTTGCCCTCCGGCCGCCGGCCTCACCCGGCCAGCTGGCGGATCAGCTCTCCCACCTTCGTCACCCGCTGGGCCGGGTCGGCCAGGTCGATAAAGAACTTGAGCTTGTCCCCACCCTCCATCCGGAACTCCTTGGGCCGACTCTGCATGAGCTGGATCAGGCGCAGCGGGTCGATCGTGGGCTGCTCCCCGAAGAGGATGCGCCCCCCGGCGGGCCCGGCCTCGATCTTGCGGATGCCCAGGGGCTGCACGGCCAGCTTGAGCTCGGTGATGGCGAAGAGGTTACGCGCCGGCTCCGGCAACAGGCCGAAGCGGTCGATCATCTCCACCTGCAACTCCCTCAGCTCCTCGGCGTCCGCCGCGCTGGCGATGCGCTTGTAGAGCACCAGGCGGCCGTGGACGTCGGGCAGATAGTCCGCCGGCAGCAGGGCCGGCAGGCCCAGGTCGATCTCGGCGCCGTGGTCCAGGGGCCGGTCCAGCTCCACCGTGCGTCCGGCCTTGAGGGCCTCCACCGCCCGCTCCAGCAGGTCCATGTAGAGGGTAAAGCCGACCTCCTGGATCTGGCCGCTCTGCTCCTCCCCCAGCAGCTCGCCGGCGCCACGGATCTCCAGGTCGTGGGTCGCCAGGGTGAAGCCGGCGCCCAGCTCCTCCAGGGACTCGATGGCCTCCAGGCGCTTCTTGGCGTCCGCCGTCATCACCCCCGCCGGTGGCGTGATGAGATAGGCATAGGCGCGGTGATGGGAGCGCCCCACTCGGCCGCGCAACTGATGCAGCTGGGCCAGGCCCAGCTTGTCGGCGCGGTTCATCAGAATGGTGTTGGCGCTGGGGATGTCGATGCCGCTCTCGATGATGGTGGTGCATACCAGCAGGTTGAAGCGCTGGTGATAGAAGTCGCGCATCACCCGCTCCAGGTCGCGCTCGCGCATCTGGCCGTGGGCCGCCTGCACCCGCGCCTCCGGCACCAGGGCCTGAAGCTTCTGCGCCATGTTCTCGATGGTCTCCACCTCGTTGTGGAGGAAGTAGACCTGACCGCCGCGCTTAAGCTCGCGCTGCACCGCCTCCTGGATGAGGGCATCGTTCCAGGGGGTGACGAAGGTCTTGATCGGGTGGCGCGCCACCGGCGGGGTGGCGATGATCGACAGGTCCCGCAGCCCGGCCATGGCCATGTTGAGGGTGCGGGGGATGGGGGTGGCGGTGAGGGTGAGGATGTCCACCTCGGCGCGCAGGGCCTTGAGCCGCTCTTTGTCCCGCACCCCGAAGCGGTGCTCCTCGTCGACGATCACCAGGCCCAGATTCTTGAAGCGCACCGAGGGCTGCAACAGCTTGTGGGTGCCGACGACGATGTCCACCGTGCCCTTGGTCAGGCCCTCCATGACCCCCTGGGCCTCCCGGGCGGTGCGAAAGCGCGACAGGTTCTCCACCTTCACCGGCCAGTCGGCGAAGCGGTCGGAAAAGTTCTGGTAGTGCTGTTGGGCCAGGAGGGTGGTGGGCACCAGCACCGCCACCTGGCGGCCGCCGTTGACGGCGACGAAGGCGGCGCGCATGGCGACCTCGGTCTTGCCGAAGCCCACGTCGCCGCACACCACCCGGTCCATGGGCTGGGTCGCCGCCATGCCGTCGAGGATGGCCTCGATGGCCCGCGCCTGGTCCGGGGTCTCCTCGAAGGCGAAGGCGGCGGCGAAGGCGGCATAGTCCGCCCCGGGTTCCGGGAAGGCCACCCCCTGGCGGGCGGCGCGCCGAGCATAGATGTCCAGCAACTCCGCCGCCACGTCGTGGGCCTTCTGCGCCGCCTTGCGCTTGAGCTTGTCCCATTGATCGCCGCCGAGGCGATGCAGGGGGGCGTTCTCCGGCGAGGCCCCGGTGTAGCGCGAGATCAGGTGCAGGGAGGAGACCGGCACGTAGAGCTTGTCGCCCCGGGCGTATTCCAGGGTCAGGAACTCGGTGGTCAGGCCGCCGACGGTCAGGGTCTGGAGACCCAGGTAGCGGCCGACGCCATGGTCCTCGTGGACCACCGGCGCCCCGGCATGCAGTTCGGTCAGGTTGCGGACGATGGCGTCGCCGTCCCGGGCGCGGGCCTTCTGCCGCCGCTCCTGACGCACCCGCTCGCCAAAGAGCTGGGTCTCGGTGATCAGGGCCAGGTCCTCGGCCACCAGCCACAGGCCCTGCTCCAGGGGCGCCACGGTCAGGGCCAGGGGGGTACTGGCCGCCAGGAAGGCCCCCCAGCCCTCCACCGGGGTCGGCAGCAGGCCGAAGCCGCGCAACTGCTCCGCCAACAGCTCCCGCCGCCCGGTGCTCTCGGCGGCGAACAGCACCCGGCGACCGGGGGCGGCGACAAAGGTCTTGAGCGGCCCGGCGGGCTCCGCCGCCCGGGCCTGGATGGCCAGGGGGGGCAGGGTCGCGGTGGCGAAGTTGGTCAGGCCGGCGAAGCCCTTGCGCCGCTCCGGCACCTCGTGGGCCTGGCAGAGGACCCCGGTCAGGCCGTTGAGGCGGTGGGCCAGCTCCTCCACGCCCAGATAGAGGTCCCCGGGGGGCAGCAGGGGCCGTTCCAGGTCATGGCGGCGCTGCTCATAGCGCTGGGTCACCCCGGCGAGAAAGGCCGCCGCCGCCTCGCGGCTGCCCTCGGCCTCCACCAGGAGCACCTCGGGGGGCAGATAGTCGAACAGGGTCGCGGTTTCCGGGAAGAACAACGGCAGGTAATACTCCAGCCCCCCCGGCGTGCCCCCCGTCGACACCTCCCGGTAGATCAGGCTGTGTTGCGGATTGCCCTCGAAGCGGGCCCGGTAGCGCTGGCGAAAGCCCGCCACCGCCTCCTCCCCCAGGGGAAACTCCCGCGCCGGCAAGACGCGAATGGCCGGCACCTTGTCCCGGGAGCGCTGACTGTCCGGGTCGAAGGTGCGGATGCTCTCCACCTCCTGGTCGAAGAGGTCGATGCGGAAGGGTTTCCGGCTGCCCATGGGAAAGACATCGAGCAGGGAGCCGCGCACCGCGAACTCCCCATGGGCGATGACCTGGGACACGCACTGGTAACCCGCCCGCTCCAGCCGCTGCCGGGTGGCCTCGATGTCCAGCCGTTCCCCCACCGCCAGCACCAGGGAGTGGCCGTCGACATAGTCCCGCGGCGGCAGCCGCTGCAGCAGGGTCGCCACCGGCACCACCAGCACCCCCGTCCGCAACCCCGGCAGGCGGTGCAGGGTCAGCAGTCGTTCCGAGATCAGCTCCGGCAGGGGCGAAAAGACGTCATAGGGCAGGGTCTCCCAGTCGGGAAAGCCCAGCACCGGCACCGCGGGGGCGTCCTGCTCCGCCCCATCCCCGCCGCCGCCAGCGAGGAAAAACCCCAGTTCCGCCGTCAGCCGCGCCACCCCCTGCACATCCGGCGTCACCGCCAGTACCAGCCGCCGGTCCGCCTCCGCCGCCCGCGCCATGGCCAGGGCCGCGCTGGCGCCGTAGAGCTGGCCCCACAAGTGACGCTCGCCAGGCTGGCGGGGCAGGGGAGGGTGCAGGGGCGAGGGAGGGGTAGGGACGGACATCGGAGGAATAGACCGCGGAGACAAAGGGCGAGCGCTTAGACCAAGGCGGGAATTCTCGCACAGGGCACCGGATCAGGCACCCGCCGGGGCCAGTTCCGGGCCATTCATACGACCACATATTGGGCGATAATGAGCCAATGTCATTTTCCTGCGCGGACACGAAGAAATGATTGATCTTCACTGCCATATGCTACCTGGCATCGATGATGGTCCGACGGATCGCGCCACCTCGCTGGAGATGGCCCGGGTCGCGGTAGCCGATGGCATCACCCTGACGGCCTGTACCCCACATATCTATCCCGGGCTGTTTGACAATGACGCTAGCGGGATCGCGGCGGCGGTGAGCCGGTTTCGTGAGCACCTTGACGAGGCCGGTATTCCCCTGGAAATTACCCAAGGGGCGGATATCCAGATCGTGCCGGAATTGCTGGAGGGTCTGCGTTCCGGTCGTTTCCCCACCCTGCACGGCTCACGCTACTTTCTCTTCGAGCCGCCGCACCATACCGTGCCGCCTCGTTTCCTGGACACCGTCTTCGATGCCCTGTCCGCGGGTTACGTCCCGGTGATCACCCACCCGGAGCGGCTGACCTGGCTGGATGACCAGCACTACGGCTGGTTTCTGGAGGCGGCGCGGATGGGGGCCTGGATTCAGGTGACCGCCGGTGCCGTGACGGGGCGTTTTCGTGATCAGCCCCAGTACTGGGCTGAGCGCCTGCTGGATGACGGGGTCGTGCATCTCTTGGCCACGGATGCCCATCATTACGCGCGTCGCCCGCCCTTGCTGGCGGAGGGGCGGGAGGCGGCGGCGAAATGGGTGGGTCCCGAGGAGGCGGAACGCCTGGTCAGCGATCGTCCCCGGGCTATCGTGGAGAATCGTGATCCGGCATCAGTCGCGCCGCCAGCGGGATTGGGTGGGGAACGCTGGCAAGGGAGGACATCCAGCACCATCGGGAATGCTGGAGGGCTGTCGCGGGCACTCAAGAGGCTGTTCCGACTATCTGCCTGAATGTGCTGCCAACAAAAAAGCCCGAGTAATTTTCGGGCTTTTCTTTACACGCTAAACAGGTCAGCGGCAATTACAAGATCGGGCTGGGGGGATTATCACCATCCTTATTGTTTTCATAGACGATCCATCCAGTGGCGCCGACAACAACAACAACGCCAGCGGTGATGGCATCAGCTAAGGTCATACCGTTAGCCGCAAGCCAGGCATCCAAAGTGGATTTTTCCGTTACGACAGTCTGAGCCTGGGTCATGGCAGGCGTTTTACCGGAAGAGACTGCGGTGCGAGGATCGAAGTTATAGACACCCACGCCATTGAGGGCGCAAGTGCTGGTCTTCTGCACGACGAGGACGCCCATGTCCTTGAGGGTGTACTGGCAACCGTCGGCAAAGCTGACGATGGCCGTGCTGTTCTCCAGGACCATGAGGCGATCGCCTTCTTTCAGGGCCATGCCTTCACGGGCGGGCAGATAGCGCGCATCCTGACTGGCAATGGCATTGCCGTCCACCCGAGTAACTTTGGCGGCCGGAACCGGGTCCGCGGCGGTGGCGAGACTCAGGAAACCGAGGCTCGACAAGAGGGCAATAAGGGATTTGTTTTTTGTCTTCATCTTGTTTCTCCTGCATTCAAATTCTGGAAATCTCGCCAGATCCTTGCCGACTCAGTTCACCCGGCACAATCGCATCCTAGATAGGCCGGCTGTCAAAGTCAACTACCAGGGCAAAGGCAGAGGGATTGGTGGAACAAGGGACTGGGTTACTGGACAACCCGGTCCGGGGCCTGAGTCTCCACGGCCTCGGTTCCCTGATCCTGGTCGGGTGATGGCAGGGTCGTTTCCGCGGCATCGGAATCACGCCCCCGGACTCGTTCGTCCGCCTTGGCCGCGGCGGATAGGCCGCTGGTACGGCGAATGGCCAGGGAATCGAACCAGATCTCTCCCGTGACCCGTTGTTCGTGGGGGCGGGAACTGGCGGATTCCAGGCGGATCTCCTGGAGTTGGCATTGGTCGGGAACGGCGAAGTCCAGGGCAAAGTCGCGCCATTTTTCCGAGCCGAGAAAGCGCTCGCCGTGACCGAGTATTGATCCGGAGGGCTGGAGGCAGGAGATCGTCCAGCGCAGCCCACCCTGGGTGGCAAGACTGTCGGCGCGGATTTTACCGCTCAGGCGGTAGGTTCCCGGGTCAAGAAAGAGGGACTGCCTCAGGTGCTGGAAATTGCCCTCATGATTGCGAAACACTAAATGCAGTGCGCGTTCACCGCTGACACCCAGGGTGGCGGCGGTATTGGCGGTGACCTGGCGAAGGGGGGTCCAGCGCCAATCGAAGCCGCCCGTTCCCAGGGGGAGCTCGAAGCCGCCGTTGTGCAACAGGCCCATCTCGCGGCGCTCCCGCTCCGTCAGGCCGGCAATCCAGGTCAGGTAGGCCTCGGCGATCTGGCCGTCCTTCAGTAAGCGCCGCATGTAGGCCTGGCGTTCTGGCAAGGTCAGGGGATGCTGGGGGGCCAGGGCGCGCAGGCCGTAGAGAAAGCGGACCGTGTCCAGGTCCGTCGCGCGCTGTGCGACGCGGGCAAAGAAATCGGGCCACCAGGACGGGAATTCCTGGGCCAGAGGGGCCAGGGCCACCCGGCCGACGGGGTCCTCCGCCAGTTTCAGGAAGGTATCCAACACGTCCTGATTGGCTTCTTCCCTGGCCAGCAAGGCTTGTGACAGGAGTTGCAAGCCCCGAACCACCTGGCCGCGACTCAGCCAGTACATCGCCGCCCGGCGCAGGACGGCGGCCTTGACCGGCTGAAGGGTGACCGCCTGCTCGGCCAGGGCATCCGCGGTGCTGGTGTCCTCGCGAGCAAGGGCCAGTTCCGCGAGGCTAAGCAAGACCATCCCCCGCGTTGGGTCCTGGCTGAAGGCGGTCCGCAGCTGGGCCTGGGCTTGATCGGGGGCGTTGGGCATCTGGACGGAGGCTTCGACGTACAGGGCCTCGGGGTGCTGGGGGCGAAAGCGCAGGACCCGTTGCGCCGCGGTGAGATCACCTTTAGCCACCTCGGTCATACCCTGTGTCGCCAGGCCTTGCAGAACGATCTGCCAGAATAGGAAACCGGTAAGGAGGACGAGGCTGCCGCGCCAGAGCCAGAGCCTGAGTCGGGGGGCGCTTGAGTCGTTAACCGTGGGGTTCGGGGTCATTTGACCTGATGCTCCATTCGCATGATCTTCCACTGGCCATTCAGGGCGGTCAGTTCCAATTCAATGGTGCCGTTGAAGGTGTCCCAGGGTTGGGCCGCGTCCCGGCGAATCTTGACCTGGATGTTGCCTCGGCCAGTCAGCCGGCCATCCGCAGTCTCCTTCCAGCGAAACCCGGTGATTACCGATTGCCGATAGGGGTTTCGCGCGAAGAACTGGCGATAGGTGGATCTCAATTGCCCCTGGCCAACACCCTCGGTGAAACGGGCATCGGGGGTAAAGAGGCTGACATAGGCCTCCAGGTCGCCAGCGGCATAGGCCTGGGTGAAACGGTTCAGCAGGCGATCGGCGTCCTTAGGCGCGGGCCTGGCCACGCGGTCCAGGGTTGGCTGATCCTTGATGGCGGGAGCCGGAGTTGAGGCGGGGACCTGGGCCGGAGCCTGGTCCTGGGTTGGTGCCTGAGCCGAGGAGACGGGCTTTTGCTGCTTGGCCTGCTGCTGTTTCAGGGCCTCGAATTCGCTCTTGAGGCGCGCCTGGGACGCGGCGATTTCCTTTTGTTTACGCTCGACCTCGGCGTGGGCGGCACGAAGTTCCGCCTCTCGGCGCTTGGCCTCGGCTTGTTCCCGTTGGGCCTGTTCGGCCTTGAGACGCTCCAGGGCCTGGCGCTCGGCCTTGAGTTTGGCCTCGGCCAGGGCCGCCACCTCCTGCTTGCGCCGGGTCTCGGCCAAGGCGGCCTCGCGCTCCTCCGCGTGCAGCCGGGCCTGTTCCGCCTGACGTTTGGCCTGTTCGGCCTTCTGTCGCTCCAGGGCCTGGCGTTCCGCCTGAAGACGGGCCTCGGCCTCGGCGACTTGTCGTTGGTGACGCTCTGCCTCCGCCTGGGAGGCCAGGCGTTGCGCCTCAAGGCGTCGGGCCTCTTCCTCGCGCTGGCGGGCCTGTTCCTGTTCCTGCGTCACCAGGGCCAGGCGTTCGGCCTCGATGCGCGCCAATTCCGCAGCGATCTCGCGTTGGCGTTGTTCGAGGGCAACCAGGCGCTCGGCCTCGTCCGAGTGAGCGGACGGCTTTGGGAGCGGAGGTGACTGACCTTCAGTCAGTGACCCGGTGGCGGTGGGGGCAGGGGGAGGGGACTCCGCGCCGGCGGTGGCAGGCCGGGCAGGGGGTATCGCCGACGGTGGCGTATTCAGGCTTGCGGGGAGCGCCGGGGGGGAGGCGGTGCCCTGAAGGTAGGACGGCTGGCGTTCGAGGGGGGCCGAGGGCGCTTGCCGGTCGGCCGCCATCTGCAACTGCATGGTGGTCGGGCGCAGCAGGCTGAACAGGATGAACCCCGCCACCCCCAGGATCAGCAGCAGGGCGGCAGCGAGGAGGATCCGGCGGGTCAGGCGCTTCCAGCGGACTGGGTGGTGGAGGAGAGCTTCCCGGTGGGCGATCAGCGGTTGCGGCTGGAAATAGCGGATGAGTTCGGCGCCGATGTCGGGAGCGGGCTGGGTATCGTCATCCTCGCCTTCCTTGTCCTCCGCGCCCGGTGCCTCGCCGCGCAGGGCATGGTAGGCGCTGTTCAGGCGTGAGGCGTATTCCGTGTCCAGTTCGGAGAGGTTCGATCGGCGATCCGGATGGAAGAGACGGATCAAGAGTTGGTAATGCCTACGGATCTGGGCCGCCGGCGCCTCCGCTTCAAAGCCGAGCATGCGCCAGGGGGTAGCGCCGGGGGCAAGCAGGACCTGGCGGATCAGGAAGCGCCCGGCCGCGAGGACCTCTTCGGGGCTGGCGTGCAAGGCCGCCGCCGTGGTGGTCAGATGGCGGGGAGCCAGGGCGGCGCCAAAGGCGGGGATCATGGCGGCGAACCCGGCGGGCAAGGGATGGTGGACATCCGAAAGGCGCGGATAGCGCAGCGGCTCCCGATAGTAAGCCAGCGCGAACTCGATCAACCTCCCGTGCATGAATTACGGATCCTGAGTCGAGGGATGGAATGGGGAATTACCCATTCCCCGCCAGGGCCGACGGTCGCCTGGCGGGGATGACGGGGGGAACTGGGTCGGCCAGACCTCAGGCCCCCGCCTTCTCGGGCAGGGTCTCGGTGCCGGACTTGTTCCCGTAGCTATAGGTGTAATGGTAATCGTAGCTGTAGCCATACCCATAGCCGTAGCCATAACCACCACCCGGCCGCCCGGCCATGGTCATGACGGTACCGATGACATGGGCATTGGCCGCCCGCAGACGTTTGATGGCCCCCTCCAGGGCCCCGGCGCGGGTCTCGGCGGTCTTGATGGCGAAAATGGTGGCGCTGGACAGGTTGGCCAGCACCAGGGCATCGGCCAGGCCGATCACGGGCGGACCATCCAGGAGGACATAGTCGAAGCGCTCCACGGACAGGTGCAGCAGGTCGAGCATCTTGGCGCTGGAGAGCAGTTCCACCGGGTTGGGGGGCAGGGGGCCGCTGGTGATGGTGAAGAGGCGGGTGACCTCGGTGGCGCGGGCGATGCGGGCGGGTTCGATATCCCCGGCCAGGAAATTGGTCAGGCCCTCGGTGTTGGGCAAGCCGAAGGTGCGATGCAGGGAGGGATTGCGCAGGTCGGCGTCGATGAGTAGGACCTTGGCGCCGGCCTGGGCGAAGACCGTGGCCATGACCACGGCGGTGGTGGTCTTGCCCTCGGAGGGTGAGGCGCTGGTGAAGTGGCAGATGCGCGGCGCGCCCTCGGAGGTAGAAAAGAGCAGGGAGGTGCGCAGGGAGCGGGCCGCCTCCGCCAGGGGGCTTTTAGGGTCGCGATTGACCAGCAAGGCTAGTTGTTCTCCCTCCAGACTGTAGTCGTCGCCGCTCGCCAGGGGTGTCAGCCCTAGCACGGGCACGCCGACCCGGCGCTCCGCGTCCTCGCTGGTCTTAATGCTGTCATCCAGGGTTTCGAGGAGGTAGGCCAGGCCCACGCCGAGGAGGAGACCCAGGGCCAGGGCGATGGCCAAATTACGGGGCAGGCTGGGTTTGAAGGGCCGCGCCGGGATCATGGCGGCGTCGACCACGGAGACGTTGTTGGTGCCGATGCCGGCGGTGACGCCGACCTCCTTCAGGCGCTGGAGCAGGCCCTCGTAGAGTTCCCGGTTGGTGTCCACCTCCCGTTTGAGGGTCTGGTGGTCGGTGCTGCGATCCTGCAGGGTGAGGATCTCCTCCTTGATCTCGGCGATGCGCAGGTTGAGCTTGGCCTCCTCGCGCTGGCGGGTCTCGTACTTCAGCCGGATGCTGTCGGCGATGGCGGCCACCTCCTTGGCGATGGTCCGGTCGATGTCGGCGATCTGCCGCTGCAGTTGCTGCATCTTGGGATAACCGGGCTTGTAGACCTCCAGGTTTTGTTCGTACTCGGCCTGCAACTCGGCGCGCCGGCCCTTGAGCTTTTCGATGGCGGCGCTGTCGAGCATGCCGGCGACCCCGGGGTTGTCGCTGTCGCTCAGGCCCATGAAAGTGGCCTCGGCCTCGATGCGCGCCGCCTCGGCCTTGACCAGGGAGGTCGTCATCTCGTTCAGCCGTGCCATCAGGGTGGAGAGGCGGTTTTCGTTGTCGATGATCTCGCGCTCGCGGGCGTATTCCACCAGGCGTTTCTCGGAATCCTCCAGATTGGCGCGCGCCTGCTGGAGTTGCTCCTGGAGGAAGCGGGTGGCGTAGGAGGAGGCCTCGAACCGACGCTCCAGGTTCATGTTGATGAAATTGTTTGCAAAGGCATTGGCCACTGCCGCCGCCTCCGCCGGGCGAGGGCTATCATAGGAGATCTTCACCAGCCGGGAATTGCGCACCGGGTCGATGGTGAGTTTGTCAAGCAGGGCCCTTTCCTGCGCCTCGGGAGAGGGCTGGTCTGCCGTGTCGCTGGTCTGCGGGTCGGGGTCCTGGGTGCTGGCACCGAGAATCCCGGCCAGCCAGGTCTGGACAGAGCTGAGGAGTTCGCCGAAAAAGGAGGGGTTTTCACCTTCCGGCTTCTGCTGATTCTGGGGTTCGAGCCCCAGTTGATCGATCACGCGCCGGGCCAGGTTACGACTCTTGAGGAGCTCATACTGGGTCTGATAAAAGTCGGTCCCGGAGCGGGAGTCCTCATCGGGGGACACGCTCTTGTAGTCGACCACCTGGCCCTCCTGGCGCTCGATCTGCAAGAGCAGGGTGCCGCGATAGATCGGAGTGGTGGAAAAGGTGTAGATGAGGCCCACGAGGACGACCAGGGCCGTGGCCAGGAGTACGGTGCCCTTGCGGCGCACCAGGATACCCCAGAGGTGGCGCAGGTCGATGAAATCCTCGTCGTCCTTGGCAGGCCCCGGGGCGGTCGTGACCTCGGTGGCGGAACGCAACGCCAGGGCACGCTGACCTGGCGTTGCCAAAGGACCCCGCGGTGGCAAGGCATCCGCGGGCACTGGGGGCTGGTCGATGCCACTCATGATTACATCCCTATCGGAGCGATGGAGAGCTTGCCGAAGAGCCGGTCGAAAAACACCAGGGTCCCGGACTGGGCGACATGAATCGTGTCGCCGCCAACCAGCAGCGGATCGGGAGTGGTGCCGTCCTGAACGGCATCCAGGTCGATGATGTAGCCCCGAATACCCTCACGCTCCGTTTTGCGGAAAATGACCGCCTCATCCTTGGCGGTATTCTTGACGCCACGCGCCTGGGCGATCGCCTCCATCAGGGTCATGGAGCCTTTCAAGGGGAAAACGCCGGGTTGGTTCAAGTCACCCACCACGGTGATTTTCTGGCTGGCGGATTCCTCAACGAAGATATTGACTTGCGGGTTCTGCAAATAGTTTTCGGAGAGCTTGCGGGTGATGAGCTGTTCGGCCTCTTCCTGGGTCAGCCCCGCCACCTTGATGGCGCCGATGAGCGGCAGAAAGATCTCCCCACTGGCCATCACCCGCTCCTTGGTCGACATCTCCGGTGCCTGAAAAACCTCGAGCTGGAGCAGGTCGCCCTCGCTGATGCGCGGGATGGCCGCCGGCCCTGGGTCCGGGGGGATGCCCTTGACGGTCGGTACCGTCCTGGCGTCCCCGGTCGAGGCCGGCGTGGGTGCCTCATCCGCGGGATCCGTTACCCCACCAGAGGACTTGCAGCCTTGCAGGGCGATGAGGAGTGCCGTCAGGGCGGCGAGACGAATGAGTGCGTGTTGCAAGGCAGTAACCCCACCGGCGGTTGAATTAGACAACGTCAGACAGATCGAAAAATTTCGTGCGCTTGGCAAGGACTGTGGCTTGCCGGCCGCGATCCTGAATATGGGTGTTATCGGGAAGGTGTCATCGGGCTAACTCCTGTCGGCCAAGACACCGTCAAATTATCACACTCAACATTTGTAATGCCAGAGGCAAGGCTTGTCCTGGAGCCTGATCAGGGATGAATTGCGTACCCGGAGTGGAAAATGTCGGATTTTGTCGGATTTTGTCGGATTTCGTATGATTTAAGTCACTAATAAATCTAGCATAGTTAAGATTTCCTCTTGCGCGACCCTGGCCGTTGGCTTGAGAATGGGTACTTCGAATAGATAACCCGGCCAAGGTTAAGTCTGCCCTGGCACCAATAAAATCCAAGCCAATTCGATGGAAGCAACTTCTCACGCACCTCATTCGTTGCGCAGCCAGGCCATTTTCCTCTCCTTGCTTGCAATCCTGCTGTTCGCGCCCGTCTTTCGCGCCAGCGTGCCAGCATTGCCGCTGATGGTCCTCCAGTTGGCCAGCGTGGCCTTGTTGGCCATGCTCGCCTGGGCGCCGGGCCGCCTGCGGCTGAGGTCTTGGGAGTGGCTGGGGGTGGGGCTTCTCCTCGCGTTTCCCCTGCTCTACCTGATCCCACTACCCGGGGGGGTGATTGAGGGCGTGCCCGGACAAGCCTCTTATCGCGCCGCCATTAATCTGGTGGCGGGTGAAGGTCAGCCGGGTGCCAGCCCCCTGTCCCTGGTGGCCTACTTGACGCAGGCGAGTTGGCTGATGCTCCTGGTCCCGGTGGCGGTGTTTCTCGCCACGCGGCAGTTGGGAGAAACCCGGCAACTCACGCTGGTGAAGGTCCTGTTCATCATCATCGCTTTCCAGGCTCTTCTGGCCCTGGTGCAGTATGGCGCCGCCCAGGGCGGACTCTTGCTCTTTGGTTTCGACCCCTCGGAGAGCGGTGCGGCGGGCACTTACCGCAATCGCAACCATCTCGCGGGTCTCCTGGAGATGTCGCTCCCCCTGGTCCTGGCCATGTTGCTGTTTTCCCTGGGGCGGGAAGCAACCGACCGCAAACGTGGTTGGCGACGAAAGGTCTCCTTCTTTGCCTCCCTCCGTGGCCATAAGGCCCTCGCATATGGCGCCCTCGCGGTCCTGGTGGTCCTGGGTCTCGTCTTTACCCGTTCCCGCACGGGCATTGCCCTGGCCATGTTGGGAATCCTCTTCACCACCTTCCTCTTCTCACGCCGGATTGGCGGCGACAACGTCTACGGTCCCACCGGTACCCTGGTGGCGATCGTGATCGGGATCGCCGTTAGTATCGGCCTTGCCCCGGTGCTGGATCGCTTTTCCGTCGGGGGCGCCCTCGAGGACATGCGCTGGACGATCTACGACGCCTCCATCGCGGGCATGGCGACTTTTTTGCCGTTCGGCAGTGGTCCCGGTACCTATGTGCAGGTATTCCCCGCTTTTCAGCCTCTGGAACTTGGTCCCTGGCTGATCGATTTCGCCCACAACGATTATCTGCAATGGCTCTTCGAGGGCGGCATGCTCGCGGCGCTGTTGATCCTCCTGCTCTTCGGTCTTTACCTGTGGCAATGGACGCGGATCTACAGCCGTGACCGCTGGTCGCGCTATCGCTTCATCCAGGTTGCCGCCGGAATTGGCCTGTTGATGATGCTGATCCATGAGTTTCTGGACTTCAATCTGCGTATCCCGGCCAACATGGTCTTTTTTGCCCTCCTCGCCGGCATCTTCTTCTCGGAGCCCGGTCAGGCGGATGAGAGCAAAGGTCGCCGCCGACACAAACGGCGTACCCCGAATTTGGCTAGCTCCCCCCTACCGGGGGATGGTGCCCTGGCGCCTTCTCCGACGAACCCCCAGGTGCAGGAACAGATCCCCAATCCATTTCTCGATCCTGCCGCAGAAAGGCCGTCATGATCCGCCGCAATGACCCTTTGACGCTACCGATCCTTGTCTTGGTGAATATGTGGATGGGGGGCGTCATGGGGATCTCTTCAGGTATGTTCATCTCGGTCGTGGATTGTTTGAGGGGGGATTGAGTTTGTTTATCGCCTTATCTTCAATTGCCGCTGGGGCGGCCTGTGCTTTGGTATTGTGCTTACTGTTGCCCCGGGCGCACCGCCTCGGCCTCATGGACCACCCGGGTGAACGGCGCCGGATTCACCGGGAGGCGGTGCCGCGCATCGGGGGGCTGGGGGTGTTCGCCGGCCTGATGACCATGGCCCTGCTGGCCTCCCTCTGGAAGATGACGACGGGTTCGGGGCCGGAGTTCCTGATCGGGGCGCCGGAGATCGCGAGCGGGATGTCGATGTCGCCATCGGTGGCTCCCATGCCCCTGTGGACCCGGTCCGTCATCTTCGGGTTGCTGGGAGCCGTCGTGGTGGTGGTGATCGGTGTGCTGGACGATCGCCATCACTTGTCGCCGCGGGTGCGGCTCCTCGCCCAGGTCGGGGCCGGGTTATTGCTAAGTCTGGGTGGTGGCGTCCGTCTGGATTCCCTGGGTGACTTGTTCGGGTTTGGCCCCGTCGATCTGGGGCCGCTGGCGGTGCCCTTCACGGTCTTTGCCCTGGTCGGGATTATCAATGCCTTCAATATGATCGATGGCATCGATGGCCTGGCGGCCGGACTCTACCTCATCGCCATGGCGGGGTTGTTGTGGCTGACGCCGGGGCCGGGGCTCTTGCCGGTGCTGCTGCTGGGCGCGGGAGCGGCACTGGTGCCCTTTCTGGTCCGCAATCTGGAATTGACGGGGGCACGGGGAGGTAAGGTCTTCCTCGGCGACGCGGGCAGCCAATTGTTGGGCTATCTCCTGGCCTGGGCCTGCGTGGCGGGCACCCAGGGCGGGGCCCTGGATGCCGTGACCGCGCTCTGGATGTGCGCCCTGCCGTTGGCCGATACCCTGGCGGTGATGGGCCGGCGGATGCTGCATGGTCAGCATCCTTTCAGTGCCGATCGCGGGCATCTCCATCACCTCTTGTCGCGTTGGTTCCGCAGCACGCGCAGGGCCCTGGTGGTGCTCCTCTCCGTGGCGGCGCTGCTGGCGGGCCTGGGGGTGACCTTGCAGATCCTGGGGGTCCCCGAGTCACTGCGCTTCCTCGGGGCCATGCTGATTTTCGGCCTCTATCTGCTGGTCCTGCGCAATGTCCGTTGCTGGTACCGTCGCTATTCCCTGGTGCGTGGCAGAAGGGCGAAGGTCAGGCGGCGATGAGCCGGGCCAGTTCCTGGTCGCGGGGAAGGTTGACCACGCTGGCGAGCTGGGCCTTGGGCACCAGGAGGACGGCCTGGCTTTCCCAGCCCATGGCGGCGGGGGTGCCGGTCAGGCGGCGGGCCCGGTAGTAGCGGGCCATGGTGATGAGACCGGGAAAATCGCCGATGAAGTCGGTGATGGCGACGTGCAGCCCAGTCTCCTCGAAGGTTTCCTTGATGGCCGTGGCTTGCAGGGACAGGCCGGCGTCGGCCCGACCCTTGGGATAACTGGCCTCGCAGCCGGCGAACTGGTTGGTGGGGCAGACGACCCAGACGCGCCCGTCGACCTCTTCGATGATCAGGCCCGCGGCGGGCTGCTTGCCCTGGGCATCCTGGGGTGGTTCACGCAGGTCGGGATTCAGCCCGGGTACTTGCGACCAGCGGGTCAGGTCGGTCGGTGTCTCCCGCCAGGGGGTGAAGGGGATGCCATGGAGGGCGAGGGGGACCGGGCCGTCGGGGAGGAAGGTGGCGATTGCGTCGGGCCGGTACCAATGGCTCTCGGGACCCGGGGCGTGGGGGCGGGTGATGATGACGGTCTCGCCCCGCTCGTTGCGCCGGGGGTGGGGAATGGGCGACATGCTGATCCCGGGATGGAAAGCACTGGCAGCCGATTCACTTCAACAGGGTCAGGACCTGTTCCAGTTCGTGGCGCAGTTGCTGGATGATCTGATGACTCTGGCTGGCATCCTGCCGGGCGCTGTCGCCGGTGAGCTGCTGGCGGGCGCCGCCGATGGTGAAGCCCTGCTCGTAGAGCAAGTTGCGGATCTGACGCACCATGAGGACGTCATGGCGCTGGTAATAGCGGCGGTTGCCCCGCCGCTTGACCGGGCTGAGCTGGGGGAATTCCTGTTCCCAGTAACGCAGGACGTGGGGTTTGACCCCACAGAGCTCGCTGACTTCACCGATGGTGAAATAGCGTTTGCCGGGGATCGGCGGTAACTCGTCGCCCGGCGTGAAGTCGCTGCCGTTACTGCTCGGTTCCAACATAAGCTTCCACCCGCGACTTGAGTTTCTGGCCGGGGAGGAAGGTCACGACACGCCGGGCCGTGATGGGGATTTCCTCGCCCGTCTTGGGATTGCGGCCAGGGCGCTGCTTCTTTTCACGCAGATCGAAATTGCCGAATCCGGACAGTTTCACCTGCTCGCCTTTCTCCAGGGCAACCCGGATCTCCTCGAAGAACAGCTCCACCATGTCCTTGGCCTCGCGTTTGTTGAGGCCGAGTTGGTCGAAGAGGTAGTCGGCCATGTCGGCCTTAGTCAGTGCCATCGCGTCAGTCTCTCAGTTTTGCCCCAAGTTCCAACCTGAGCCTTTGCAGGATTCGGCTCAGGGTTGTTTCCACTTCTTGATCGGTAAGTGTCTGAGAAGTGGCTTGTAAAATCAATCCCAGGGCAAAACTTTTTGTGCCTGGGGGCAGGCGTTCGCCCTCGTAAACGTCGAACAGGATCAGGTCCCGCAGCAGGTCGCCGGCGGCGTCAGCGAGGGTGTCACGCAAGCGCTGATAGGGCAGGTCGCGGTCGACCAGAAGGGCCAGGTCACGCCGAATGGCGGGGAAGCGGGAGATGGGGCTGAAGGCGGGCAGCAGCCCCTGCCGCAGGCGGGTCAGGTCCAGTTCGAAAAGGTAGGCGTTGCCCGCGATGTCCAGTTCCGCCGCCAGGGCCGGGTGCAGCATGCCAATAAGGCCAAGGGTCTGGTCCGTTGCCATGGCCTGGTCTGGCGACGCTGTCCGAATACACTCCGCAGCCTGGCCCACCGCCTGGTCGGGAGTCGCGATCTGCTCCGCCGCCGTACCGGCCTGGTTCCGTGCCGTGGCAGGATCCTTGGTGACCGCTGTCTCCGGGACGACCTGGCGCACGATACGGGCGGTCTGGCCGGGGTGCAGGGCCGGGTGCTCGTCAGGCAGGAAGCGGAAGGCGCCGGGGGCGCCGGTCAGGGCCAGGAGGGCCTCGACGTCGGCCTTGAGATCGTAGAAGTCGCTGGCGCGGCCAGTCTCGCCCCATTGCTCGGGGCTGGCGCTGCCCAGGATCAGGCCGGCGAGCAGGGGCTCCTGGCGCAGACCGTCCGCGTCCTGACGGAAGCGCAGACCGCTCTCGAAGAAGCGCAAGCGCCCCTGTTGCCGGGCCAGGTTGCCGCGGGCGGCCTGGAGCAGGCCGGGCCAGAGGCTGGTGCGCATGGCGGACAGGTCGGGGGACAAGGGGTTGGCGAGCAACAGGGGCCTCTGGTCCGGATCGAGGCGCGCCTGGAGTTCGGGGCTGACGAAGCTGTAGGTGATGACCTCGTGATAGCCCCGGTCGACCAGGGCCAGCCGGGCGCGATCCAGGTCGAAGGCGGTCTCCGGCGGGGCCTTGGTGGCGGAGGAGGCCGACGCATGGCTGGCGGGGATGCGGGTGTAGCCATGGATGCGGCCGATCTCGGCGATGATGTCGACCTCGTGCACCAGATCAAAACGGCTGCTGGGAGCAAGGACCTCCCAGCCCGCGGCGGTGGGCGTCAACTCCATGCCCAGGCGGGTGAGGATGTCGGCGATGGCCTCGTCGTCCAGGCTCAGGCCCAGGAGGCGGCGGATGCGCTCGCGGCGCAGGCTATGGCGCTGGCGGGCGGGCAACTGGTCCGGGATAACGGCCTCGACGATGGGGCCGGGCTCGCCACCGCTGATGGCCAGCAGCAGGGAGGTGGCCCGTTCCAGGGCCCGGACCTGGAGCTCGGGGTCCACGCCGCGCTCGAAGCGGTGGGAGGCGTCGGTGTGCAGGCCATAGCGGCGGGCCTTGCCGCTGATGTGGGTCGGGGCGAAGAAGGCGCTCTCGAACAGGATGTCACGGGTCGCGGCGCTGACCGCGGTGCTCGCGCCGCCCATGATCCCGGCCAAGGCCACGGCCTGGTCGGCATCGGCGATGACCAGGGTGTCCGCCGTCAGTTCCACCGTCTCGCCGTTGAGTAGGGCCAGGGGTTCGCCGGGGTTGGCCAGCCGGACCCGGATGCCATCCTTCAGTTTGGCGAGGTCGAAGCCGTGCAGGGGCTGGCCCAGTTCGAGGAGGACATAGTTGGTGACATCCACCACCGGGTGGATGGGGCGCAGCCCGGCGCGGCGCAGGCGCTCGCGCAGCCACAGGGGGGTCTCGGCGGTCGGGTCGATGTTGCGCACCACGCGGCAGGCATAGCGCGGACAGGCCGCCGGGGCCAGCAGTTCCACCGGGAAGCGGTCATCCCGGGTGGCGGCGACGGGGGCCAGCGGGGGGACGCACACCGGGACCCGGTTGATGACCCCGACCTCCCGCGCCACGCCGGCGAGGCTCAGGCAGTCGCCGCGGTCCGGGGTCAGGTCCAGTTCGATGCAGGCGTCGTCCAGGCCCAGCCAGGCGCGGAAGTCCTGGCCCAGGGGGGCGTCGGCGGGCAAGGGGAGGATGCCGTCGGCGGTCTCGGCCAGCCCCAGTTCCACCGCGGAGCAGATCATGCCGTGGGATTCGACCCCGCGCAGCTTGGCGCGCTTGATCTTGAGCCCGCCCGGGAGCAGGGCGCCCAGGGTGGCGACCGGTACCCGTTGGCCGGCGGCGACGTTGGCGGCGCCGCAGATGATCCGCAGGGGCTCGCCCTGGCCCAGGTCGACCCGACAAATCCGCAGCTTGGCGGCGTCGGGGTGGGGCTGTACTTCCTGGACCAGGCCGATCTGGACGCCCGAGAAGGGCGGGGCCGCCGGGGTGATGGCGTCCACCTCCAGGCCGGCCATGCTCAATTGATCGGCGAGGGCGGCGGTGTCCACCGGGGGATTCACCCACTCGCGCAGCCAGGCTTCACTGAATCTCATCTGCCTTTACCTGCCTGGGACGGTGCTAACCAACCGTCCAGTCGCATCGAATTTATAGTCATCACACCTTTATTCTCGGTTTTCCGGGTCGGTTGGCGTCTGGCGGGGGACGCCGTGAATACGTCCCTGTAGGCTTGACGACCGCCTCCCTGCGGTCGACACCCCCGCCAGGCGCCAACCGACCCTCCCTCGCGAAGCCGAAAAATGAAATGCGATGTGTTTAACGCCCTCCCCCCGGGGGGGGGGGGGGGAGGCTGGGGAGGGGTTAACAACGCTTGTGGAAAACCCCCGAACCGCGCCAAAGCAACGGGACCGTCCATCGAGCGTCGCCATCAGGCAAACTGCCGCAGGAAGCGCAGGTCATTCTCGAAATAGAGCCGGATGTCGTTGATGCCGTAGCGCAGCATGGCCAGGCGTTCGACGCCCATGCCGAAGGCGTAGCCCAGGTAGCGCTCCGGGTCGATGCCGACGTGGCGGAAGACCTCGGGGTAGACCATGCCGCAGCCCAGGACCTCCAGCCAGCCACTCTGCTTGCACACCCGGCAACCGGCGCCGTTGCACATGACGCACTGGATGTCGACCTCCGCCGAGGGCTCGGTGAAGGGGAAGTAGGAGGGGCGGAAGCGCAGTTCCAGGTCGCGCTCGAAGAAGTTGGTGAGGAAGTCGTAGAGCACGCCCTTGAGATCGGCGAAGCTGACCTCCTCGTCCACCAGCAGCCCCTCGACCTGGTGGAACATGGGGGTGTGGGTCAGGTCCGAGTCGCAGCGGTAGACTCGCCCGGGGGCGATGATCTTGAGCGGCGGACCCTGGTTTTCCATGACCCGGATCTGCACCGGCGAGGTGTGGGTCCGCAGCAACCGGTGCTGGTCAAAGTAGAAGGTGTCGTGCATGGCCCGCGCCGGGTGGTGGGCGGGGATGTTGAGGGCCTCGAAGTTGTGATAATCGTCCTCCACCTCTGGCCCTTCCGCGACCTCGAAGCCGGCATTGGCGAAGAGGTGCTCGATGCGGCGCAGGGCGCGGGTGATGGGGTGCAGGCCGCCGGGCTGCTGGCCACGGCCCGGCAGGGTGACGTCGATGCGCTCGCTGGCCAGGCGGCCGCGCAGGGCCTCCTGCTCCAGGTCGGCCCTGCGGGCTTCGATGGCCTCCTGGACCTGGACCTTGGCCTGGTTGATGGCCTGACCGGCGCCCGGGCGTTCCTCGGGCGGCAGGCGGCCGAGCTGCTTGAGCTGGGCGGTCAGCAGGCCCGCCTTGCCCAGGTAGGTGACCCTGACCCGATCGAGGGCGGTCAGGTCCCTGGCCGCGGCGATCTCGTTCAGGGCCTGGGCTTGCAACGCGGCGATACCTAGTCCGGATTCTGCGCTCATGGTCACTGCTCGGTGTGTGCTGTCTGGAAGTGAAGGCCCAGCCGCGGATGAAAAAGGGGAAAGGCGCTGGCCTTTCCCCTCTCTTACCGGATCGCCCCAAAGGGGGTGTCCGAACCGACGCGGTTGCCGGACCGGAGGACGGCCGTCGGGACGGCTCCCCGGCTGGCGGCGACGGTGTCAGGCGTCGGCGGGCAGGACGCCAGCGGGCAGGGCGGCCTTGGCCTGGGCGGCGAGGGCGGCGAAGCCCTCGCTGTCGTGGTAGGCGATGTCCGCCAGGACCTTGCGGTCGAGTTCGATGCCCGCCAGCTTGAGGCCGTTGATCAGCCGGCTGTAGGACAGGCCGCACTCGCGGGCGGCGGCGTTGATGCGGGCGATCCACAGGGCGCGGAACATGCGCTTGTTCTGGCGGCGGTCGCGGTAGGCGTACTGACCGGCCTTGATGACGGCCTGTTTGGCGACCCGAAAGACCTTGCTCCGGGCGCCGTAGTACCCTTTGGCTTGGTCGAGGACCTTCTTATGGCGGGCGTGGGCGATGACGCCGCGTTTGACGCGTGGCATGGAATGCTTCTCCGAAAATCAGGCAAGACGAAGTGGCTACCGGGCTCCTCCCGAGGGAGGGGACGGTGGCTCAGCAGTAGGGCATCATCCTCATGGCCATGCGCATGTCGGACTTATGGATCATGGCCGGGTCGCGCAGATGGCGCTTCCGCTTGGTGGGCTTCTTGGTGAGGATGTGCCGCCGGTGGGAGGCATTCCGCTTGATCTTGCCGGAGCCGGTCAGCGTGAAACGCTTCGCCGCCCCGCGGTTGGTCTTGAGTTTGGGCATTTTTCCACTACTCCGCTATTCGACTGCTTAGGATGGACGGCACGGGCACGGGAATGAGCCGACAGCGGTGGGCCAAATGACCAGTCGCTTCGGTGTCGTCCTCGTAAGCTCCGGGTGATCCCGACGGGGATCACGACGCCGGGCCCGTTCCGCCGGGAACGGGCGGGGCCGGCGCGCGCCGCTACTTTTTCTTGGGGCCCAGTACCATCACCATCTGGCGTCCTTCCATCTGGGGCTGTTGCTCGATGATACTGATCTCGGCCAGGTCCTTTTCCACGCGCTGGAGCAGTTCCAGCCCCAGATCCCGATGGGCGTGTTCACGCCCCCGGAAGCGCATGGTGACCTTGGCCTTATCCCCTTCGTTGAGGAAACGCGTCAGGTTGCGTAGTTTGACCTGATAGTCTCCTTCCTCCGTCCCGGGACGAAACTTGATTTCCTTGATCTCGACCTGCTTCTGATTCTTGCGTGCCTCGGCGCGCTTCTTCTTCTGCTCGAAGAGGAATTTGCCGAAATCCATGAGGCGGCAGACGGGGGGTTCGACGTTGGGCACGATCTCCACCAGGTCCATCCCCTCTTCCTCGGCCCGCTCCAGGGCCTCGCGTGTTCTCAGGACACCGACCTGTTGACCTTCCGCGTCGATGAGCCGCACTTCAAGGGCGGTGATTTCACGATTGACACGGTTTCTCTTTGGTGCAGCTATCGCAGGTTCCTCCCGTCAGGAAAAAAAACAGCCGGCGCCGAGCCGTCCCCGGATCTGGCCGGGGCGGATCAGCCGCCGGTCTTTACGCTATTTTCTGGGCCACTTCCGCGCCGAGGCGGTCGAGGACCTCGTCCAGGCTCAGGGTACCCAGGTCCTGTCCCTGGCGGGTGCGTACCGCCAGGGTACGCGTCTCGACCTCGCGGTCACCGATCACCAGCAGATAGGGCACCCGTTGCAAGGTGTGCTCGCGGATTTTAAAACCGATCTTTTCGTTTCTCAAGTCGAGTTCGGCGCGCAAGCCCTTGTCGGTCAAGGCGCTAGCCACCTCCCGCGCCCAGGGGGCCTGGCGATCGGTGATATTGAGCACCACGGCCTGCACCGGGGCCAGCCAGAGGGGCAGGGCACCGGCGTAATGTTCGATGAGGATGCCAATGAAACGCTCCAGGGAGCCGAGGACGGCGCGGTGGAGCATGACCGGGACCTGACGACTGTTGTCCTCGGCGATGTAATGGGCCCCCAGGCGCTCGGGCATGGAAAAATCGAGCTGGATGGTGCCGAGTTGCCAGACCCGCTCCAGGCAGTCGCGCAGGGAGAACTCGATCTTGGGGCCGTAGAAAGCACCCTCGCCGGGCTGGAGGTCGTAGGCCAGGCCCTTCTGGCGTAGGGCCTCTTCCAGGGCCTGCTCCGCCTTGTCCCAGGTGGCGTCGGAACCGACGCGCTTGGCGGGGCGGGTGGAGAACTTGACCAGGACCTCGTCGAAGCCGAAGTCGCGGTAGATGCCGAACAGCAGGTCGATGAAGGCCGAGACCTCGGCCAGGATCTGCTCCTCGGTGCAGAAGATGTGGGCGTCGTCCTGGACGAAATTGCGGACCCGCATCAGGCCGTGGAGGGTGCCAGAGGGCTCGTTGCGGTGGCATGAGCCGAACTCCGCCAGGCGCAGGGGCAGGTCGCGGTAGCTCTTGAGGCCGTGGTTGTAGATCTGGATGTGGGCCGGGCAGTTCATGGGCTTGATGGCGAAGACCCGGTCCTCGGCCTCGGTGACGAACATGTCGTCCCGGAATTTTTCCCAGTGGCCGGAGCGCTCCCAGAGGCTGCGGTCGATGATCTGGGGGGTGTGGACCTCGAGGTAGCCGTGCTGACGCAGACGGTTGCGGATGTAGTCTTCCAGCAGCAGATAGATGGTCCAGCCCTTGTCGTGCCAGAACACCATGCCCGGGGCCTCGTCCTGGGTATGGAAGAGGTCGAGGGCCTTGCCGAGCTTGCGATGGTCGCGCTTCTCGGCCTCCGCCAGGCGGTCGAGATAGGCCTTCAGTTCCTTGCGATCGCGCCAGGCGGTGCCATAGATGCGCTGGAGCATGGCGTTGCGGGAATCGCCCCGCCAGTAGGCCCCCGCCACCTTCATCAGCTTGAAGCCGTTGCCCAGCTTGCCGGTGCTGGGCAGATGGGGGCCGCGGCAGACATCGAACCAGTCGCCCTGGCGATAGATGGAGACCTCCTCGCCCTCGGGGATGATGTCCTCGATGATCTGGACCTTGTAGCTCTCACCTAGGCCGGCGAAGACCGCCTTGGCCTCCTCCCGCTCCCAGACCTCTCGCACCAGGGGCAGGTCGCGGGCGACGATCTCGTGCATGCGCTGCTCGATGGCCGCCAGGTCGTCGGGGGTGAAGGGCTCGTCCCGGGCGAAGTCGTAGTAGAAGCCGTTGTCGATGGCGGGGCCGATGGTGACCTGGGTGCCGGGATAGAGTTCCTGCACGGCCTGGGCCATCACATGGGCGGCGTCATGACGCAGCAGTTCCAGGGCCTCCTCATCCCGGGGGGTGATGATGGCCACCTGGGCGTCGGCGGAGACGAGAAAGGAGGTGTCCACCAGTCGGCCATCCACCCGGCCAGCGAGGGCGACGCGGGCGAGGCCTTGTCCGATGTCGGCGGCAATCTGGGCCACGGACACAGGCTGGGGGAAGGAGCGGATGGAACCGTCGGGAAGGGTGATCTGGGGCATGGGCCTGGCGCCTCTTCAGTGGTGATCGATACCAGGGATCACGTGATTGAGCTAGTGGCCAACAACGCTGAGCCGGCCGCGGAAACGAAATAGCCGCCAGGACCAGACCCGGAGGCCTTGATGGCGCGGGTCGGCGGCTGGCGGCTCGCAAGGATGTGGTAGGCGCGATTGGACTCGAACCAACGACCCCCACCATGTCAAGGTGGTGCTCTAACCAACTGAGCTACGCGCCTGTCGTCTTGAGCGGCGCACTATACAGAGCCCACGCGGCCGACGCAAGCATCGCGTCAGGGCTATCCCCGGTGGCCGAGGCGGCATGGCGCTATAATCGCCCTTCTTTTCGCGTCCCGCCGAGGCCTAGCCACCCATGACCCCGATTCGCCAGGAAGACCTGATCGGCAGCGTTGCCGATGCCCTGCAGTTCATCTCCTACTATCACCCGCTGGACTATATCCGCGCCCTGGGGGAGGCCCACGCCCGGGAGGAGTCGCCGGCGGCACGGGATGCCATGGCCCAGATCCTCTATAACTCGCGCCTCTGCGCCGAGGGTCATCGCCCCATCTGCCAGGACACCGGCATGGTCGTCGCCTTTCTCGAGGTCGGCATGGAGGTGAGCTGGGCCGATGCCACCCTGAGCCTGCAGGCGATGGTGGATGAGGGCGTGCGCCGCGCTTACAACCACCCGGACAACCGGCTCCGGGCCTCCATGGTCGCTCCCCCCTATGGCGAGCGCCGCAACACCCGTGACAACACCCCGGCGGTGGTCCATGTCAGCCTGGTGCCGGGCGACAAGGTCCACGTCAAGCTGGCGGCCAAGGGCGGCGGCTCCGAGAACAAGTCCAAGTTCACCATCCTCAATCCCAGCGACAGCCTGGTCGACTGGGTGGTCAAGACCGTGCCCCTCATGGGGGCGGGCTGGTGCCCGCCGGGCATGCTCGGTATCGGCATCGGCGGTTCGGCGGAGAAGGCCATGCTCCTGGCCAAGGAGGCCCTGATGGAGGAGATCGACATCCACGAGCTCAAGGCCCGTGGTCCGCGCACCGCCCTAGAGGAGTTGCGCCTGGAGCTGTACGACCAGGTCAACGCCCTCGGCATCGGCGCCCAGGGCCTGGGCGGCCTGACCACGGTCCTGGATGTCAAGATCAAGGACTTCCCCACCCACGCTGCCTCCCTGCCAGTGGCCATGATCCCCAACTGCGCCGCCACCCGCCACGTGGAGTTCACCCTGGACGGCAGCGGTCCTGCCGAACTGACCCCGCCGCGCCTGGAGGACTGGCCGGATGTCGTCTGGCAGGCGGATGACAAGGCACTGCGCGTCAACCTGGACGAGATGACACGGGAGACCATCGCCCAGTGGCAGCCCGGAGACCGACTGCTGCTCACCGGCAAGTTGCTTACCGGCCGCGACGCCGCCCACAAGCGCCTTACCGACCTGCTCACTCGCGGCGAGGCCCTGCCGGAGGGGGTCGATCTCACCAATCGCTTCATTTATTACGTCGGCCCCGTCGATCCGGTGCGCGACGAGGTGGTGGGTCCCGCTGGCCCTACCACCGCCACCCGGATGGACAAGTTCACCGAGCAGATGCTCGCCGAGACCGGTCTCATCGGCATGGTCGGCAAGGCCGAGCGCGGCCCCGTCGCCATCGAGGCCATCAAAAAGCACGGCGCTGTCTATCTGATGGCGGTCGGCGGCGCGGCCTACCTGGTGGCCAAGGCCATCAAAGGGTCACGGCTGGTCGCCTTCGAGGATCTGGGGATGGAGGCGATCCGCGAGTTCGACGTGGTCGACATGCCGGTCACCGTGGCCGTCGACAGCCGCGGTGGCTCCGTCCATCAGACCGGGCCCGCGGAGTGGCGGGTGAAGATCGGCGCGATGAAGGCCTGAGCCCGGCGGCAGGCTGAGCCGTCATCGTGATCGCCAGGCTGTGTGGAGGCGGGCGCTATGGAACGACGATAGTCGTGGCCTATCCACCGGATCGTGATAATCAATTGGCCATATGATCATCGCCTGGTTAAGATTTCCCCGTTGAATCGCTTTCCATCCCCCATCCATGAGGTAGTACCCAATGAAGACCCTGATCAATTCCGAAGTCATGCCCTTTAACGCCACCGCCTTCCACAACGGCAAGTTTGTCGCCGTCTCCGACGCCGACCTGCGTGGCAAGTGGTCCGTCGTCTTCTTTTATCCGGCCGACTTCACCTTCGTCTGCCCCACCGAGTTGGGCGACCTGGCGGACAACTACGCCGAGTTCCAGCGGCTGGGGGTTGAGATCTATGGGGTCTCCACCGACACCCACTTCACCCACAAGGCCTGGCACGACACCTCCGACACCATCCGTAAGATCCAATTCCCCATGATCGGCGACCCCACCGGGGTCATCACCCGCAACTTCGGCGTCATGATCGAGGAGGCCGGTCTGGCCGAGCGCGGTACCTTCGTCATCGATCCCGAGGGTAAGATCCAGATTATCGAGATCAATGCCGGTGGTATCGGTCGTGATGCACTGGAACTGCTGCGCAAGATCAAGGCCGCCCAGTACGTCGCCGCCCATCCGGGCGAGGTCTGCCCGGCCAAGTGGAAGGAGGGTGATGCCACCCTGGCGCCCTCCCTGGACCTGGTCGGCAAGATCTAAGTCTGAGGTCTTTTAGGTCCCTGCCTCGACTGATACGAGGCACCCCTTTCCGAGCTCTCAGGCCGGGGAGGGGTTTCAGGGAGGGTTCTCCCCCCGGCGTCGCTCACCTGGCGCCGGCGGGGACCAGCCTTCTAATCACCCTGGCCGGGACTAACGCCACTCGCTCACCTGGGAAGAAGTAGATGCTAGACGCCAATATCCAAACCCAACTCAAGGCCTACCTGGAACGGCTCCAACAGCCGATCGAACTGGTTGCCTCGCTCGATGACAGCCCCAAGGCCCGTGACATCCGGCAACTCCTCGAAGAGATCGCCCCCCTGTCCGCCAAGGTCAGCGTCCGCTTCGACGGTGAGGATGTCCGCCGCCCCTCCTTCGCGGTCGGTCGTCCCGGGGAGATGGCGCGTATCCATTTTGCTGGCATCCCCATGGGGCACGAGTTCACCTCCCTGGTGCTGGCCTTGCTGCAAACCGGCGGTCACCCCCCCAAGGTGGAACCCGAGGTCATTGCCGCGATCAAGGCCATCCCCGGGACCTTCCGCTTCGAGACCTTCATCTCTCTGTCCTGCCACAACTGTCCGGATGTGGTCCAGGCCCTGAATCTGATGGCCGTACTCAACCCCGGCGTCAGTCATACCATGATCGATGGCGCCCTCTTCCAGCAGGAGGTCGAGGCGCGGGAGATCATGGCCGTACCCACGGTTTACCTCAACGGCGAACCCTTCGGCCAGGGGCGCATGACCCTGGAAGAGATCGTCGCCAAGATCGATACCGGCGCCGCGGCCCGTGAGGCCGAGCAGATTGCCGCCAAGGAACCCTTCGATGTCCTGGTGGTTGGCGGCGGACCCGCCGGCGCCGCGGCGGCCATTTATGCCGCGCGCAAGGGCCTGCGCACGGGCATCGCCGCCGAACGCTTCGGGGGTCAGGTGCTGGACACCCTGGCCATCGAGAACTTTATCTCGGTCAAGGAGACCGATGGCCCCAAGCTGGCCGCCGGGCTGGAGCAGCATGTTCGCGAATACCCGGTCGACATCATGAACTTGCAGCGTGCCGAGGCCCTGGTGCCCGGCGCCGCTGGTCTCACCGAGGTACGCATGGCCAATGGGGCCAGCCTGAAGAGCAAGACGGTCATCCTCTCCACCGGGGCCCGCTGGCGGGAGATGAACGTCCCCGGCGAGCAACAGTATCGCGGCCATGGCGTGGCCTACTGCCCCCACTGCGATGGGCCCCTGTTCAAGGGTAAGCGCGTGGCGGTGATCGGGGGGGGTAACTCGGGGGTCGAGGCCGCCATCGACCTGGCCGGGGTCGTTGCCCATGTCACCCTGATCGAGTTCGATCCGGCCCTGCGGGCGGACGCGGTGCTGCAAAGCAAGCTGCGAAGCCTGCCCAACGTCGCCATCATCACCCATGCCCTGACCACCGAGGTCACCGGCGATGGTCACAAGGTCAACGGCCTGATCTACCAGGATCGGTCCTCGGGGGCCGCGCATCGGCTGGACCTGGAAGGCGTCTTTGTCCAGATCGGCCTGCTTCCGAATACCGACTGGCTCAAGGGTACCCTCGACCTGTCACCGCGGGGCGAGATCGAGATCGACGATCACGGTCGGACCTCCCTGCCCGGGGTCTTCGCCGCCGGTGATTGCACCACGGTGCCGTACAAGCAGATCATCATCGCCATGGGCGATGGGGCCAAGGCCTCCCTGGGGGCCTTCGATTACCTGATCCGCACCTCGGCCCCCGCGGCCTGACGGGGTGACCTGACATGGAGGAGTTGGTCCGCTTCAGCGTCACCATGGAGGCGGAGCTGCTGGGGCGTTTCGACGCCCTGGTTGCCCGGCGCGGAACCCGGGCCAATCGCTCCGAGGCGGTGCGCAACCTGGTGCGGGAGGCCCTGGTGGAGCAGCAGGTGGAGGACCCTCACGCCGAGATCGCCGGGACCATCACCATGGTCTACGACCATCACGCCTCCGAGCTCTCCGAGCGGCTCAATGCCATTCAGCATCGTTACATTCACGAGATCGTGTCCACGGTGCATGTCCATCTGGACAGCCGTAATTGCCTGGAAGTGATCGTCCTGCGGGGTGCCAGCGCCCGTATCCGCGCCATTGCCGACACCCTCCTGGGGACCAAGGGGGTCAAGCATGGCAAGCTGGTAACAACCACCACCGGCGAGGAGAGGGTCATGGACCCCCATCCCGCTGGTGGTGATCCATGACCCTCAACCCACCTAGCCCGGGCGATCGGTCCCTGGGGGTCGACCCGCGGGCCAAGATCCTCGCCGCCCTCGGCCTGATCGCGGCGGTGACCCTCACCGCGCCCATGGGCATGGCAGAGTTTGCCCTGATCGTCAGCTTCATCGCCGCCACGGTGGCCTTGCTCGATCGCCCCGTCGGTACGGTCCTGACGCGGAGCCTGCTGGTGCTGCCCTTTGCCGGGCCCGTCGTCCTCTTCTCCCCCCTGGCGCGGATCGAGACCTGGTCCCAGGCGGCGGTGATGGAGGCCTACGCCCAGGGCTGGCCCCTGATCATGGCCATTCTGTCCAAGGCCTACATCTCGGTCCTCACCGTCAGCGCGCTGACGGCGACCACGGCGTTACCGGAATTGCTGCGGGGGCTGCGCGCCCTCGGGGTGCCAGACATCCTGCTCGGCCTCTTGACCTTCATCGTGCGCTACACCTTGCTCTTCCGCGAACAGGTCGCCGCCATGCGGGTAGCCATCGCCAGTCGGGCGCCGCGTCTGCGGGGCTGGCGACGGGTGCGGCTCTATGGTGCCTTGGGCGGTAATCTGTTCATCCGCGCCTATGAGCGGGGCGAACAGGTCTATGCCGCGATGCTGGCCCGGGGCTATAGGGGCGCCCTGCCGGCTCCCGGGGACCTGCACTGGCGCCCCGTCGACAACCGCTTCCTCGCGGTGGGCCTGGCGTTTGGCCTGGCGATCATTCTGTATCCCTGATCCCAAATCACCGATCGCTGACCCCTCGACTGCTGACCCGTGGAAACCCCCCGCCATCCCCCAAGGAGTTTCGGTGTGAAAACCAGCGCCATCGAGGTCCGGGACCTCGCCTATCGTTATCCCGATGGGACCCTCGCCCTGGACGGCATCAGCCTGCGCGTGGCCCCGGGGGAGCGGGTGGCGCTGCTGGGCCCCAACGGCGCCGGCAAGTCCACCCTCATCGGTCACCTCAATGGTATCCTCCCCGCCCAGCAGGGGCAGGTCCTGATCGGGGGCCAGGCGATCACGCCGGCGACCCTGGTGCAGGCGCGCCAGACCGTGGGGGTCGTCTTTCAGGACCCCGACAACATGCTGTTCATGACCCATCTCGCCGATGACGTGGCCTTTGGTCCCCGCAATCAGGGCTGCGGGGAGGAGGAGGTCGGCCGGCGGGTGGCGCGCGCCCTCGACCACGTCGGTCTCCGGGATCAGGCCGCCAAACCGGGGCTGCATCTCTCTTTCGGCCAGAAGAAGCGGGCGGCCCTCGCCGCCGTCCTGGCCATGGCGCCCAGGGTACTGGTCCTCGATGAGCCGACCTCCAATTTGGACCCGCGGGCCAAGCGGGCGATGATCGAACTGCTCGCCGGGCTGGATGCCACCCTCATCGTGGCGACCCATGACATGGACTTGGCCTGGACCCTGTGTGGCCGGGCCCTGGTCCTCGATGGCGGCCGCCTGATGGCCGATGGTCCCGCCGGCGTTATCATGATCGACGACGCGCTCATGCATCGCCATGGGCTGGAGGTGCCGCATCTGGCCCTGCATCGAAGCGCTGGCCAGGTCGTCCCCCAGGACAGCGAGTACCCTCATCGGCATCCCCCAGGTCACGTCAGCCGGATTCCGGGCCGCGAGGCCGTCAGCCCCCAATCCCGGGTGCCGGCGCAAAGGCTCGCTGGCGGAGATGGCGAGGACCTGGCTTGAGCGGGCTACCGTCCGGTTTGCGTACGAGAGGAGTTGGAAATGGAAACAGGGCCATCGAAAGGTCTCCATGATGTCAGCTTGATGAGTCACGACCGCCGGCTGAGCGGCCGGCCGCGGCTGTGTAGCGACTGCGGGCTCTGCGACAGTTTCTTGCGGCCGCGCATGGCGGAGACCTGCCTCTTCGTGCACAACCGGATGGCGGAACAGGAACTGCGCCTCCATGGCCGCAGGCGGCAGGACGGTGACGAGATGCATTTTGGCATCTTTCGCGAACAGGCCATCCTGCGCATGAAGGCCCCGGTGGCCGGCGCCCAGTGGACCGGCATGGTCACGACCCTGGCGGCCCGCCTGCTGGAGCGCGGTGAGGTGGAGGGGGTGATCCTCACCGGGACCATGCCCGGGACCCGCTTCCAGCCCCGCCCGCTCCTTGCCCGTACCCCGGCGGAGGTGCGGGCCTGTGCCGGCAACAAGCCAAGTCTGTCCCCGTTGCTGGGGGTGCTCGACGAGGCCCGGGCGGCGGGCCTTCGGCGCCTGGCGGTGGTCGGCACGGGTTGCCAGGTCCAGATGCTGCGTCAGGCCGAGTCACTGGGTGGGGGAGAGACCCCGGGTCCGCCCCTGACCAGCCTCCTGGGCCTGGAGCGTCTGGACCTAATCGGGATCCCGTGCAGCGATAACGTCACCTATCCGGACCAGCAGTTCTTTCTCCGGACCATCTCCCGTTCGCCGGAGACGGTGGTCCACTATGAATTCATGCAGGACTTCAGCCTCTGGCTCCACCACGAGGATGGCCACCGGGAGCGGGTCAACTACATCGACTTTCCCATGGACCGGCTCCAGGGCATCTTCCCCTCCGCCTGCCTGTCGTGCTTCGACTACCCCAATGCCCTGGCCGATATCACCATCGGCTATCTCGGCGCGCCCCTGGGCTGGCAGTGGGTCCTGGCCCGGACCGCCCGCGGCGCGGAACTCCTGGACCTGCTGCGGCCAGACCTGGAGGCGCGCCCCCCCGGCGCGGCGGGCGACCGGACCCGGGGCATGCCGCGCTTCATCCAGATGCTGGCCCGGCGCCCGGCCCGGCCACCGAAGCCCGTCCGCGCCCTCATCGCCTTCCTGCAACGCCGGCGTGGCCCCCAAGGCCTGGAATTCGCCCGTGCCATCATCGAGATGAAGTTGTTGCGCAACTACCGCTATGTGCGCGACAAGTTCCCCGCGCTGGAGGCCAGGATCGTGCCCTATCACGTCTACGAGGCCATCCGGCCCTATGCCGCGGACTATGCCGCCGTCTTTGGTGAGCCGCTGGCGGCCCCGCGCCAGGAGGGGTGAGGCACGGTGGCGCGGTCGCGCGGTCGCGGGTTCACCCCGCCCAGGAGCATGACTGGTCATTCCTTGGTGCCGGAGGATAGGGTCATCCGCTGAGAGGTTCGGCAGCGATGAGAAGGGTCGCGTGGGGTCTGGTGGGGGACAAGCCGAGTAGCGCCCTGGAGCCTGACGACAGCCTCCCCGCGGTCGCCACCCGTTCCGGGAACACCAGAAATTAACTCGCTATTTTCGTAACTTGCCCTCGGCAGGCGACTTGCGGTTTTACCCTGCTCCCCTGTGATCGGCGGAAGCCGGGAGGCTTTGGGTATAGACTATGGGGGGTGATTCATAACAACGAGGAGGACGAAGGTGATCGAGATCCGACACAAGGCAACCGGTAGCCTGCTTGCGACCGTCGAGGGTCCGAGTCTCGCGGGGGCGGACCTGCGTGATATGGACCTGGCGGGCGCGGATCTGGCCGGCCTGGACCTGAGCGGGGCCAACCTGGAATACAGCGATCTGAGCGCTGCCGATCTGGGCGGGGCCCGCCTTGCGGGCGCCAATCTGACCGCCGCGCATTTGCCGGGAACCATCCTCCGGGGCGCGGACCTGAGCCGGGTGCGGCTGGGCGCCGATAGCCCCTCCCGGGCGGCGGACGTGAGTGGCGCGGACCTGACGCAGGCCCATCTGGCCGGGGCCGATCTGCGCCGGGTGGAGGGGCGAGGGGCCATCTTGCGCGATGCCTGTCTCGATGGCGCCGATCTGCGCGGCATCGATCTCCCCGGTGCCGACCTGAGCGGGGTCAGGGCGCGCAAGGCCCTCTTCATCCAGGCCAATCTCCGGGAGGCCAATCTGGACGGCGCGGATTTGCGCGACTCGCATCTCAATGACGCCACCTTGATCCGGGCGCGGCTGCGGGGGGCCGATCTCTCCAGCCGCCACGCGGAAGGGTTCAGCGTCATCAACCTCGCCAATCTGGAGGGTGCCGATCTGACCGGCGCCAACCTGCGCAACATCTCGGCCCAGGATGCCAATCTGCGCAACGCGGATCTCAGCGGGGTCGATTTCACCGGCGCCGTGCTGGGTGGGGCCATCCTCCACCGCGCCAATGTGGCCGATGCCGATTTCACCGATGTGGAACTCGCGAGCGTGACCATGGAATTCGCTAACTTTTCCAAGGCCAGGAACGCGGTCATCCCGCCGTACAAGAAGAATCTCCGCTAAGGGGGGTGGCCACTCTGCCTCCAGGCCTGAGCCGGGTTCGCCTGGCGAGGTATCGTCGTCTCACCTCGATTTTCGTTCTTCCCGGGTTGGGTGCCGTCTGAGGGGGGCTGTCAATGGGTCCCTGTGGGCTTGACGACCGGGTCCTTGCGGTCGACACCCCCACAGACGCCCTGATCCTCCCCGTCGACACCGAATATTGAATTGCGTCGTTTTTAAGATCAGGATCATGCCCACTCATCTCTTTGCCCGCACCCCCCGCCTGGATGGCACGGACCCCGAAGCCAAACGTGCGGAGATCCGCCGTTACTTCCATGACACCTTCGATCGGTATGAAGCACTCTTCCAGTTGCTGGCCAACGACGAGGAGGCCTATACCCGCAAGCCGATCAGCCTGCGCCATCCCCCGATCTTCTACCTGGGGCACACCGCGACCTTCTTCATCAATAAGTTCGTCCTGGCGGGCCTGGTGGCGCAGCGTATCGACCCCCGGCTGGAGTCCATGTTCGCCGTGGGTGTGGACGAGATGAGCTGGGACGACCTGGACGAGGCCCACTATGACTGGCCGTCGGTGGCCAGCGTCTGGGCGTACCGGCGGCAGGTGCGGGAGACGGTGGATCGGGTGATCCGCGAGACCCCCCTGAGCCTGCCCATCGGGTGGGACAACCCCTTCTGGGCGGTGCTGATGGGGATTGAGCATGAGCGAATCCATCTTGAGACCTCCTCGGTGTTGATCCGCCAGCACCGGCTGGCGCGAGTACGGCCCCATTCCGACTGGCAACCCTGCCGCCTCAGCGGGCCGGTGCCGGAGAATGGCCTGGTGGACATTCCCGCCGGGCGGGTGCGGTTGGGACGTGACCTCGGCGATCCCTGGTATGGCT
Organism: Candidatus Thiosymbion sp.; assembly: GCA_018435665.1. Taxonomy (GTDB): domain Bacteria; phylum Pseudomonadota; class Gammaproteobacteria; order Chromatiales; family Chromatiaceae; genus M0108. Next base: position 12,002 of record JAHDND010000043.1, on the reverse strand, counting down.
GGGACAACGAGTACGGCCATCACGAGGCCGAGGTCCCCGCCTTTCGCGCGGCCCGTTACCTGACCAGTAACGGAGAGTTTCTGGCCTTCGTCGAGGCTGGCGGCTATGCCGATGACGACCTGTGGGACGAGGAGGGTCTGGGCTGGCGGCGCTTCGCCCAGGCCGAGCATCCCACCTTCTGGGTTCGTGAGGCTGATCCCGGCGGTCAGGGCGGAATTTTGGGCACCGAAACGGGCGTTCGCGCTGGTAAGGACAATTGGACCGGGACCTGGAAGCTGCGCCTGGTGGCCGAAGAGGTGCCCATGCCCTGGGACTGGCCGGTGGAGGTCAATTGTCACGAGGCGCGGGCCTTCTGTCGCTGGCGGGCCCGGGAGACGGGCCTGCCGGTGCGTCTGCCCAGTGAGGACGAGTGGCACCGGCTCTATGACCATGTCGGCCTGGCCGATGTCCCCCCGGATGCCCCCGCCGCGGCCAATCTGCACCTGGATCACTGGGCCTCCAGTTGCCCGGTGAACCTCTTTCCCCACGGCGAACTGTTTGATGTGGTGGGCAATGTCTGGCAGTGGTGCGAGACGCCGACCTATCCCTTCGCGGGCTTTGCCGTCCACCCCCTCTACGACGATTTCACCACCCCGACTTTCGATCAGCGCCACAACCTGATCAAGGGTGGCTCCTGGATCTCCGCGGGGAACGAGGCCCGCCACGTCTCGCGCTACGCCTTCCGCCGCCACTTCTTTCAGCACGCGGGTTTTCGCTACATCGTCAGCTCCGCGCCCGTCAGCCAGCCCGGTTCCATGTACGAGACCGATGCCCTGCTCGCCCAGTACGCCGAGTTCCACTACGGGGAAGAGTACTTTGGCGTGCCCAATTTCCCCCGGGCCCTGGCCGAGATCGCCGCGGCGGCCTTCGCGCGCCATGGCCATGGCCAGCCGGATCGGGCCCTGGACCTGGGATGCGCCACTGGGCGCTCGACCTTTGAACTGGCCCGTCATTTTGCCCGGGTCGAGGGCCTGGACTTCTCGGCGCGTTTCATCCAGGCAGGGGTGCAACTGGCCGAGACCAGCGTCATCCGCTATACCCTGCCGGAGGAGGGTGACCTGGTGGTCTATCGCGAGCGCCGCCTGGAAGACCTGGACCTGGCGGCGGTCGGGTCCCGGGTCAGCTTTTGGCAGGGCGACGCCTGCAATCTCAAGGCGGTCTTCAGCGGTTACGACCTGATCCTCGCCGCCAATCTCATCGACCGCCTCTATGCGCCCAAGCGGTTCCTGACCGCGGTCTACCAGCGCCTCAACCCGGGTGGCCTGCTCGTCCTGGCCTCCCCCTACACCTGGCTGGAAGAGCACACCCAGCGCGAGGAATGGATCGGCGGTTTCAAAAAGGACGGGGAGTCTTACACCACCCTGGATGGCCTGAAGGAATTGCTCGGTCCGTACTTCGATCTGGTCGAGGGGCCGCGGGAGTTGCCCTTCGTCATCCGCGAAACCCGGCGCAAGTTCCAGCACAGCCTGGCTGAGCTAACGGTATGGAGACGGCGGACCTAGCTCGCCAAGCCCCTGTTAAGAGGGGAGGAGGTGAGGAATGGGGTGGCGATCCTCCCAGGGAGGAGGTTGCGCAGCAGCCCCCGTTGCCCGAGCCCTGGGTTAGCCCTCGTTCATGACCTTTAGCAGAGGCCTGGGCCGGTTGGGTGGGGGAGACGGGAAAAGGAAAAGGAAAAGGAAAAGAAAAAGGATAAGGAAAGGGGGGCTCATCGCCCCCCATTTTCCAGACGAGTGAAGATTACAGGGTATAGGGAACCAGCGGACCCAGGGTCATGGCGACTATGGCCCACAGCGCCATCTTGGTCTTGGCTTGGAGATGTTCTTCATTCATGACAGTGACCTCTCGTTGGCTACGACTAGCGCGGATTGGGTAACCTGCTGTTGACAGGAGTTATCAAACTCGCCCGGATAGGAATCCCATCCTGGCTTAAGGCCAGAGGTTGGGCCAGTGCTCCACGCTTCAAGAGTAACTGAGTAAAATAATCGGAAATGGCTTCTGCCTTTTGCCCGGTGCCTGCCAAGGCCGTTGAACGAGGAATGAATCGTGTCTATTTTCCAGCACTTGCTGCGGATTGACTGCCCCGGGGAGCTGCATGGCGACCGCGACGACCACTACGTTGCGTTCGAGATCCGCTTCATCGCCGATGGTCGGATCCCCTTTCCCCAGGTCATCGTTCACCTCCCGGGTAATCCCTTGCTGCTCAAGCAGGAGGCGATCCAGGAGCGGCGGAGGCCTGATGGGACCTGGGAATATCGCACCCGGGTACCGGAGGGGAAGATCCACACGGACACACCAGTCACCATCCAGGTCGAGGGTTGCCGGCAGGCCGATATTGGCCAAGCCCAGGGTGAGGATTGGATCAAGGCGTTCCGGGAGGTACGGCTGGTCCGGGTGCCCGCATCTGAGCCCGTGATGCAGGTGGCGCTCTCGGGTGGTGTCCAGGTCAAGCTCTACTTCGGTATCCACAAACACCTGCACCAGCCCTACTACAACACCACGGATCGCAATGCGTGGGATGGCGAAAAGGAGCAGATCTTTGGCTCCCGCCACGGGAACTATACCGACTTCCTCCCCGCCGCGGTCCGCCAGTACCAGGAGGGCGGCCTGGCCCACGCGGGGCTGTCGACCAGTTGGAGTGGCTCCCTGATCGAACAACTGGATCGCTGCGCCGACGAAGGCCTCTGTGGCGGACGTTTCAGTGGCTGGAATCAGGCCCTGCGGGCGATGGCCGGGGCGCGGACAGCCCTGGGCCATCCGCGCCTGGCCTTTTCCGCCTTCGGCTTTTTTCATCCCCTCATGCCGCTGATTCCCCATCGGGACCTGGTCCGACAGATCCGCTGGCATCGGGAGATTATCCGCCGCACCTTTGATGTCGAGGCCTCCCGCGTCCTCTTCCCCCCGGAGACCGCCTTCCATGTGCGCATGATCCCCGCCCTGATGGAGGCGGGCGTCGAGGCGGTGATTTACGACTCCATCCATCGATTTCGGGCCTGCCGCGATTATCCCTACGCGGGTCTCAGTGAGGGGATGTTGCCGCCCAATGCCGCCGAGCAGGTCAATCCGGCGATGGATGACTGGCTGCAACTCCACAACATCTGGGCCGGTTCACGGATTTCCCCCCGCCTGCTGAAACCCGAGTATGTGGGCTATGAGGACCCGGATGGCCAGATTCACCGGATCGTCGCCGTGCCGGCGGAGCGGTATATCGGCAACGAGGATGCCCGCGGCGGTTTCGGTGCCCTCCAGTATCCCGACGTCCTCGGCCAGGTCTACGACCGGCTGGCGGCGACCGGTGGCCTCGACCCGGCCCATCCGCCCTTCTTTCTGTTGCACTCGGACGGTGACAATCATGGCGGCGGCGCCGACAGTTATTACATGCACAATACCGGCCGGCTAGTGGCCTGGCTGCAGCGGGACCCGCGCTTTGAGTTGAGCACGGTCGAGGACTATCTGCGGCGCTTCCCCCCCGACCCCGCCCAGACGGTCCATATCGAGCCCGGTTCCTGGGCGGGGGCGGACAATGGCGATCCCCAATTCATGAAGTGGTTCAGCCGGTATGATCAGCCCTACTCGCCCGATCTGAATTCCTGGGCGGTGCTCACCGCCTTCCAGAGTCAGGTGCATAGTCTGGAATGCCGGGAGCCCGAGCATCCCGCCATGGCGGAGGCCATCCGCCTGCTGCTCACCGCCGAGACCAGTTGCTACTGGTATTGGACCGGCCAGCGGACCTGGGACCAGCAGGTCACCAATGCCGCCAACCTGGGCCATGACCTGTTACAGCCAGCGATTCAGGCCCTGATCGCGACGGGCGGCGATCGCCAGGGTCCGACCATCTTCCCGCCCTGGGTCACGCCGGAAAACCCGGGGGATAAGCGCTGGGGTCCGGGCTGTCTGCTCGATGCCCCTGGCCGGGCTATCGTGCATACCTTTGTCGCCGACATCGCGGGACTGAAAGGAGTCGACCTCGTTCTGCGCCTGCCGGGAGGGGAGAAGCGCCTGACCATGCACAACCTGGGTCCTTACCCGTCCCAAACCGGGGCCCGGGTGACGGCGGATTACCTCACCGCCGAATTGCCGGCGGGCGCGGGCGATGTGCGTTACTACCTCGAAGCGGAGGATCGGCGCGGCAATGTGACCCGCGGCTCCCTGGAGCGGATCTTTCTTGCCTGAGGGTTTGCAAAAAATCCGTTTCTTCTCAGCCTCAGCCTCAGCCTCAGGCTCGCTATCTCATTGTTTGTGAAGCTTGCCAGATGTCTGGTTAGAAGTTTTTCAGGCCTTGATCATCCCTTGGTCCACACGCTAGGCCTTTTCACAGCCTCTGAGGGTTGAATACAGAATCTGGATGAGAGCCATCGCTACAAATGAAAACGCCCAACCGATGAGGGTTGGGCGTAAATGGTGGAGCCGAGGGGGATCGAACCCCTGACCTATGCATTGCGAACGCATCGCTCTCCCAGCTGAGCTACGGCCCCGGGAATGGGTGGCGGCGAGTAACCGAGTGATCGGTTGGCTCCCCTTGCCTGAACCAGGGCCGGCATTTTAGCACCACTGCCCGGGCCGATGACAAGCCTGGCGAGGGATCGCCATAAAGGCCCACCTCTGGCCGTGAGGAGATAAACACGGGAGGAGATAAAGCATGTCAAGTGGTGCCAAGTTTGTTACATTTCGTTACCAGAGCCAACCGGTTTGACCCACCACCAAGGGTCGCCGCTGGTTGGCTAGGAGAGGGTAGCCAGGGAAAGGAAGAATGATCGTTTACCACCAGAACATAACTAAGCCATCCCTAAGCAGGATGGAGGAGTGTCAATCATGTCTGCACTGCGGGTCGCTGATCGCGAACTCTCCGTGAATCGAAAGGGTTTTCTCGCCAGCTTTGATGATTGGGATCGGGAAGTGGCACAAGCCCTGGCCGCCTCCCAGGGACTGGTTCTGACCACGCGCCACTGGGCGGTCATCGAATTTTTGCGCGATTACTATGCGGAGTTTGGGCATCCCCCTTCGCCCAAGAATGTCATCCAGGCCGTGGGTAACCAGGTTAGTCCTCATGTTCCCTGCACACGCAAGACCCTGGAGGGGTTATTCCCGGCTGGAGGGTGCAAACAGGCCTGTCATATCGCGGGCCTACCCGATTACTTCTGCCATTCCTGCTGAACCTGAGCCGGGTCTCGGCGGATTCCATGCCACCTGGCCGTTTTCCGCGGGTGGTGTGTGGATTTGCCGGGTCCCCGCCGCGTTAGCGATGCAAAATCAGTTCTAGGACCATTTTGCTGCCAAAGTAGGCCAGGATCAGAACGGCGAAGCCGCTCAGGGTCCAGACGATGGCCGTCTTTCCCCGCCAGCCGTAACGCAAACGGCCGATCAGCAACCCGCCAAACATCAGCCAAGCCAGGGTTGAGAGCACCGTTTTGTGCACCAGGTGCTGGGCGAACATGTCCTCAAGGAAGGCAAAACCGCTGAGCAGGGCCAGGGTCAGCAGGGCAAACCCGGTACCGATCATCTCGAAGAGCATGCTCTCCATGGTTTGGAGAGGGGGCAGGGCGCGGATGAAGCCCGCGGGCCGACGTTGGCGGAGATGGCGGTCCTGAATCGCGAGCAGGATGGCTTGTACGCTGGCCAGCGTCAGAAGGCTGTAGGCCAACATGGAGATCAGGACGTGGATCTTGATGTCCCAGCCGACTGCTTGGCGCATGAAATCGGGGCTCGGAAAGCTGGCCTCCAGCAATAAGGTGAGAGCGGCGACGGGCAGGAGCACCAGGCCGAGATTTTCCACCGGCTTGGTCAGGCTGGAGACAGAAAAGAGAGCGATGACTGTCCAGGAGGTCAGTACCAAGGCGTTGAAGAAGCCCAGGTTGATACCGGGGGCACGGAAAATGCCGTCGTACAGCAGCCAGCCGTGCATGCACAATCCGGCCAGGATCAACCAGAGGGCGAGCGGCCGTGAGGGAGATGGCGACTGACCACGCCGGACCAGGCGCCAGGCTATGAGACCGGTGGCGCTCAGGTAGAGCGCGATGGCAATCAGGGCAAACTGGAAGTGATGCATGATGGGGAATAATCGCACAAAGCGCCTGCGGGGGAAATGATGCCAGCCCTTCCTGTGCCTCTTCCAACCCGACCTTCGGGCGGGATGAGGACGCGTTCCCAGCCTCCGTGGCTTATACTTCGTGCCTTTGAACCCGGACCGATCGATTTGATCAGTCGGCCTTTTCCTGTCCTTTCCGAGGGAAGCTCATGTTTGAAAACCTTCAGGAGCGTTTTGGACGCGCCCTTGACAATCTCCGTGGCCGGGGGCGGTTGACGGAGGACAACATCAAGGATTCCCTGCGTGAGGTACGCATGGCCTTGCTGGAGGCCGACGTGGCGTTGCCCGTCGTGCGGGCCTTCGTCGACCGCGTGCGCGAAAAGGCGATGGGGGAGGAGGTCGCCCGCAGCCTGACCCCGGGCCAAGTCCTAATCAAGATCGTCAGCGACGAATTGGTCACCCTCATGGGAGCCGCCAACGAGTCCCTTAATCTGGCCGCGCAGCCCCCCGCGGTGGTGCTGATGGCGGGCTTGCAGGGTTCCGGTAAGACCACCAGCGTCGCCAAGCTGGCGCGGTGGCTCCAGGAGAAACAAAAAAAGAAGGTCATGGTCGTGAGTTGCGACGTTTACCGTCCGGCGGCCATTGATCAGTTGCAGACGCTGGCCGGCGAGGTGGAGGCGGAGTTTTTTCCCAGCCAGGGAGATCAGGACCCGGTGCATATCGCCCGGGCCGCCCTGGATGCGGCGCGCAAGCACTTCAAGGATGTACTGATTGTCGACACCGCCGGTCGCCTGCATGTCGACCAGGCGATGATGGACGAGATCCAGCGCGTCCATGCGGCCATCAAACCGGTCGAGACTCTCTTTGTGGTCGACGCCATGACCGGGCAGGACGCCGCCAACACGGCCAAGGCGTTTGATGACGCCTTGCCCTTGACGGGGGTCATTCTTACCAAGGCCGATGGTGACGCGCGGGGCGGGGCGGCCCTGTCCATCCGACACCTGACTGGCAAGCCGATCAAGTTTCTCGGGGTCGGGGAAAAGACGGCCGCCCTGGAGCCCTTCCATCCCGAACGGATTGCCTCCCGCATTCTGGGCATGGGCGATGTCCTGTCCCTGGTCGAGGAGGTGCAGGGCAAGATCGATCGCGACAAGGCGGAACAGCTGGTTAAAAAGATCCAGAAGGGTAAGGATTTCGATCTGGCGGATTTTCGCGATCAGTTGTTGCAGATGTCCAAAATGGGGGGGATGGCGGGGCTGCTGGACAAGCTGCCGGGCATGGGGCAGGTACCGGAACACCTCAAGCAGCAGGTCAACGACAAGGAAATGAAGCGTCTGGTGGCGATGATTGATTCCATGACCCCGCAGGAACGAGCCTTCCCGGCCCTCATCCGGGGGGGGCGTAAACGGCGTATCGCCTCGGGCTCGGGAACGCAGATCCAGGATCTGAATCGATTGCTCAAGCAATTCACCGTCATGCAGAAAACCATGAAGAAGATGAAGGGGGGTGGGGTCACCCGGATGTTGCGCTCCCTGTCCGGGCGGCTCCCGGGCATGGGGATGCCGGGGCGGATGCCCTTCTGACCCCAAGCTTGGTCCTGGCGGGCAGGACAAAGGGGGCGATACGCCGCTTTCATTTCTCGCCGTTTCAAGTAAAATGCCGAGTTTCCTTGCGCCTGAGTGGCGCCAGGCCCGGAATCTGGAACTTTTATCAGGGCTAACCATGGTCACGATTCGTTTGTCGCGAGGTGGCGCCAAGAAGCGCCCCTTCTATCAGGTTGTCGTCGCGGACGTTCGGAGTCGCCGGGACGGGCGGTATATCGAGCGCCTCGGTTTCTTCAACCCCATTGCCGTGGGTGGTGAAGTCAAGGTACGTCTGGACCGGGAGCGTGCCAACTATTGGATTGCCCAGGGTGCCAAGCCGACTGAGCGCGTGGCGGAACTGTTGAAGCTGGTCGCCAAGGAAGCCGAGAGCTTGCCCGCCGCAACCAGCGTGCAGGCCGTCGCCGCATCCTGATCCTGACCGGTCTATTCCGCGGTCGCGATTCGGACCCGGCTAGTCTGACTGGGGCTGATTTGAGTGGATGCACCGTGGAGGAACGCCCCCTGATCTTGGGTCGGATATCTGGCCTGTTCGGGGTCCAGGGCTGGGTCAAGATCTTCTCGGAGACCGAGCCTAAAGAGGCCATCCTCGGCTACTCGCCCTGGTATCTTGGTCGTACTGGCGAACCGCGTCAGGTCCTGGAAGGGCGCAGGCATGGCAAGGTGCTGGTTGCCCGGCTGGCAGGGTGCGCCAGCCGTGATGAAGCGGCGGAACTGGTGGGCCTGGATATCGCGGTTCGTCGCCAGCAGCTGCCGGTCCTGAGCGAGGATGAATTTTACTGGGCAGACTTGGAAGGCTTGACCGTCGAGACCCTGTCCGGAATTACTCTCGGTATCGTCGACCACCTCTTTGCCACCGCGGGCAACGATGTCCTGGTGGTCAAGGGAGAACGGGAGCGCTTGATCCCCTTCCTCTGGGACGACGTGGTCAAGGAGATTGATCTAGCCGCGAGGCGGATGCGTGTCGATTGGGACCCGGATTTCTAGTCCCGGTTGCCTGGTATGCGCTTTGATGTCATCACCCTCTTCCCCGCGATGTTTCGGGCCCTGGAGGATGAGGGTGTCATCGCCCGGGCCCTGGCCTCTGGCGTCGCTGAACTGCATGTGTGGAATCCACGCGATTATGCGCGGGATATCCATCGCACCGTTGACGATCGCCCCTATGGGGGCGGGCCCGGAATGGTGATGAAGGTCGGTCCGCTGCGGGCGGCGATTGAGGATGCCCGGGCGGCGGCACCGTTGAGCCGAGTTGCTTACCTGAGCCCCCAAGGTCGTCTCCTGGACCAGAGGGAGATGGCACGCATCGCACAGGACAGTGGCTGGGTCCTGATTGCTGGTCGGTATGAAGGTATCGACGAGCGTTTGATCGCCGGTTGGGTGGACGAGGAATGGTCCATCGGAGATTATGTACTGAGCGGCGGTGAGTTGCCGGCCATGGTGGTGATGGATGCCGTCATCCGACTCTTGCCGGGGGCTTTGGGGCATGCGGACTCGGCTCGGGAGGATTCCCATGTGGCCGGCCTGCTGGATCATCCCCATTACACCCGACCCGCCCTCGTTGACGGTCAGCCGGTGCCGGCGGTACTGCTCAGTGGTGACCATGGCGCTATTCAGCGCTGGCGCCTAGGGCAGGCCTTGGGCAGGACCTGGCTGCGTCGTCCCGATTTATTGCGGCGTCGGTCCCTGAATCAGCAGGAACAGGCGTTGCTGGATGAATTTATCCACGCGCACCAAGACGCTGGGTGAGAACTGGAGCTTAAGAGCATGAATATCATCGAGGCACTCGATAAAGAGCAGATGGGCCGCGAGGTCCCGGATTTTGCCCCCGGCGATACGGTCGTGGTGCAGGTCAAGGTTAAGGAAGGCAACCGCGAACGACTCCAGGCCTTCGAGGGGGTCGTGATCGCCAAGCGCAACCGGGGGCTCAATTCGGCCTTCACCGTGCGTAAGTTGTCCCACGGCGAGGGCGTGGAACGTGTGTTCCAGACCTACAGCCCGTTGGTGGACTCCATTCAGGTGAAGCGTCGTGGCGATGTCCGCCGCGCTAAGCTGTACTACCTGCGGGGGCGCACTGGCAAGGCGGCCCGCATCAAAGAGAAGGTCTGATCCGTTTAGGCATCTCCCTGGCGCCCCTTCCCATATTCGGCAAGGGGCGACCGTCGCTTGACTCCGCCGCGTTAGCTGTATGCTCTTCACTCGTGAGCCCAGCGCGGTAGTTAATCCTTGGTGCCTGAATTCAGCCTGTTCCGCTATTTTGGCATGATCAGCGCTGCCAGAAGCTTTATCGCCTCAAGCTATATTGGTGAGCCAATCGTCGATCAGCAATTGGTTGATTATGCCCCTGCCGCTTGATGATTCCCCCTCTCGTGGTCTTCCCTGCCACGGCTTCGTCCGCTGCCTGCGCCTCGCTCAACTCCCCACTCCTCCCTGCACAGGTACCCCTCCCTGATCAATTTCAAGGTTTAGCCATGACCTTTTATTGGCATGACTATGAGACCTGGGGCTCCGATCCCCGGCGAGACCGTCCTTGCCAGTTTGCCGGCCTGAGGACTGATGCCGACTTGAATCCGGTTGGAGATCCCTTGGTACTTTTCTGCCGCCCGGCCGATGACTACCTACCCGATCCCGGCGCCTGTCTGATCACTGGCATCAGCCCGCAACTGGCCTGGGAGAAGGGTCTGCCTGAGGCGCAGTTCGCCATGCGCATCGAAAGTGAGCTTTCCCTCCCCGGCACCTGCGGCGTCGGCTACAACAGCCGTCGATTTGATGATGAGGTCACCCGGAATCTCTTCTACCGTAACTTTATCGACCCCTATGCCCGGGAATGGCGAAATGGCAATAGCCGGTGGGATCTCATCGACGTGATGCGGCTTGCGCATGCGTTGCGGCCGGAGGGAATCCAGTGGCCAGTCACCGCGGAAGGTACGCCCTCCTTCAGGCTGGAAGACTTGACTGCCGCCAATGGCATCGCCCATGCCCAGGCCCATGATGCCTTGGCAGATGTGCGGGCGACGATCGATCTGGCACGGGTTCTCAAGTCCCGGCAACCCCGTCTCTTTGCCTATGCCTTTACCCTAAGGTCCAAGGAAACGGTAGAGGAGTTGGTGTACAAGGGCCCTCCCTTCCTGCATGTCTCATCCCGATACCCGGCCAAGCTGGGTTGCATCGCTCCGGTTTTACCCATTGCTCGGCACCCGGATAATCCCAAAGGCGTCATCTGTTTCGACCTTCGTCACGATCCCGAGCCCCTCCTGGCCCTTTCCCCGGAGGCTATTCACCGTCGTCTATTTACCCGGAACCAGGATTTGCCGGACGGTGAGGAACGGATCCCGCTCAAAACTCTGCATCTCAATCAGGTGCCTATGGTAGCCCCGATGGGGACCTTGACCAGGGAGGCTGCTGAGCGCTGGGACATCGACCTGGCCCAGGTCGAGCGGCACGCCCAACGCCTGGTGGCCGATCCCGACCTGATGGACAAGGTCAGACGAGTTCATCAGATGGGGCAAAAGCCTGTGGAAACAGATCCTGATTTCATGATCTACGCAGGTGGGTTCTTTTCGGATGCTGACCGTCGGGTGATGGAGGGACTGCGGAAACAAACCCCAGAGACCTTGAGCAGGAGTCGAATTGTTTTTCAGGATCCGCGCGGTGAAACCCTGCTGTTCCGCTATCGGGCCCGCAACTGGCCAGAGACCCTCACGGAAGAAGAGCGAGAAGAATGGGATTCCTGGCGCTTTGAGCGGCTTACCGATCCCGAAGCCGGGGGGGGCATCACCGTGGATGAATACCTGATCCGGATCCAGCAGTTAAGACCTGAACATGCAAGTGTTCCGCGCCGGCTGGAGTTATTAGACCAACTGGCGGACTGGGCTGACCGGATCATGGACGCTGCGCCCTGATGTCAGTGGTGAGAAAAAACAGGTGATTGCAGGCCTGGGTCTTAAGATGCTGCCAAGGAAGTAGCTGTTGATTATTATGATGACTTCGACGCGGGACTGGATTCTTGCCGATTCGAGTCGGCTAAAAGTCTGCTTAATATTATTTTAATCAATCAGTTAGTATCTGGGTAGACTCTAAGCAGTCTCAGGCTTCGGTTGCCTTCTGTCCCGGCAGTCGCTGCCCGCCTAGTCAAGCGGCCTCCAGGTGCCGCAACAGTACCCGCATCCGCACCTGCCCCTGTATCCGCCTCTGCTAAAGTGCTTGACATCGTCCTCCGAGCCGCTATAATGCCGCCTTCTCGCCGGGGCCAAGCGCGCCGGCCGAGACGGGTGGCCCGGAGAGCCCGCCCGTTGGAAGATTTCAGGACCCGCGGGCGTCGCCCGCGCGTCAGGCAGCGTCGG
>JAHDND010000174.1 GCA_018435665.1 Candidatus Thiosymbion sp. | reverse complement strand
GCTGGGTCTGACGGGACTCGCCGGCATCCTGATGCGTAACACCCTGATCCTGACCCAGCAGGTCGCCGACAACTTCGAGGAGGGCCTGCCGGCCCTCGCCGGGGTGGTGGAAGCGGCGGTGCAGCGGGCCCGGCCCGTGGTACTCACCGCCCTGGCCGCCGTCTTCGCCTTCATCCCCCTCACCCAGGACAGCTTCTGGGGGCCGTTGGCCTATGTCCTGATTGGCGGCGTGGCCGTGGGGACGGCGATCACGCTGCTGTTCGTGCCGGCGCTTTATGCCTTGTGGTTCCGGCTTCGGCCGGAGGAGGGGTGACTGGCTGGCACCGCTCCGGGTGGTGTGCCCGCAGGCAGGGTGCGGGTCCCTGGCAGTCCAACTCCTTGACCGTGATTTCATTGTCGATGACCGCCAGCACGATGTTGCCATGACGGCTGGTGCGCGACCAATCCACCACCAGCGCATCCCCGTCGAGGATGCCGGCACCGGTCATCGACTAATGTATGTGCCACGTAGGCCACTCGGGGAACCCTGGTTCATGACTGGCCAGTTGCGCCACGGCGAGCGAGGATGAGCGAATGAGGATATACGGTATTGATTTCACGAGTCGGCCAACGCGTCGCAAGCCGATCACGTGTCTGGAGTGCGAGTTGGCCGGTGACCGGTTGCGGGTCGGTGAACTGACGGCTTGGAATGACTTCACCGCCTTCGAGGCGGCCCTGGTCCGGTCGGGGCCGTGGATTGCAGGGATTGACTTCCCGTTCGGGCAGGCGCGTCGCTTGGTCGAGGACCTCGGGTGGCCCACCACCTGGTACGGGTATGTGGCGCACGCAGCGGGGCTTGGCCGGGCGGGGTTTCGGATGGTGCTGGATAACTATCGAGCCGGACAGCCGCCGGGGGACAAGGAGCACAGTCGCGCGACGGACGTGGCGGCCGGCGCGATCAGCCCGCAGAAGCTCTACGGTACACCGGTCGGGCTGATGTTCTTCGAAGGCGCCCCGCGACTGCTCGCCGCGGGGGTGACGATCCCCGGGCTTCAGGCCGGCGATCCCGGCCGGATCGTCGTGGAGGCCTATCCGGGGGTCCTCGCCCGCGCCCTGATCGGGCGGCGCGGCTACAAGCAGGACACCAAAGCCAAGCAGACGCCTGAGCAGGCCCAGGCCCGCCGGGACCTCTTGGATGCGCTTAGCGGGTCAGATTTCGCGGACGCCTACGGCATGATCGTTGAGGCACCGGCAGACCTGGCCGACGACCCCAGCGGCGACCGGCTCGACGCCCTGTTGTGCGCCATCCAGGCGGCCTGGGCCTGGACCCGGCGAGACCAGGGGTTCGGGCTGCCCACGCCGGTCGATCCGCTGGAGGGATGGATCGCCGATCCGCACGTTCTGGCGCGGTGAATCTAAGCAGGAGCTTGTGATCAGCCGTCCTCGCCGTCCATCGGCTAGTGGCCAGTCCCTGCCGCACGGCGCCAGCACCGAAGCGAGTCCGGATTTGATCGAACCTCAACCGACCTCAGGGATCCTAAACTTTCCGCAAGGTTACGCCATTTCGGACATAAAAAAAACCCCAACCGATATCGGTTGGGGTTTTTTTAGTTGGTGGAGCAAACAGCTCTCGACCGCAACCCAGTCTCCAGCCTCAAGCCACCCCGTAACACATTGAAAATAAAGGGCTTCACATAGGAAGTCGAGTCACGCCCCAAGTTCCCACCGGGGAAGCAACTTTTCTCTCCCGATTTCCAAGCTCCGGACGAGGATGCTGTGTTTGCAACCCGAGCGGATACCAAGAACGACCTCCCAACGAATCTGATTCGATTCCGAAAACGGGAATCAAATTAACCTACCTGCCCGGCAGTTCCGTGCCGCGACTCATGATTTCGATATAGCCCGCGTAGCTGAACAGGCGGTTGCGTTTCTGGGCGGTCAGCTCCTTAACGATGCCGAGCTGCTCCAGGTGGCCGAGCGCCTTGTTGACCGTGGCCGGGGTAATGCCGGTCTTCTCTACCAGCGAGCCCGAGGTTGCAATGGGGTGCTCCATCAGCGCCCGGTGGACCTGTAGGGTTGATGCCGCCGCCCGTCCGAGGCCGCTGATCTTGTCACGGTCCTGGTTCGACAGATCGAGAAGTTGCTGGGCCGTTTCCACAGCTTGGGTGGCGGTGACGATCACGGCCTCGGCAAAGAAATCAAGCCAGGCTTCCCAGTCGCCGGTCATACGCACGTTGTTGAGTAGTTCGTAGTAATACTGGCGGTGCGTTTTGAAATAGAGGCTGAGGTAGAGCATCGGCTCCCGCAGTACCTTCTGCTCGCACAACAACAGCGCGATCAGCAGACGACCGAGACGGCCATTACCGTCCAGAAACGGGTGGATCGTCTCGAACTGCACATGGGCCAGCGCCGCCTTGAGTAACACCTGAGTCGGCTCCGGCTGGTCATGGAGGAAGAGCTCCAGCTTGCTCATGCACTCCAGTACATCTTCGGCCGGTGGCGGAACAAAGGCCGCATTGCCCGGTCGGGTGCCGCCGATCCAGTTCTGGCTGCGCCGGAACTCGCCCGGGGTCTGGTTGCTGCCACGCCCCTTGGTCAGCAGCACGCCGTGAATCTCGCGGAACAGCCGCAGAGACAGCGGCAGCCCTTCTTCCAGCAGGCGCAGGCCATGGTCGAGGGCCGCGACATAATTGCTGACCTCCCGTACGTCATCCAGCGGCACGCCGGGCTCCTGATCCAGCTCGAACAGCAGGAGGTCGGACAGGGACGACTGGGTCCCCTCGATCATGGAGGAGAGCACCGCTTCTTTGCGGACGTACATGTAGAGGAACAGCGAGGTATCCGGCAGCAGGGTCGAGACGCTGTCCAACCGCCCGAGCGCCAGCAGCGCCTGGTCGAACTTGCTGCGCAGCTCCGGCGTCCAGTCGATGGGCGGACGCGGCGGCAGAGGCGCGGGCACGAAGGCCTGGGCCTTCTCACCCACCGTCGATATAGTCACGTATCTGCCTTGGAGTTCTCGCTTCATCTTGCCTGCCTTGAACCTAAAATAAGATTCGCCTTTATTTTACCTTTGTCACACATCCTAAAATAAAGAAGCGAGAAGGAAAAATCAAGCGGATTTCCTGAACGGGCACTTCGATTTCCTCAGACGAGCGTTCGACGCTGCAACGCACTTGCTAAAGCAGAAAAAAGTTACAACCACGGCTCCGATTTTTCGGTTACCGGAAAGCCCCTGGTATCAAAGGGTTTCGGGCCGCTGCTGGGAATGGGCATTCTCCGGGGTCGGGAAGTACCGTTTCAACCCCGCTTCCTTTTCGGGGTCACTTTCGGACGTGCGTTTTCTCCGTTCCACCGAAAAAATGTTCGAACTCGTCTTGAACCGTTCTTGATGCTCAACCCATTGAAAATTCGGTGTTTCGACGAGAATCGGCTTCGGCGGAAGGTCGGAAACGCGGGAAATCCGGGTGAATAATTTTTGCGGTTTCGAGGTGAGTCCGATTTGCGTTAGCTCTCAGACCGGCAGAATCGGAGGGAACGACGACCTACCGCAAAACAGTCTCAAAGCCCACGCTCCTCGTAACTCATTGATAATAAAGCCCGAAGTCATCTCACACAACCACTTCCCAACAACCCGACCAGAGAAATGATTTTCTCCCCTGATTTCCCGGCACCGGACGAGGGTGACGGGTTTGCAGTAAAAACGGATACCTGGCGTCGAGCCACAACAACTTCGAATCCGGTTTTCGGACGCCGGTTAGGTTCCCAAAACGGGAATCGAATTGATGCCCGGATCGGCTTACTGGAGCCCATACTTTTTCTTGAAATCCCCAATCCAGTCTTCGTGTCCGCCCGATTCTTGTATCGCCTCAACAACCATTTGAATGGTCAACCTGCCAACTCGATGATGTAGGTTCTGCGGGATTGCCTCATGTAGAAACGGCCATAACCCGCCGTGCGCCATCCCATCATCCGTTGACCTCAAAAAAGCCGGGTTCCTTGCATCGTGCAGCAATATGAAGGTCCCTTGCTTGGCAAAGGCAAACATCGCCTCACGGAAAAATTGGTAGTAGTTCGCAAACGGACAGATAGCCCCATTGACAAAATTCGTCTCAGAAAAGCCAAGCTCATCCAAGCGCTGCCAATATTTCCTGCCAATATGGTGCAAGTAACATTCGCCAAGCCGGTCTGGATATGGATTCCGACCCTCACAATCACCGCCAGCAAAAACGGAGCAGCCACCAAACTCTCGTTCCACCAGCTTTGCTTCGATAAAGAGGCTGTTGCATATGCCTGACAGAATAATGTCGATAGACGTGGGTTGGCCATTGTCCTCGTTAAAGACTGATGGCGTCGTAAAAAGCATTTCTATTTAACTGGTTAATTTTCCAGGATTAACATCTGGATTATCATTGTTATTTTTCTCGCATTCTGTTAATATATTTGCGTAATATCAATTAAATGCGAGACGAGATAATGTTTCACGTGAAAAACCACAAACAGCTCAACATCCTCGACCCATGGGCCCATTTGGGACCCAAGCGACGCGCCCTCCTGGATAACTCATGGGCAGGTCTTTTTCAGAAGCATATCCTGCCTGAACTCCCGGTGGAGTCCCTGCGCCACCATTATCATGACTACAATGGCCGACCCACCAAGGAACTGTATGCCATGATGGGGGTGATGATCCTCCAGCAAATGCATGATTGTACTGATCAGGAGGCGGTTGAGCAGTTCTGTTTCAATATCCAGTGGCACTATGCCCTCAACATCACCTCGTGCTCCGACGCGGCTGCATACATCAGCCACAAAACGATCTGGACCATGCGCGATCACCTGGCCACGGATGCGAGCTATGCCGAGATATTTGATGCCTCCCTGGGCATCCTGGCCAAGTTGCTCAAGGCCGATATGAGCAAGCAGCGCATGGACTCGGTGCATGTCAAATCCAACATGCGCAATCTGGGTCGTATCGGGTTGTTCACCAAAACGATCAAGAAGTTCCTCGTCAACCTGAAGCGACACCACCGGGAACACTTTGATCAGCTCGACACGGAGTTGACCCAACGGTATCTGAGCAAATCGCCGACGTCTTTGTTTGCCATGGTCAAACCCACCGAGTCCACCCGCACCCTTGATCAGTTGGCTGCGGATGTGCTGCTCTTGACCGAGCGCTTTGCCGCCGTGGACGAGGTCTGCACCATGCAGAGCTTCAAACTGCTGAGCCGGTTGTTCGCCGAACAGTGCGTCATCGTGGAAGACGCCACCGCCGATTCCGGCAAGAAAGCCGTGGCCCGGCCGAACAAGGACGTACCCTCCGATTCACTGCAAAACCCCTCCGATGCGGATGCCGGCTACAGCAGTCATAAAGGCCAAGGGTATCAGGTGCAGTTGGTGGAAAACTACACCACCACCGATGAGCGTGGACCATCCCTGATCACGCAGGTGGAGGTGGAATCCGCGGATCAGCATGATGCCAATGCCCTCCTGCCCGCCCTCGCTCAACTGGAGCAGAAGTCGATGCTGCCCCAGCAAATGCTGGCCGATTCCCTCTACGGCAGCGACAGCAATTGTGAAACGGCCCTGCAGGAGCATCAGGTGACGGTCATCTCCCCGGTCATGCCGGGCAATCAGAAAAAGTTCAACTTGGCCGAATTCACCCTTGATAACCTAGGCAAGGTTCTCAACTGCCCCCAGGGCACGGCACCCGACACGGTGAAAAAATCAAAATCCGGCTACAGCGCACTCTTCCCCATCGCTGTTTGTCAGAACTGCCCCTCGTTTGACCAGTGCCCCGTCTCCATCGGAAAAAAGGGCTATTACTACCGCTACACCGACAAGGATATCCGCCTGGCCCGACGGCGACAGGAAGAAGATAGCCCTGAGTTCAGGGAGAAGTACCGTTACCGGGCCGGCGTTGAGGCGACCATGTCGGAATTCGACCGGCGCACCGGTGTCAAGCATCTCCGAGTTCGAGGCATGAAAGCAGTGCGGTTTGCCGCCTTCATGAAGGCCATCGGTTTGAACATATTGCGGGCCAGCAGGCACTGGGGCGAAAAAACCAGCCCAATGACGTCCTTTTACAGCCTATTTTCCTTCTTTTTGGCTTTCCAAACATATTTCAAAGAACTTTTTCGGGAAGACTTCTCAATAAGAACTCACGAAGTCACAAACTTTCAACCAGTCGCTTCTTTTCGAGCGGATTTGGCGGTTTGACTTTTTACGAGTTCATCAAGACTGAACGGTCGTCGTGCTCAAAAACCGCCGCGACGTCCCCTCCTGGCCAATCGATACCGAGCCTTGCAATCGCAATCTTCAATGGGCCAAGATCGTTGCGCACAATCAGGGGGCCTATCAGGTTGAAGGCCATCGCCTGGCTGCTTAGCCCGTGATGCAGGTATTTATGCAGAGGAAACGAATCCTCGCCGAGATGTCTCTCCTGTTCTTGGCGGATGTAATCTGCGACATCTTCACAGATGAGATTCTTGGGCCACAGATCATGACGGGCGAGACAGTACCCCATCCTGGGATGGGTTTCACATCTTCGCTCGCTGAACCATTGTTCCGCAGCCTTACGCAGAGATGCCTCGAAACTCTTGTATCGTGTGTAAGGCCAAGTTCTGGCCAGTTGTCGACTGTTAATGTTCTTCATGGAAGCGCTCCTTGCTTGCCAATCAGCCCTTCAGCCAGTTCCAAAGCATCCACCGGCCAGAAGCACTCTGGTCGCGGGCGGTTGACGCCGGGATGTCCGGCCTTGGGGCGGCAGTTCAGGATCTGGTCGACCCACTGGGCGGGTATGGCGTCCAGGCCGTACACCGCGCCAAGTAACGCCCCACAAATGGCTGCGTTGGTATCGGTGTCGCCACCCCGCATAACCGTATCGACGACGCCAGCTTCAAGGCTCGGGGCATTGAACAGTTGCCACAGGGCATTGCGAAACGCGATCAACACCCACCCCTGTTGCTGGACGTAGTCCTTAGGTGGAGCTTCGGCCGCTCCATGGATGGCGTCCATGAGAGCCGGGTCGACTGCCAGGTCGGCAGCCCACTGTTTGATATTCTGGTAGAGGTTCTCGGCCTCGCAGCCCGAGGCAATGGCGTGGGCAATCGCCATGGTGAAAAGCGAGTTCGCCTGAAGGCACACCGGATTGGGATGCGTCAGAGCGGCGTCCTGCCTGGCCCATTCGCCCACTGTCTCCAATGGGTGGTTGGCCCCGAAAATGCCCAAGGGGCTGATCCGCATCATGGCCCCATTGGCCTGGCTGTCGGGGTTTGGACGCCCCCTAAGACCAGCGGAAATGGTCATGCCGCAGTCAAAGGGATCGGAGTCGAGCCAGAATTGATAGGCCTGAAGCGCGGCATCGAGATCGTAGTCCCCACGCTCTGTCAGCATCCGGGCCAGCAGCAGCGCCATTTCCGAGTCATCGGTCGGCTGACCGGCAATGGTGTTCCAAGTACCGCCATCGGCCAGTTCCCGCACGCCGTCCGGGTAGCTGCGGCGGATCTCCTCCGGCGACTGGAACTCGACCAGGCTGCCAAGGGCGTCACCGGTGAGCTGTCCAAGGAGGCAGCCCTGGGCACGATTAATTATCAAGTCACTGCCCATCGGCCGAAAAGACCTCGACGACATTGCCATCCGGGTCAAGACTTCTGAAAAAAAGCATCCCGGATTTTCCCCACGAAGCCAACGCAGTAACTATCTGCAAATCGCTCTCTTTAACCCACCGAAAGCGCTCAGCAATGTTCGTTGCCTGAATGTAGAGCATCGCT
>JAHDND010000119.1 GCA_018435665.1 Candidatus Thiosymbion sp. | reverse complement strand
CCTAAAAAGGGCAGTTGCCTCTTGCCTTGGATGAGGCAAGCAAATGAAATAATGGCAAAAGGAGGTGCCTATGAACCAGCTGACCTTTCACCCTCCGGGTGAAACCCGATCCACTGCGCTGACGGTCGTTCCCGGCCCGGTTGCCGTCGACACCTTTGGGGGTCGTATCCATGTTGAGTGGGACGCCCAGGCGGCGGTCACGCCCCTGGGGCAGCTACCCTTCTTCATTGACTTCCTCCAGGTGAGCGGCCGCTTCGAGCCCTGGGTGGCCAGTTGCCCGCTACAGCTGACCAGTCCCAATGCCCCCAGCAACCGTGACATCCTGGGCACGACCGTGTTGGCCATCCTCTCGGGTCATCAGCGTTATGCGCACCTCAGCGCCCTGCGCGGTGACACCCTCAATGCCCCGCTGTTGGGGATGAACAAGGTGGTCAGTGAGGATTCGGTACGCCGTAACTTAGGCCAACTGGACGAAGCGGCGGGCGTCACCTGGCTCCAACAGCATCTCGACGACAGTATCGCCCCCCTGCTGAGCATCCCCTGGATTCTCGACAGCGATGTCACGGTCAAACCGCTGTATGGTCACCAGGAAGGGGCGGAGAAGGGCTACAACCCCCACAAACCTGGCCGCCCCTCGCACACCTACCATACGTATTTCATCGCCAACCTGCGTCTGATCCTCGATGTCGAGGTCCAGGCCGGTAACCAGACCGCCTCCAAATACAGTGCACCGGGGCTATGGGAACTGCTCAAGCGCCTCCCGCGGCCGCACTGGCCGGTGTTCATCCGTGGCGACCGTGACTGGGGTACCGAGGCCAACATGCAGCGCGCCGAACAGGAAGGATTGCCGTATCTTTTCAAGTTGCGCATGACGGCGCGGGTGAAAAAAAGTGTCGAGCGCCTGATGCGCGAAGCGCTCTGGACGGCGGCCGGTCAGGACTGGGAGGGCGCCGAGACGTCCTTGCGGTTGACCGGCTGGAGCCGCTCGCGCCGGGCCATCGTCCTGCGCCGGCGGATCAAGGGCGATCTGGCGGTGGTCGATCACGGGGACGCCAACCAGTTGCGCCTGGGCTTGGCCGAGTTCACCAACGAAGTCATCGTCTACGAATACGCCGTACTGATCACCTCGTTGCCGCAGGAGATCCTGACCCTCGCCCAGTGGTATCGCGACCGCGCCGATGCGGAAAATCCCTTTGATGAACTGAAAAATCATTGGGGCTGGGGTGGCTTTACCACCCGCGACCTCAAGCGCTGCCGCTTCATGGCGCGCATCACCGCGCTGACCTACAACTGGTGGAGTCTCTTCGTGCGCCTGGCCAATCCCCGCCAGCATACCGAGGCCATTACCAGCCGGCCCCTCCTGCTCCAGGCTCCCGCCCGCGTTACCCGTCATGCCGGCCAGACCCACCTCATCATCAGCCATCCCCATGCCAAGGCGCAGTGGGTGGAACAGGTCTGTCGTGACCTCGCCGCCTTCTTCAAGACCCTCCGCCAAACTGCGGAGCAGTTGACGCCCCTCCAATGTTGGTGCCGCATCCTGTCACGGGCCTTGGTGAAGTACCTGCGGGGGCGCGAATTGCAGCCCCCAACCCCCTTGCCGGCACCGGCATAGCCAGCATCCGCAACCCCTGGCTCCCGCTCCGTCAGCTCGCAACGGGCTGGCGTAAGGGGCTAACTGCCGTTTTTAGG
>JAHDND010000221.1 GCA_018435665.1 Candidatus Thiosymbion sp. | reverse complement strand
TGCTGTCGCTGATGTTCTGGGGCTGGATTTTCGGCACCGTCGGCATCTTCCTCTCCGTACCCCTCACCAAGGCCTTGATGGCGGCCCTGGAGGCCAGCCCCCACACCCGGCCCCTGGCGATCCTCATGGGTCCGCCCGTCGGACCCGAGGACGCGGAACCGGACGCGCCGCCGTCCGCTGGGGACCAGGCCGCCCCAACCCCTGACCGGGGCCCAGGAGCCCCCTGACCCGCATCTTCTTCCCGCCCCGAGCCACACCATGTCATCAATTACTCGTTACGCCAAACGCCTGGGCCTCTATCTGGGCATCGCCGTGCTGGGCTTCCTGGCGGGTATCCATGTCCTCTACGTCCTCTGGGCCCTGAACGGTCCGCCCCTGCAACCCTGGCATGAGATCGAACTGGAGGCGGAATTCACCGCCGACCAGGCCGACCAGGTCCGCACCCTGGCCGATTATCAGGCCCTGGAGGCGCGGCTCTTCGCCGAACTGGACGCGCGGGTCTACGCCGAGACCCCGCGCGGCCCGGAGCAGGCCCTGGTGCGCTACAGCGCCGGGAGCGCCAGCGATCCCCGCGCCCGGACCCCGGACTGGAACCACAGCTACGAGATCATCCCACCGGAGCCGCGGGCGGGGGTGCTGCTGCTGCATGGCATGTCCGATGGCCCCTACAGCCTGCGCGCCCTGGGCGAGGCCCTGGGCCAGGCCGGCTACCGGGTGCTGGGCCTGCGCCTGCCGGGGCACGGCGCCCTCCCCAGCGGCCTGTTGTCAGTCACCTGGGAGGACCTGGCCGCGGCGGCGCGCCTGGGGATGGCCCACCTGGCCAGCGTCATGGGGGGCAAGCCCATCCACATCATCGGCTATTCCATGGGCGCCGCCCTGGCGGTGGATTACAGCCTGAACGCCCGCGCCGACACCACGCTGCCCCCACCCGCCAGCCTGGTGCTCATCTCCCCGGCCGTGGGTCTGGCCCGGATCGCCGACCTGACCCCCTGGGTCGAGCGCCTGGGTCGCCTGCCCGGTCTGGGGCGCCTGGCCTGGACGGCGATCATGCCCGAGTTCGACCCCTTCCGGTACAACTCCTTCACCGCCAATGCCAGCCTCCAGGTCCACCGCATGACCCAGGACCTGACGACCCGGCTGCGGCGGCTGGCGACCCCGGGGCCCCTCACCGGTTTCCCCCCGACCCTGGTCCTGCTCTCGGCGGTGGACGCCACGGTCTCGGCCCAGGCCGTGGCCGACCAGCTGCTCCGCCATCTGGCGCCGGAGGGCCACGAGTTGGTGCTCTATGACATCAACCGCTTCGCCCTCGACGCACCCCTGGTCGTCGCCGACGCCGGGGAGCTCACGGAGCGCCTGCTGGCGGATGCCACCCTGCCCTTCGCCGTGACCTTCATCCATAACCTGGACGCCGACACTCGCCAGGTCCTGGCCGAGCGCAAACCCCCCTTCACCGCCGGCTTCACCACCGGCACCCCCCTGGACGCACCCTGGCCCGACGAGGTCATCGCCCTGTCCCACATCGCCTTGCCCTTCCCGCCGGATGACCCCCTCTACGGCCGCCAGCCCCCCGCGGACCCCAGCCAGGTCTTTCTCGGCCAGTTGGCCATCCGTGGGGAAAACGGCGTCCTCAAGCTCCCCGGCAACTGGCTGCTGCGTCAGCGCCACAATCCCTTCTACGATTATCAGCAGCAGCGCATCCTGGACTGGTTCGACCAATACCGCCGGGGCCAGACGGACCTGGACCGGGCGGATCAGGGGCAGCCACCGAGGCATGACGAGGGGTCGAGCTGAACATGGCCAACCTCGACCGGGTGATCCTGCTGCGCTCCGAACTCGAGGCCCGGCTGCTGCGCGTATCCCTCTATGCCACCCTGATCATCGCCGGGTTCGGTATCCTTTTCGGCTTCCTCGCCCGCTCCACGGCCATCCTCTTCGATGGCGTCTTCTCCCTGGTGGACGTCGCCATCACCGGACTCACCCTCCTGGTTGCCCGACTGGTGGCGAGTCAGGGGAATCACCGGTTCCAGAACGGGTTCTGGCATCTGGAGCCGCTGGTCATGGCCTTGAAGTCATCCGCCCTGATCTTCCTCGTCGGCTACGCCCTGTTGAGTTCGATCAACAGCCTGCTCAAGGGCGGCTATGACCCGGAATTCGGCATCGCGCTGCTCTATGCCGGGTTCGCCGACCTGGTCGCTTTTTGCATGTGGTGGTGGCTGAAGGGCCAGGCCAATCGTATCGATTCCGCACTGGTCCGACTCGATGTCAAGGCCTGGCTGATATCCGCCCTGATCACCCTCGCCTTGTTCCTCGCCTTCATCGCCGCCCTCGCCATGAAGGGCACGGCAGCGGAACACCTGATTCCCTATGTGGACCCGGCGGTGCTGGCGCTCCTGTCACTCATCATCCTGCCCCTGCCCTTCCGCGAGGCCCGGGAGTCGCTTAGCGAGATCCTGCTGATCAGTCCCCTGGATCTGGATGGCCAGGTGCGCCAGGTGATGGGGGACTTCATCACCCGCCACGGGTTCCTGGACTATCGCAGCTATGTCTCCAAGGCCGGCCGGGCCCGCTTCATCGAGGTCGCCGTACTGATGCCGGCGGAACTGCGGCTGGCGATCGCAGAACTGGATGCGCTGCGCTCCGAGATCGGCGCGGCGATCGGCGGGGAAGGGCCAGACCGCTGGCTGACCATTCAATTTACCGCGGACCCACAATACTTGTAGACAGCTTGAATGCCGATTCTTCCTAGATACCTGGGTGCTCGGTCTGCTGGGGATGGGGGCCGGACTCGCGGCGGCAAAAACCCCCTGAATGCCAAAGGGTGCCAGCGCAGCAGACCCCCTATGGCGCGCCGCTTTGGATAGGCTGCGGAGAGGCCAAGGTGATTATTCCGGTTGAGTTGCCCTTTAGGCTTTCCCTTGCCCCCTCCGCCGGGATTGGCACCAGCCGTCGCAGGCCGTGCATGTCGACCTGATCACAGAGGCGCTGGATGTTCCGCCATAGACCCTCATGCTCCGGATAGCGGTCGGCCATGCCCTGTGCCCATCGCTTAATGCCCATGAGTTGGCCGAGGGCGACCATGTCGCGGAAGGTTTCCTGCTCACTGGCAGAGCACATCATCGCGAGGGAGGGGAACTCCTCCACGTCCTGGACCGGCGCCGGGGTGGCAACTTCTTCATATTCCCACTCGATACCCAGGATCTCCCCAAGGATTTGAGCCAAGCGAGCCTCGCACAGGGGTTTCATGCCGTACCCGTCGAAGTCCAGGTCGAGAGGAAAGGCCGCCGGCCGTTGCGGCGGTGCCGCCGAGATGAGCACCACTGGCAAGTCTTGATGTTGGACCGATTCACGCACGCCGCGTAGAAACCCCCAGGCATCGAGATAGGGCATAAACTGATCGATCAGGGTCGCGTCTGGCGGCGGATCGGCCTCACGCATCCGGGCCAGGGCCTGGGCGCCATCCTCCGCCAGGAGGACCTGGAACCCCCAAGCCCGGCAGCACTCTGCCAGGTACTGGCGGCTGGTGGCAAAGTCATCGGCGATGAGCAAGGTCCGACGCCGTCCGCGGTAGCCGATGGGCGCCCTTTCGGCGGTGACTTCGTCCTCCTGGGGTTCGCAGTGGGGCAGGGACAGCTCAAAGCGGAAGCTGCTGCCATGGTCTACCCCCTGGCTGCTTTGCACCCTGATCCGCCCACCCATCGCGGTGGTCAATTGCTGAGCAATCGCCAACCCCAGGCCCAGTCCCGGCACCCGCTGGTAGCGATCGAGCCGTGTGAAGGGCTGAAAGATCGCGTCCCGCTCCACCTCCGGGATGCCAACCCCGGTATCGGTCACGGCAAACAGCACCTGAATAGGTTTCGCTCTAACGGCCGCCACATCCGGCACCGCCGCTTCGGCGCGCCAGGGTGTTGGTGCGGCCTGAGTGATGCTGAGCTCGATTTGCCCACCCTGGGTGAATTTGCAGGCATTCTCGAGCAGATTACGCAGGACCTGCATCAGCCGCTGTTCATCGGCCATGACCCAGCCCCCGTCCTCGATCTCGACCCGGGTGTTCAGCACATTGTCACCGCTGGCGGCCAGGGGGCGGCAGACCTCGCCCAGATGGTTGGCCAATCGGGTCAGGGACAGCGGGGCGGGATCGAGCATGACCGGCTTGGCCTCGCCACGGCTGAATGCCAGGATGTCGCCGATCAGATGCAGAAGGCGGTTGGCGCTGGTCTGGATGACCCCCAGATGGTCCCGGGCCCCAGCCGGAATCTGGCGGGCCAGCAACTGGGCGTAACCGAGGATATCGTGCAAGGGGGCACGCAACTCGTGACTGACCGTGGAGAGAAAGCTGGACTTCGCCTGACTGCTTTCCTCCGCCCGTAGGGTTGCCGCGCGCAAGGAGCGGGTCTGTTCCTCCACCGCCGCCGTCAGGCGCAGGTTTTCCTCCCGTTGCCGGTCGAACAAGGCCTGGCGCGCCGCCTCCCGACTAGC
This sequence comes from Candidatus Thiosymbion sp., assembly GCA_018435665.1. GTDB lineage: Bacteria > Pseudomonadota > Gammaproteobacteria > Chromatiales > Chromatiaceae > M0108. Next base: position 3,177 of record JAHDND010000221.1, on the reverse strand, counting down.
CAGCAATTCTTGCTCCCGGGCGCGCTCCAACTGCCGCCGTCCGAGTCGGTCGAGCAGGATGACCCCGAGGACCAGGCACAAGGGTGTCAGCCGGTAGAGCATGACCAGCGTATCGTCATGAATGCGCTGCACCAGACCGGTCGAGGTCAGGATCCTGACCACGATCAACAGCCAGGAGGCGGTCAGCAGGATCAGCACGCCAAGCTGATAAGGGCCCTTGCGGGGTGGCCCGAACAGGGCCGACAGGGGCCAGAGGATAGCGAATGCCAGCGTCAGGCGAACCGCTACCCACCGCGTAAGCTGGGTGTGCTCGGTCAGCGGCGTCGCGAAGGCCGCGATCAGGATGAAGCCGATCAAAAGCCCATAGAGCCAGCGCCACAGGCGGTGGCGGTAAAGCTCCAGGAACACCAGGGAGGCCAGGGCAAAGACCGCGATGGTGAGTGCCCCGCTAATGGTGAACAGGGACACCATGTGCGGCCTGAGCCCGGGCCAGAGGCTGAGCAGCAGCGGCATCTCGTAAGAGAGCTCGAAGAGGACGATCGCACTCAACCAGGCGCTCGCCAGGGTAAAGCGCCAGTCACCCCAGAGCAGCAGCACGACCAGGATGGCGATAACGAACCCGATGAAGACGAGATAGCCGTCTCTGATCCGTGCCTGCTGCGCGGCGTAGCTTTCGGGATCCACGCTGCGCACCGTAAGCCCGAGAAAGCTCCGATCCTGGACGCGCAGCAGCAGCGTCCGGCTCTGACCCGGCGCCAGGGTGAGCGGCAAGGTCGGGTGGACGGTGTCGATCTCGAGGGCCGTGCGGGGATAGCCGAGTCCCGCGCCCTGATGCGACAGGATGGCGTTGGAATCAGCATCGACCAGGAACAACTGGACATCACGCAGTTGCCAGGGCAGGACCACCAGCCAGCGGTTGAGGGTGTCCAGGCCAAGGTTGCGCACTTGCCCCCGCAGCCAGACCGTCGCCGGCCGGTAGGCCGAACTCAGGTTAGCGGGATTTGTCTCCTCCCAGCCCCCCGCGGCCAGGGCCTCGGCGGCGGTCAGCGGCTGGTCCGGGGCCTCCTTCAGCAGCCAGAGCCGGTCCGTCAGTAGCGCTTCCTCTACACCACCGGCCAGGTCGATGATCGGTGGCCCAGACGCCGCCCCCGCCTGGCCGCTTCCCATGGCCAGCGCAAGGAGAAGCAACAGCCACCAGGGCATTGCCATGGAGGCCCCTGGGGGTATCAGCGTTTCCTTATCTGGCCCTGACATCCTTACCCGCCAAACCACTTTACGAACAAGTCGTAGACCACCCGCATCGCTACGATCAGAGCCATCATGGCGAAACATAGGCCCGCGACACCCGCCGGGTCGTAACGGTTTCGCATGGATTTTTCAGCGATTACCACAGACTCCGCCGTGACCGCCCCTTGCTGAGGAGTTGAGGGAGAATGCTCAAGAGGGCAACGCTCACTAGCCGGCAGCAAACTCATGTGGATCGTCTCCGAAAAGGACCAGAGGGGTAAGCAGTTATGAAGTGTCAGCGAGCACCCGAGGCACTGACTGCTCAAAATTGGCAGGGTTAGCGCGGAAACCGCCAGCGGCTTGGCCGGCTGAGACCAGCACCTCGGAGTCGGCCGTAGGCAGGTGGGCACTGTGAAAGGCCACCATCCCGTCCTACTCCCTGCCAGCGGTACACGCTGGCTGCGAGTTGTGGATACCACCGTGAGGCGCGAGCGCCTGTCAGCCTTTAAAGGCTCACGTGGGGCAAGCACTCGAAGCCGGGACGTGCAAAGTAATAGCCCTGTATCAGCCGGACGCCCCGGTCCTCGAGCCACGCCAGTTCCTCGGCGGTTTCGATGCCCTCGGCAAGCACCTTGATGTCGAGCTGCTGGCAGATGTCCAGCAAGGCCGTGACGATCACCTGCTTGGCCCGATTACTCGGGATGTCACGAATCAGCGCCATGTCGATTTTGATGATCGTCGGCAAGAAGCAGGACAACAGGGTCAGACCCGAATGGCCCGATCCGAAATCATCCAGCGCAGTGATGAAGCCCTGGCTGCGATAGTACTCAAAGATTCGGGTCAGATGCCCCGGCTGGGGGACTCGCTCGGATTCCGCGACCTCGAACATGATGCGGTCTGCTGGAAAACCAGCCTGGCGTGCCGCCTCCAGCGTGCTGCGGATGCAGTGGGCCGGCTCATACACGGCGTTGGGCAGAAAGTTGATGCTCAGGATCTGTCGCAGCCCCAGTGCGGCAGCTAGAGTGATGGCCTTGACCCGGCAGAGCTGATCAAAGGCATAGCGGTTGTTGTCATTGACCCGTGATAGCACGCTGGTAGCGGATTCGCCATGGCGCCCCCTGACCAAGGCCTCGTAGCCCCAGATCCGGCCTTGCCGCAGATCCACGATCGGCTGAAAGGCAAAACTGAAATCGAAATCCAAGGGGCTGGCGCACTGCTTGCAGTCAAATCCAGTCAGTGACTGAGGGAATCGGCTCGTCATCTTTTTGTACCCAATCCTCAGTTATTACAATACAACCCCTGGGGTTCGACTATTTATTATCAGACACGCCCGCGCCACGATGTGAGCTTTGAGCAACGATTAGCGAGCCGCAAGCGACCATCTCCGATGGATTCAGGGGATGGGCACCACTTGGGGAGGGCCCACTTCAGGAAGTTGAGCTTGGCGGGATACCGAAGATCGTGGTGATGAATCTCATCGCGCCCCGCTCCTAGATAAGGGATGCGGTAATCAAGCCGCTCAGGGGGAAGGTGAGGATTAGGGCTGGGCAGGCGCATCGTGGTTAGCGGCCAAAGGCGCAACCCAGTTCGTCCTGTATACCCAGGTGACAAGACTGGCAATTGGGAGTGGGGAAAATCCCAGGGGACAGGCCAGACCGCATTCGCCAATGAGCCCCTGGTGGCGCAAATCGTCGCCCTGATCAAGCAGTGTTCACGGCTCACAGCCCGGCTCCTGAGCGAGCTCGATCCAGACACCTAACCGCCACCTCTCCCCTGGCGGGGGAGGTAAGTGTGATACCAGAGCGGGGGGCCTCAGCGCTCCCCTGGCTCGACGGACCTCGCCACGACCGCGCTCCCCTTGACCCGCTCGCGCAGAGTCTGGACGAAGACGTAGAGCGGCGGGATGACGATGATGCCGACGACGGTGGCCGCGGTCATGCCCCCCAAGAC
>JAHDND010000219.1 GCA_018435665.1 Candidatus Thiosymbion sp. | reverse complement strand
CCGGGTGATACTGGTATCGGCCTGGGCGAAGGGGGTGAAGAGCCCAGCCAGCGCCTCGGGCGCGATGCCGATGCCGGTGTCCCGCACCTCAAACCGCAACCGCACCGCCGTCGCGTCGGTCTCTTGCGCCTGAACCCGGACCCTCACTTCGCCCTGTTCGGTGAACTTGATCGCGTTGCCGGTCAGGTTGAACAACACCTGCTCCAGCCGCAGATCGTCGCCCCGCACCCACCCCAGCCCAACCGCCGGCTCGACGTGCAACGCCAGTCCCTTGGCCCGGGCGGTCTGACCCATCAGGCTCTCGACCCTGGCCAGCAGTCCCGCCAGATCGAAGGGCCGGTGCTCGATGCGCAACTGGCCGGCCTCGATCTTGGAGAGGTCCAGAATGTCGTTGAGGATGGTCAGCAGCGACTGGCCCGCGGCCGCGATCCGCACCACCAGGTCGCGCTGGTTGGCGGTCAGCGGTTCGCGGTTCAACACCTGGGCCAGGCCCAGCACCGCGTTCATCGGGGTGCGGATCTCGTGACTCATGTGCGCCAGGAACTCGCTCTTGGCCCGATTGGCGGCCTCGGCGGCCTCGCGCGCCTGTTGCAGTTCCTGTTCGTAGCGCTTGCGCTCGGTAACGTCGACAAACACGTTGAGCAGCAGGTCTTCCAGCACGGTGGCGCTGATCAGGACCTCCCGCAGGGTGCCGTCCTTGCGCGTGACCCGGAATTCCTGAGACTCGACCCTGCCTTGCCCCACGACCGCCCGCGCGACAGTCTCGTTCCAACTCGCCAGGGAGGCGTGGCGATAGGCTTCATCGGGATGGGCGCGGATGGCCCAGTCAGTCACCCGAGGAATCTCCGCCAGGGTGTAACTGAAGGTGCTGACAAACTGCTCGTTGACGTAGATCACCTCGGGATCGGACGCCAGCGTGCAGAAGGCGATGGGCGTGGGCATGTAATCCAAGATCTTGCGCAGCCTTCCCTCACTGGCCCGCACTTGCGCCAGGGCGGTGACCAACTGCCCCTGCGCCACCGTCAGCTCGGTGGTGCGCTCGGCGACACGCTGCTCCAGGCGCTGGTTCTCCTCGGCCAGCGCCTGTTCGGCAAGGCGCAGATCGGCGAAGGCCTCGCCCAACCGCTCGGTCATGATCTGGAAGGCGACCCCCAACTCCCGCAGTTCCCGGATCGGCGCGGGCGGCAGGGGTTGATCGAACCTGCCCGCGGCCAGTCGCCGGGTCGCCGCGCTCAACTGCCCCAGGGGCCGACTGATCCAACCGGCGGCCAGCAGGCCCAGCAGCATGGCGGTGGCCAGTGCCAGGCCGCTCAGCAGGAGCGCGTGGCGGAGCTGTGGGGCCATCAGCACGGTGAAATCGGCTTCTGGCGCCACCACCACGGTCAGCCAGTCCGGCTGGTGCGTCTCCGCGAGCGGCGCCACCCTGGCGAAATAGCGTTGCCCGTTGAAGCTGAAGGCGAACTGCCGCGGGGCGGCCATCCGTTCCAGGGCCGCCTCCCGGGCCAATAACTGCCGGGTGGTCTCACCAGTCAGCGGATCGGCGCTGGCGGTCGCGGGCAGACGCCGGTTGTGGACGGTGACATTTTGCGCGTGCTCGGTCCGCGCCCCGCTGTCGAAGGGCGTTTCGCCGGTCGAGGTGGCGACCAGCAATCCCTGGTGGTCGAGCAGGAACGCCTGCCCATGGGGGCTGACGTTCAGACCCCGCAGGAACTGGCCGATAACGGTCAGGGTCATGCCGGCGGCCAGCACGCCCGGCCCCGTCCCCGGCGCCGCGTCGAAGGGCTGGGCGTAAAAACTGACCAACTGGGGCTGATCCTGCCCCTTGGCCAGACTGACCGACAGGCGCCAGACGCCCCGCCCGGCCGCCCGCACCGCCGGATACCAGGGATCCTCGGGCGGGTCTTGGTGAGGGTCGAAGTTTTGCCGCGACTCTATCAATTCGCCCTCCCGGCCATCCGGATCGCTGCGGTAGCGATTCAGGCGATAGCCGGTCGCCGCGCCAAACCGGCGAATGATCAGCGAATCGGCGACGGCATAACGCACCACCATCAGCCATTCCCGCTCTTCGGTCACCGCCCCGATACTATCCACGCCAGGGAATAGCCCCAGTTGCTTGGCGAAATACCGTTCCGTCGCCGCGACGTCGCCCAGGTCCAGCCGGCCCTGCTCGATCAGGACGGCGTTGCCCCGCACGAGGGTTTCGGGACCGGAAAAGAAACTGGACAGGCGTTGGTTGATACGGTCGCCGGCCTGGTCCAGCACCTGCCAGGCCAGGGTGGTCACCGCCTCGCGGCCAGCCTGGTAGGCGAACATCCCGACCGCGCCGACCGCACCGATCACCAGGGCGGTGGTGGTCGCGACCAGGATGGTGCGTAACGACAGCCGGGCCAGGATCGCCGTGACCCGCGCCCAGCGACCAGTCTCCGGGCCGCGACTTGGGGGATGAGGGGGCGTGACAGAGGTGGGCATGGTGATCAGGCGACCCTCTCGTCATTCAGGGTATCAGGGGGTTGCAGGGCATGATCCGGTCCGCAAGGCTTCAGGCCCTGAACCGGCGCCACCCACCGCCGTGGCTGGAACCCGGAGGTCGAGCTGGGCCAGGGCCGCGCCAAACTTCAGGTCGGCGATTGCCTCCCCCAGGGCCTGAGTCGCCGCCTCGCCCCAGACCGCGGCGAGGGCGGGCGCCAGTTCCTCGAACAGGTCCAGCGCCGCCAGGTTGTGCTGCTGAAGGGCCGTGCCCAGGGCGGCCAACCGTTCCGGGTCCAGGGGGGCGGGGGATAGGAGGGTACCAGCCAACGATGGCCCCTCCCGGGACACCGCCGCCGGATTATCCACTTGAGCACGCGCCCGCGCCCCGGGGCGGTCCCGCCCCGCCAGCCAGGGGCCGCTGGCGGCGGCCAGGTCCCGAAGCTGGCGATCCAGGTCCGCGAGGCCGGCCTCCAGGGCCGTTGCCTGGTCCTCGGCGATCATCTCCAAGTCCCGCGTCTGCTCCTTGCCAGCCGTCTCCAAGTCCCGCGCCCGCTCCTCTTTGGCTACCACCTGGTCCCGCGCCTGCGCCGTGCTGGCCATCTCCAGTTCCCTCGCCCGCACCTGAATGGCCGTCTCCAGGGACGCGGCGGCCCGCATCAGCCCCAGGGCGCCGAGATTGCCCGCATTGCCCTTGAGGCTGTGCAGGCGGCGGGTAGCCGTCTCCGCCTCCCCCGCGCGCAGGGCCAGGCGGACATCCGCCACCAGGGTGGCGGCGTCCCGCAGCAGTCGCGCCAGTTGGGCGAGGAAGAAGGCCCGGTCGTTGCCAACCACCCGGGCGGCGCGGTCGCGGTCGATGCCGGCGATGGGCGGGAAATCGCTGGTGCTACCCGGGCCCGGCACGGGGGATGGCGGAAGGTCGCCGCTTGCCACCGCGGCCGGTCTGAGCACCATGGCGCCGCCGGGTCCGACGGTGCTGGCCGGTATCGCCTCCTGGGCCCCGGCGCCCCCTGCCGAAACCTGGCCCAGGGCTTGGCCCGCGGCCTCCCGCACCGCCGCGGGAATCAGCCGTTGCAGCGTGGCGACGAGCTGCTCCAAATCCAGGGGCTTGGCCAGCACCGCATCGACCCCGGCGTCGCGGATGGCCTGCTGTTCCTCCGCCAGGACCCCGGCGGTGAGGGCGATGATGGGGAGGTCCCGGAGACCCAGCCGGTCGCGGATCACCCGGGTGGCGGTGCGCCCGTCCATGACCGGCATCTGCACGTCCATCAGCACGGCGTCATAGGCGGGGG
>JAHDND010000122.1 GCA_018435665.1 Candidatus Thiosymbion sp. | reverse complement strand
GGGGCGTAATGGACCACAAGAGCCACTCAGAATACCCAAAATGAGCCCAAAAACGGGTTAAAACGGGCTGCTAAGTCAAAAATGACGCTCTCCAAGGGCGGAAAGAGAGAAATCGGGTCATTCTTCAGCGTTTCCCTAAGGCCTCAGCGCTGTTTGAGTTTCTTGATGTAAATCCACCTGTCGAGTTGCTGCTGAACGAGGCCAGGCAAGGAGGAGTCAATCTCTTTGGCGCGGGTCCATAGCCACCGGCAGTCCTGGTCCTGACCGATGCCTACCATGACATGGCAGGGCGGTAGCGTCCCACGCGGCTTGTTTGACGCACATCAAGCGCATGGATCGTCTGGCGCCATGAAATTTCTTGTTGATGCACAGCTACCCCGGCATATTGCCCGGTGGCTGACTGAGGCCGGGCATGATGCCTTGCATACGCTCGACTTGCCGCGCAAGAAATGGCTAGCAGGAAGGACTGCACAAAGGCGAAGCCGCCATCCTGCTGCGTCTGATACAACTAAAGAGGATCTTCGCTGATGACGCCAAATACCATCGAAATTTCCTGCCCGCCTGAGCTCATGCTCTGTCTGCACATGAGCACGCAAGAACTTGCGCAGCGCGTTCAGCGAGATGCCGCTATTGCGCTATTTCGGGAAGGGCGTCTATCCTCAGGTCTGGCCGCCCAGTGGCTTGGTATCCCGCGCGTGCACTTCTTGTTGATGGCAATGGCAGCCGGCGCCGAGTTGCTGGAAGACACCGAAGAGGACTTTCGGCGCGAGACGGCCTTATTGTAATGGTGTTCAGCAATTCAACACCCTTCATCGCCCTCGCCAGCATCGATCGACTCGACCTGCTGCATCAATTTCTCGGCGACAGCCTCCGCCTGCATTCTGCCGTTTCAGGTCGGCCATCTCCGCGCGGGGCAGCGCCTGTTCAGCAATTCCGGTTCCGCCTCCATGGGCTATGACCTGCCAGCCGCGATCGGGGCCGCGATGGGAGCTGGGGGGCGCCGGGTCATCTGTTTCGCTGGCGATGGCAGTCTGCAAATGAACGTGCAAGAACTGCAAACCCTGAAGACCCTGAATGCCCCGGTGCTGCTCATCGTCATGGCCAATCACGGCTATCTGTCGATTCGGCAGACGCACGAGAACTTTTTTGGCTCGGTGGCGTCCGCTATAACAACGTCCGGGCGGCGATCAAGCTCCAGTTTCGCGACGTGGACGCCTTCATCCACCCCGAGTATCGCGGCAATACCGAACTGCGTTATGTCAAAAAGACCGAAGACACCCGCTTCAGCCGCGACCATTTTGCCCGCCTGGTAGAGGAGATCCGCACCGTCTCCTGCCTCCCCATGGCCACCCCCTTCGACGAGGCCTCGGTGGACCTCTGCGTCGAATTCGACATGCCCATCATCAAGATCGCCAGCTCGGACATGAACGACTGGGTACTATTTCCTACGGCAAGGGGGCGCGCACCTGGGTGCCAGTGAGCTGGGCTAATCGCTCTCCGACATGCTGGCCGTGGTCATGGCGCTCACACCAGCGGATTTCCACAAGAGCATGACCACGCACGCGGATTATCGGGTGTGGCAGGATGTCTGGTTGCTTACACTGCTGAATCGTCATCCCGAGTTGCTCGGCGAGCTAAGCGCCAAATGAGCTGATGTCCCAACCGGCCATCGGCCTCGGTAGCTCTTCGACAAGGATGGCTTCAGTAAGGATTTCTATCTCGCCATCCCCCTGCGCAAGGGCCAACTCCCCTGCCGCGAGGTCATCAATGGCTAGCGCCGGATGTTACTCTACCGGCGCGGTTGGGAGCGCCAGCGCATCCTTGACCTGTTTGGCATCCTTGACTGGATGATGCGCCTCACCCCGGCCCTGGAGCGGCAAACCTGGCAAGATATCGCAGCAAGCGAAGGAGAACAGCAAATGCCCTATGTCACCAGCATCGAACGCATGGCCATCGAGCGTGGTTTCAAACAAGGCTAGCCAAGTGCCCTTCGCAACAGTAGCCCGCTAAAGGCCAACGATCCGTTTTAATCATCAGTCACTTTTCCCCGCCATGTCCGCCATCCCCCAACGCGACCGCGATCTGTTCGAGAATCTCTTCGTCCTCGAACTGGCCAACAACCACTGGGGCCAGGTCGAGCGCGGGCTCAAGATCATCCGCGACCATGCCACCATCGTCCGCTACAACAACGTCCGGGCGGCGATCAAGCTCCAGTTTCGCGATGTGGACGCCTTCATCCACCCTGAGTATCGCGGCAACACTGATCTGCGTTATGTCAAAAAGACCGAGGACACCCGCCTCAGCCGCGACCACTTAGCCCGCCTAATCGAGGAGATCCGCAACGTCTCCTGCCTCCCCATGGCCACCCCCTTCGACGAGGCCTCGGTGGACCTCTGCGTCGAATTCGACATGCCCATCATCAAGATCGCCAGCTCGGATATGAATGACTGGGTCCTGATCGAAAAGATCGCCGCCTCCCGCCGCCCAGTCATCGCCTCCACGGGCGGGGCCTCCGAAAAGGACCTCGACGACCTGGTGCGCTTCTTCGCCAAGCGCAATATCCCCCTGGCCATCAACCACTGCGTCGCCCTCTATCCCTCCGAAGACGGCGAACTGGAACTCGACCAGATCGACTATCTGCGCGCCCGCTACCCGCAAAACGTCATCGGCCTCTCCACCCACGAATATCACGACTGGCACAGCTCCATGCTGATTTCCTATGGCAAGGGGGCGCGCACCTGGGAACGGCACATCGACATCGACCACGACGGCATCCCGGTTTCCCCCTATTGCTCCCTGCCGCACCAATGCGATGACTGGTACAAGGCCTTCCACAAGGCTACCGAGATGTGTGGTGGCCGCAGCCGCAGCCGCCGGGTCATCTCCCGCCGTGAAACCGAATATCTCGAAGCCCTGGTGCGGGGCGCCTATGCCCGGCGCGATCTGGAACCCGGGTACATCTTCGACAAGGATGGTTTCAGCAAGGATTTCTATCTCGCCATTCCCCTGCGCAAGGGCCAGCTCTCCTGCCGGGAGGTCATGAATGGCGAGCGCCTGATGCTGCCCCTCCACGCCGACGAGCCCCTGACCATCGACCACATCGACGGCCCCTACCGGGAAAACGCCACCCTGCGCCGTTACATCCTCAATCGCGGCCTCTGACGCCTGAATATGCCTACCGTTGCCCACCAGATTGCCGACTGGCTGGTCCAGCACGGCATCGAACAGGTCTTCTGCGTCACCGGCGGCGGGGCCATGTTCCTAAACCACGCCTTTGGTACCCACCCCGGCCTGCGCTGCACCTACATGCATCACGAACAGGCCTGCGCTATGGCGGCGGAAGGCTATGCCCGGGTCACCGGCAAGCCGGCGGTGGTCAACGTCACCACCGGCCCCGGCGGTATCAACGCCCTCAACGGCGTCTTTGGCGCCTGGACCGACTCCATCCCCATGCTGGTCATCTCCGGCCAGGTCAAACGCGAGACCTGTCTCGACTTTGTCCCCGTCCCTGGACTGCGCCAGTTGGGCGACCAGGAAGGGCCGGTCATCCACCTGGCCAGGCACGTCACCAAATGGGCCGAAGTCGTCCGCCAGCCCGAAGACCTGGTCCGGCTCTTGCCGCTGGCCCTGGCGGCCGCCACCCAAGGCCGACCGGGCCCCGCCTGGCTCGATATTCCGCTGGATATCCAGTCGGCCCAGGTCGATCTGGACCTGCCCCCCCCAATCCCTCCGCCCCCGGCAAACCCCGCCGATCTGGCCGCAACCTGCAACACCGTCCTGGACCGCTTGCGTCAGGCCCACCGGCCCCTGATCCTGGCCGGCACCGGCGTGCGCCTCGCCAATGCCCAGGCCGAACTGCTGGCCTTCGCCGAGGCCACCGGCATCCCCGTGGCCACCGCCTGGACCCATGACCTGATCGCCAGCGATCACCCCCTGTTCGCGGGCCGTCCGGGCACCATAGGCACCCGGGCGGGCAACTTCTGCCTCCAGGCCGCGGACTTCCTGCTCGTCATCGGCTCCCGGCTCAACGTGCGGCAGATCAGCTACAACTGGGCCCGCTTTGCCCCCGCCGCCTTTGTGGTCCAGGTGGACATCGACCCGGCCGAGTTGGGCAAGCCGTTCGTCCGCCCGGCGCTGGCCGTAGAGGCCGATGCGCGGTGTTTCCTGCACACCCTCGCCCACCAGGCACAAACCCATACCCTGCCAGACTTCAGTGACTGGGCCGGTTGGTGCCGGGCCCTGCCGTCACGCTACCCGGTGCTCCAACCCCATCACACCCTGTCGCCCCGCTTGAATCCCTACGCCGTCGTGGACTACGTGTTTGCCCGCCTGCGCGCGGATGACATCATCGTCTGTGGCAACGCCTCCGCCTGCATTCTGCCGTTTCAGGTCGGCCATCTCCGCGCGGGGCAGCGCCTGTTCAGCAATTCCGGTTCCGCCTCCATGGGCTATGACCTGCCAGCCGCGATCGGGGCCGCGATGGGAGCCGGGGGGCGCCGGGTCATCTGTTTCGCCGGGGATGGCAGTCTGCAAATGAACGTGCAAGAACTGCAAACCCTGAAGACCCTGAATGCCCCGGTGCTGGTCATCGTCCTAGCCAATAACGGCTATCTGTCGATTCGGCAGACGCACGAGAACTTTTTTGGCTCGGTGGTGGGGGCCACGCCAGCTTCAGGGGTCGAATTCCCGGACTACCAACGCCTGGCCTTCGCCTATGGGCTCTCCGCCGTCCGCATTGCCGGATCGGACGACTGGCCGATAATGGACCCTGTCCTGACCCAAGACGGCCCGTACCTGATCCAGATCGACGTGGACCCCGATCAGCCCTTTGAGCCCCGGCTCAAATCGCGGATGCTGGCGGATGGCACCTTTGCCACCCCAGAACTGGATGATATGTTTCCTTTCCTGCCGACCGAAGAAGTTGCCGCGGTACGCTTGGAAGCGGCCGCTTTACGCCTCAGGCCGAGGATCGCTACCTAAGGATCGACACCTCAGGCCGCAGCGCTGTTTGAGTTTCTCGATGGTAATCCACCTGTCGAGTTGCTGCTGAACG
>JAHDND010000218.1 GCA_018435665.1 Candidatus Thiosymbion sp. | reverse complement strand
GTCCAGGCGGTGAGGGCGACGGCGACCGTGCCGCCGCGCGGCTGTACCGGGCGGGCATAGACGTAGCCGGGGCCGATCAGGGCCCGATTCATGCCGCCGTCGCCGCCACTGGAGAGGACATGGCCCTCGATGCCCTGCGGGGTGGCCAGGGTGTCACTGACGGCGACCTCCAGCGGCTGTTCGCGGTTGAGCAGGGTCAGGAGGAACTCGTCGCCGGCGGGGGCGATCAGGGTCCACTGCGGACCCAGGGTGGGGTTGGTGGTGCTCATGGGCGGATCTCCGGGGCAGCGGGCGGCAGGCCGATAGCGGCGTCTAGTTCATAGCGCCCGGCCAGCTCGGCGGCGGCCAGGGCCTCGGCCATGAGCGCGGTCAGGTCGCCATCGGGCAGGTCGGGGTAGAGGGTCAGCAGGCGTTGGGCGAAGGTCTCCAGGTCCTGGCCGGCGTCCAGGGCGCGGTCCAGCTCGGCGCGGATGCCCGCCACCCAGCGGTCGATGCTGGCGGCGGCGGCCTGGCCCAGGCGCGCGGTCTGAATGGAAGGCCAGTCGGCCTCACGCTGCTTGGCGGTCACGCGCAGGGCGGCGCGCAGGGCGAGGGCGGCGCCATCCCGTGGACGCGCTGGCAGGCCCGTGGCGGCGTCCGCGTCCGCGTCCGGGTCCCTATCATCCCCCGCCGGGCCGGCGGCGCCCTGGGGCGTTTCTGGCGTGCCCTGGGTCGCGTCCAGCGGCTGGCCGGTGACGGGGTCGATGGCCGCGGGCGTGGCCTTGGCCAGGACCGCCTCACTGTCTCCCGCCTCGGGGATGCCGGTCTTCTCGTGCAGCCACCAGGCGGGGATGCGCGCGCCCAGGTCGACGAACACCGGCAGGGTCTTGGCCAGGACCTCGTAGTCCGCCGTCTCGCTGGTGTCGAGGTAGAAGCGCGGGGCGCGCTGCGGACTGGCAATGCCGAAGTTGAGGGCCGCCAGGGGCCACAACAGGTCACGGCGAATGGTGGCGGCATACTGGCGGGCATCGGACGCCACCAGCTCGTTGAGGCCGCGTTCATGGACCTGGCCCAGGCTGTAGGCCCCGGAGCCGCGGTCGGTGCCGGTGGTCAGCGTGCCACCGAGGATGGCCTTGGACTTGGCGCGCTCGCACCAGTCGAGCATGGTCTGGTAGTTGCTGCCCTCGGCCTTGGCCGCCTCCAGGTACTCGATGGCCATGCCCTCGGGGATGATGCCGGCGGCGCGGTGGCCCAGGCTGGCGACGGCGGTGAGCAGGGTGGCCTTCTCCTCCGCCGTGGCGCCGCGGGGGTAGGTCCCCAGGCGCGCGGGGATGCCGAGGATCTCCAGCAACTCCGCCAGGTCGCCCAGGGCGTGATTCTGGAACAGGTAGGGCCATACCAGGCAGCGGTGCAGGCCCAGGCGGGCCAGGTACCCACTTTTTGCCTTGTGGCGATGGCTGAGCCAGCCCAAAGGCCATAGCTCCTCGCCGTCGAGGGTGCCATTGCGCAGGCGCAGCTCGTCGCGGAACTCGGGGCGGGTCTGAAACCAGGTGGGATCGACCCAGCGCGGCTGTTGGACGATGCGCGTGGCGCCGTCACGGTCCCAGGGGATCTCCAGTTGCACCCAGCCGTGGCCGATGCCGTCGGCCAGATCCAGGATCAGGTCCTCCACCTCCAGCGACCGGAACACCTCACTGGCCTGGGCGGCAGCCTTCTTCTCGAGGCGGTTGGCGCCGTCGGGGGGCACGATCTGCCACTCCAGGGCGGCGGCGGCCAGCTTGCGCTTGCCGAGGTCGCTGGCGATCTGGGCGTCCTTCTCCTCCATGTCCTGGAACAGGGCATGCTGGCGGGACAGGTCGCCCTGCTCCGCGGCCTGGAGGATGGCATAGAGCCCGGCGGGGGTCAGGCCGCGGCTGGGGTGCTCGGCAAACTCGCGGTGCAGGGACCCGACCATGGCGCGCTCCCCACCCTCACCGGGGCGGACCGCGGTCTGGGTCTCGCGCAAGGCCAGGGCCTGGCCGGGGCGGGTCAGGGCGGTGCGCAGGCTGTCGAGCCAGGAGGGCAGGTTCATGGCGTCACCAGGCGCCCGGGGCGCGGTCGTAGTGGCTGAGATCATCCTCCGGCCGGCGACGCCAGCCGGGGGCGGTACCCGGCAGGGGGGTGAACTCGATGGGGCCGGCCTGGGCGGCGGCGGCGAAGGCATAGGCGGCGGCATCCACCGCGTCGTCGTGCACGCCCTCGGGGAAGGCCAGCAGCTCCTCGCGGAACCAGGCCGGCACGCGGGCCGGGTCGTGCCATACCAGGCGCTGCTCGTAGCGGGTCAGCAGGGGCGCGAAGCGTGTCACCTTGTCGCGGTCGGGCTTGACGCCGCGCACCGCCCACTTGGTGGACCGGGCCAGCTCCTGCACCACCGCCGCCTGGTACTGGGTCTGTTCAATCGCGATCAGGGCCGGCTGCCAGCGTTGGGCCGCGGCCTCGATGCGCGCCAGGACCTCGCGGAAGCCGGCGCGGTGGCGCTCCACCTCGCGGAGGTAGATGCGCCCCGAGGCCGGGTCGCGGCTCAGGGCGACGATGGCGGTCCAGTCCGCGCCCTCGCGCTCGCTGATGGCCAGGTCCACCCCCAGGACCACCGGCAGGTCGGCGGCACAGGGGCCGTCCTGGAGGTACTCGGGCTTGACCAGCCCGGCGCCGAAGGTGACGAACTCGGCCAGGTATTCCTGGGCGAAGACCAGGGCGGGGAGCTCCTGGCGTTTCTGCTCGATCTCTTCCGGCGGCAGGAAGGGATTGGCCTCGGAGGGCAGGTGAAAGGCCTCCCAGTCGGGGAAGTCCGGATCAGCCCCACGCTGATAGAGCTCGTGGAAATAGTTGACCCCCTTGGGGGTGCTGATGAACCAGGCCTCGCCGCGGTAGTCGGTCAGGGTCGGGCTGATGGCCTTCTCCCAGGCGTCCTTGAGGTAGCGCGCATGGGCGGCCTCATCGATGACGATGCGGTGATAGCGTCGACCCCGGCCGGCGTCCGCGTCTTCCAGGGTCCAGAAGTCCACCACCCCGCCGGTGGTCAACTCGATGCGCTGTTCGGTCTTGTTGGAGCGGCGGATGACCGGGCGCAAGCTGCGCTCGATGTCGTTCCAGGCATCCGCCAGGATCTTGTAGCTGGGGGAAAACCAGGCGGTGCGCTTGCCCCCGATGGCGCTGCTTTCGTCGCGCAGGGTCAGCCAGTAGCCGGCCAGCATGGTTTTGCCAAAGCGCCGGCCACAACTGGCGACCCGATAGCGGGCCTTACTGGCGAGGATGGCCCGCTGGCCATCGTGGAGCTTGAGGCGCTGGATGGTGAGCATTACTCCAGGCCTTCCCATTTGATGGTGACATCGGTCTTTGAGCTTTCGCTGTCCAGGCCATGGGCGCGACGCTCCCCGTCCTGGCGAATCCTGAGCATCTCGGCGCTGATCTTGGCCAGCTTGCCGTCCTCGAAATCGGCGGGGACGGAGCCGAACTGCTCGCGGTGGTCCGCCCATTCCTGCTGGTGCAGGGTGACAATGGCCGCGGCGCGATTGGCGGCGGCATCTATGGCCTCGGCTTTCTTTTTTACGTTGCATCCTGCAACAACCCCTGCAACCTTCTCTGCAACTTTGCGCCGGACGGCTGCGCCAACATCCTGACCATCGCCCCAGCCTTCAGATGCGGATCGCTTCTGGATGGCCTGGTGGGAGACACCCCACTTGGATGCCAGCTCGGGGAAGCTCGCCCCCGCCTCGCGCTCGGC
>JAHDND010000102.1 GCA_018435665.1 Candidatus Thiosymbion sp. | reverse complement strand
GGCGAAGGGGTTGATCTCGATGCCGATGACGTTCTCCGGCCCGACCGCCGGGAACTGGCGGGGCAGGCCCAGGGCCTCGGCCTCGGTGATGACCTGATGCTCCAGGTCTTTCAGGCCCAGCAGGGAGAGGAGCAGGAAGTTACCCGACCCACAGGCGGGGTCCAGGACGCGGAAGCGTTGCAGGCAGTGCAGGAAGCCCTGGTAAAGTTCCAGCGCGGTATTACGCGCCTTGGTGGCGGCGGCGGGGGACTTTGCCGCCTGGGCCTTGGCCATGTGCCCTTGAATCTCCGCCTTGACCGTCGCCCATTCGGCCCGCAGGGGGTCGAGCACCACCGGGTTGACCAGGCGCATGATGGTGGGAGGGTCGGTGTACTCGGCCCCGAGTTGCGCCCGCAGGGCCGGATCGAGACTGCGCACGAACAGGGTCCCGGCGATGGTCGGGTCGATGGCGGACCAGTCGAGGGCCGCCAGGGCCTGGAGTTGCATCAGGTCGGCCAATTCCAGGGGCAGGGCCTGGGCCGCGGTGAACAGGCCACCGTTGAACCACGCCACCTCGTCAACGCCCATGTCCCCGCCAGTCGCCATGGCGCTAAAGAGGGCCTCCAGCCGGGCTTGTGCCCGCTCAGGGTGGGCCTGGGCGGATTTCATCAGCCGGGTAAAGAGGTTGTCGGGCAGCAGGTCGATGTCTTCGGCGAACAGACAGAACAGGACCTGCTGTGTGAAGTGGGCGACCCGCCAGGGATCATGACCGCGCCCGCGCCAGGTCTGGGCCAGGGCGCCCAGTTGCGCCGCCGCTTGTTCAGTGAGTTGCGCCCGGGTGGCGGTGGGCCGCAACCGCTCCGGTTGGAGGAAGGCCCACTTGATTAGGTTGAGCTTGGCCGGGTCGCGCAGGTCCGCCACGGCCAGGTCATGCCGGGCCGGCACCAGACCGGTGAAGGCGGTATGGATGCGGATTACGTCGATATCGGAAACGATGAGGAGTGGGGGATACTCCAGGGTGGGGGTGTAGAGCTGGAGTTGCCGGAAGGCGGCGTCCAGGTCCTTGCCGGGGCTCTTATACTCCCAGGCGAAGCAGCCACGCCGCCAGACATCGGCCCAACCGTCGCCACCGCCAGCCTTGGTGGCGCCCTTCTCGAAGCAGAACCACTCCCCCTGGGGGTCGGCCTTGGCTGGGCTCTCGACACCGACCAGGGCGCAAAGGTCGAGAAAATGCTCCTGAGCGGCCTGTTTTTCCCGCAGGGAGATGCCCTGCCATTTCCTGATGAAGTCGTCCGGGGTCATGATGCTTCCTGGCTGGTAGTTGTTCTATGAGGAGCCACCCGGCTCAGGGCGGAGTGTAGCGGATTCCGACCAGCGGGGAGATTGGCCAGACAGACCTATGCTGGCCAGACCTATGCCCTACCCTCTCCTCCGGTCAGCATCCGCCCTGATTCTCCTCACCCCGATCGCCCCAGCTACTCCTACTCCATTCCCCAGCAGCCCGGGGTGGTTCGGATGTACCCCTCGCCCTTCAAGGAGGTAGGAGTCCCAGGGCCTATAGGAGACCCTTCACAACCCAAATCTCATCGCCACTCGCCAACGCCGTCCGGCACCCCCGCACGGCCCCCTGATTCATCGGCCTTCCCGCCGACTTCGTTGGTGCCTGCCCACCCAAGGGCATCACGGCACCCCTAACCCCCCACCATCAGCGCCAAATCGCAATCCTCACCGGCCCCCGCGTCGCCTGGTTACGTCAGCCCCCCCCGAACCTCAAGCCCAACCGAACCGGCCCCTATAGCCAAGATTGTCTACAATGTCGACAACCTCAGACGGGGCACCTCCCATGCACCTCCTCGATCCCAAGAACGATTTCGTCTTCAAAAAACTCTTCGCCGAGGCCCCGGTCCTGCTCGCGGCTCTCATCAACGCCGTGCGCAGTGATGAACCACCCGTGGCGGTCGTGGAGGTCCTCAATCCGCGCATCGCTCCGGAGGAACTGGCGGGCAAGTACATCGTCCTCGATCTCCTGGCCCAGGACGAGCAGGGCCGCCGCTACAACATCGAAATGCAGGTCCGACGCTACCGCGCCTGGAGCGCCCGTAGTGCTTACTACCTGGCGCGCACCCTGGCCCAGCAACTGGACGGCGGCGACGACTATGCGCTACTCAAGCCCGCCATTGGCATCCACCTGCTGGACTTCACCCTCTTCACCGCCCCAGAGCATCAGGCGCAGGCGGTCTGGTGTTTCGAGCTGCGTGATCGCCGTCTGCCGGACTTGAAACTCGGCGACGAACTACAATTGAACCTGATAGAGCTCCCAAAAGCCGACCGCTTAGGGGCCGGTGACCCGGCCCTGGCGGCCTGGGTGGCCTTTCTTGAACACTGGCAGGAGGACAAGCGTATGGAACAGATCGACTATCCCCCCGTGCAACAGGCCCTGCAACGCATCCGTGACCTCAGCGCCGACGAGGAGACCCGGCGCCTGGCCTTCGTCCGCGAGCGGGCCTTACGGGATGAGCGCAGCGAACTCCGCGCCGCCCGGGAAGCAGGTATCGAGGTGGGCATGGCTACCGTCCTCGAACGGCAATTGATCCGGCGTTTTGGCCCCCTCGACGAGGGTTATCGCCAGCGCCTGCGCCACGCCAGCCCCGACCAACTAGCTTTCTGGGCCGAACGCCTACTTGACGCCCCTACCATCGACTCGGTTTTTCAGGTCCAGTAGCCCAGCGCCAGCGCTACCCGGTACAACCCCCACCCACTGGACCCGACCACCCCGAACGAGCCAATCCTACTCGCCAGGCGACGGATGAGACCCCACCGCCCCCCTGACCCCAGCCATCAGCGCCGTGTCGCGACCCTCACCGCCCCCTAGTCGCCAGGTCGCGTGCCCACAACGCACGCCACCTGGCTCGGCGAACCCCTCTGGCCCATCGGCGCCCAAGAAGACCCGCCCGTGCTCCGCGCCGGCTCAGGCGGACTCAGCCCCCTCGCCTTGGTCACGCCCTCTCTCGACCTCTAGACCCGCGTAGTGATCCTCACCGCCCCCTAGTCGCCAGGTAGCCTGCAAACGACGCACGCCACCTGGCTCTTCAGCCCAGCCGTGATGCTCCGCGCCTGAAGACCGGCCGCGCTTCGCGCCGCCGGGGGGACCACCCCCCACGCAAAAAGGGCGCCCCTGGCGCCCTTTCCCCTCTTACACGACCGCGACCGCCGGGGCCAGACGTAGTGCCTGGCCGCCCGCCTCCCGGCCCTTGGCCTCAATTCACCTTCGCCGCCAGCTCCCCCTTGGCATAGCGCGCCGTCATGGCATCCAGCGACAGCACCCCCTGGGCGACCAGCTTGCTGGCGTTGCCGGCGGTGCCAAAGGC
>JAHDND010000107.1 GCA_018435665.1 Candidatus Thiosymbion sp. | reverse complement strand
GGAGACCCAGCCGGTCGCGGATCACCCGGGTGGCGGTGCGCCCGTCCATGACCGGCATCTGCACGTCCATCAGCACGGCGTCATAGGCGGGGGACGGGGTCTGGAGGAGCTGGACGGCCTGCTGGCCATCGCCAGCCAGGGTGACCTGGGTTCCTTCCAGGGTCAGGAGGCGCTCCACCAGGTCGCGGTTCATGGGGCTATCATCCACGACCAGGATACGCAAGCCGGACAGGCGCGGACCAGCCGGGAGTTCGCTGACCGGCGCGATCGGCGTCTCCACCCCCAAGGCCATGGCCGGGGCGAAGGTCAGCTCGAACCAGAAGGTGCTGCCCTGGCCCTCGGCACTCTCCACCTGGATCGTGCCCCCCATCAGCGCGACCAGGCGTTGGCTGATCGACAACCCCAGCCCGGTGCCGCCGAAGCGGCGGCTGATGCCGGCATCGGCCTGGGTGAAGGGTTGAA
The DNA here is from genome assembly GCA_018435665.1 of Candidatus Thiosymbion sp. Classification (GTDB taxonomy): domain Bacteria; phylum Pseudomonadota; class Gammaproteobacteria; order Chromatiales; family Chromatiaceae; genus M0108. The sequence goes on along the minus strand of JAHDND010000107.1, from coordinate 3,590 downwards.
ACAGACTGGCCAGGACCGCGGGGCTCATGCCGATGCCGGTGTCGCGGACCGCGAAGCGCAGACGCTGATGACCGGGGGGCTCGGCGGCGGGCAGCGGGTCCAGGGCGGTGACAGTGAGGCTGACCTCGCCCTGGCTGGTGAACTTGATGGCGTTGGCGATGAGGTTGACCAGGACCTGCTCCAGGCGCAGGGCATCGCCCTGCAAGGGCCCCGGGGACCCTGGGGGTGGGGTGATCCGCAAAGCCAGGCTCTTGATGACGGCGGCAGGATTTAGCAAGCTGTCCAGCTTGTGGAGCACCGTCGCCAGGTCGAAGGGCCGGGTTTCGAGGCGCAACTGGCCGGCCTCGATCTTGGAGAAGTCGAGGATGTCGTTGATGATCCCCAGCAGTGACTTGCCAGCGGCCTGGATGTGCTGCACCAGGGTGGCCTGGTTCTCCGTTAGCTGCTCTCGGCCGAGGAGTTGGGCCAGGCCGAGGACGGCGTTCATGGGGGTGCGGATCTCGTGGCTCATGTGGGCCAGGAATTCGCTCTTGGCCTGGGTGGCGGCCTCGGCGGCCTCCTTGGCGACCCGCAGGTCGGTCTCCAGCCGGATGCGCTCGGTGATGTCCTCGATCATGCACAGATGACGGGGGCTCTCGCCGGGCTTCGGGGTGACGGGGGCGATGGTCTTACTGATCCAGACCGGGGTGCCGTCGGGTTTCAGGTAGCGCTGGTTCAACTGGAAGCCGGAGATCTCCCCGGCGTTGAGGCGCGCCATCTGGTCCAGGGCGGCCTGCACGTCATCGGGGTGGGTGATTTGACTCCAGTCGCTGCGCACCATCGCGGCGCGCGAGCGCCCGGCGATGGCGGCGAAACGGTCATTGACCGCGTCGATCAGGCCGGTGGCGGAGTCGATCAAGGCGATGCCCAAGGGGGCCTCATCGAACATGGCGCGGAACCGCGCCTCGGACTGCGCCACCCGGCGCAGGGCCGCCTGGAGCCGGTCCCGGGTGGCGACCAGTTCGGCGGTGCGCCCCGCCACCTTCAACTCCAAGTCGGCATTGAGGGCGCGAATCTCCTCCTCGGCACGCTTCTGGGCGGTGATGTCCAGGGTGATGCCGCCCATGCCGCGGGGCGTCCCGTCCGGATGCGTGTAGACCCGCCCGGGGGCGCTGATCCAGTGTTGGCTGCCATCGGACCAGCGGACCCGGTAGTCGGCGGTGTAATCGGCCCGTTGCGCCACCGCCTGATCGAGCAGGGCCGCGACCCGGCCCCGATCGTCCGGGTGCATGCTGGCGTAGAAGGCCTCGAAGAAGGGCTCCTGACCCGGAGGCAAGCCCAGATGTTCCTTGCAGCGGTTGGACCACTCCAGTTTTCCCGTGACCAGATCCCAATACCAGACCCCCAGGTTGGCCCCGTCGGTGGCCAGGCGCAGACGTTCCACGTCCCGCGCCCGTTCGGCCTCCGCGGCCAGACGCCAGCGGGCGTCGGCCCGTTGGCGGCGCTGGTAGGCACTCAGGCCGACCGCCGCGACCAGGGCGATGAGGGCGAAGAGCCCCAGCCGGACCCACGTCTCCTGACGCCAGGGGGCGAAGACGGCGGACCGCTCGCGGCTGATGGCGGCAATCAACGGCTTGTCCGCGGGGGTCCGGGTCGGCTGGATGGTCTGGAAGGCCGTCAGCCGCTCGCTGCCGGTGGCGGACGCAAGCCCTTCCAGGACCGCGCGGTCCAGGCCGCTGTCCAGGAAACCTTGAAAGAGTGACTGGGGCAGGGTGCGCAGATCCTGGCCGGTGAGGCCCTCCGGGTCGGGGGTGCGGTAGACCACCAGGCCGTCGGCGTGGATCACCGTGGCGCGCATGTCGGGGGCATAGACCGTGGTGCTGAGCAGCAAGCGGAAGTACTCGGGATCGAGGATGGCCAGGACATAGCCATTGAAATGGCCCTGGTCGTCGACGACCACCCGCCCCAGGCTGACCGCCCAGTTCCCCAGGGGCGTCCGGAAGGGGGCGGAGACGTAGAGCCGGTCCGGGTTGGCGTCCCCGCTGATGGTCCGGTAGCGCTCCTGATCGTGGAAGTTGATGCCGATCAGTTCGTTGCGGTTGCTGGCCATGGTGATGCCATCGACATCGACGACCAGCAGGCTGCGCAGGCCCTCGGTGGAGGCGACTAGTGCCGCCAGGCGACGGTTGAGCAGACTCAGGCCCTCGGGTTGGGCCAGAAGCCAGGGCAGGTCCGCGCGGAGCGCCTCGAGGAGATTGCTGGTGATCTGCGTGCGGTAGGAGAGCGTTTCCCCTACCGCGTTCGCCTCATTGATCAGACGCTGGCGCTCCTGGGCCTGGAGCGCCCGATAGGCGTCCCAGCGATCAAGACCAAGGACGGCGGCCAGGATCGCCAAGCCCAGGGAGAGGAAGAGCCAGGGGGTGGTCAGGCCGCGTTGGAAGAAAGACGGGGGCATTGGCATCAGCGGCATCCTCTTGACCGCCTCAGGTTCTCCAGGGTGGTCAGGGCCGCGCCAAACTTCAGATCGGCGATGGCCTCGCCCAAGGCCTTTGTGGCCGTCTCCCCCCAGGTCGCGGTGAGGGCGGGCGCCAGTTCCTCGTACTGGTCCTGGGCGGCCAGGTCATGGCGCTGGAGGGCATCGCGCAGGGCGGCGAGCCGCTCCGGCGCCAGGGATGGGGCGGGGAGGGAGGTGGCGTCCTCGGCCGCGGCCCCTGCCGACGCCGTGGCCCCTGCCGACGCCGCGGCCAGCGCCTCTGCCGGTGAGACGACGGGACGCGCGCCTTCCGCCAGCCAGGGGACGCTGGCCGCGGCCAGCTCCTCAAGTTGCCGCTCCAGGTCGGCCAGGCCGGCCTCCAGATCCATCCCCTGGTCCTGGATAATCGTCTCGAGGTCCGTTGTCTGGCCCTTGATCCTGGTCTCCAGATCCGTCGCCTGGTCCTTGATGGCCATCTCCAGGGCCGCGGCGGCCCGCATCAGCGCCAGGGCGCCAAGATTGCCCGCGTTGCCCTTGAGGCTATGCATCCGCTGGGTGGCCGTCTCCCGGTCACCCGCGAGCAGCGCCAGGCGGGCCTCCTCCACCGAGGTGGCGGCATCCCGCAGCAGCCGCGCCAGTTGGTTGAGGAAGAAGACGCGGTCGTTGCCGACTACCCGGGCGGCGCGCTCTCGGTCGATGCCGGCGATAAGCGGGAAGTCGCGGGGCGCGGCCACGGCCCTGTTGGCCATATTCCCCCCATTGGCCGCGTTGGCCGCGTTGGCCGCGTTGGCCATCGTAGCCGTGGCGGCCCTATTGGCCGTGCTGGCCGGGATGAAGACCCGAGGCCGGGCGTCCACTTCTGGACCCTGGCCCAGGGCTTGGCCCGCGGCCTCCCGCGCCGCCGCGGGAATCAGCCGTTGCAGCGTGGCGACGAGCTGCTCCAGATCCAGGGGCTTGGTCAGCACCGCATCAACCCCGGCGTCGCGGATGGCCTGCCGTTCCTCCGCCAGGACCCCGGCGGTGAGGGCGATGATGGGGAGGTCCCGGAGACCCAGCCGGTCGCGGATCACCCGGGTGGCGGTGCGCCCGTCCATGACCGGCATCTGCACGTCCATCAGCACGGCGTCATAGGCGGGGG
>JAHDND010000014.1 GCA_018435665.1 Candidatus Thiosymbion sp. | reverse complement strand
GACCTTCTTCAACCGCGTCCAGACCTTCGAGATCGGCCGCTTCCCCGACACCGAGACCCTGCACTTCCCCAAGAGCTGCCTGCACTGCGAGGAGCCGCCCTGCGTGCCGGTGTGCCCCACCGGGGCCTCCTACAAGCGCCCGGACAACGGGGTGGTGCTGGTCGACTACGACAAGTGCATCGGCTGCAAGTACTGCTCCTGGTCCTGCCCCTACGGGGCGCGGGAGTATGACGAACGCCAACGGGTGATGAAGAAGTGCACCCTGTGCATCGACCGCATCACCGACCAGAGCCTGCCGGAGCGCGAGCGCCAGCCGGCCTGCGTCCTGGCCTGTCCCACCAGCGCCCGGCTGTTCGGCGACGTGCACGACCCCCATTCCGAAGTGTCCATCGCCATCCGCGAGCGCGGCGGCTATGCCCTGATGCCGGAGTGGGGCACCCAGCCGGCCAATCACTACCTGCCGCGGCGCAAGACCCGGCTGCACATCGACCCCGACCAGCTCCAGCGGGTGGACAACCCCCTGCGCCGCGAGGACCTGACCACCTATACCGGCGAGGAGGCGGTGGACGATGTCGCCTGGTAAGGGGCGCCCCGTCCGTTTCCTCCCCGTGCCTGCCTGGTGACCGCCCATGCATCCCGCCTTTTCCGTGCTGTTCCTCACCACCCTGATCGGCGCCGGTCAGGGGTTGTTCCTCGCCCTCTACACCGGGCAGGTCTATGCCCTGGCCCACCTGCTGCCGGCCCAGGGGCCGGACTTCTATGTCGGTGGCAGCGTCCTGGCCCTGGTCCTGCTGGTCCTGGGGCTGGTGGCCTCGTTCTTCCACCTCGGGCGGCCGGAGCGCGCCTGGCGCACGGCGACCATGTGGCGCACCTCCTGGCTGTCGCGGGAGGTGATCGTGCTGCCGCTGGTGATGGGGCTGGTGGCGCTCTATGGCCTGGCCCATGGCCTGGGGCTGACCGCCCGGCCCTGGTTCACCCTCGCCGGCCTCCTGCCGGTGGACGCCACCCTGGTGCTGGGGCTGCTCGCGAGCCTGGCGGTCTATGCCCTTTATGTGTGCACGGCGATGATCTACGCCAGCGTGCGCTTCCTGCCCGAGTGGCATAGCCCGCTGACGGTAGCCAACTTCATCCTCCTGGGCATGGCCTCGGGCTTCATGCTCGCCGCCGCCTATGCCGCCGAGCGCGGGGCGCCGCTAGTGAGCTTCTACGGCCTGTGGGCGGTGATCTTCACCCTGCTGGGGCTGGTGAGCCGCGGGCTGAGCCTGTGGCGCCGGGGGCGCATCACCCCCAAGAGCAGCCTGCGCACCGCCATCGGCGTGCGCCATCAGGCCCTGGTGCAGCTCGCCCAGGGGGCGACGGCGGGGAGCTTCAATACCCGGGAGTTCTTCCATGGCCACTCACCGCGGACCCTGCGCCGGGTGCAGGGGCTGTTTCTGCTGCTGGTGTTCCCCCTGCCGGTGGCGCTGATCGCCCTGGGCCATGGGCTGGAGTCGCCCCTGGCGCCGCTGCTGGCCTTTGGCGTGCAGTACCTGGGGCTGCTGGCGGAACGCTGGGCGTTCTTTGCCGAGGCGCGGCATCCGCAGAATTTGTATTACCAGGGGGTGGCGTAGGGGGGACGCTCCCGGCGCCGCGCAGCGGGGCCGGTCTTCCTGGGCTTGCGGTTGACGTTGGCGGGCCGAGCCCGGTGGCGTGCGGCCTGGGCATGCGACCGGGTGACGTAGGGGGCGGGGAGGGTGGCGATTCGGTTAGGCGCGATGGACTTGCGTTTGCCGTGGCACCATGGTTTTCTTGAGGCTAATCACCCTCGGAGGAACTGGTCGCCATGGGCATGCCTAATGCTGAATCGTTACCGCTGGAAGACAGCATCCTGGCGCGGCTGCGCCAGTTCCCCCCGGAGCGTCAGGCGGAGGTGTTGGACTTCGTCGAATTTCTGGCACAGCGGCAACCGGCGACAGCGGCATTACGGGCCTTCGGTCTCTGTGCCGGCGACTTTGAGGTGCCGGACGATTTCGACGCTCCCCTGCCGGAGGCGATCCTGCGGTTGTTCGAGTCATGAGGTTTCTGCTCGATACCCATGTCTTTCTGTGGTACCTGTCGGGTGCCAAGGCCCTGAAGCCACGGACGCGGGATCGGTTGCGCGATCCGCTCCATCAGGTCTACGTCAGCCCGGTCTCCCTCTGGGAAGCCTTGGTGAAGCACCACCTGGGCAAGCTGTCCCTGCCCGACGAGCCGGGAGCGTATCTGTCCCGGCAACGGGCACGGCATGGCCTGGTGTCACTGCCCCTGGATGAGGCGAGCATTCTGTATCTGCCGCGGCTGCCGGACCTGCATCGCGATCCCTTCGATCGCCTGCTGATCTGTCAGGCGCTTCGCCATGACCTGACCCTGGTGACGGTCGACTCCCAGATCCAGGCGTACCCGGTGGAGACGCTGGTTCCCTAGTCTGACCTGGGCGGCCCCAGTTATGGGCGACTTGGCTATCGGGGTGCTGGGGTTGGCAGGGCGGACCTGTGGCAGTCGGCGAGGAAGTCGAGGGGGAGGGTGCTGAGCCAGGTGATGATGGTGCCGGGGTCGTCGACCATGTTAGCGGGGGGGGCAAGGGCAAACCTTCTGTGTTCCCCTAGCCTTGGGACTCCTACCTCCTTGAAGGGTCAGGGGGACATCCGAACCACCCCGGTCGCTGGGGAAATGGGTAGGAGTAGCTGGGGCAAGCGGGGTGAGGGGAATCAGGGCGGATGTTGACCGGGGGACAGGGTAGGGCATAGGTCTGGCCAATCCCCCCGCTGGTCGGAATCCGCTACACTCCGCCCTGAGCCCCAATCACTCGAAGAACAAGGGAGGCTATCAGGAGGGCACATGGCAAAGAGAACCCCACAAGCAGATGGACCCCAGTTCGTCCAGTATTTCGGACCCTTGTTGGATGCCCTCCGAGCCTTGGGTGGTTCCGCGTCGCCGGGTGAGGTCGTCGCGCAAATTGCCAACGACCTGGCGCTCCCGGATGAGGTGCAGAATGAGGTGACGCCCTCCGGCGTGCCAAGTATCGTGAGCAACTGCTGGCCTTGCTGCTGAAACTTCCGCCCGCCGGGTTTGAGCGCCTGTCGCAGCGCCTGTTGCGCGAGGCGGGTTTTATCCAGGTTGCACGGTTTTGGAGGGAGGGGAGGCGCAAGCCTTCCTTACCCCTATGGTTACTCCTTGATCGCCTCGATGGCGATCGTGATGGTCACCTCATCGCCGACAAGGGGGACGTGCTTGCCGCCATTGAATTCGCTGCGTTTGATGACCGTGCTGGCGTTGGCGCCAATGGCGTCTTTTTGCAGCATGGGGTGGGTCATGGTGGCGAAGTGGTTCACCTTGAGGGTGATGGGCTTGGTGATGCCCTTGATGGTCAGGTCGCCCTCGATAGACGTTGGCTGATCACCCGTGAAAATCACCTGGGTCGACTTGAAGGTGGCGGTGGGGTACCGGGCGGTGTCCAGGAAATCATCGGCCTGGATGTGCTCGTTGAAGGCGGCGGAGCCGGTATCGACCGCGCGGGTGTCGATGGTGATGTCCACGGCGGCGGACCTGGCCGCCTGGTCCAGGGTCACGGTCCCGGTGGTGATGTTGAACTGGCTGGTCTGGATCGATAGCCCTAAGTGACTGTATGAAAATCGCGGAAAGGTGTGGGAGCTATCCACCTGGTAGGTCGCTGGCGCAGCTAGGGCGCAGGTGGAGCCGGTGGCGAGAAGGAGGGCGGCGATCAGGTTGCTGAATGGGTTCATGATAATGAAGCGGATGAAGCGGATGAAGCGGATGAAGCGGATGAAGCGGATGAAGCGGATGAAGCGGATGGGGCGGATGCCGGCCGGAGTCGTCGCCACCAGTGGCCCGTGGGCAGGACCACGGCCAGGACCAGTCCCAGCACCGCTAACTGATACCAGAGGCTGCCCAGCCAGGGGGGGGTGGCCCCGGATTCGTACCAGTTGGTCGCCACCCGCTGGAGGTTGAAGAAGCTGATGTAGGTCAGGAAGGCGATGAACAGCCGCCAGGTATTGCGCTGCCGGGGCGAGCGGGCGGTGAGGGGGACGGCGAGCAGGGTGAGGGTGATGACAGCGAGGGGACTAGAGAGCCGGAACTGAAATTCCGCCAGATCCTTGAGATCGCCGGAGACGAGCAGGGCCTGGGTGGGATAGGTGGCGCGCTTCTCACTCTGGAACTCGTCGTGGTGCCGGGGCTGCAAGCGGAGGCTGTAGCGGTCGAACTCTCCGATGGCATAGTTGGCGGTCCCGGGCTTGCCGTCATAGCGCTGGCCGGCGAGCAGGGTGACGAATTGCTGTCCAGTACCTTCCTCCTCACGCAGCAGGCCTTCACGGCTGAGGATGACCTTGATGACGTCCTCGCGCTGGTCGTGGATGAAGATGTTGCGGAGCCGGCTGCCATCCTGGATCTCGTCGACATAAAGGGTGATCCGGCCCTGGTCGTGTTGATAAAAGCGCCCGGCCTTGATTCCAAACAATTGCTGGGCCTCGTCCTGTTGCAGGGTCCGGATCTGCATCAGCTCACTGACGACCAGGGGCCGCAGGTGCAGGGTAAGCCAGCCGGCGAGGAGGGCGACGGGGACGGCGGCGAAAAACAGGGCTCGGTAGGTGCGGATCGGCCCGATGCCACAGGCGGAGAAGGCGATCAGCTCGCTGTGTTGGGCCATGCGTCCCAGGGCCAAGAGCACGGCGATGAAAAAGACGGGTGGTAGCAGGCTCGGTAGGTCACTGAGGATGCGCAATCCCATGAAGCGCAGGACGATGTCCGAGGCCAGGGCGCCGGCATTGATGTCCTCCAGGGCGCGGAGCATGAGCAGACTGACCACGATCAGCAGGACGGTACCCAGCACGGCCAGGAAGATTTTGCTCACCTCCCTGAGCAGATAGCGGTCGATGACGGCGATCATGGCGGTGGGCACCCGACGGTCAGTGGGCCCCGCAGGGACCTTCGCGCCATTCCAGGCTCATGCCGGGTACGATGCCGCGCCGCTCGGCGAAGCCGCCGCGGGTTTCGAGCACGTACTGGGCGGGGCCCTGGGAAGGGTAGCGCTGGTCGGAAAAGGGCTGGGTCTCACGGGCAATATGGCGGATGCGCCGCGCGTCGTCGGCGAATAGCATGTCCAGGGATCCGGGGGTGTCGCGCATCCAGAAGGCGCGGGGTGCCGCCTCGGTAAAAACGAACAACATGCCGCTCGCGTCATCTGGCAGCAGGCGGCCCATCAGCCCCTGCTGCCATGTCTCGGTGGTGGTGGCTACCTCGGCCTGGAGGCGGGCGATCGGGACCCCTGCCGTCGTCAGGATCTCAAGGCAGGCGTCCGGGCGGATGGCATCCGCCGGGACGGACAGGACCGGCAGCCAGAAACCCGAAAACACAAGGCTAACTGTCATGAGGGGACGTTCCACCCCATTGAAAATGAAAGACTTTGCCGAAACTTTCACGCTAATCGGGGCAATTTGTCGGGGCGTCACAGTTCTGTCATCCCTCAGGCAGATACCAGTCTGTGGGCAGTGGGGGATCGTGGGGACAAGGCCATCCCTTAAACCATCGGTCGCACAACCTATCCTAACGCGGCGGTCCAGCCCGGGAGTTCTGGAAGGCATTTTATACGCATTACCAATCCAATTTCTGTTTTGCCTGGTGTAGTGTCCTGTCAGGTGGCCCGGCGATCCTGCCGCCGGCGGGTTTCACGCCGGCGGAAAAGGTTAAGATAAGCCCTTTACCAGCGGGGCCATGCGTGCCCATGCCCGCACCTGGGGATCGAATCCCCGCGGGACCCGATCCAGCCCTTGAGAAGACCCATGCGTTACGAGACCGACGACCTGCGCATCCGCGCCATGAAGCAGTTGATCGCGCCGGAGGACCTGATTCGCCTCTATCCCCTGACGGATGCCATCTCCGCCACCGTCCATCATACCCGGCGGTCGATCCGCGACATCCTCCACGACGAGGATGACCGCCTGCTCGTGGTCGTCGGCCCCTGCTCGGTCCATGACGTCGCCGCCGCCCGGGACTATGCCGAGCGCCTGCGCCCGGTGCGCGACCGCCTGGATAAAGACCTGCTGGTCGTCATGCGCGTCTACTTCGAGAAGCCCCGCACCACCGTGGGCTGGAAGGGCCTGATCAACGACCCCTACCTGGACGGCAGCTTCGAGATCAACGAAGGCCTCAAGCTGGCCCGCTCCCTGCTCGTGGACATAAACGGCCTGGGGGTGCCGGCGGGCACCGAGTTCCTCGACCTCATCAGCCCCCAGTACATCGCCGATCTCATCAGTTGGGGGGCGATCGGCGCCCGCACCACCGAGAGTCAAGGCCACCGGGAGCTGTCCTCCGGCCTGTCCTGCCCGGTGGGCTTCAAGAACGCCACCAGCGGCAGCCTGCGCATCGCCCTGGACGCCATGCACGCCGCCGCCCATCCCCACCACTTCCTGTCCGTGACCAAGGAGGGCCGCTCGGCCATCTTCGCCACCGCCGGCAACCCGGACACCCATGTCATCCTGCGTGGCGGAAACCGGCCCAACTATGACACCGAGAGCGTCAACATGGCGGCAGAGGAGATGGAGGACGCCGGCCTGCGCCCGCGCATGATGATCGACTTCAGCCACGCCAACAGCCGCAAGAAGCCCCAGAAGCAGGTCGACGTGGGGCGCGACGTCGCCGGCCAGGTGGCCCGCGGCGACCGGCGTATCGTCGGCGTCATGATCGAGAGCCACCTGGTCGCCGGTCGCCAGGACTGGCGCCCGGACACGGAACTGACCTACGGCCAGAGCATCACCGATGCCTGCATCGGCTGGGACGATACCGAGCCCCTGCTCGAGGAACTGGCCAAAGCCGTTCGCCGGCGGCGGGCTGTGGCTTAGGTGCCGCAACTTCATCACCTGGCTGCGGCCCGGATGTTATACCCAGCAGAAATAAGGTTACGGTTTACCCCGGGGCGGGTGGCGTCTGGCGGGGGACGCCGTGAATACGCCCCTGTAGGCTTGACAACCGCATCCCTGCGGTTGACACCCCCGCCAGACGCCCCCCGACCCTCCTCGGCGCAGCCGAAGACCGAATCGCGTCTGCTGAATTTCTTGGGTTGAAGGTGAAGGGACCCATCGAGTAAATGAGTGTCACGGATAGCAGGGGTCCTCGCCCAAAGGAGACGACGCGTATTACCGTCAGTCAGCTCGTGGTGCGCTTCCTGGAGCACCTGGGGGTGGATACCCTCTTTGGCATGCCGGGGGCCCATATCCTTCCGGTCTACGATGCCCTCCACGGTTCCGGGGTGCGGAGCATCCTGGTCAAGCATGAACAGGGGGCCGCCTTCATGGCGGCCGGTCTGGCGCGGGTCAGTGGTGGGGTGGGGGCCTGCATCACCACGGCGGGACCCGGGGCCAGCAATCTGGCCACCGGCATCGCCCACGCCTACGCGGACCGTCTGCCGGTCATCGCTATCACCGCCGAGGCGCCCACCCGGGTCTTCGGGCGGGGCGGACTCCAGGAGAGTTCGGGGGAGGGGGGCAGCATCAATCAGACGGCGCTCTTTTCCGGTATCACCCGCTATCACAAGCTGATCGAACGGACCGATTACCTGGCGACCGTGCTCAACCAGGCGGTGCGGCATCTGCTGCTGGACGAGGTGGGCCCCGTGGTACTCAGCATCCCCGTCAACGTCCAGCGGGAAGAGGTCAGCACCGAGATCCTGGAGGCATTGCCGGCGCTGGGACTGGTGCATCGGCCCGAGCCGGCGCCTGCGACGGTGGCGGCCTGCGCCGACCTGCTCGCGCAAGCCCGGCGGCCCCTGGTACTGGCGGGATATGGCTGTACCCAGTCCCGGGCGGCGCGGGAGGCGCTGCAATCCCTGAGCGACCGGCTGAAGATCCCGGTGGCCACCAGCCTGAAGGGCAAGGGGGCCATCGACGAACGTTTGCCCCTCGCCCTGGGGTCGACCGGGGTCACTTCCCTCGGCCATGCTCGGCAGTACCTGGAGCGGGAGGCGGATCTGCTCCTGATGCTGGGGGCAGGCTACAACGAGCGCACCAGCTATTTGTGGCAACGGGGCCTGCTGGAGGGCAAGACCCTCATCCAGGTGGACCGCAACTCCTCCCAACTGGAAAAGGTTTATCGGGCGGACCTGGCCATCCAGGCCGATCTGGGGCGGTTCCTGCCCGCTCTGGATGCCGCCTGCCGGTCACTGCCGCCCAAGCAGGCGCCGGACCTGGCCGCCTTCAAGGCGACCTGCGATGGGGAGGCGGCGGCGCGGGGCGAGCGCGTCTTCGATGAGCGTTTTGATCGGGTCAAGGCCTTCTTCGGGCTCCTGGAGGCGCACTTCGACGAGGGTCTGGTCCTGATCGACGACAACATCCTGTTCGCCCAGAACTGGTTCCGGACCCGGCCCCAGGACCTGTATATCCCCAATACGGGGGCCTCCTCCCTCGGCCATGCCATCCCGGCGGCCATCGGCGCTCGGCTCAAGACCGGCAAGCCGGTCTTCGCCATCCTCGGGGACGGCGGTTTCCAGATGTGCTGCATGGAGATCATGACGGCGGTCAACTATAAGATTCCGCTCAATATTCTGCTGTTCAACAACCAGACCCTGGGCCTGATCCGCAAGAACCAGTATCAACAGTTCGCGGGCCGGTTTCTCGATTGCGACTTCGTCAACCCCGACTTTGCCCTCCTGGCCGCCGCCTTCGGGATCCGTCATTTCCGGATCGCGGACGAGGCGGATGGCGAGGCCCTGTTCCAGCGCCTCGATTTGCGGTCGGGGATCAATCTCATCGAGTTTATCCTCGACCGGGATGCCTATCCCAATTACGTCACCCATCGGTAGCGTCAGAGACACCACCGATACCTTCCAACATCAGGGGGTGGCGAGAACATCCCGGAAAGACAGGCGGTTGCCATGGCATCCCATCCCATTCCCCGTCTGCTCCGGCTGGTCGCGGAGTACCCCGAGCTCCTGGAAAGGGCTGCCGCCGATCTGGGTCACCTCGACGCCGGGGCGCTGATCCGCTGTTACGATGACCTCTTCCCCCGCATCGAACCCCTGATGTGGGCAGCCGGTGACGCGGACTTTACCCGCTGGCTGGAGACCTACCAGGCCCTGTTCCGCGAGCAGCAGGCCCTGATCGACATCCATGGCGGGGTGGTCCAGGCCCGGTTCATCATCGCCATCCCCATTGCGGATCGTCCCGATCACTTGCATGCCTGTCTGGAGAGCATCCTCCAGCAGTGCCTGTGCTACGAGTATGGCGGCAGGGGGATGGACGGGTTTTTCAAGCGGGTCAGCGTTGTCGTGGCGGAGGACAGCCGGGACCTGGCCCATCGCGAACGGCATCGGGCGCTGGTGACGGCGTTCCGCCGTCGGGGCCTCGATGCCCATTATTTCGGGCTCGAGGTCCAGTATGAGCGCCTGATGGCGATCCCGGCGGACCAGCGCCGGGAGCTGACTGGTCTGCTGACCCATCAGCCGGAGGAGGCCTTTCATCACAAGGGGCAGGCCGCCACGCGGAATCTCAGTTATCTGAAGATGGCCGAGTTGGCCCGGCCCGGGGAGGAGACCCTCTTCTACCCGATGGACAGCGATCAGCGTTTCCTGGTCAACCGCGCCGCCGCCAGAGGTGAAGAAGCGGTTCCAGCGCTTAATTACTTTTATTACATCAACCGGATCTTCCAGAGCGGCCGGGTGGACGTGCTGACAGGGAAGCTGGTGGGCGATCCGCCGGTCTCGCCGGCGGTCATGGGCGCCAATCTGATGGGTGACCTCGCGGCCTTCCTGCGGGAGATGGCGGCCAGCGATCCCGACGCCGCCTGCGGATTTCATGGGGCCGGGGGCGTCCTGGCGGGGGAAGCGGCCTATCATGACCTGGCGGCCCTCTTCGGTTATGAGGCCCGGGGTGGCCCGTGCGCCTATTCCTGCCCCCTGCCCGGGGAGCATACCAACGGGGAGGCTCTCGCCGCCCTGACCGCCCGACTCCCGGGTTTCTTCCGCGGGGAGCACCTGACGCGCCGGAGCCTTTTCCGTTACAACGGGTCCTTCACGGCCCTGGAACCTGCCCGGACCCTCTATCCAGGCAACTACATCGTCAACCGCGCCGGCCTGAGGTACATCATTCCCTTCGGCCAGCTCCGGCTGCGCATGTCGGGACCGACGGCGGGACGCCTCATCCAGGCGGAGATCGGCCCACGATTCGCGTCCGTCAACCTGCCCATGCTCCACCAGCGCGCAACCCCGCGGGACGCCGCGCTCGACTTTCGGCCCGGCGTGGAGCTGATGGGCCAGGCGGTCCTGGATATCAGTGACGAGTTCGAGCGGCAGTTCTTCGGCGACCTCATGCTCTTCAGCGTCGTCGAGTGGCTCAAGGCGCGCACCCTGGAGGAGCTGACTAATGAAGCGGCCCTCGGCGAGGTGGTGGAGGGGACCGAGTCGCGGCTGCTCGCCCTCTATGGGGACAATCAGGCGGCCATCGACGCCCACCGCCGGGAGTTGGAGCACTGGCTTGCCCAAGCCTCGCCTTGGTGGGCGGCAAGCCCGGCCATGGCGGAGCTGAGGGCCTTCCTCGGCAATGTCGCACGCAATTTCGGTGAGGAATCCTACGCCTGGCAACGGATCCGCGATCCCGCCCATCGTGCCTGGCGCCGGGGCCAGATCATCGCCGCCCTGGGTAATTATCGTCGGGAACGGGCCGCCTGGGACCGGTTATGGGCAGGTGACACCGCGACGGCCGGCAGGCTGACCGAGGTGGGGGAGGCGACATGACTCCAATTGGCGGCGAGATTTACTGCGCCAAGACTACGCAGCCATCGCCCATCCGTTTTCGGTTTCCCAGGCTCGGGAGGCTTCTGGCGTAGGACGGCGTAATTTCGTCCCCGTAGGCTTGACGACTCTGCAAGAAGGCCCGCTACCATGCAAACAAGCTGGAGGACGCTATAAATTCGACCCTGTAGGCTTGGCGACCGCCACCCTCTGGTCGACACTTCGCCATACGCCCCGATTCTCCTCGTTGATGCTGAAATCCAAGAGGCACCGTCTATCGATTCGACGGGGTGCCTGTCCTTAGCGAGTCGCTCTCCGAAGTTCCACCGCTCGGGCCTGAGCCATCAGTGCCTGGCGGCAAGCCCGATAGGCCTCTCGGGCCTGGCTCTGGAGTGCCGGGGCCAGGGTGATATCTCCGTACCGCCGTTCCCGTGGGAGGATGTTGCCGCTGGCGATGGCGGCGGAGGTGTCTCCCGCCCGGGCCAGGCCGGTGCGGGAAAAGCGCCGATATTCCGGGCGCAGCGGCGCGCTCAGGGCCAGCCAGCGGGTGAGGCTGGCCAGCAGGGGCTCGGGGCATTCCACCAGGCATTCGGCGTCGAAGTAGTCATAGCGCCCCGGCCAGGCGGTGGCGAAGGCTGACAGCCAGGCCAGCCGTTCCACGTAGTACTGGCAGGCCCCTTCCGGCTCGCCGTAGGCGTCAGCGGGTGATCGTCCGCGAAAGAGGTGGAGGATGCTGGGGATGGCCTGGTCCGGGTCCCGCAGGGCGATGAGGACAATGACCCCCTCCTCCTGGCCCAACCGGTCCAGAAGCAGGGGGTAGTCGTTGTGCAGCAGCTTGTCGAAGAGATAGCGACCACCGGGTTTCAGGCCCTCTTCCCGCTGATAGGCTGCCTCCTGCAAGGTCAGGTCATCAGGGCTGCGGTAACACCGGTGCATCTCGTAGTAGCCATCGATTTCCGGATGTGACCCGAGAATATGGCCAAGCAGGCTGGTGTAGGCCCGCATGTGGCTGAGGAGGAAGATCCGGGAACGTCGGGAGGAGGCAGGTGTTTCCTGGTAGCGGTTAATGACAGCCCCCAAGCCAATAGCCGTCATGAAGAGGGTCCGAGGTATCCGTTCAATGCTTGCTGAGCGCCTCTCAATGCTTGTTGAGCGCCTCGTCAGGCCAGTAGCGCGATCCCGTGAGCTTGGCGGAGACCTTCCAGCCCTTGCCGGTCAGGACGAAGACGGCCTTGCCGTCCGTGAAACGCAGGGCGAGTTCTTCTCGTTCCTCGCCTAGCATGGTTCCAACCTGGGCGGCCGCATCCAGGCCTTGGGTGACGAATTCATGGAAGCTGGCGGCGTTCTCGAACAGCATCACCATCTGGGAGGCAAAGCCACCGAGGCCGAAGCTGAGGCCGGCACCCGTGGTTGCCATCTTCATGTAAGTGCGGGTGCCCGTGCGGGAGTCGACCGCGACCCCCCGACCATAGCCGGCAACGACGTAGAAGCTCGCTTCCCGCTTGTCGAAGACGGCGTATCCGGCGCTGCGATCGAAGAGGGCGCGACTCTCCGGCTTCTCCGCGAACAGGTGCATCAGCGTCTCTTTGGCCATGGCATCCAGCTTGGCACGGGTTGCCTCGGGAGTGGCCTCGTCTCCCAGGCTTTGCCGGGAGGAGTCGACGGTGTCCTTGACGGCGTCCGTGGCCTTGCCGGCCACCGTCCCGGCGGCCTCGACGGCGTTGCCCGTGGCCGTACCCACGGCCTGCACGGCCTTACCCGCGCCTTCCCTGATGTCCTGGAGGAGTTGGGCGGAGCCGATGACCGGTATGATGGCCAACAACAAGGTCAGCGCCGGGGCGATTTTCTTGAGCTTCATGGTTACCTCACTCACAGGTTGGGGCAAAAGTACTCACCCATGATAGCGGTTGGGGCAATTGAAGGCCCACCCTGATCGTCAGGGTCGCATGCGAAGGTCCGGTGGACGGCGCCCGATTCGCTTAGCCCCACCTCCCACCGCTATACTTTGCCTTCGCCGCAGTCCCGCCTTTATGCCATAGCGTGCAGAACCAGCGTCCGGCCTTCTTCATGAGGGCGTCGAGATCCCCATGAAAATTTGCGTAAATGTCACGGCATACCTCTCATTTTCCGGGATGTGGCTCGCACTCTCATGACAGTTAGCGTTGAAGACCCCAACGGAGTTATTCATCATCAGGGGTTACGGCGAGAATCCTCTCAACAGTCCAGCTTATCCATCCGCCGGTGCTCATCACCTTTACCAGGTGCCTGCCCGGCCCAGGGCAATCATTCCAGCATCCTCCAGCCACAGCAGTCCCTTCATGCCACACGATTACGATCCGCGCGCCATCGAGGCGGCGGCCCAGGCTTACTGGGAAGCGGCCCAATCCTTCAAGGCGGTGGAAGACCCCAGCCGCGAGAAGTTCTATTGCCTGTCCATGTTCCCCTATCCCTCGGGGAAGCTGCACATGGGCCATGTGCGCAACTACACCATCGGCGACGTCATCGCCCGCTATCAGCGCATGCGCGGCAAGAACGTCCTCCAGCCCATGGGCTGGGATGCCTTCGGCCTGCCAGCGGAGAACGCCGCCATCCAGCACGGCATCCCCCCCTCCCAGTGGACCCGCGCGAACATCGCGTATATGAAGGATCAGCTCAAGCGCCTGGGCTTCGGCTACGACTGGGACCGGGAACTGGCTACCTGCGATCCGGACTACTATCGCTGGGAGCAGTGGCTCTTCAGCCGCCTCATGGACAAGGGCCTGGCCTATCGGGCCCGGTCCATGGTCAACTGGGACCCAGTGGATCAGACCGTGCTGGCCAACGAGCAAGTCATCGACGGCAAGGGCTGGCGCTCCGGGGCCCCGGTGGAAAAGCGCGAGATCGAGCAATGGTTCGTGCGCATCACCGCCTATGCCCAGGAACTGCTGGACGCCCTCGACGACCTGGAGGGTTGGCCGGAGCAGGTGCGAGCCATGCAGCGCAACTGGATCGGCCGTTCCGAGGGCGTGCATATGGACTTCGGCATCCAGGGCACGGACGAGAAGCTGGGCATCTACACCACCCGCCCGGACACGGTCATGGGCGTGACCTACGTGGCCGTCGCCGCCGAGCATCCCCTGGCGCACCGCGCCGCCGCGACCGATCCCGCCCTGGCGGCCTTCATCGAGGAGTGCCGGCATGGCGGGGTCTCGGAGGCCGAGATCGAGACCATGGAGAAGAAGGGCCACCCCCTCGGCCTCAACGCCCTGCACCCCATCACCGGCGCGCCAGTGCCCATCTTCGCCGCCAACTTCGTCCTCATGGGCTATGGCACCGGCGCCGTCATGGCCGTCCCGGCCCACGATCAGCGCGACTGGGAGTTCGCCGAGAAGTATGGCATCCCCAAAAAACAGGTCGTCGTCAGCGCCGACGGCTCCCCCTGCGGCATCGAGCGCGGCGCCTACGTCGAGAAGGGTATCCTCGCCGACTCCGGCCCCTTCGATGGGCTCGACTTCGCCCAGGCCTTCACCGCC
This sequence comes from Candidatus Thiosymbion sp., assembly GCA_018435665.1. Lineage (GTDB taxonomy): Bacteria > Pseudomonadota > Gammaproteobacteria > Chromatiales > Chromatiaceae > M0108. The sequence continues at coordinate 85,302 of JAHDND010000014.1, read as the reverse complement.
ATCGCCGACTGGCTGGAGGCCCAGGGCAAGGGCGGGCGCCAGGTCAATTTCCGCCTGCGCGACTGGGGCGTCTCCCGTCAGCGTTACTGGGGCTGTCCCCTGCCGGTGATCCATGGCGCCGATGGCCAGGTCCGCGCCGCGTCCCCGACTGAGCTGCCGGTGCGCCTGCCGGAGGATGTGATCGTCGACGGTTCCGGCTCGCCCCTGAAGAAGATGACGGCCTTTTCCGCGTTGCCGAATGGTGAGACCCGGGAGACGGACACCTTCGATACCTTCTTCGAGTCCTCCTGGTACTTCGCCCGCTACTGTTCCCCCGACTGCGCCACCGCCATGCTCGACGAGCGCGCCCGCTACTGGCTGCCGGTGGACCAGTACGTCGGCGGCATCGAGCATGCCGTCCTCCACCTGCTCTACGCCCGCTTCTTCCACAAGCTGATGCGCGACGAGGACCTGGTGGCCTGCGACGAGCCCTTCACCAATCTCCTCACTCAGGGCATGGTGGTGGCCGAGACCTGGTACCGTGAGGACGCGCAGGGTCGCAAGCAGTGGTTCAACCCCGCGGACGTGGAGGTGGAACGGGACGAGCGTGGCCGGCTGTTGCGTGGCCGCCTCAGGGCCGACGGCCAGCCGGTGACCTTCGGCGGCATCGAGAAGATGTCCAAGTCGAAGAACAACGGCGTCGATCCCCAGACCCTGACTGATCGCTATGGCGCCGACACGGTGCGCCTCTACACCATGTTCACCTCGCCGCCGGACCAGTCCCTGGAGTGGAACGACGAGGGGGTCGAGGGGGCCTCCCGCTTCCTCAAGCGCCTTTGGGCCCTGGCCCAGGACGAGCAACGGGAGGGCCGGGACGCCAGCAACCGCCTGGAGCCGGGCGCGGCGCGCTACGAGATCCATGCCGCCCTGCGCAAGGCCCTTTACGACTACGAGCGCCACCAGTTCAACACCGTGGTCTCGGCCTGCATGAGCATGGTCAATGTCCTGCATAAACTGGATGGTGAAGGGGAGGGCGCCGCGGTCCGGCGGGAGGGCCTGGCGATCGTTCTGCGTCTGCTGGCCCCCATCGCCCCCCATCTCACCCATCACCTCTGGCGGGAGCTGGGCTATGGGGAGGATATCCTCGGCGCCACCTGGCCCCAGGTGGACGAGGCGGCCCTGCAACGGGACAGCGTCGAATACGTGGTCCAGGTGAACGGCAAGGTCCGCGGTCAGATCCGGGTGCCGGTGGACGCCGAAAGGTCCGTCATCGAGCAGGCGGCGATCGGCAACGAGAATGTCCGGCGTTTCCTTGGGGACGGCCAGGTGCGCAAGGTGATCCTGGTGCCCGGCAAGCTGGTGAATCTGGTGGTGCAATGAGCGCGCTGCCTCTGATTGCCTCCTCGGGCCATGGCCTGGGCCTGAGCTTGAGCCGGGTATTTGGTGGGGGCTTGAGTCTGGACCAGGGCTGGAAGTGGAGCCGAAGCTGGGGCCAGGGCACGGATCGGCGCCCAGGTCTTTTGCCACCGGTACTGGTGCCGTTGCCATTACCTTTGCTGTTACTGATACTTTTGCCCTTGAGCCTGGCCCTCCTCAGCGGCTGCGGTTTCCGTCTGCGTGGAGCCGTGGATATTCCCCCCACCCTGCTCCCGGTCTTCGTCGAGGCCAGCGGTGGCTCGCTGGTGGGCAACCAGCTCCGGGACCAGTTCCAGCTTTCCGCCATCCCCGAGGCCCCCTCCGCCCGGGAGGCCCGGGCCATCGTGCGTATCCTGAGCGAGTCCCGCCGCTCCCGGGTCGGGGCCCTGGACCGCAATGGCAAGATCATCGCCACGGAGATCTTCCTCGATGTCCGCTTCGACGCCCGCGAGGCCGGCGGGAAGGAACTGGTCGCGCCGCGGACGCTGGAGTTGTCACGCTCCTTCGAGGACGCGGACGTGGAGGTCCTGGGCAAGCAACTGGAGGCGGAGATCATATACGCCGACATGGCCCAGGACGCCTCACATCAGATCCTGGCCATGTTGCGCGCCGCCTTGCTTCGGGGTAAACAGCCCGCCCAACCCGTGAAACCTGGCCAACCTATCCAATCCACTCAACCCGTCCAACCTGCACCACCCGCGAAACCCGCTCAGTCCACCCAGCCCCAGCTCAGTCAGCCGCAGCCCACGCAACCGGGTGACGTGGTCGGCGACCAGACAGCACGCCCCTAGTCCGTGCGCATCCCGTTCGCCCAGTTGGCCGCCAACCTCGCCTCATCGGGGGTGGCGCCGGTCGTCATGATTTGTGGCGACGAGCCCTTTCAGATGGGCGAGGCGGCGACCCTGGTGCGCCAGGTGGCCCGCGAGCGGGGTTATACTGAGCGTGAAGTCCTGGAGGTGGAGGGCCAGTTCGACTGGGATCGACTGGCGGCCGCCGCCCTGTCCCGGTCCCTCTTCGCCGGCCAGAAGCTCATCGAACTGCGCCTGGCCTCCGGCAAGATCGGCCGCGACGGCGGGGAGGCGGTGCGGGCCTATTGCGCCCGGCCCCGGCCGGAGCATCGCCTGCTGATCCTGGCCCCGAATCTGGACTATCAGGAACTCAAGGCCAAATGGGTCCAGACCGTCGAACAGACCGGGATCCTGCTCCAGGTCCAGGCCCTGACCGGCCAGCGGCTGGTGGAGTGGATCGCTCAACGCCTGCGCGCCCAGGGCCTGGTCCCGGGCCCCGAGGTGGCGGCCATGCTGGCGGAGCGGGTGGAGGGCAACCTGCTGGCCGCCGCCCAGGAGGTGGACAAGTTGGCCCTCCTCCAGGGCCCGGGTCCGCTAACCGCCGAACAGCTCGGCCGCGCCATCGCCGATAGCGCTCGCTTTGACCTGTTCGCGATCCCGGATGCCGCCCTGGCCGGAGACCGCGCCCGCATGTACCGCATCATCCAGGGGCTGGCGGCCGAGGGGACCGCCGAGCCCTTGGTTCTGTGGGTTCTGGCTCGCGAGGTGCGCCTCCTGGCCCGCGCTACCTTCGCCGCCCGCGAAGGGACCCGCGCCCTGGACGCCTTTCTGACCGCCGAGCGGATCTGGCAAAATCGCCAGGGACCGCTGAGGGCCCTCCTGCGCCGTCTCCCGGCTACCTTCCCGCCGCTCCTGCTGGGGCATTGCGCCCTGGCCGATCGACAGATCAAGGGGCTGGCACCCGGCGATCCCTGGCTGACCCTGACCGCCATCGGCGATGCCTTGGCGGGGGGGCCGCCCCCGCAGTCATCATCATCGTCACCTTCGCCGTCTTCCTGACGGGCGTCTGGTATAAAATCCCTCTGCAACCCTTGCCCTTTTCCACCGCCTCGGCCCTCGTGCCGCGGATGCCCCAGCTCTCAGGAATTTTGCCATGACCGAGACCCCGATCACCGATGTCGCCGCCTATATGCAATCCGTCGGTGAGCGGGCGCGGGCTGCTTCGCGGTTGCTGGCCCGGGCCGAGACCGCGGCCAAGAACCGGGCCTTGCTGGCCATCGCCGCCGACCTGGATGGGCGCCGGGCCGACCTGCTGGCCGCCAACCGGCTGGACCTGGAGGCGGGGGCCGCCCAGGGGCTGGACGTGGCCCTGCTTGACCGCCTGGAGCTAACCCCGGGACGGATTGACGCCATGATTGCTGGCCTGCGGGAGGTCGCCGCCCTGGCGGACCCGGTGGGGGCCATCTTCGACCTCAATTACCGGCCCTCTGGCATCCAGGTGGGGCGGATGCGGGTGCCGCTGGGCGTCGTCGGCATCATCTACGAGTCCCGCCCCAACGTCACTGCCGACGCCGCGGCCCTGTGCCTCAAGTCCGGTAACGCCACCATCCTGCGGGGCGGTTCCGAGGCCTTCCACTCCAACCAGGCCATCGCCGCCTGTCTGCAACGCGGACTGGAGAGCGCCGGCCTGCCGGCGGACGGGGTGCAGGTCATCGCCACCCGGGATCGGGCCGCCGTCGGCGCCCTGATCACCCTGCCCCAGTACGTGGACGTCATTATCCCTCGGGGCGGCAAGGGCCTCATCGAACGGATCAGCCGCGAGGCGCGGGTGCCGGTCATCAAGCACCTGGATGGCATCTGCCACGTCTACATCGACGATCGGGCCGACCTCGCCAAGGCCCTGCCCATCGTCATGAACGCCAAGACCCAGCGCTACGGCACCTGCAATACCCTGGAGACCCTGCTGGTGGCGGAGGGGATCGCCGCCGAGGCCCTGCCCCTGCTGGCCGCCCCTCTGCGGGACAAGGGCGTGGAATTGCGCGGTTGCCCCGCGACCTGCCAACGGGTCCCGGCGGCCATCCCCGCCACCCCCGAGGACTGGGATACGGAATACCTGGCCCCGATCTTGTCCATCCGCGTCGTCGCCGGGCTGGACGAGGCCATGGAGCACATCGCGCGCCATGGCTCCCAGCACACCGACAGCATCATCACCGAGGATTATAGCCGCGCTCGCCGTTTCCTGCGGGAGGTGGACAGCAGTTCGGTGATGGTCAATGCCTCCACCCGCTTCGCCGATGGCTTCGAGTATGGTCTGGGTGCCGAGATCGGCATCAGCACCGACAAATTCCATGCTCGGGGCCCGGTGGGCCTGGAGGGCCTGACCTCGGTCAAGTTCATCGTCCTCGGCAACGGCGAGGTGCGCGCCTGAGGCCTCCGCCACCAGGCCCCGCCAAGTCGACATGATTGGAGTCCTGGGCGGGACCTTCGACCCGGTCCATTTTGGGCACCTGCGCCCGGCCTTGGATGTCCGCCAGGCGCTGGGGTTGCGCGAACTACGGCTGATCCCCCTGCGCCGGGCCGTGCATCGCGACCAGCCGCGGGCTAGCCCTGAACAGCGCCTGGCGATGCTGCGCCTGGCGGTCCAGGGGGAGGAGGGGATCCTGATCGATGACCGGGAACTGCGGCGGGCCGGTGAATCCTTCACCTACGATACCCTGGTGGACTTGCGCGCCGAATTGGGCCGGGAGGTGGCGCTGTGCCTGCTGGTGGGGGCCGATGCCTTCCGGGGGTTTCTCTCCTGGCATCGCCCGGACGACATCCTGGCCCTGGCCCACCTGATCGTGATGCAACGCCCGCCTGTGCCAGGGGGAGGCGGTCTGGATCCTGGGGCGGAGCTGGGGATGGAACGGTGGGAGGAACTCGGGACGGAGCCTGGCGGGGACCCCGGCGCGGAATTGCGAGCCTGGATTGAACCCCGCCGGTGTCGCCAGCTCAGTGACCTGACCGCCTCCCCCGCGGGTCGGGTCTGGTTTCAGGAGGTGACGCAACTGGCCATCTCGGCGACCCGCATCCGCGATCTGGTGGCCCGGGGCCTCAGTCCGCGCTACCTGCTCCCCGCTCCGGTGTGGGACTACATCCGGGTGGAGGGGCTATATCGCCCTGAACTTCCCACGCCTGAGGGCGGCTGATGTCGGGGCCAGGGCTGTGATCCTGGCGGGTGCCGGGTAGGGAGGCGCTATATTCACCAAGCCGGTGGATCGCTAGCACCAGGGGCAGGACGACGAGACCTGGATGAGGTTGTCGACAAGTTCCATCATGTCGGCCAGTTCGTCGAGATGAAGATCGGGCAGGAAGAGGATGTCGTCAAAAATTTCCTTGAGTTCAAGGATGTCGAAGTCAGCAAGATCGATGTCGGTCATCTGTTCTTCTCCCGGGAATTTGCCTGCCCATGTTAGCTAGCAACCATGACGGTTTTCATTATGACCGCCTCGACGTGGGATGCGTTCTTGGCTGAGCGGCAAACCTCAATCTTTACATAATCAGGCTACAATGGCCGGCCTTGCGGACGGTCCGGCCAGTAATGATGTTCATACCCCGGGTGGTGAGGGTGATTGACCAGGGGCAGGGGTGATTGGCCGCATGGTCCAAAACGACTACCGGATGGGTCCATCCGGTGTCGGGTTGGTTTCCGGCGCCGCCTTGCCCGCTCACACCGTCGGTGGTCCCGGCTGCGGACGGTACCGAATCAACCTGAAGAGAGTTAACGGAGTTTCAGTTGGAGCTAGAACAACTCAAGCAACTGGTGCTGGATGCCCTGGACGATATGAAGGCCAAGGATGTGCAGGTCCTGGATGTGCGTGGCAAGACCGCCATCACCGATCTGATGATCATCGCCTCCGGTACCTCCGAGCGTCATGTCAAGGCCATTGCCGAAACGGTGGCCTTTCGGGCCAAGGAAGGGGGCGAGCCTCCCCTGGGGTCCGAAGGTCTAACCGAGGGCGAGTGGGCCCTGGTCGACCTCAACATCATCGTCGTGCATGTCATGCTGCCAAAGGTGCGGGACTTTTATGCCCTGGAGCGCCTCTGGTCCGCCGCGGAGGTCAATCGCAAGGCGGTGGGCGCGGGCCTGGCGTCGCCGTCGTCCGGGGAGGATTCGCCCAGGACCATCGCCAGCGTGGCATGAGCGAGCCGTGCCGCTGATCGCGCTGATTGCCGCCCTGGCGGAGAATCGGGTCATTGGTCGCGCCAATCGGCTGCCCTGGCACCTGCCCGCCGATCTGGCGCACTTCAAGCGCCTGACCCTCGACAAGCCGATCCTGATGGGCCGCCGGACCTGGGAGTCCCTGCCGGGTCTGCTGCCCCGGCGCCGGCATATCGTCGTCACCGCCAATCCGATGTATCGCGCTCCCGGCTGTGAACTGGCGTCTTCCCCCGCCGCGGCGCTGGCCCTGGTCCAAGACGAACCCGAGATCCTGGTCATTGGTGGCGAGATGCTCTACCGCGCCCTCCTACCGGCCGCGGGGCGGCTTTACCTGACCCTGGTCGCCACCCGGATCGAGGACGGCGATGCCTTCTTTCCGGAATGGGCGCCGGACGAGTGGGTAGAGAGCGGGCGGGAAACGCGGGCCAGGGACGAAGGCAATCCCCATGACCTGACCTTCCTTAGGCTGGATCGGGTCGCGGCAAACCTTCAGGATCGTCCCGTCAATCCCGGAGGGCGCCCGTTGGGCAGTCCAGGCTGATGGGCTCGATGTCCTTTTTCTTGCGGATGGGGATGGCGGTTAGCGAACGACCCCAGAGACAACCCGTGTCCAGCGCCCAGACGTTGTCTTTGGCCATGTAGCCCAGGGTGGACCAGTGCCCGATGACCAGCCGGAAATCACTGCTGGCCCGCCAGGGGATCTCGAACCAGGGGATGTAGGGCTTGGATTGGGTGCCCACCGGACCCTTTTCCTTGAGGCCCAGGGTGCCGTCGGGGAGACAGTAGCGCATGCGGGTCATGCAATTGGTGATGAAGCGCAGCCGGTCCATGCCCTTGAGGGTGGGAGACCATTTGGCGGGCTGATTGCCGTACATGCCATGCAGGAAGCCCCGATATTCGGGTCCCTGCAGGGCCGCCTCCACCTCGCGGGCACAGGATAGGGCCTGCAACAGATCCCACTGAGGGGCCAGGCCGGCGTGGACCATGGCGAAATCCTTGCTGGCGTCATAGTGCATGAGGGGACGGTGGCGCAGCCAGTGCAGGAGTTCCTCCCGATCGGGGGCCATGAGGACGTCGTGCAGGCTGCTCATGGCGGCTGTCTTGACATTGCCCGCCCCCAAGGCCAGGAGGTGAAGGTCGTGATTACCCAGGACGACGACCGCCGCCTCACCCAGGTCGCGGACATACCGCAGCACGCCCAGGGAATCCGGGCCGCGATTGACGAGGTCGCCGACCAACCATAATTCGTCCCGGGCCGGGTCGAATTCCAGTTTGTCCAGCAGGCGGCGGAAGGGGTCGTAGCAACCTTGAATATCACCTATAGCGTAAGTGGTCATGGGTCCAGGAGGGTATCGAGCGGGGCAAGGGAAAAGGCGAGGATTCAGTGCAGGCGCATGGGCACGGCAAGGGTGAAAGGCGCGATGGGGGCGATGAAGCGGGTGCCATCATCGGCGATCATACCGTAATTGCCCTGCATGCTGCCGACTGGTGTCGCGATGATGGTCCCGCTGGTGTACCGGAAACGCTCGCCGGGGAGCAGGTGGGGCTGCTCGCCCACCACGCCCTCACCCCGGACCTCCTGGACCTGTCCATTGGCGTCCGTAATGATCCAGTGTCGGTCGAGGAGACGCGCCGCGGCATCGCCCGTATTGTGGATGGTAATGGTGTAAGCGAAGGCGTAACGCTCCGCCTCGGGATGGGATTGCTGGGGGATGTAGATGCTCTGGGCGTGAACCAGAATCCGGTAGCGGGGATCTTCAGCGAGGGACATGGCGGGTACCTGACGATCGGGGTCGCAGCATAAGAGGCCTGACGGGGAATTACAATGGCTGGCGGAACATGACTGGCGGAACAGGGATCAACCCGAGCGGGACTTTTCAGGCCCTCGCGTCCGCTCATGCCCGACCGGCACCTAAGGGGCAAATGGGGGATAATGACCGCCGCGCAAGCCCTTCTCCCCCATCCTTCAACCCGGCTGTCTCCTGGTCCCATGAGTTATAAACCCCATCGCCCCCGGCGTGACCCCTTCTTTCTGCTGATCATCGCCGTGGCGCTGGGCATGGCTGTCACCCTGTTTTATCAGGTCCAGGTCTATTATGGCGGCGCTGCCTCGCCGCTGGCCGGACAAGGGCCGGATGACCGGTCCGTCGGTGGTTAGGGCTAGTTTCGATCGCATGCGAGGACCCCGTCATGGTTGAGCGACTCCGGGTTGCCGTTATCGGTGTCGGTTATCTGGGCCGTTTTCACGCCCTGATCTATTCGCGCCTACCGCAGGTCCGGCTGGTGGGCGTGGTCGATGCCGATCCCGCCCGGGCCAGCGCCGTGGCTAGCGAGGCCGGTTGCCCGGCTTATACCGATCTGGCGGCCATCATCGATCAGGTCGATGCCGTCTCCGTCGTCGTGCCCACCACGGCCCACCTGGCCGTGGCCGAGCCCCTGCTGAGTCGGGGCATCCATCTGTTGCTGGAAAAACCCATCGCCGCGACGCGCGGGGAGGGGGAGCGGATCGTCGCCCTGGCCGACCAGGCGGGGGCCATTCTCCAGATTGGTCATCTTGAACGTTTCAACGCCGGCGTCATGGCCCTGGCGGAGCACATCGACCGGCCACGCTTCGTCGAGACCCAGCGTCTGGGGGAATTCGTCGAACGGGCGACGGACGTGGACGTGGTCTCGGACCTCATGATCCACGACCTGGACATCATCCTCTCCCTCATGGGCTCCGAGCTGCGGTCGGTGTCCGCCGTCGGCACGGCCGTCCTGACGGATCAAGTGGATATCGCCAATGCCCGCCTGGAGTTCGCCAACGGCGCCGTCGCCAACGCGGTGGCGAGTCGGGTCTCGGATCGGCGCATCCGCCACATCCGGGTCTTTCAGGAGCACAAATACCTGTCCCTGGATTTCATCGCCCAGACCATCGACATCGCCTATCCCCGGCTCGTCCCCGGGGCGACCCGGCCGGAGATCGTGCGCGAGCGCATTCAGGTCGAGCCGGTCAAGCCCCTGGATCGGGAGATCGAGGCCTTCGTCACCTGTGTGCGCGAGGGGCGCCGCCCCCTGGTCGATGGCCGCGTCGGCCTCGACGCCCTGGATCTGGCCCTGCGCGTGCGGGACTGCATGGCCCGTTAGCGCCCTCGGGGCGGTCAATCCAAGGGGGTAATCCGGGGAAAGGGTTGTCGCTGGGGAGGGGTTATCGCTTGGGAGGAGCTACAGCACAACGGCAGGGATATTGCCGTGGCGGGGGGTTCAGTGGAACAAGTTACCGCTTGACCGGGCCATCGCGGGTCAGGGTAGTGCTCCCGGTCATCTCTAAGGCCAGGGCTAGGGCGGCCTGAAGGCTACCCGGATCGGCCCGACCGGTACCGGCCAGGTCCAGGGCCGTGCCATGGTCAACGGAGACCCGGATGATCGGCAGGCCCAGGGTGACGTTCACCGCCTGGCCGAACCCCAGGTGTTTGAGGACCGGCAGGCCCTGATCGTGGTACATGGCCAGGACGGCATCGACCCGGGCCAACTGGTCCGGCACGAAGGCGCTGTCCGCCGGTACCGGACCGACCAGGTCCAGGCCCGCCGCGCGCAGTTCGTCGAGCAGGGGGGCGATGATGTCACGTTCCTCCCGCCCCAGGTGACCGCCCTCCCCGGCATGGGGATTGAGTCCGCAGACCAGGATCCTGGGCCGGGGGAGGGCGAAACGCCGACGCAGGTCGGCGTCCAGGATGCGGATGACCCGCTCCAGGCTGGCGCGGGTGATCCGGTCCGCCACCGCCCGCAAGGGGAGGTGGGTGGTGGCGAGGGCCACCCGCAGCCCCGGGGCGACCAGCAGCATCACCGGCTCGGCCCCGCACCGGGCGGCGAGAAATTCCGTGTGGCCGCTGAAGGGGATGCCGGCGTCATTGATGATGCCCTTGTGGACCGGACCCGTGACCAGGGCGTCGAACTCCCCCGCCAGGCAGCCGTCACAGGCCCGAGCCAGGGTGGCGAGGACGTAGGGGGCGTTGGCGGGATCGAGCTGGCCCGGCGGTTCGAGCCGGGCCAAGGGCAGCGGCAGGATGCCCAGGCTGCCTGCCCGCTGGACCCGGGGCGGTGAGTCGGGCCGGTAGGGGATCAGTTCGAGGGGGAGATTCAGGCGACGGGCCCGATCCCGCAACAGGTCCGGATCGGCGATGGCGACCAGTTGGGCGGGGAACGCCTGTTGCGCGAGTTGGACGCAGAGATCGGGCCCGATCCCGGCCGGCTCGCCGGGAGTCAGGGCCAAGCGGGGCGGGGGGGCGGGCGTCACGGGCTTTTCCCTTCCTGTTCCCGATCCCGGGCCTTGGCGAGACGGTCCTCGAGGTAGGCCTCATCCCGCAGGCGGTGCAGCCACTGTTTCACCGCCTCGTCGGCCTTGCGTTCCTTGAGCTTCTGCTTGGCCTTGAGGGCCATCAGCTCCTCGGTGGTGTCCTGGGTGCGGCGCTCCATGACCTGGACGATGTGCCAGCCAAAGCTGGACTTGAAGGGCTGGCTGATCTGATTGGGGGCCAGTTCGTTCATCACCGCCTCGAACTGCGGAACGGTGTCCCCCGGGCTCAGCCAACCCAGGTCACCGCCCTTGAGAGCCGAGCCGGTGTCGTCGGAGTTGGCGCGTGCCAGGTTGGCGAAATCGTCGCCCCCGGTCAGCCGCATCCGCAGTTGCTCCAGACGGATGCGGGCATCGTCATCGGAGACCACCTCGTTGGTGCGGATGAGGATATGCCGGGCCTTGGTCTGGGTCAGCACCGCCGGGCCGGTCCCCTTGAGGTCGGTGACCTTGATGATGTGGAAGCCACTGGGACTGCGCAGGGGATTGCTGACCTCGCCCTTGTTGAGGGTGCGGGCGGGCTCCTGGGCCAGGGAGGGGACATCGCCGAGGGGGAACCAGCCGAGATCGCCGCCCTCCTGGGTCTGCTGGGTCTGCTGACCCTGGGACTCCGCCCGGGCAACCTGGGCGAAGTCGGCCCCGGCGCGCAGCTTGGCCACCAGGGCCTGGGCTCGCTGCCGGGCCTGCTCCACCTCAGCGGGACTGGCCGTTTCGGGGACGGCGATGAGGATGTGGGAAAGGCGGACGTCGGTACGCTCGATGAGGCTGTCCCCCTCCCGGGCAAGGAAGCGCTTGACCTCGGGTTCGGTGACCTGGATGTTCTTGATCACCTCCCGCGCCTGGAGCTGACTCATGATCATCTGGGCGCGGGTGTCCTCGCGAAAGTCCTCGAATTGGATGCCGCTGGCCACCAGGGCGGTCTGCAACTCCTCCAGGGTCAGATTGTTGCGCTCGGCGATGCTGGTCATGGCCTGGGTCAGGGCGCCATCCTCGACCTTGATCCCCAGGCGTGCCGCCTCCTGGAGTTGCAGGCGCTTATCGATCATCCGGTCCAGGACCTTTCGCTCCAGTTCCGCGCGGGAGGGCAGGTCCGCCCCCTGTTCGCGCAGTTGGGGCAGGGCTAGGGTGATCTCCCGCTCCAGCTCGCTGCGCACGATAACGTCCTTGTTGACGACGGCGACGATGGAGTCCAGTTCCTGGAGGGTTGCCCCCCAGGTGGCCCCGGGGGCTATGCCCAGGATCAGCAGAAGCAGGCCGATCCGCGCGCTATTCCTCGGTATACCCATAGATTCCACGCTCCAGATATTGATCGATCTTGTCGCCGAGTTTGGCCAGGCCCGCCAGTTCGAGCTGGACCATCACGCTGGTCTCGCCATCGCTACCCGGCTGATTGTTGATGTGGCGGCCCAGCAGATAGAGCTTCCAGCAGCATTTGCCGTAGGAGATGCCGGCGAAGGTCTCGTTGACCTTCTCGTTATACAGGGAGTAATACCAGCGACCTACCAGGTTTAACTCCGGGTTGATGGGCCAGCTCGCCGCCAGGTCCACGTCGCGATAGCGAGTGGCCTCGGTCTCGCCGACATCCCAGCGATAGGCCAGGTTCAGCAGGTGCCGTTGCGGGGAGCGATAGCGGAGTTCGACGACCAGCTTTTCCAGGGCGTCCTGATCATCCTCCGGATTCGGGTCCCAGCGCAGGGTGGTGCGGCCGGTCAGGTCCGGCATCAGGGCCGCGGCCAGTTCCCCCACCAGGGCCTCGGATTGCTGCCGGGCCTCGGGGTTGGGCGAGAGCCAGACCTTGGGGGTCTCGAAATAGACCGGTTTACCCAGACTGGCGCGCAGGAGCTCCTGACCGGTGTTGGCCTGGAGGAGGCGGGTGCTGATCCCGAGGGTGAGCAGGTTGGCATCGCCCACCCGGTCGTAGCCGGCGAAACGGTTGGGCAGGAAGAGGGTGCCGTAACTGAAGCTCAGGTCGGTGGTGTCGAAGACCGGGATCTCGGACTGATCCCGATAGGGGGTGTAGAGGTAGGAGAGCCGTGGCTCCAGGGTGTGGAGGACCGGCTGACCGAACCACTCGGTATCGCGCTCGAAGGCCAGCTCCCCATCCAGGTTGAAACTCGGGATGACATAGCTGGGGTCCTCGGGTTGACCGGCAACCGTGTCCTGTAGCCCGTATGCGGCGCCCCAGAGGTTGATGCTGGGGGTCAGTTGGCCATAGGTGCGCCGGAGGTGCCAGGAGAGGCTGGGCTGGATGGTGGCGCGGCCGCCGTGGACCTTGGCATCGTGATCGAAATAGTTGTACTGGCTGGGTAGCTTGAGCTGCAACCCCGAGGCGTGGCGCCAGGGGTCCGGGTTGATCTCGAGCTGGGGCAGCCGGGCGTAGGGATAGGACGTTGGCGGCATGCTAACGTCGACGTTGCGGAATTGCTGCAACGTCAGTCGGGCGTTCCAGCCCTGAGCCCGATAGTTGAGGTCGGCGCGGCGTTCGATGTTGCGCAGGCTGGTCAGCTCCAGGCTGTTGCCGAAGTCCTCCAGATACTGCTTGTCGGACACATCCTGGAAGCGGATGAACGAGGACCAGCCTCCCCCGTAGTTGCCCCGATGGAGGAGACGCACGGCACCCCGGGCCTCGTTGTCGTACTCGTGGTCGCTGGGGATGCCTTCGGCGAAGATATTCAGGGACTGGCCCGGCGCCAGGTAGCGGAACTCGCCCCCAATCAGGACGCCGCGCTTGCTCATCACCGTCGGCGTCAGGGTCGCGTCTATGTTGGGCGCGATATTGAAGTAGTAAGGGGTGGTGAGCTGGAAACCGGAGCGGTTGGAGCTGCCGATGCTGGGCATGAGAAAGCCGCTCTTGCGCCGGTCGTCGATGGGAAAGGAGAGGTAAGGCGAATAGAGGAGGGGCACGCCCAGCACGCGCAACTTGGCATCCCGGGCGATGCCTTGCCCCTCGACCTGATCGATGTCCAGCTTGGCCGCCGCCAGCTCCCAGTCGCGGCGCCCCGGCGGGCAGGGGGTGAAGACGACGTCCTCGTAATGGGTCTTGCCCTCGGTCTGGAGTTCCGCACGGGCCGCGGTTCCCCGGGCGTTGAGCGGCCCGGCGAAGCGGTAGCGGGGGGCCTGGATCCGCCCCTCGTTGGTCTTGAGATTGAGGGTGCCGCTGGTGCCGAGAACCCGCACCCCGGGCTGGGCGAGAAAGAGGTCTCCGGTCGCGGTAAGCTCCTCGGTGGGTACGGCATAGCTCATGGCCTCGGCCCGAACCTGGCGGCTCCCCTGGCGCAGGTCGATATGGCCTTCCAGGGTCAGCACCTCGGTCGTGCGGTCATAGCCCAGATCATCGGCCTCGATGGCGACGGGCTCCTGATTGCCCGGTGGGGGGGGCAGGGGAGCGGGGCCGAGCCGGGCCGGCCGCAGACCGCAATAGTCCCAGTTGAGGTCGGTCTCCAGGGGATCGGGCGCCGCGGCGCGGCTGGCGGTGGCCGCCAGCAGCAGAAGGAGCGGGGCGAGGGGGCGAAGGCTGGGCACGATACCGATACGCAGTGGAGATTTGATCGCTGGGGGTGGCGTGGAGGTGGTTAGGGGGTGAAACGCCGGAAAGGGCGGGGGAGTTTGAACTGAGCCATTCTAACGGCTTAGTCTCCTGGTCGGAAATTCCCGTTGGCCCCTCCCGTGACTTGGCCCACAATGCCGCCATTCCCACCCGCGGCCCCGATGGCGGGGACTGATGGTCCTGCTCCCCGATCCGTGAGTGCCGATGAGCCCACGGCTAAACCCAAGGCGTGGCAGGCGGTCCGGCCTTGATTCGCGTTGGGCAGGTTTTACCCCTTCAGGAGAGCTTCATGTCCGCGAGACGTGCCTTGTTGGAGGACTGGCTCAAGGCCGTCCTCGACCGCCGCGAGATCAGCCTGACGCCGGCCTCGGGCGACGCCAGCTTCCGCCACTACTGGCGGCTGGCCCTGGATGGCCAGACCTTGATCGCCATGGATGCCCCACCTGGCCTGGAGGATACCGGGCGCTTCGTGCGTATCGCCCAGGCCTGGCGCGCCCTGGGTCTGCGGACCCCGGCGATCCATGCCGCGGATCGCGAACGGGGCTTCCTCCTGCTGGAGGATTTCGGCCAGCGCCTCTACCTGAATGCCCTCGACGACACCAGCGCCGATCGCCTTTATGGTGATGCCCTGGGGGCCCTGGCCATCATCCAGGCCTGCGCCCCGACGGCGGAGTTGCCCGTCTATGATGCCCCCTTCCTGTGCCGGGAGTTGGACCTCTTTCGCCAGTGGCTGGTGGAGGGCTTGCTGGGGCTGACCCTGTCCTCCGGCGAGGAGGCGGACCTGGAAGAGGGCCTGGCGCTGTTGATCGCCAGCGCCCTTGAACAGCCCCAAGTCTGCGTCCATCGCGACTTTCACTCCCGCAATCTCATGATCACCGCCTCGCCCTCGCCGGGGATCCTCGATTTTCAGGATGCGGTGGCGGGACCGGTGACCTATGACCTGGTCTCCCTGTTGCGGGACTGCTATATCGCCTGGCCCCGGGCCCGGGTCGAGGAATGGGCCTGGGGCTATTTCGGGCTGGCGGTCCAGTCCGGGATCCTGCGACCGGAACAGGAGGCCGATTTCCTGCGCTGGTTCGACCTCATGGGGGCCCAGCGCCACCTCAAGGCCAGCGGCATCTTCGCCCGGCTGCTGATCCGGGACGGGAAACCCGGCTACCTGGGGGACATCCCCCGCACCCTGGGTTATGTGCTGGAGGTGGCCCCGGCCTATGCCCCCTTGCGGGGCTTGGCGGCGCTCATCGCCGACCGGGTCCTGCCGGCCCTGAGCGCGGCGACCAGTCGCGCCCCGGCGACATAGAGGCCGATCCCGGCCCCATTCGCCAGCAGGTCCCAGCCGGAGGCCTCCCGATAGGACAGAAAGAACTGGACGGCCTCGATCAGGAGGCCATAACCCAGCAGGCTGGCCCACTTGGCCCAGCCAAGGCCGGGTCCCGGGCCGGGAAAGGACCCATCGACCAAGGCGGCGAGGATGCCAAAGGCCAGGAGGTGGTTGATCTTGTCGTTGCCCGTGCCCGGGTCAGTGGTGAGGGGGGCAAAGGCCAGCACGGCGATGCTAACCAGGCAGAGGGCCAAGGCCAAGCGCGTGAGCAGTAACCGGGAAGATCCTCCGAACGCGGAGGCCCCGAGAAAAGGGCGTTGCGGCGGCCGCTGGTTCATGTGCGAGGTTCCTTACCCGATCGAAGCCGTGGGGCTGCGGAGGGACTAGGGAATCAGCCCCGCTCCCTGGCGATGGCGCGGTGGCCGATGTCACGCCGGCAGAAACCCTCTGGCCAGTGGATCAGGTCCACGGCCCGGTAGGCCCGGGCCTGGGCCTCACCGACCGTCTCGCCCAGGGCGGTGACGCACAGCACCCGCCCACCACTGGTCAGGGTCTGACCGTCCACCCGAGTGGTGCCGGCATGGAAGACCTTGGTGTCGGGGACCTGGGCCGCCGCCTCCAGGCCCTGGATGACCTGGCCCCGCTCATAGGCGTCGGGATAGCCTCCGGCGGCCATCACCACCCCCAGGGCGGCGCGGGGGTCCCAGTCCGCGGTCATCCCGCCCAGGCGACCATCCAGGGCGGCCAGGCACAGGGCTACCAGATCGGACTGGAGCCGCATCAGGATGGGCTGGGTCTCCGGATCGCCGAAGCGGCAGTTGTACTCCAGCACCCGGGGGGTGCCGTCGGCGCCGATCATGAGGCCAGCATAGAGAAAGCCGGTGTAGGGCAGGCCCTCCGCCGCCATCCCTTCCACCGTCGGTCCCATCACCTCGGCCATGATGCGCGCGTGCAGCTCCGGGGTCACCACCGGGGCCGGGGAATAGGCCCCCATGCCGCCGGTGTTGGGGCCGCGGTCGCCGTCGTCGCGGGCCTTGTGGTCCTGGGAGCTGGCCATGGGCAGGATCTGGCCCTGGCCGACCAGGGCGATGAAGCTGGCCTCCTCGCCCTCCAGAAATTCCTCGATCACCACCCGGTGCCCGGCGGCGCCGAAGCGGTTTTCCGCCAGCATGTCACGCACCGCCGCTTCGGCGGTGGCCAGGTCGTGGGCGAGGATGACCCCTTTGCCCGCCGCCAGCCCATCGGCCTTGACGACGATGGGGGCGCCGACCTGGCGCAGATAGGCCAGGGCGGGCTCGATCGCGGTGAAGCTGCCGTAGGCGGCGGTGGGGATGCCATGGCGCCGGAGAAAGTCCTTGGTGAAGGTCTTGGAACCCTCCAGTTGGGCCGCGCCCTGGCTGGGGCCGCAGCAGGGGAGCCCCGCTGCCTGGAACCGGTCAACCAACCCCGCCACCAGCGGCGCCTCGGGGCCGACGATGGTCAGGCCGACCTGGTTGGCCAGAGCGAATGCCAGGAGGCCGTCGAGGTCCTCGGCGGCGATGTCCACATTTCGTACCCCGGGCTCTTGGGCGGTGCCGCCGTTTCCGGGGGCGACGAAGACGGTGTCGGCCAGGGGCGACTGGGTGGCCTTCCAGGCCAGGGCATGCTCGCGGCCGCCGCCGCCGATGATGAGGATGTTCATGTCAGGGGCTTCCGGTACTCGGTAGCGTGAAACTCACGGCGAAGTCTTTCATTTTCATATGGTTGTGCGTCCCCTAGTGACAGTTTGCGTGGTCGGCGAGGAGGATGGGTGGACGCCCAACGCCTTGGTCACTCCTGACCCGCCTCCCGGGCAAAGCGGATGACCCCGCGCTGGCTGGCGCGGATGAAGGTCAGGATCAGGTCGGTCTCGGGGGCGGGGAAGGCCGCCGCTGCCTGTTCCAGTGCCGCCTGGAGGGGTAACCCGGCACGAAAGAGCAGGCGATAGACCGCCTTGATCCGGCGGCGCCGGGCCTGGTCGAAGCCGTTGCGCCGCAGCCCCACCGTGTTCAGGCCGACGATGCGGGCGCGATGGCCATCGGCGGTGACGAAGGGCGGCACGTCCTGGGGCACGCCGCTGACCCCGGCGACCATGGCATAGGCGCCGATGCGGCAGAACTGATGCACCGCCACCTGGCCCGAGAGGAAGACATGGTGGTCCAGATCCACATGCCCCGCCAGGGTGGCGCCGTTGGCGAGGAGATTGTGGTCCCCGAGCTGGCAATCATGGCCCACATGGCTGAACGCCATCAGGTAGTTGTGGCTGCCAATCCGCGTCCCCGTGTCGGTCTTGAGGCCGTGGCTGACGTTGACGCACTCCCGGAACTGGTTGAAATCGCCAATGGTCAGGGGCTTGGCCTTGTCCGGGTGGTAGCTCAGGTCCTGGGGCGTAGAGCCGAGGGTGGCGCCATGACGCACGATGTTGCCCCGGCCCAGGCGGGTGAGGCCATAGATACGGGCATGGCCCTCGATGATGCACTCTGGACCGATGAGGGCACCGGCCTCGATGATCGCGTAGGGGCCGACGCGGCAGGATTCATGGACCCGCGCGCCTGCCTCGACGATGGCCGTGGGATGGATCATCAGTGCCGGAAGTGGCGCATGCCGGTGAAGACCATGGCCATGCCATGCTCGTCGGCGGCGGCGATGGTCTCCTCGTCGCGCAGGGAGCCGCCGGGCTGGATGACGGCGGTGATGCCCGCCGCCGCCGCCTGGTCGATGCCGTCGCGGAAGGGGAAGAAGGCGTCCGAGGCCATGACCGCCCCCCGCACCGCCAGCCCTGCCTGCTCGGCCTTGATGACGGCGATGCGCGCCGAGTTGACCCGGCTCATCTGCCCGGCGCCGACGCCGATGGTCATGCCGTCGCGGCCATAGACGATGGCGTTGGACTTGACGAACTTGGCCACCCGCCAGGTAAAGCGCAGGTCGGTCAGTTCCGTCTCGCTCGGGGCGCGGCGGGTGACGGTGCGTAGGCCGTCATAGAGGGCCAGGTCGGTATCCTGGACCAGCAGGCCGCCGTTGACGCACTTGAAATCCAGGCGCGGGCCGGCCTCGCCACTCCAGGGACCGCATTCCAGGACCCGGACATTCTTTTTGGTCGCCAGGGCGTCCCGGGCCGCGGCGGAGACCCGCGGGGCAATGATCACCTCGACGAACTGGCGCTCGGCGATGGCGCTGGCGGTGGCGGCATCGAGTTCCTGGTTGAAGGCGATGATGCCGCCGAAGGCGGATTCCGGATCGGTGCTGAAGGCCCGCTCATAAGCCTCTAGCAGGCTGCCGCCCAGGGCGACGCCGCAGGGGTTGGCGTGCTTGACGATGACGCAGGCGGGACCCTCGGCAAATTGCTTGACGCACTCCAGGGCCGCGTCGGTGTCGGCGATGTTGTTGTAGGATAGCTCCTTGCCCTGGAGCTGGGTCGCGGTGGCGACACTGGCTCCGGTCAGGTCGGCCTCGGTGAAGAAGGCCGCCGCCTGATGGGGGTTCTCGCCATAGCGCATGGCCTGGCGCAGTCGCACCTGAAGATTCAGGGTGCGTGGGAAGTGCGCGGCTTCGGCCCCGGTGGCCTCCCCGGTGCCGGTCGCAATCAGCCGCCGGCCCAGGTAGTTGGCGATGGCGCCATCGTAGCGGGCGGTGTGTTCGAAGGCCTTGACCGCCAGATCGAAGCGCAGGACATCGCCGACGGCCCCGTCCTGGGCCTGCATCTCCGCCAGGACCCGGTCATAGTCCGCGGCGTCCACCACCACGGTGACGGCGGCGTGATTCTTGGCGGCGGCCCGCAGCAGGGTGGGTCCACCGATGTCGATATTCTCGATGGCGGTGGCCAGGTCACAGCCGGGCCGGGCCACGGTCTGTTCGAAGGGGTAGAGATTGACCACGACCAGGTCGATGGGGTGGATGCCGTTCTCCCGCATCACCAGGTCGTCGATGCCCCGCCGACCGAGGATGCCGCCATGGACCAGGGGGTGCAGGGTCTTGACCCGGCCACCCATCATCTCCGGGAACCCGGTGTAGTCGGCGACCTCGGTGACCGGGATTTCCTGGTCGGTCAGGAGGCTGGCGGTGCCGCCGGTGGTGAGGATCTCGATCCCCCGCGTCGCCAGGGCACGGGCGAAGTCGACCAGGCCGGTCTTATCGGAGACGCTGATGAGGGCGCGGCGAATGGGCTGCATGGGTCTTGGGCCTCGGAAAAATACGAAGTGAGTGAATCGGGATGCTCCCCGCTAACTGTGACGAGGGGGCCGGCCGCACCCTACGCAATCGCCCGGTGGCAAGGCTCTGATCTCAGTCCGGGGCTAGCGGGTGGCTCCGGTCAGGCACGGCGTCGACGGTGCCCGCCACGTTCTGGTAGAGCGCCAGCTTCTTGCGCAGGGTGGTGCGGCTCAGGCCGAGCATGGCGGAGGCCCGGCTCTGGTTCCCCTGGGTGAACTCCAGGACCTCTTCGATCAGGGGGCGCTCGATTTCGCGCAGGACCAGGCCGTGGAGGTCACCCCCGGCGTGATCCCCCAACCGGTGGAGATAAAAGCGTACGGCCACGCGCACGCATTCGCACAGGGGCTCGGAACGATCCAGGCGCTGCACGAAAAGACCGTCCAGGCTCGGAGCGGGCGTCAGGCTGGGTTGCTGTGCCGTCAGGTGGTTCATGCCGCCGGCGGGTCCTCCGTTTGCCTCCCCCAGGCGCACGCGGGCGTGGCCTCGATGAGAGTCACTTGTTCTTGCCGGGTTGCGGCGCGATTGAAGATCTCCCGGAAGGCCGCCGCGTCCCGCCGGCCGCGTAAATACCAGCCCAGGTGCTTGCGGGCGATGCCCACGCCGGTGAGATCACCATGAAATTCGTATAGGGCCTGCACATGGTGAAGCAAGGTGGCCTTGACCCAGCCCGAATCGGGTGGGGGAGGCAGGCCGCCGGTCGTCAGATAGTGGTCAATTTCCCGGAAGATCCAGGGTCGCCCCAGGGCGGCCCGTCCGATCATGATAGCATCCGCCCCCGTATAGTTCAGCACGAAGCGGGCGCGTTCGGGCGAGTCGATGTCGCCATTGGCGATGAGCGGCATGGGGGTGACCTGCCGCAGGGCCCGCAGGGTGTCGTGCTCCGCGGTGCCGGAAAAGCCGCAGGCACGGGTACGGCCATGGACGGTCAGGGCGGCGATGCCGCTCTCCCAGGCGATCCGGGCGATACGCGGGGCATTGCGTTCCTCCGGCGACCAGCCGGTGCGGATCTTAAGGGTGACGGGCAGGGGGACCGCGGCCACCACGGCGTCCAGGATAGCGGCCACCAGGCGCTCATTGCGCAGCAGGGCCGAGCCGGCGTCCTGGCGACAGACCTTTTTCGCCGGGCAACCCATGTTGATGTCGATGATGTCCGCGCCCAGGTCCCGGTGCCGCCGTGCCGCCTCCGCCAGGGCCCCAGGGTCGTTGCCTACGAGTTGGGTGACGATGGGCCCCGTCTCCCCCGCGTGGTCGAGGCGTCGCCGGCTCTTGCGGCGATTCCAGAGACGGGTATCCGCGGCGACCATCTCGGACACGGCCAGCCCCGCCCCCAGCCGCCGGCAGAGTTCACGGAAGGGACGATCCGTGACCCCGGCCATGGGCGCCAGGATCAGGTTGTTGGCGAGGGTGTGGGGGCCGATCCGCAGGGGTGGGGGCGAATGACTCGGCGCCCGAGAGGGGGCTGCAACCTCCGTCCCGGTCACTGCGCGGTGGCGCGTCGCGGCAGAGGGATGGGGTTCGAGGCCACCGGTCCCTGGGACCTGCGGAAGCTCGCGCGCCGGGAGGTCATGCCGCGCGCCCGTCACCCAAGCCTCCGTTTCACGGGAGGTAGGCATCACCTCCGTCACTCATCCTTCCCCGCTGCGGGAGGGCCGGCTTCGGCAACGACCGGGAATGGATGGCGCCGCCCGCTGAGCAGGATCCACTCCTCGGCCACGACCGGGGGCTCCAGTTGAAACCAGGGGGCATAGGCAGCGGCGACGGTCTGGGCCTGGTCCGCCAGCAGTCCCGAGAGGGCCAGCCGGCCGCCGGGGCGCACCAGGGCCGCGAGGTGGGGCGCCAGTTCGAGCAAGGGGCCGGCGAGGATGTTCGCCACCAGGCAGTCGGCCCGCTCGTCAGGCAATTCCTGGGGTGACAGCACCCGCAGGTGCCCGGCGACGCCGTTCTCGGCGGCGTTGGCGCGAGTCGCCTCCAGGGCCTGAGGGTCGTGGTCCACCGCCAGGGCCGCCGCGGCCCCCAGCTTGAGGGCGGCGATGGCGAGGATACCCGAGCCGCAGCCATAGTCGATCAGCCGGGCCCCGACCAGGGGGATACCATCCAGCCAGCGCAGGCAGAGGGCCGTGGTCGGGTGATGGCCGGTACCGAAGGCCAGGCCCGGGTCCAGTTCGACCAGGACGGCCCCCGGGGGCTCATTCGGGGGGCGCTGGCCGCGGGGACAGACCCAGAGTCGATCCCCAAAGCGCGTGGGCGCGAAGTCGTCGCGCCAGGTGTGCTCCCAGGCCTGGTCGGCGATCTCCTCCCAGCGGGGCGGTCCGGTTTGCAGGTCCGCCAGGATAGTGGTCAGGGTCTCGGCGGTCTGACGGCTGGCGGGGTCGGGCTCGAAGAGGGCGGTGACCAGGACCTCACCCCACAAGGGGGTGGTCCCCAGCGGGGGTTCGAGTTGGGGCTCATCCCCGGCATCAGCCAGGGTGACGGCCAGGGCGCCGGCATTCTCGAGGGCCGCTTCGAGGAGCGGCGCCCGCTCCCGGTCGGTGCTGAGGGTCAGTTGCAGCCAAGGCATGGGGGAGATCCGGGGGCGAGCGAGGAGCGGACCCGAGTGGGGTTAGCTGACGGGGGCCGGCTAGAGCCCCAGCTTCTTCTCCAGATAGTGGATGTTCATGCCCCCGGCGCGGAAGGCGGCATCGGTGAGGATCCGGCGTTGCAGGGGGAGGTTGGTGTGAATCCCCTCGATGACCGTTTCCCGGAGGGCATTGCTCATTCGGGCCAGGGCGGCGGGACGGTCCTCGCCGTGGGCGATGAGCTTGCCGATCATGGAGTCGTAGTAGGGCGGTACATAGTAGCCGCTATAGATGTGGGTCTCCATGCGGATCCCCGGCCCGCCGGGGGCGTGGAACTCCTCGATGCGCCCCGGGCTGGGGATGAAGGTCTCGGGATGCTCGGCATTGAGGCGGCATTCGATGGCATGGCCATGGATCTGGATATCCTCCTGGCGGTAGCGCAAGGGCTCGCCGGAGGCAATGAGGATCTGCTCCTTGACGATGTCCACCCCGGTGATCATCTCGGTCACGGGATGCTCCACCTGGACCCGGGTGTTCATCTCGATGAAATAAAACTCGCCATTCTCGTAAAGGAACTCGAAGGTGCCGGCGCCGCGGTAGCCGATGCGGCGACAGGCCTCGGCGCAGCGCTCGCCAATCCGGCGACGTTGCTCCGCGGTGATCCCCGGGGCCGGCGCCTCCTCCACCACCTTCTGATGACGGCGCTGCATGGAGCAGTCTCGTTCCCCGAGGTGGATGGCGTTGCCATGGGTGTCGGCCAGGAGCTGGAACTCGACGTGACGCGGATTCTCCAGGTACTTCTCCATGTAAACCATGGGATTGCCGAAGGCGGCGCTGGCCTCGGCGCGGGTCAAGGCTATGGAATTGAGCAAGGTGGCCTCGGCATGGACCACCCGCATCCCCCGGCCGCCGCCACCCCCGGAGGCCTTGATGATGACCGGATAGCCGATCTCCCGGGCCAGCCGCAGGGTGCGCTTCTTGTCATCGTCCAGGGGACCATCGGAGCCGGGGACGCAGGGCACCCCGGCCTCCTGCATGGCGCGGATCGCGGAGACCTTGTCGCCCATCAGGCGGATGGTCTCGGCACTAGGGCCGACGAAGATGAAGCCGCTGCGCTCCACCCGCTCGGCAAAGTCGGCGTTCTCGGACAGGAAGCCATAGCCGGGGTGGATGGCGACGGTATCCGTGACCTCGGCGGCGCTGATGATGGCGGGGATATTGAGGTAACTCCCCGCCGATTGCGCCGGCCCGATGCAGACCGTCTCGTCCGCCAGCAGGACGTGCTTGAGTTCCCGGTCGGCCTCGGAGTGAACGGCGACGGTCTTGATGCCGAGTTCGCGGCAGGCGCGCAGGATGCGCAGGGCGATTTCGCCGCGATTGGCGATGAGCAACTTCTCGATCATGGTGGTGCGATCCGCGTCCGAACGCTGACGATGCCGTCGGGATGACCTCAGAAGGGGGAATTGGCCCGCCCCGTGACCGGGGGGGTGGCCACCCGGACCCTGAGGATGGTGTCTAGTCGATGACGAACAGGGGCTCGTTATATTCCACGGGCTGGCCGTTTTCCACCAGAAGGCGCTTGATGATCCCGGCCTTCTCGCATTCGATCTGATTGAGGATCTTCATCGCCTCGATGATGCATAGGGTATCGCCGACCTTGACGCTGTCGCCCTCGTCCACGAAGGGCCGGCTGCCCGGGGATGGGGAGCGGTAGAAGGTGCCGACCATCGGCGAGCGCACCAGGCTCGCCTCGGGGAACTCGGCGCCGGGAGTCTCCGGGTTCTTGCTGGTGTCCGGGGCCGTCAATGCCGGGGGAGCGGCCGGCGCGGCGGTGGGCAGCGGGGCCGCCGGCATGTACAGGGGCGCGGCCGTGGCGCTGGCGCGGCTGATGCGGACCGATTCCTCGCCCTCGCGGATCTCGATCTCGGCGATATCGGATTGTTCTAGGAGTTCGATGAGTTTCTTGACTTTGCGGATATCCATGGGGGTGTCTTGTCAGTCAGGGGTGGTGTTCCGGGCCAACCGCTCGGCGGCGGCGCGCAGGGCCAGTTCGTAGCCCGTCGCGCCCAGACCGCTGATCACGCCCACCGCCAGGTCCGAGAAGTAGGAGTGGCGCCGAAAGGGCTCGCGGGCGTGGACGTTGGACAGGTGCACCTCGATGAAGGGAATGGCCACCGCCGCCAGGGCGTCGCGCAAGGCGATGCTGGTATGGGTGAAGGCCGCCGGATTGAAAATGATACAGGCCACGCCTTGGGCCGGGGCCTGATGGATGGCGTCGATCAGCTCATGCTCGGCGTTGCTCTGGCGGAAACCGAGGCTCAGCCCCAAGTCGCTGGCCAGACCACGCAGGCGCTCCTCGATCCCGGCCAGAGTGACATGCCCGTAGTGGCCGGGTTCCCGGACGCCGAGCAGATTCAGGTTGGGACCGTTGAGGACGAGGATGGTTGCCATGGAGAATTCTTTGCCAGAGCGGGAGGAACACCGAAGTTTGGTCGCTGGTGGCCAGACCCGGGCGTGACTCCGGGCTCCGAAGGGGCGGATTGTGCGGATTCCCCGGGATGCTGTCCAGTTCCGCGCCGCCGGTCGCGAGCGGCGGTTGTCACCTGGTCAGAGAGTCAGACCCGAAGCAACTATATTCATCGCACCCCATTTTTTGGCTGTCCCGGATAGGGTGGCGTCTGGCGGGGGACAACCTGAATACGTCCCTCTAGGCTTGACGACCGCATCCTTGCGGTCGGCACTCCGCCAGACGCCCCCCGACCCTCCTTATCCACGCCGAAAACTGAAATGCGTTGGGTATAAATTTGCCGTGGAGCCGCGGGGGCTGACGGAATTATTGGGTCCTGGCCTGGGCGGCCTGGGTAAGCAGTGGCGGCAGCCAGCCGCTCAGGACCCCTTGGGTGAGCTCGCCACAGTGATCGTGAACCCGCCGGCCGCGGTGATCGAAAATCACGGTGAAGGGCAGGGCTTGCAGGCGGTTGCCCAGGCGACGGGACACTTCCACCGCCTCCGCCCCGCCCAGCAGGATGGGATAAGTGACCGGATTCTGGGCCAGGTAGGCCGTCACCTCGTTGGCCGTGTCGATGGCGATACCGATCACCTGCAACTGATCGCTGACCCCCTGGGTCGCCTGGAGGAGGCGTAGATCGCGCTGGCAGGGCTGGCACCAACTGGCCCAGAAGTGCAGAACCAGGACCTTGCCAGCCCAGTTGGCGCTGTTGACGTCCTCGCCCGCTAGCGTGCGCAGGCTGAAGCCGGGCAATTCCGTAAGCCGCTCCCTGGTCGCCTGGCGAAAATCGGGCAGCTGCACGCTGGGGGGCTTGGTCTCCCCCAGCCAGGGTTGGCCGAAGATGGCGATCAGAATGCTGATGGCCCCCGCCAGGAGGGTGGCCAGGAGCGCCTTGCCGGCCTTCAAGGCAGTAGGCCGCGCAGATGGCTTGCGAACTCCGCGGCCGGCACGAAGCCGACGATGCGGCGGTCGCGGCGTTCCTGACCCTGGCCGTCAAAAAAGAGCATGGCCGGGGGTCCGGGGATCCCGAACCGTCCCTGCATCAGGGCCTGATCCTCCGCATCGTTCGCGGTGACATCGGCCTTGAGCAGTACGAAGCGGGCCATTTCGGCGGCGACGGCGGGGTCGGAGAAGGTGTAACGCTCCATCTCCTTGCAGGAGACGCACCAGTCGGCATAGAAATCCAGCAGCACGGGGCGACTGCTGCTACGCGCGGCCGCTAGTTCCCACTCCAGCCCCGCGGTGCCTTTAATGGCCTTGAACTGGACCCCTTGCGGGGCGCCACCAGGGCCACCGGCGCCCAGGCCCAGGTTGAGACCCCGCAAGGGCTGGAGGGTGTCCTTGCCGCCCGCCGCGGCCCCCACCAGCATCAGGGCGCCGTACACCAGCAGGACCAACCCCAGGCCCTGCCACAGTTTGCGCCAGCCACTGGCATCGGGGGGCAGATGGGTGATGGCTCCCAGATAGATGGCCGAGCAGATCAGCAGGCTGCCCCAGAGCAGCAGGCTGACGGCGGGGGGTAGGATGCGCTCCAGGAGCAGGATAGCGACCCCCAGCAGGGTGACACCGAACACCGCCTTGACCGACTCCATCCACACCCCTGCCCGGGGCAGCAACTTGCCCGCCGAGGTGCCGATGGCCAGCAGGGGAGCGCCCATCCCCAGGCCCAGGGCGAAGAGGGCGGCGAAACCGAGGAGGGCGTCGCCGGTCTGGCTGATGAAGATCAGGGCGCCGGCCAGGGGTGGGGCGACGCAGGGCCCGACGATCAGGGCGGACAGGGCGCCCATGATGGCGACGCCGATCAGATGCCCCCCCTGCTGGCGCTGGCTGTAGGAAGCGATCCGGCTCTGGAGGGCGGAGGGCAGTTGCAGGTCATAGAAGCCGAACATGGACAAGGCCAGGGCGACGAAGACCAGGGCGAAGAAGGCGAGAATCCAGGGGTCCTGGAAGGCCGCCTGGAGGTTGGCCCCACCCAGGCCCGCCAACAGACCGGCGATGGCATAGGTCAGGGCCATGGCCAGGACGTAGGTCAGGGACATCCAGAAGGCCTTGCGGGTGGAGATCCCCGGGCCATGGCCGGCGATGATCCCCGAGAGGATGGGGATCATGGGGAAGACGCAAGGGGTGAGGGCCAGGAGGAGGCCGAAGCCAAAAAAGAGCCCCAGGGTCGCCCACAGGCTGCCACTGGCCAGGGTGGCGGCGATCCGATCCTGCTCGCTCTGGGGTGGCTCCGGGGCGGGCGCCAGCGATGGCGCCAGCGTGGAGGCTGGGCTGGCGACGCGGTCGGCGTTGGCGGTGCCGGAGGTGCTGGCGGTCGCCTCCCGAGCCACACCGTCCTGAGCCGTTACGGCCGCCTGGCCAGATCCAGCCTGAGCCGCGCCCGTCTGACCTGCCCCAGCCCGAGCCTCCCCAGCCAGAGCCGAGCCCGATTGTAGGGCGGGCATGCTCAGCTCGACCCGGGTCCTTTGCGGCGGATAGCAGACGCCAATGTCGGCACAGCCCTGATAACTGGCGGTCAGGGTGATGGCTTGGGCCTGGCCCTGTCCGTCGGCCGGAAGTCCGGCGATGGGTACTTCCACCTCGATGCCTTCCCGGTACAGGTGGACATCCCCGAGGCTGCCATCCGGCCGGACGGCATTGGCTACCCGTTCCGCTGCTGGCCAAATCACCTCACCCAGGGTGGCACCGGCGGGACTCTCGAGCTTCAGCGCCAGTTTGTCACGGTAGAGGAAGGTCCCGGGGGCAATGGTCCAACGCAGGCGTAGGCGATCCGGGGCGAGGGGTTCGGCCGCCAGACGAAAGGCCTCCTCGGCAGGCAAGAGGCTCTGATCGTCACCAGAAGCCCCCAAACTCAGACCCAGGGACTGAGCGAGCCCCGCTTTGCCACCGCTTGGCGACGCGGACGGCGGGACGCGGGCCGGGGCCTCTTGTGGATCGGCGGTCGGAGTGGCTGGCGAAGCGGTGGGTGGTGCGGCCGGCGAGGCGGTGGGCGAGGTGGATGGCGGGGCGAAGGACTCACCCGCAGCAGAGGCGTTTTTCGCGGCGGAGGCTCCGGGAACGAGTGCCTGGGGTGGCAAGGCGATGGCCAGGGTCTGGCGATGGGGCGGGTAGCAGAAGCCGGCGTCGGCGCAACCCTGGGAACTCACCTCCAGGTCCAGGCGCGCGCCACTGCCCGGGCTCCGTTCGATCGGCAACCAGACCTCGATCGCGCCGCGCAGGATCTTGACCTCGCCAAAGAATTCGTCTTGGCGGGTTTCCCCCGGGGGGATATTCGCCTCACCGGGGCGCATGCCAGCGGTCAGGCTGCGAAAGCGAAACTTGTTACGATAAAGATAATAACCCTCAGCGACCGACCAATTAATGACCACCTTGTCGGGCCCTTCCGCCTCCGCGACCAGGGGAAAGGCCTGTTCCGGCGGCAGAAATTCCTCATCGGCCCAGGCCGGACTCCCAGCCAGCGCGGCCAGGAGGAGGAGTAGAACTGGGAGGCCGGGAAAAAACCTCTGCGGGGAGTACTTCATGTTTTTCACTGACACTGAGAAAGCCAGTCCGAGGCTGCGGAAAAAACCGTATCTTTTCATAACCGCCGTGATGGTTGGATTCAGGCGACGGGAGAGGTGCATGCATTGACCCATTCAAGATAATCGGGCAAACCCTGGCTGATCGGGCAGGCAATGATCTCCGGGAGGTCGTAGGGATGCAACTCACGCAGGCGCGCGGCCAGGGTGGGAAACAAGACCTCCCGGGTCTTGATCAGCAGCAGGACCTCCGCGTCACGCACCAATTTTCCCTGCCAGCGATAGATGGACCGGATGCCGGGCAGCAGGTTGACGCAGGCGGCCAGGTCCTCCTCCACCAGCCGGGTTCCGAGCCGGTCGGCCGTCTCCAGGTCCGGCGCGCTGCAGAAGACCAGTATCAAGGGGGAGGGAGGGGCGTGGTCGGTCATGCTCTGGTAACCTGTAGGGCAAGGCCTGGTTGGCGAGCCACTGACGCTCAATTTTATACATCGCCTTTCGGACTTCGGCCCCGATCCGGGAAAACCGAAAATTCAGGTGCGATGACTATACCGGCTTATCCAGTGAATTTTGATCATTATAGAGGTCACGCGCTTGATCCTGTTTCTCCTGGTGCTGGTCGGCGTTCCGCTCGTCGAACTTTACTTTCTCATTCAGGTGGGTAGCGAGATCGGTGTCCTGCCCACCATTGGTATCAGTCTCTTTACCGCGGCGCTGGGCGGGTACCTGGTCCGTCATCAAGGTTTCGCTGTCCTGGCACGGGTGCGCCAGGTCAAGGATCAGGGGGAACCGCCGGCCCTGGCGGTCCTGGATGGCGCCTTGCTGTTGATTGCCGGTCTCTTCCTGCTGTTGCCGGGATTTGTCACCGACTTAATCGGCTTTCTGCTACTGATTCCGCCGCTGCGCCAGCAGCTCATCCGGCGCTATGTCGCGGTTCTGCCGCCGGGGTCCGGACAGGCATCCGCGGCCGGCCCCCGGGTGATCGAGGGTGATTATCGGCGTGAGCCAGACTGAGGTTCGGCCCTCACACCCACCTTTCGCCCTTAAGGACTTTAGCCCTTTCACCCTTGACAGGTCCGAGTGAGCCCCTATCATTAGCACTCGCCAAGGGTGAGTGCTAACAAGCTGGCGCCGCCCCCCTCGACCGTCTCTCTGTATGGGGTCCCCAATCCCCCGGCGGTCAATCTCTTTACAACCCATCCCACTAGTTCCACTCAGGAGAAGGTTCTCAATGAACATTCGTCCCTTGCACGATCGCGTCGTAGTTCGCCGTATGGAAGAGGAGCGCACCTCCGCCGGCGGTATCGTGATCCCGGATTCCGCCACCGAGAAGCCGATCCAGGGCAAGATCATCGCCGTTGGCCAGGGCAAGCCCCTGGACAACGGCCAGGTCCGGGCCCTGGAGGTCAAGGTCGGTGACCGCGTCCTGTTTGGCAAGTATTCCGGCACCGAGGTCAAGCTCGATGGCGATGATTTCCTCGTCATGCGCGAGGACGACATCATGGGCGTTATCGAATAAGGAGTCCCCTCCTTTCCCCCCCATTCCGGAATAGCATTGAATCATTTGAGGAATCAGTAGTATGAGCGCAAAAGACGTTCGTTTTGGCGATGACGCCCGTATCCGCATGATGGCCGGCGTCAATGTCTTGGCCAATGCCGTCAAGATCACCCTGGGCCCCAAGGGCCGTAATGTGGTGCTGGAGAAGTCCTTCGGCGCCCCCACCGTTACCAAGGACGGCGTCTCCGTCGCCAAGGAAATCGAACTCAAGGATAAGTTCGAGAACATGGGCGCCCAGATGGTCAAGGAGGTCGCCTCCAAGACTTCCGACGTCGCCGGTGACGGCACCACTACCGCCACCGTCCTGGCCCAGGCCATGGTCCGCGAAGGCCTCAAGGCCGTCGCCGCCGGCATGAATCCCATGGACCTCAAGCGTGGCATCGACAAGGCAGTACAGGCCGTGGTCGGTGAGTTGCGCAACCTGTCCAAGCCCTGCACCGAGAACAAGGCCATCGCCCAGGTCGGCACCATCTCCGCCAATGCCGACGACTCCATCGGCCAGATCATCGCCCAGGCGATGGAAAAGGTCGGCAAGGAAGGCGTCATCACCGTCGAGGAAGGCAAATCCCTGCACAACGAGCTGGATGTGGTCGAGGGCATGCAGTTCGATCGCGGCTACCTGTCGCCCTACTTCATCAACAACCAGCAGGGCCAGAACTGCGAACTGGAAGACCCCTTCATCCTCATCCACGACAAGAAGATCTCCAACATCCGGGACATGCTGCCGGTACTGGAGGCCGTCGCCAAGGCCGGCAAGCCCCTGCTGATCGTCGCCGAGGACGTCGAGGGCGAGGCCCTGGCTACCCTGGTGGTCAACTCCATCCGTGGCATCATCAAGGTCTGCGCCGTCAAGGCCCCGGGCTTCGGTGACCGCCGCAAGGCCATGCTGCAGGACATCGCCATCCTCACCGGTGGCACCGTCATCTCCGAAGAGGTGGGTCTGTCCCTTGAGAAGACCACCCTCAACGAGCTGGGCAATGCCAAGAAGGTCCAGGTCAGCAAGGAAGAGACCACCATCATCGACGGCGCCGGCTCCGAGGCCGAGATCAAGGGTCGCTGCGAGCAGATTCGCGCCCAGGTCGAGGAGACCACCTCCGACTACGACCGTGAAAAGCTCCAGGAGCGCCTGGCCAAGCTGGCTGGCGGCGTGGCCGTCATCCAGGTCGGTGCCGCCACCGAGGTCGAGATGAAGGAGAAGAAGGCCCGCGTCGAGGACGCCCTGCACGCCACGCGCGCCGCGGTCGAGGAAGGCATCGTCCCTGGCGGTGGCGTCGCCCTGGTCCGGGCCCTGCAGGCCGTCAAGAACCTGCAAGGCTCCAACCACGACCAGGATGTCGGTATCGACATCGCCCGTCGCGCCCTGGAAGAGCCCCTGCGTCAGATCGTCACCAACGCCGGCGAAGAGGCCTCCGTCGTCCTGCACAAGGTCGTCGCCGGTTCTGGCAACTTCGGCTACAACGCCGCCAATGGCGAGTACGGCGACATGGTCGAGATGGGTATCCTGGATCCCACCAAGGTCACCCGTTCCGCCCTGCAGAACGCGGCCTCCATCGCCGGCCTGATGATCACCACCGAGGCCATGGTGGCCGAGGAGCCCAAGGAAGAGACCCACAGCCATGGCGGCGGTGGCGGCATGGGCGGCATGGGCGGCATGGACATGATGTAAGCTGCTGGTTCTGAAGCCCTGCGGGGCTTCAGTAACGCCAAGGCATAAAAAAGCCCCGCGTGCGGGGCTTTTCGTTTTGGAGCTTGAGTATTACGCGCGGCGGTGGCAAGGCCTCATAACCACTTGGGCAATAGCACCAGCCCCCAGATGCTGGTCGCGAAGACGATGACCAGGAACACCGCCGCCGAGGCGATGTCCTTGGCGCGCCCGGAGAGTTCATGACGCTCGAGACCGACCCGGTCGACGTTGGTCTCGATGGCGGAATTGAGCAACTCGACGATCGGCACCTGCAGCAGGCTCCCCACCAGCAGGGCCCGCTCCACCGGCGATTCTCCCAGCCAGAGGCCCAGGGGCAGCAACACCAGCAGGGCCCAGACCTCCTGGCGGAAGGCCTCCTCGTGCCGGTAGGCGGCGCGGAAACCCGCCTGGGAAAAGTGCCAGGCATTGACCAGGCGCCGCCAACCCTTGGCATTCTGGTTAGCCACGGGAGCGGCTCCCGCCCTGGACCCCAGGACCCGGCGTTGGCCCGGGCCGAAGCCGCCGCGCCTCAGGCATCGGCCTTCCCCACGCCCGAGTCTGTACCTAAACCTGAGCCCGAACTTGCGCCTGAGCCAGTACCTGAGCCCGAGTCCGGGCCTAAACCCGCGCCCGAGCCTTTTGACGGTCGCCAGGCCAGGTCCGGCTCCCGGGCGGCGCGGACATCGTCCAGCCGCCGGACCGGCAAGGTATGAGGGGCGCCCTTGACCAGTTCCGGATCGGCTTGCGCCTCGGCCCGGATCGCGGCCAGGGCGGCGATGAAACGATCCAGTTCCTCCGGGGTCTCGGTCTCCGTCGGCTCGATGAGCAGGCACTCCGGGACCAGCAGGGGGAAATAGGTGGTGGGGGCGTGAAAGCCATAGTCCAGCAGCCGCTTGGCGACATCCATGGCGTTGACGCCCAGCTCCTTGGCCTCCCGGCGCAGGGTGAGGATGAACTCGTGGCTGGCGCGGCGCTTTCCATAGGCGGGCTCGAACCCGGCCTCCACCAGGCGCTGGAACAGGTAATTGGCGTTGAGGGTGGCGTACTCGGCGATCCGTTTCATGCCCTCCCGGCCGACCAGGCGGGCATAGATGTAGGCCCGCAACAGGATGCCCATGTTGCCGCCAAAGGCGGTGAGGCGGCCGATGCTCTGGGGCCGGTCCGCCTCCTCCAGCCAGCGGTAGTCCGTGCCCTCCCGGGCCACCCGGGGCAGGGGCAGGAAGGGTTCCAGCCGTTCAGCGACGCCAACCGGACCAGCCCCGGGACCACCGCCGCCGTGGGGGGTGGCGAAGGTCTTGTGCAGGTTCATGTGGATGACATCGAAGCCCATGTCCCCCGGGCGGACCTTGCCGAGGATGGCATTGAGGTTGGCGCCGTCGTAATAAAGTAGCCCGCCGACCTGATGGACCGCCTCCGCCACCGCCTGGATGCCCCGGTCGAAGACGCCGATGGTGCTGGGATTGGTGAGCATGATGCCGGCGGTCTGGGGACCCAGGGCGGCGGAGAGGGCCGCCAGGTCCAGGTCGCCATCCGGCCCGGTGGGAATCTCGCGCACCTGGAAGCCGCACATGGCGGCGGTCGCCGGATTGGTGCCGTGGGCGGCATCGGGGACCAGGATCTCCCGGCGCGCCAGGTCGCCGCGGGCCAGGTGGTAGGCGCGGATCATGGCCACCCCGGCGAACTCGCCCTGGGCGCCGGCGGCCGGGGCCAGGGAGACGGCGTGCATACCCGTGACCGCGGCGAGGATCTCCTGCAACTCGTGGAGGCAGGCCAGGAGGCCCTGGCTGTGACTCGGCGGGGACAGGGGATGACGCCCCAGAAAGCCGGGCAGGGAGGCCAGGCTATGACAGGCCCGGGGGTTGTACTTCATGGTACAGGAACCCAGGGGATAGAAATGGGTGTCGATGGAAAAATTCTTCTGCGACAGCCGGGTATAGTGCCGTAGCGCCTGCAGTTCGCCCACCTCCGGCAGGGCGGGGGCCTGACGACGGCACAGGTGCGCGGGCAGGTCCGACACCTCGGGACGGGTCAGGGGGGCCTGGGCGCTTGCGCGGCGGCCGGGACGGGATTCTTCGAAGATCAGCATCTGCGGCTTGCTACCGGGTTGGATTGAACAGGGGGCCGGGCGGAAAAGTCATCCACAGCGGGTTCTGGGTGCCAGTCAGCCTGAAATAAAGGCAACATCAGGTGCCGGTGGCCGTAAAGACCTGCTGTGATTGGCTTCAGGACACCAGCCGGGGCTTAAATCCCTTCTCCTCCCTCCCCCCGTCAGGGGGGAGGGAGGAGGCCTCGTGGCTGGCTTCGGCTTTGGGTTGGCCCAAGGCGCTCAGCCCAGGGCGGCCATGGCGGCGGCGTAATCCGGTTCCTGGGTGATCTCGGGCACCAGTTGGGTATGGACCACCCGGTTGTCGGCGTCGAGGACGACCACGGCGCGGGCGGTAATGCCGGCCAGGGGGCCATCGACGATCAGGACACCGTAATCCTTGGCGAAGTTACGGGAGCGCATCATGGACAGGTTGATGACATTGGTGATGCCCTCGGCGCTGCAGAAGCGGCCGGAGGCGAAGGGGAGGTCGGCGGAGATGACCAGGGCGACGGCGTCGTCGCGCCCGGCCATGGTCTCGTTGAACTTCTTGGTGGAGGCGGCGCAGACCCCGGTATCCAGGCTGGGGACGATGTTGAGCAACTTCTTCTTGCCAGCATAGGTGGCCAGGTTGACATCGCTCAGGTCACCGGCGGTGAGGGAGAAGTCCGGGGCGGTGCTGCCAACGGCGGGCAGGTCACCGGAGAGTTGCACGGGATTGCCTTGCAGGGCGGTCTGGGCCATGAAGAGTCTCCTTGAATCAGGATGGTGGGATGAAGGAAATCAGGTTGGTGGGATGGAAGGGGCAGGTGAGGTGCGCGGAAACCTGTTCTCAGTTACAGCTTCGGCTCCACCGGGCAGCGCGCCTGGCTGCGGGTGGCGATGACCCGCGCCAGCTTGGTGGCATAGGCCTCGATGTCCTCCGCCGTGCGCAACTCGGTGGCGCAGACCAGGATCGCCGGTTCCAGCTCAGGATAATCGGCGCTCAGGTCGTAACCCCCCAGGATGTTGTGCGCGGCGAGGGAGCGCAGCACATCCCCCGCGGGGGCGGGCAGGCGCAGGGCCTGCTCGTGAAAGACCGGGCGATCGAAGCAGGGCACCACCCCCGGCGTCTCCCGCAACCGTTCCACCAGGAGCCGGGTATGGGCGTGACAGGCCGCGGCGACCCGTGCCAGCCCCTCCGCCCCCATCAGGGCCAGGTGGATGGTGGCGGCGTTGACCAGCAGGCCCTGATTGGTGCAGATGTTGGAGGTGGCGCGGGACCGGCGGATATGCTGCTCCCGGGCCTGAAGGGTCAGGGTATAGCCGATCTTGCCGTCCAGGTCCTGGGTTCGGCCGGCGATGCGCCCCGGCAACTGGCGCATCAGGGCCTGCTTGCAGCAGAGGAAACCGGCATAGGGCCCGCCGGAGGCCAGGGGCATGCCGAAGGGCTGGGCCTCGCCACAGGCGATGTCCGCGCCCCGACTCCCCCAGTCACCGGGGGGTGACAGCAGGGCCAGGGCCAGGGGATTGACGACGCCAATGACCAGGGCCCCCTGGGCCTGGGCCCAGTCGGTCAGAGCGTCGACCTCCTCCAGGACGCCGAAGAAATTGGGCTGGGGGATCACCAGGGCGGCGAAGGGCTCGGTGGCCAGGGGCTCCAGGGCCGCCTGGGTCAGGTGACCGCCCGCGGGATCGAAGGGCACCTCCACCAGGTCGATGTCCTGCTGGGCGACGATCGTCCGCACCACCGCCCGGTAGCGGGGGTGCAGATTTCGTGGCACCAGCACCCGTCGCACCTTGCCATGACGACTGGATCGCACCGCCATGAGGATGGCCTCCGCCAGGGCCGAGGCACCGTCATAGAGGGAGGCGTTGGAGACGTCCAGGGCGGTCAGGGCCGTCATCATGGACTGGAACTCGTAGAGGATCTGCAGGGTGCCCTGGCTGGCCTCGGCCTGATAGGGGGTATAGGCACTGTAGAGCTCGCCGCGGGACAGCAACTGCCAGACTACCGCCGGGATGTGATGGTCATAGGCACCGGCGCCGATGAAGCACAAGGGCTGGCCATCCTGCCGCGCCCGGCTGGCCATCAGCCGGGCGACGTCCATCTCCGGCAGGGCCGGAGGGATCGCCGTCAGCTCCCCCGTCTGGAGCTCGGGCGGGATTTCGTCGAAGAGGTCATCGATGTCCGCGACCCCGATGGCGGCCAGCATGGCCACCACCTGATCGGAGGTGTGAGGGATGAAAGGCATGGCAGTGGCGCAGGCGGTCTCGACTATTCGTCTTCCAGGAAGCGGGCGTAGGCGTCGGCGTCCAGCAGGCTGGCGAAGGCGGCGGGATCGGCCGGGGTGAGGCTGAAGATCCAGCCCTGGTCATAGGGGTCCTCGTTGATCCGCTCCGGGGCGTCCGCCAGGGTGGCGTTGACCGTGGCGACGGTACCGGCCAGGGGGCTGTAGATATCTGAGGCGGCCTTGACGGATTCCACCACGGCGCAGGCCTCCCCGGCGGCGACCAGTTGTCCCGGCTCCGGGACCTCGACGAACACCAGATCCCCCAGGGCTTCCTGGGCGTGATCGGTGATGCCAACGGAAATGGTGCCGTCGCCGTTGTCGCGGGCCCATTCGTGGTCCTTGGTGTATCTCAGGTCGCTGGGCACTTGGCTCATATCTCGGCTCCTCGTTCTCGAAAAAAGGTTGCGGATGGCTGGGGCTGGTTCCAGCGGCGCGGGCGCTGATTTTAATCCAAGTCGATGCGCGCC
This sequence comes from Candidatus Thiosymbion sp., assembly GCA_018435665.1. Classification (GTDB taxonomy): domain Bacteria; phylum Pseudomonadota; class Gammaproteobacteria; order Chromatiales; family Chromatiaceae; genus M0108. The sequence goes on along the minus strand of JAHDND010000014.1, from coordinate 48,846 downwards.
GCCCCTTGGCGCACGAAGGGGGGCGCGACCCGCCGGGCGGCCACGGGCTTGCCGCGAATCTCCACCGCGCAGGCCTCCCCGGGTTCCAGCCGGGTGCCCGGGTGCAGGCGCGCCAGGGCGATGGAACGTCCCAGGGTCGGCCCGTAGCCGCCCGAGGTGATCATCCCCGCCTCCTGGCCCTGGACCAGCACCGGCTGGTGACCGCGCAGGACGCCGCGCCCGGTGAGGAGCAGGCCGACGAAGGGGCTGAAGGTGCCCGTGGTGCGCTGGGCGATCAGGGCGTCACGGCCGATGAAGACGCGCTCCGTCGGTTCCCAGGCGACCGTCCAGGCCAGACCGGAATCCAGGGGCGTCACCGTGGTGTCCATATCCTGGCCGTAGAGGTTCATCCCCGCCTCCAGGCGCAGGGTATCCCGTGCCCCCAGACCGCAAGGTACCACCCCGTCCGCCGCCAGGGCCCGCCACAGGGTCGGGGCCTGGTCCGCCGGCACCAGGATCTCGAAGCCATCCTCCCCGGTGTAGCCGGTGCGGGCGACGAACCAGTCACCCGCCCCGATGGCAGCGCCGCTGGCGGCGAAGAAGGGCTTCAGGGCCAGGGCCGGCGCTGCCAGACCCGACGGCAGATGGCGGGCAGCCAGCTCCCGCGCCGCGGGACCCTGGACGGCGATCATGGCCAGGTCGGTGCGCGGCCGCAGCTGGAGGGTCGTGTCGGCCTGAGATAGCATCCAGGCCAGATCGCTGTCAGCGGTCGCCGCATTGACCACGACCCGGTAGCCGTCCGCACCCTGGCCATCCGTGCCCAGATAGTAGACGATCAGGTCGTCCAACACCCCACCGGCGGGGTTGAGCATGCAGCTATAAAGGGCCTTGCCCGGTTCGCGCAGCCGCGCCACGTCGTTGGCCAGCAGGCGACGCAAAAAGTCCCGCGCCCCGTCTCCGACCACATCCACCGCGCGCATGTGACTGACGTCGAACATCCCGGCCCGGGCACGCACCGCCAGGTGCTCGTCGAGCTGCGAGCCATAATGCAGTGGCATGTCCCAGCCGCCGAAAGGCACCATCCGGGCGTTGAGGCTCAGGTGGTCGTCGTAGAGGGGGGTGTGCAAGCCCATGGTTCAAGATTCTCCATCAGGGGGAAGGACGCATGATAGTGCAACCCGCGTCCCGGCGCGGCGGCGAAGAAGTTTAGCGTCTCAGGCGGATAGCCGAGGAAAGGGTTTCTGGTCGAGAATGGCTAAGGGATCTCCGTCAGTTGGATGGTCCTGGAGAACTACGGATGACAGCCTCTTCAACTTCATCCTCCAGGACCCCAGGGTCCCCGGGCCGCGTATAATCCGCGCCTTGTCACTTCATCCTGCCGAGGCCTGCCCATGCGTCTGCAACCCGTGATCCTGTCCGGCGGCTCCGGAACCCGCCTCTGGCCCTTGTCCCGGGAGGCCTATCCCAAGCAGTTCCTGCCCCTGACCAGCGAGCATACCCTGCTCCAGGAGACGGCGCGGCGCCTCGATGGCCTCGACCGGGAACATCCCCGCCTGGGGATCGGCGTCCTGGACCCCCTGGTGGTCTGCAACGAAGGGCACCGCTTCCTGGTCGCCGAGCAATTCCGCCTCATCCATCGCCAGCCGGCCGGCATCCTGCTGGAGCCGGAGGGCCGCAACACGGCCCCGGCCCTGACCGCCGCAGCCCTGGTGGCCAATGACGAGGGCCAGGACCCGGTGCTGCTGGTCATGCCGGCGGACCACACCATGCGCGATGAGGCCGGGTTCCGCCAGGCGGTGGCGGATGGCTTCACCCTGGCCGCCCAGGGCCACGTGGTCACCTTTGGCATCGTCCCGACCAAACCGGAGACGGGTTATGGCTACATCCGCCAGGGCGATGCCGTCCCCGCCACGGACCTGGTGGGTCCCGCCTACGTCCTGCGCGCCTTCGTCGAGAAGCCGGACGCGGAGCGCGCCCTGGCTTATCTGGAGACCGGGGACTACTTCTGGAACAGCGGCCTGTTCATGATGCGCGCCTCGGTGTGGCTACGGCTGATCAACAAGTTCCAGCCCGACATCGCCGCGGCCGTGGGGCATGCCGTGGAACAGAGCCAGAACGACGGGGGCTTCCGGCGCCTGGACCGGGACGCCTTCCACGCCTGTCCCAGCGATTCCATCGACTACGCCGTCATGGAGCATTTGTCGGAGGAAAAGGCCGCCCATGGGGCCCCCGCCCTGGTCCTGCCATTGCAGGTGGGCTGGTCCGACGTCGGCGCCTGGTCGGCCCTGTGGGAGGTGCGCGATCAGGACGAACAGGGTAATGTCCTGGATGGGGACGCCTTCGTCCACAACGCCACCAACAACCTGCTGGTGGCCCGCCATCGCATGGTGGCCGCCATCGGCGTCGACAACTTGGTGGTGGTGGAGACCCCGGACGCCGTGCTGGTGGTCAGCAAGGACCACGCCCAGGACGTCAAGGCCGTCACCCAGCACCTGCAACGCGAACAGCGCCGGGAATTGCGCCATCATCAGCGCTCCCACCGCCCTTGGGGGGATTTCGAGTCCATCGACGCCGGCGAGCGTTATCAGGTCAAGCGCCTGACCGTCAAGCCGGGCGAGACCCTGTCCCTGCAGATGCACCATCACCGCGCCGAGCATTGGATCGTCGTTTCCGGCACCGCCCGGGTCACCAACGAGGACCGCGTCTTCCTGCTTAGCGAGAACCAGTCCACCTACATCCCGGTCGGGGCCAAGCATCGCCTGGAGAACCCGGGAGTCATCCCCCTGGAGATCATCGAGGTCCAGTCCGGGCCCTACCTCGGCGAAGACGATATCGTCCGCTTCGAGGATGTCTACAAGCGCGGCGCTAACGAATGCTGAAGCTTGCCTTCAGGCCGCCGGTTGCCCGACCCCGGGGAACCGGCGGTTTCCGCCTCCTACCCCTTACCCTCTGAAAATCAGCCAGTCATCGCCATGGGTTTCAAATGCGGCATCGTGGGCCTGCCCAACGTCGGCAAGTCCACCCTCTTCAACGCCTTGACCAAGGCCGCCATCGCGGCGGAGAACTATCCCTTTTGCACCATCGACCCCAATGTGGGCGTGGTGCCCCTCCCGGACCCGCGCCTGGACGCCATCGCCGCCATCGTCAAGCCCAAGGCCATCATCCCCACCAGCATGCAGTTCGTCGACATCGCCGGTCTGGTGGCGGGGGCGAGCCGGGGCGAGGGGCTGGGCAACAAGTTTCTGGCCAATATCCGCGAGACCGACGCCATCGCCCATGTGGTGCGCTGCTTCGAGAACGACGACGTGGTCCACGTCGCCGGAAAGATCGACCCCGTGGGTGACATCGAGGTCATCAATACGGAACTGGCCCTGGCGGACCTGGAGTCGGTGGAAAAGGCCCTGGACCGGGCCACCCGGCAGGCCAAGACCGGCGACAAGAAAATCCTGTTCCGCAAGGAATTGCTGGAGGGGGTCCGGGACCAGCTCGACACCGGCCGGCCGGTGCGCGCCATGGGCCTGAACGCGGAAGAAACTCAGGAACTGCGGGATATCTTCCTGCTGACCGCCAAGCCCGCCCTGTACATCGCCAACGTGGCCGAGGACGGCTTCCAGGACAATCCCTTCCTGGACGCGGTCCGGGAGCTGGCGGCGGCGGAGGGCGCGGAAGTGGTGCCGGTCTGCGCCGCCATCGAGGCCGAGATCGTGGAACTGGAGGCCGACGAGCGCGCCCTGTTCCTCGCCGACCTGGGTCTCGACGAGCCGGGGCTCAACCGGGTGGTGCGTGCCGGTTATAAGCTGCTGGGCCTGGAGACCTACTTCACCGCCGGTCCCAAGGAGGTGCGCGCCTGGACCATCCCCCGGGAGTCACGGGCCCCCCAGGCCGCCGGGGTTATCCATTCCGACTTCGAGCGTGGCTTCATCCGCGCCGAGGTCATCGCCTATGACGACTTCATCGCCTGCAAGGGCGAGCAGGGCGCCCGGGAGGCCGGCAAGCTGCGTTCGGAGGGCAAGGAGTACGTTGTCAAGGATGGAGACGTGGTCCACTTTCGCTTTAACGTCTGACTTCAGTTCAGACAGCAAGATAGTGTCCCGACGATTTCCCCTCTTCGGTCATATGGCCAGCGCCACCAGCCCAGGCGCGCCCGGGCGCGGGTCGGGTTGTACCAATCCAGCAGCCGGCCCATCTCCTCGTAGACCCGCGCTGCCGGCGGCGCCTCATAATCGATGCGCTGTCGGCCATAAACCCCGCTGACAATTCGCATCGGCTCCGGCGCATTGCGATACAGGCCGCGCATCACCAGGCTCAGCGGTTGATGGACCACCACCATCGACTGCCAGCGACCCAGCAGGGCATCATCCAGCGGTTCGGCCCAATGCTGGCGCACGTCCACCATCAGGGCCGCCGCCCCCGCCGCCTTCTCGTCCTGATGCCGGGGCGCAACCGTATCCTGTGCCATCAGTTGCAGGAGCGAGGCACGAACCGAGTCCCGATCCAGCGATTCACCCTCGATCGCGCTGGTCTTGATCGCCTCGGACAGCATCAGGCCAATCACCGCATCCGTGTGCAGGTCCGCGGGCAGTGCCTCCATGCGACCCATCAGACGCTCGGATTTTAAACGAAAGGTATCGACTTGCGACCGACATGCCTCCGCGTCGTAACGGAAGTTCGGCCACTCTGGATGTTGCCAAGTCCACATGAAGCGAATGTATGCCGGATTCGCTTCAAAATAAAGTCAAAACAGAAGCGATTAAGGTCAGCATTACCGCGCCCTCAGGCCAGCTAAATCTCCGCACCAAAAACTTCGGCACCTTGGACAGCTTCTTCCACGTCAGCGCCCACCCCGCCCCCAGCCCCGCAGGACCGCCCACGATTGACGCGGCGTCGATGCGTTGCGTCGCCCAGGCGGGCATCGCGTTGAAACGCCGCCGTAGCAGGCGCTTGAGATCATCGGCCTTACCCTCGGCCTTGCCCTCGACTTTGCCCTCGGCAAAGATCGACTGATAGGCCTTGGTCTCCTGAATCGGCGTGATCACATTCAACATCGCCCAAACCTCCTTCGCGGTCAGGCCGCGAAATCGCTCGAAAAACCAAAATTCCAGGACTTGGGTCAGGATGTCGCGCACCTCGGTCGTCAGCGGCGCCTCCCACACCGTGCGCCACAGGGCCGGCGCCCGGGCGCGCAGGTCGGCGTCATCCGCGATCAGCAGCGGGGCGAAGACCGCCACATAGGGGTTGTCCGGCTCCCGCGCCAGCCAGTCCGGCTGGACCTGCCGCAGGACGACCGTCAGCACTGGCGCGGTCGGCTCATTGGCCTACCGGGGATAGGTGGGGATGGGCGTCCGTCGCCAGAATATGCACCAGGCCCTCATCGAGGAAGCGCTCGGCCCAGTATTGGGCCGGGGAGCCAAAACGCCCCGTGAGGGCGCCAGCCGTGACTTGAATCCAGGCGCCTTGCTGGGCGGCGTCGACGAACCAGGGGTAGTGCGGGTCATCCACCCAGGTCAGCCGTTCCGGGTGGGTGATGACGGGCACGTAGCCGGCCGCCAGGACATTGAAGATGAGGTCCTGAAAGCGGGGGGGACCGTGTGATGGGGCGGTTCGAAGAGGAAATAGCGCGAGCCGTGCATGGTGGGAAAGCGCCCGGAGGTTAAACCGTCCAAAAGCTCGGGCACGATTTGGATGTCGGCGCCGATGGTAATCGCTAGGGGAATGCCGGCCTCCTGGAGTTGCAGGCGAAAGGCCGCGGCGGCGGCGAGAATCCGGTCGGCCTCGTTGTTGTACAGGCCGGGATAGATGTGCGGGGTGCAGGCGGTCAGGCTGATGCCGTCGGCGACGGCGATCCGGGCCATCTCCAGCGCGGTGGCGAGGTCCGGGGGGCCATCGTCGATACCCGGCAGCATGTGGCAGTGCAGGTCGATCATGGGCGTGGACTGGGGAGGCCAATTGTGGCTGGTGGTTTTGGCTATCGGGATTGTATAGCCTTTTGATCGAATCAAGCCTGGTCTTGCGCGTGCTGCCACGCGAAGTAATCTGAGCGCCGCAGTCGATAGCGTGCCGAAATCCCTGGGGCCGCTGGGGATCAGAGGTGGATCTTGTGGTGGTGAAGGGGATAGCCCCGGTCGCGGTAATAGCGGTAGCGCTCGCGACCGGCGGCGGTGACGGCGGGGTCCGGGTCCAGGGGTTCGCACAGGCGCTCGAAGCGGGCGAAGGCGGGGGGGACGGCGGGGTCGAGGTTGATCAGGACCTGGTCATGGTCGGGCAGGGGCTCCGCGCCGATGAGGATGGGGGTCAGGTCCGGGTCGGTCTGGCCGAGACGGCCGTGGGGCAGGAAGCTCTGGTCGTCGTAGGTCCACAGCAGGCGGTCCAGGTGCTCCGCCTGGACGGGGTCGGAGAGCTGGATGTGAATGCGTGGGGGGCGGCCGCCCGGGCCGGACTGGCCGTCCTGGCCAAGCTGGTGGATGCGTTCCACCAGCCGGCAGGTGAGTAGGAGGCGGTCGCCATGGCTGCCGGGCTCCAGGGAATAGAAGTCGATTCGGGTCATGCCGACCGTCCCCGGTCTGGCCTGAGAGGCGGCGGAAATAACTCCTGCTCAAGCATCTGGCAATCTTCAATAGCAACGTGATAGCACGTCTGTGGTTGAGCGGAAGCGGAATGATTCACAAGCGCTCAACCCGCCAAGCCGGCGCGCTGGATCAGGAATTCCACCAGCAGGGGCACCGGCCGGCCCGTGCCGCCCTTTTCCTTGCCGGTGAGCCAGGCGGTGCCGGCGATGTCCAGGTGGGCCCAGGGATATTTTTTGGTGTAGCGGGAGAGGAAGCAGGCGGCGGAGATGGCCCCGCCTTCCCGGGGACCGACGTTGGCCATGTCGGCGAAGTTGCTGTCGAGGAGGGCCTGGTAGTCGTCCCAGACGGGCAGGCGCCAGGCGCGGTCACCGGAGCGCTCGCCGGCGGCCAGCAGCTCGGTGGCCAGGCCTTCGTCGGCGGTGAAGAGGCCGGAGGCGACCTTGCCCAGGGCAATGGCGCAGGCGCCGGTGAGGGTGGCGATGTCGACGACGACGGCGGGTTCGAAGCGCTCGCAGTAGGTGAGGGCGTCGCAGAGGAGGAGGCGACCCTCGGCGTCGGTGTTGAGGATCTCGATGGTCTGACCGGAGAGGCTGGTGACGATGTCGCCCGGCTTGTTGGCGGCGCCGTCGGGCAGGTTCTCGCTGGCGGGGATGACGCCGATGAGATTCAGGGGCAGCTTGAGCTCCAGGGTGGCGCGCAGGGCGCCGAGGACGCTGGCGGCGCCGCACATGTCGAACTTCATCTGGTCCATGTCCGGGCCGGGCTTAAGGCTGATGCCACCGGCATCGAAGGTGAGACCCTTGCCCACCAGGGCCAGGGGCTTGGCGTCCTTCTTGCCGCCGCGGTAGCTCATGACGATGAGCTTGGCGGGCTGGCGACTGCCGCGGGAGACGGAGAGGAGGGCGCCCATGCCCAGCTTGGCCATGGCGTCCTCGTCCAGGACCTCGACCTTAAGGGCGGGGAAGGCCTGGGCCAGGTCCCGGGCCTGGTCGGCGAGATAGGTCGGGGTGCAGAGGTTACCGGGGAGATTGCCGAGCTCTTTGGCCAGGCTGACCCCGGCGGCCAGGGCCTGGCCCTGGCGCAGGGCCTCCCTGGCCCGGGGCTTCCGGTCCTCGTCACCGATCCAGAGGTGCAGCGCCTGGAGGGTGAAGGGCGGTTTTTTCTCGCTCTTGGTGCGGTCGTAGCGGTAGCCCCTGTCCAGGGCGGTGGTGACGGCATCCCGCAGGGCCAGGGCGGGGTCCAGGGCCGGGGGGGCACTGGCGGCGAGGGTGGTCAGGGCCTCCTTGACCCGGATCTCCTGGAGGCGGCCGCTGGCGGCGGCCAGGGCCTTGAGATAGGCCTTGCGGTCGTATTTGTCCTGGGGTCCCAGGCCGACGAGCAGGACGCGCTCGGCCTTCAGCCCCGGGACCTCGTGAAGCAGGAGGGTGCGGCCGGCCTCGGCCTCGAGATCGCCGCGATCGAGAATCCGGGTCAGGTAGCCACCGCTGGCGGCGTCGATGGACTGGGCGGGTGCAGTGAGCTGGCGTTCCCCAAGGACGCCGAGGAGGAGACAGGGGGTCTTGCGGGTCGCCAGGTCACCGCTTTTGATGCTCAATTCCATGGGATGGGCCTCATTTTACCAGGGTCTGACCGTTGGGCGTAGCCGTTGCCGGGGCGGGTAGCTGGTAAGCAAATCAATCGGACATTTGGTTTTTCAGCTCCGCAAAATCACCGATGTTCCCGTCGATGTCAATCAGGGCGTAACCTCGCGCCAAACCCGCTGGGGGACACCTCAAGTCCATGCCACTAATCCTGAAGGACATAGGTCCCCGGGGCGGGACAAAGCGGCGGCAGACCCCGTTCCGGCGCACCCAGCGGTGGGGCGGGCACTGGGGTGGCCGTCGAGTGCCCCGCCAGCCAGGCCTGCCAGGCCGGCCACCAGGAACCCTCCTGGCGGGGGGTCCGGGCCTGCCAGGTATCTGGGTCCAGGTAGCAATCTCCCTCGGTGCGTCGGGCCATCTGAAAATGCCGCCGCGGGTGGCCGGGCTCGCTGACAATGCCGGCATTGTGACCGCCGCTGGTGAGCAGGAAGGTGACCTCCTCGGCGTCGGCCAGCAGGTTGATCTTGTAGACCGAGCGCCAGGGGGCGACGTGATCCTTGACCGTGCCGACGGCGAAGAGGGGGACGCGGATGTCGGTGATGGCGATGGGGCGGCCCTCGACCTGGTAGTGGCCGACGGCGAGGGCGTTGTCGAGGAAGATCTGCCGCAGGTATTCCGAGTGCATGCGGAAGGGCATGCGCGTCGAGTCGGCATTCCAGGCGGAGAGGTCATTCCAGGATTGGCGCTGGCCGAGCAGGTAGTCGCGGATCAGGCGCGACCAGATCAGGTCGTTGGAGCGCAGCAACTGGAAGGCGCCCGCCATCTGCTGGGCGTCCAGGTAGCCCTGATCCCACATCATGTCTTCGAGAAAGGCGACCTGATTTTCGTTGATGAACAACAGCAGTTCGCCCGCCTCGGTGAAGTCGGTCTGGGCCGCCAGCAGGGTGAGTGAGCAGAGGCGGTCGTCGCCATCACGGGCCATGGCCGCGGCGGCGATGGTCAGCAGGGTCCCCCCCAGGCAATAGCCGACGCCATGAACCCGCCGCCCCGGCAGCACCTGGCCGATGGCCTCCAGGGCGGCCATGACCCCCAGGCGGCGGTAATCCTCCAGGCCCAGGTCGCGATCGGCGACGGTGGGGTTTTTCCAGGAGAGGGTGAAGACCGTATGGCCCTGGGCGACTAGGTAGCGGATCAGGGAGTTGTGGGGGGACAGGTCGAGGATGTAGTACTTCATGATCCAGGCCGGGACGATGAGGATGGGTTCGGCATGGACCCGCTCCCCGGCTGGTTGATACTGGATGAGCTCGATGAGGGCGTTGCGATAGATCACCTGGCCGGGGGTCGTGGCCAGGTCACGGCCGACCACGAAGGAGTCGCGCAGACCGTCCGGCCGGTTACCCATCATCAGCGCCTCCAGATCGGCGAGGAAGTTGGCCCCGCCGCGCAGCAGATTCTGCCCGCCCTCCCGCCAGGTGGCCTGGAGGATCTCCGGGTTGGTCAGGGGCGAGTTGGCGGGGGAGAAGAGGTCCAGGACCTGGCGGGTAAGGAAGGCGACGATGGCCTCGTGCTGTTTGGCGACGCCGCGGTTGTCGGTGGTGGCGATGTGCCACCATTGCTGGGTGAGTAAAAAGGACTGGTAATAGAGATTGAAGGGCCATTGCTGCCAGGCCGGCGCGAAAAAGCGGGCATCCTGGGGCAGTGGATCGATGCAGGGCGGGGTGGCCGGGTCCTGGAGGGCGCGGCCGGCGTAGAGGGCGAGGCGTAGGCCTTTGCGAAAGGCCTTTTCCGCCAGCAGGGCCAGTTTGCCCGGCGCCAGTCCCAGGTGGATCAGCCAGTCGAGATAGGCCAGGGTCACCACCGTCGGTGAGATGCCGGCGGTGGCGCGGGCCAGATTGGCGTTGACCATGCGGTCGAGGGTGACGGGGATCTCCGTGCCCAGGAAGGAGCGTTCGATGCCCTCGGCCCTCCGCTCCAGGGCTGGTCCGGGGCCGGGTGGGTGGACGGCGCTTGTCGTGGCCCCCGGGGTAAGGCCGGTACCCGCGGCCGGGGCGGTATGAGCGGGTGAGGTTGTTGTGGCAGCTGGCGGGGCTGCCATTGGTGGCGCCGCCGGCGGGGTTGGCAGGGGATCGATGGGAACTGTCTGCGGGTTGACCGGGAAGTCTGACATGGCGCTGCTCCAGTGGGTCCCTGGCTGGCGAGAAGGGATCTTGAGGCTCCGCTGACGGAGTGCCCCAAGGGATTATAGCCAGCAGGGCTTCATGCCATTGCCTGACCGATGGGGTTTCGCCCGGTGCGGGTGGGGGAGAAAGGAGGGAAGCCGTGACAGCCCCGCCCCTGGTCGGCATACTTAGGGCCGGCTATCTTGAGGCCGGCGGTGATCATCGGGCCATCAGAATGCCACTGTCATCGGCGGGGCACTGGGCGGAGGGTGGAAACAGCGCGTGAAGATCCTGGATCGTTATTTGGGCTCGGCCGTGATCGGTGGCACCCTGCTGACCCTGGCGGTGCTCCTGCCCCTGATCGCCTTTTTTCTCCTCGCCGATGAGGTCGACGACCTGGGCGAGAGCTACACCCTGGCCAATGCGTTGGCGGTGGCCAGCCTGGGGCTGCCGCGCTATGCCTATCACCTCTTTCCCATCGCCACCCTGATCGGGGCCCTGGTGGGTCTGGGGGCCCTGGCGAGTCGTTCCGAACTGGTGGCCATGCGCGCCACCGGCATGTCGATCGCCCGGATTCTCTATGCCGCCCTCAAGGCCGGGCTGGTGCTGGCGGTGCTGGCCTGGGCGCTGGGGGAGTGGGTGACCCCCGAGGCGGAACAGACCGCCGTGCAATGGCGCAACGCCCTCAAGTCCGGTCAGGTCACCCTGCGGACGTCACGGGGCCTCTGGGCGCGGGATGGGGGGGCCTATATCAATATCGGGGAGATTCAGCCCGGCGCCCGGCTGAGCGATATCAGTATCTACGAGGTCGATGCCGAGCGACGGCTGGTCCAGGCGACCCACGCGGACAGCGCCGTCTATGTGGATGGCCAGTGGATTCTGGAAGGTATCTCCCGCAGCCGCATCAGCGAGGCGGGGGTGGAGGCGCAGCCGTTGGGCAGCGCCACCTGGTCGTCGTTACTCAATCCGGCGCTGTTGCGCCTGGTGGTGGTGGAGCCCCAGGCCCTGCCGGTCTGGGATCTGCTGCGCTATGTCCGTTACATGCGCGCCAATGGCCAGGACCCGGGGAAGTACGAGACCGAGATGTGGACCAAGCTCGTCCACCCCTTTCTGATCCTGACCATGATCCTACTGTCGATTCCCATCCTCTTCGGTTCCGCCCGCAGTACCGGGCTGGGGGGGCGACTCTTCCTCGGCGTCATGATCGGACTGGCCTATTATCTGGTGAGTCGCGCCTTTTTCTTTCTGGCGGTGCATTTTGGGCTGGGGGCCTGGTTGGCCGCCACCCTGCCGGTGGCGCTCTTCGCCCTGGTGGGGCTATGGGTCCTGCATCGGGTGAATTGAGGGCGATCCCCGCCCCTCCTTGATGCTGAAAACGGAGAGGCGTCGTCCATGCAGGTTACTAAAACTCAGTGCGTCCACTCAAAAGAAGCGCTGGCGGCGCCGTAGCCGGGGATGCTCATCTCACGCTGGACTTCCTGACCGCTGTAGGTAAGGGTCACCAGGTATCGCCCCGGGGGTAACTGGGCCATGAAGAGGGGGCCGTTGGCCTCGGTCTCCATCAGGGTCGTCCGACGGGCCGGGTCCTGAATCCGCACCTGGATGCGGAAAGGCCGATCGCCGGCGTTTTGCAGGCTGAAGTTGAGCCGCAGGTTGAACTGGCCCTGGGAGGCCTCCAGCCTGGCCCGCTCTTCCAGGTCCAAGCCGCCCGTGAGGTAGGGGATGCCCGTGGCCGTCCGCCGCGGGCTGAGGGGCGCCACGGTCGGGGCGGGCGCGCCATGACCCGCCCCTTCAGGGACCGGACCGCCGGGGAGGGGCGGGGCGTTCCCAACCGTGGTGGCAGCTAGTTGGTTGTCCTGGGGTGCCGCGGTCCAGTAGACATTTTCCACGGTCGGCCGCTGGGGCAGGATGTTGACCGAGCGCTGCTGCACCTGTCCCTGGTTGTCCAGGGTCAGGGTGTAGGCGCCGGGGGGGAGTTGGGCGAAGAACCAGGGGCCGTTGGAGACCGTTTCCAGGACGGCGTTGCCTCGGGCGTCCTGAATGCGGACCTTGACCCCGGAGAGATAGCTGCCCGCGCCGCTGATGGCGAAGAGCAGGCGAAGGTTGTACTGGGGCTTGACGGCCTCCAGGTGGGCGCGTTCGTCGTAGCCGACGCCGCCGCTGATGTGGGGGACGGTCGTGGTGCTGGTCGGCGCGGCTGGGGTGGGGCTGGGGGGCGGCGGCGGCGTCACGGAGGTGACGGGGGCCGGATAAGGTCCGGGGACGGGCTGGGTCCCGATGCCCGGTGCCGGCGCCGCGGTCGGTGCGGGGGCGATGGCCCATTCGGTGGTGGGGGTCCGGGGCTGGCCCTCGGTGACGGCCTGTTCCAGCTCACGCTCGTCGAGGTCGAGGGGCGCGGCGCGCAGGGCGGGCGCCGCCGGCGCTGGCATTGCCGGGGCGGTCACAACGGGGGCGGGCTGGGCCTGGGCGTGGGAAACGTCGAGGCCCAGGAACAGCAGGGCCGGGACCAGGGGGGTGAGAATTTTGCGCATGGGAGGTCTCCGCATTGTTACCCAGAAAGGGGCTGTTACCGGGGGTGCCTGGGAGAGGAATATCGGGGGGAAAAAGCCACATCCAAGACTGGTGTTGCTGGCCTCCCGCCGCGGGGTCCAGGGGTCGCGAACGGTTTCCGATCATAGTCGAGGGGGAACGAAGCCGCCAGCGCTTGCCCTTCCCCGCGCCGATGACCGGTGGCAAGTTGCTTGAAATCCTCGCCAGAATCCCTAAGATCGCGCCGTTCCCCGCCCGGGCCGAGAAGTCGCCTGGCATGCTGAAGAGGTTTTGATATGCCGTTTTACGAATACCGGTGCGATAACTGTGAATATCAGTTAGAGGCCTTGCAGAAGATCAGTGATTCACCTCTGGTGGATTGCCCCCAATGTGGCCAGCCGAGCTTGAAGAAGCTCGTCTCCGCCGCGGCTTTCCGTCTCAAGGGCAGCGGTTGGTATGAAACGGATTTCAAGAAGTCCGGCAAGAAGAATCTTCACGAGTCCGCCGGTAAGGAGGCGGCTAGCAAGGAGCCGGGTGGCAAGGCGAGCGGGAAGGAGGCGGCCGCCAAGGAGGGAGGATCTGGCGGGGCGGCCATGGGTGCTGCCGTCAAGGGTGGCGCCGAAAAGAGCGGCGCCGATAAAGGCGGCGTTCAGCCGGCCGCGGCGGCCCCGACGACCGCCCCCAAGTAGTATCGTCGCGGGCGCGACCTCAGTCGGCGGCCTCCAGGTGGTGGACGGTGATCTCCGGCGGACAGTTGAACCGGACCGGCACCACGCAGGCGCCGGCCCCCGTCGAGGTGTAGCCCTGAAGCTCGCCCCACCGCCAGGCTCCCCGCCCTAGGCGGCGCGGGCAGGCGGCATTGAAGGTCAGGGCGAGGCCCCCGGGCAGGCAGATCTGGCCGCCGTGGGTATGGCCGCAGAGCATGAGCCGGAAGCCGGCGTGGGCGGCGTGGCGGTAGATCTCCGGTGAGTGGCTGAGGAGGATGGCCGTGGCCCCTGGGGGAATACCGTCGGCGGCCTTTTCCAGATTGTCGGCGCGGTAGTAGTGGGGGTCGTCGATGCCCGCCAGATAAAGCTTGGCCCCCTCCCGTTCCAGGGCCAGGGCCTCGTTCAGCAGGATGCGGATGCCGAGGTCTTCCAGCCCGGGCACCAGTTCGATGAAGTCGTGATTGCCGAGGACCCCGTACACCTCCGTGGCCAGGCAGGGTCTGAGCCGGGCCATGGCCGCCAGGGTCGGCGCGCAGTCGCCGTGGGTGCGGGCGCGGAAATCGCCGGTGATGACGCACAGGTCATGTTCGGTCGCCGCTACCCGTTCGATCAGGGCCTGGAGGATGCGCGGCTCCATGTCGACGTGGATGTCGCTGAGGTGCAGGAGGCGCAGGCCCTGAAAGGGTGGGGGCAGGGCGGCCAGACGCACCCGCTGGTGCCGTACCTGGATCGCCGCCGCATTGCGGCACCCCCGGCCGTAGAGGCCGGTCAGCCGCAAGCCCAGGCGGATGAGGCTGTGGATGGAATACCAGTTTTCGATGTGAAAGAAATTGCGGCCGCGACCGAAGATCTGGTCGACATGGTCGCGTTGGATACCCTGGCGCTGCCAGAGGTGCAGGCGGCCGACCCGCTGGTCCAACCGGGTCTGGGTCACCGCGTCGGGGGGTGGGTAACGTCCGGGCGGGGTCATCGCGAGCCTCCGTGGTGGTGGCGATGGGCTGGGTTCTCGTCGGCAAGCATAGCCCTTATGCCGCGGAGTGCCGAGGAGTGCTTGTCTTCCTTCGCCGCCCTTGTTACCTTGCACGTCCGGTCTGGCGGCGCCAGGCCGGGCTTCGATGGCGGACCCGTCGGTCCCCTCGCGACGCGAAGCCGTGAACCCGGTCAGGCCCGGAAGGGAGCAGCCGCAGCGGTGGATGTGGGTGCCGGGGTGTGGCTGGCGGGGCCCGCCGCCCTCAATCCGCCTCAGCGGCCTGCTCGTCCGCCGTCCGGTCCCGCGCCCCGCCTGGGTCCGCGGCTAAGGTGGTGGCGATTGAGCCTGGGTTGAATTTCCGCCTTCATCGCCTAAACCCCTTCTAACTCCCTTCATCGCTCAACCCCAGGCTTCCATCCCTCCGGCATGTCCTATCAGGTACTGGCCCGCAAGTGGCGACCCCGCTCCTTCGCGGACATGGTCGGTCAGGCCCATGTGGTGCGGGCCCTGAGCAATGCCCTCGATCAGGATCGCCTCCATCACGCCTATCTCTTCACCGGGACCCGGGGCGTCGGCAAGACCACCCTGGCGCGCATCCTCGCCAAGGCCCTGAATTGCGAGGCGGGGGTCAGTTCCACCCCCTGCTGCCAATGCCCTTCCTGCCGGGAGATCGACGAGGGCCGGTTCGTCGATCTGCTGGAGGTGGACGCCGCCTCCCGCACCCGGGTCGATCAGACGCGGGACCTGCTGGACAACGTGCCCTTCGCCCCGGTCAAGGGGCGCTTCAAGGTGTACCTCATCGACGAGGTGCACATGTTCTCCACCAGCAGCTTTAATGCCTTGCTGAAGACGCTGGAGGAACCGCCGCCGCACGTCAAGTTTCTGCTCGCCACCACCGATCCCCAGAAGGTGCCGGTGACCGTCCTCTCCCGCTGCCTTCAGTTCAACCTCAAGCGGCTGGTGCCGGAGGAGATCGCCACCCAGTTGGCCCACATCCTCACCGTCGAGGCGGTGCCTTTCGAGGCCCCGGCCCTGGCCCTGCTGGCCCGGGCGGCGGATGGCAGCATGCGTGATGGCCTGAGCCTCCTCGACCAGGCCATCGCCTTCGGCGGCGGCCGGGTGGGGGCCGAGGACATCCGCGCCATGCTGGGCACCGTGGGCCGGGACATGAGCCTGCGGCTGCTCCAGGCCCTGGCCGCCCGGGATGGGGCCGCCCTGCTGGCCGAGGTGGCGCGGATTCATGAGCTGGCGCCGGATTTTGGCGGGGTGCTCCAGGAGGTGTTGGGCTTGCTGCATCGCCTGGCGCTCTTCCAGCAGGTCCCCGTGACCCTGGCCGCCGATGACCCGGAACGCGAGGCCCTGATGGCCCTGGGGCGGGATCTGATCCCCGAGGATGTCCAGCTTTACTATCAGATCGCCCTGCTCGGGCAGGCCGACCTGCCCCTGGCCCCCGATCCGCGCACCGGCATGGAGATGGTCCTGTTGCGCATGCTGGCCTTCCGCCCGGGCGAGGCGGTCCAGTCGCCCGCTCAGCCGCGGGGCGGTAGCCCGGGAGCGGGAATGGAATCGGGAGCGGCCGGCGCGGGGTCCGCCATGACCATGGGTGCAGCCGATGCTGCGGTCGCGCGGAGTTCCGCCGGCACCTTGACGGCACCCGCGCCCGTGCCCGCCCTGAGCCCTGCCTCCACCTTTACCCCCGCGTCCGCCCCTGCCTCTGCCTCTGCCTCTGCCTCTGCGCCTGCCTCCGGTCGCGAGCATCCGGCGAGTGCCGCGCTGGCGGCAGCCAAGCTGGCTACCACCACCGCCAAGCCCGGGCAGTCTCATCAGTCCCGATCCAAGCCTCAGCCCCAATTCCAGCCTCAGCCGGCGGTTCCTGCGACGACGGGGGCCAGGACAGGGTCCGAGGTCCCCCCCACCCAGCGTGGGGCCGGTCCAGCCGCTGACCAGACGCCCGTGGCACCGGTATCAGAGCGTCCCGGCCCTATCGACGCCGAGAGTGATCGTGGTCGGGTGCCCGCAGCCCCGGTATCTGACCGACCCGGCCCCAACGACGCCGTGAACGATCGGGGCCAGGCGCCTGTGGCCTGGGGGTCGCCACTCTCCCTGGCCAACCGGGAAGACTGGCATGCCTTGGTGGCACGACTCGAACTGGGTGGGGTGGCCAGCGAACTAGCCCATAACTGCGAGCTGGTGGCGTGGGACGGTCAATGCCTGCGGCTGACTCTGGATCAGGCCTCGCGGCGCCTGCGGGTGGCCACCACTGAGCAGCGCCTGCGCGCGGCCCTGGCCGGGGTGCTCGGCGCGGACCTGCGGCTGGAAATCCAGGTGGCGCACCCGGAGGGTGAGACGCCGTCCCAACGCCGTACCCGCGAGGCGGGGGAACGTCAGCGGGCGGCGGAAGAGGCCCTGGCCACGGACCCGGTGACCCAGGCCTTGGGCAACCAACTCGGTGCCCGCCTCATTCCCGGCTCCGTGCGGCCCATGACCTGAGGGTTCCAGAAAACTGCAACTGGCTTGGCGATGGGTGAATAATCCCCGGCGGCCGTTTGTGCTCAGCCCTGGCCTCCCCGTTGGGGTGGCGCGGGTCAGCCACCGCCATCCTGTGATTTCGATTGACATACAGAGGTAATTGAAGCGTGAAAGCTGGATTAGGCAATATCCTCAAACAAGCCCAGAAGATGCAGGAGGACCTGCAGAAGACCCAGGAGCGGCTGGCGCGGGAGGAGGTCACCGGTGAGTCCGGCGGCGGTATGGTCAAGGTGACGATGAACGGCCGGCACGAGGTGCGCCGGGTCGAGATCGATCCCTCCCTGCTCAGCGACGACAAGGAGATGCTGGAGGATCTGGTGGCGGCGGCGGTGAACGCCACGGTGCAGAAGGTGGCGGAAAAGGCCCAGGAGGGCATGGCCAACCTGACCAGCGGGCTCGGCAACCTTCCCCTGCCGCCGGGCTTCAAGCTGCCCTTCTAGGGCGCGGATGTCCCAATCGGCGCGGGAGGCCTTATGGCGGATCGACCCCTGGTCAACCAACTGATGGACGCCCTGCGCTGTCTGCCCGGGGTGGGGCCCAAGTCCGCCCAGCGCATGGCCTTTCACCTGCTGGAGCGGGATCGGGAGGGTGGTCGGCACCTGGCCCGGGTCCTGGCGGCGGCGATGGAGCGGGTCCGCCACTGCCAGCGCTGCCGCACCCTGAGTGAGGAGGCCTTATGCGGCCTGTGCGCCAACCCCCAGCGGGATCAGGCGCTGCTGTGCGTCATCGAACACCCCTCGGCCATTGTCGCAATAGAGCAGGCGACGGGCTACCGTGGGCTCTATTTCGTCCTCGGCGGTCGCCTCTCCCCCCTCGACGGCATCGGCCCCGGGGAATTGGGGCTGGACCTCCTGGAGAAGCGGCTGGCGGAGGGGCAGGTCAAGGAGTTGATCCTGGCCGTCAGCCCCACGGTCGAGGGTAGCGCCACGGCCCAGTACATCGCCCTCGTTGCCGCCGAGCAGGGGGTGCGGACCACGCGCATCGCCCATGGCGTCCCCTTGGGGGGCGAACTGGAATACGTCGACGGCGGCACCCTGGCCCATGCCTTCGCCGGGCGGCATGGCTTTTAGCCTTCGCGGAGACATCATGTCTGACACTATTTTCGGTAAAATCAGCCGCGGCGAGATTCCCGCGGACATCGTCTACCAGGACGAGGCGGTAGTGGCCTTCCGGGACCTCAACCCCCAGGCCCCGACCCATGTCCTGGTGATCCCGCGCAAACCCATCCCGACGCTAAACGCTCTGGAGGCGGAGGACGCGGAACTCGTCGGCAAGCTGTTCCTTGCCGCGCGTAAGATCGCGGAGCAGGAGGGGATCGCGGCGGCCGGCTACCGCACTGTCATCAATTGCAATGCCGCCGCGGGACAGACGGTCTTCCATCTGCACCTGCACCTGCTGGGTGGCCGGCCAATGGGCTGGCCGCCGGGCTGATGAAAGACCTTACCAAGGCTTTTTCGCTAATTTTCCGGAGATCAAGGATTACCTCGACCCGATGACCTCTCATCCGACAGCCGGGGCGGACAGCCCCAAACCCGCCTTCGAGCTCAAGGCCGCTACCTTCACCCTGCCCGTCATCCGCCTGCTGGGGATCGACATGGACGCGGTGGCCGACCAGTTGGGGGTCAAGGTCGATCAGGCCCCGGACTTCTTTCGCAACACGCCGGTGGTGATCGACCTCTCCGGGCTGCCACCGGGGGCGGGGCAGATCGAGTTTCCCCTGCTAGTGGGGCTGATGCGTGGCTTCGGCATGATCCCGGTCGGGATCCGCGGCGGTACCGAGGAGCAGCATGCGGCCGCCGAGGCCATGGAACTGGCGATCCTCGGCGATGCCTTCGTCCGGCGCACCCCGCCCCGGGAGGCCGCGAGCCAGCCCGATCCGCGCCCCGCCCCGCGCCCCGCCGCGTCGCCCGCTTCCGCCGTGGCCGAGGAAGGGGTCCATGCCAGCCAGCGCCTGGTCACCCGTCCGGTGCGCTCGGGCCAGCGGGTCTATGCCCCGGGGGGCGACCTGTCGGTGGTCGCCCCCGTGAGTCATGGCGCCGAACTCATGGCCGACGGCAATATTCACGTCTATGGGCCCTTGCGGGGTCGGGCGATGGCCGGCATGAAGGGCGATATCAGCGCGCGGATCTTCTGCCAGGACCTTCAGGCGGAATTGCTTTCGGTGGCGGGACATTACCGTATCAGTGAAAACATCCCGGACGAGGTGAAGGGCGTTCCCGTCCAGATCTTCCTCGACGGGGACGTGCTTCGTGTCGAAAAACTCTGACCGACTTGAACCGAGAGATCCGGGCGCCTGAGGGAGGGCGATAAATTGGCGAGAACAATCGTTATTACATCTGGCAAGGGTGGCGTGGGCAAGACCACCACCAGCGCGGCGCTGGCCATGGGCCTGGCCCAGCGGGGGCATCGCACCGCGGTCATCGATTTCGATGTCGGCCTGCGCAACCTCGATCTGATCATGGGCTGCGAGCGGCGGGTGGTCTATGATTTCGTCAACGTCATCAATGGCGAGGCCAATATCAACCAGGCACTGATCCGCGACAAGCGTTGCGATGCCCTCTATGTGCTCCCCGCCTCCCAGACCCGGGACAAGGAGGCCTTGACCAAGGACGGCGTCGGCCGGGTCCTGGAGGAATTGGGCAAGACCTTCGACTACATCGTCTGTGACTCCCCGGCGGGGATCGAACATGGCGCCCACATGGCCATGTATTACGCCGACGATGCCGTGGTGGTGACCAATCCCGAGGTCTCGTCGGTGCGTGACTCGGACCGCATGCTCGGCATCCTCTCCAGCAAGTCCCGGCGTGCGGAGCGGAACGAGGCCCCGATCCGGGAATACCTGTTGCTTACCCGCTATGCCCCGGAGCGGGTGGCCAAGGGGGAGATGCTCAGCGTCAACGACGTGCGCGAGATCCTGTCCCTGGACCTGCTGGGGGTCATTCCCGAGTCCAAGGCCGTGCTGAATGCCTCCAATTCCGGCGTGCCCGTCATCCTGGACACCGAAAGTGACGCCGGCCAGGCCTATCACGATGCCGTTGGCCGCTACCTGGGGGAAGATCTGCCGCATCGCTTCCTGGAGATCAAGAAGAAGGGCTTCTTCAGTCGTCTGATGGGGGGTTAAGGCATGGGTCTGCTCGATTTATTCCGCTCCCACCGCCAGCGCGGCACGGCGTCGATCGCCAAGGAACGGCTGCAGATCCTGGTCGCCCACGATCGCGCCACCCGCAACCAGCCCTCCTACCTGCCCAGGTTGCAGCAGGAAATCCTCGAGGTCATCCGCAAGTACGTGGATGTCGACATGAATGCCGTGTCCGTCAATTACGAGCAGGACGAGACGCGGGAGGTCCTGGAACTCAACATCGTCCTGCCGGAAGCGACGACCACCAAAGGTGGCTGAGGCGCGGCTTTTCCCGTCCCGGGACCCTGAAGATGACAATCTGGCAGGGTAGAGGGCTTTTGGTTCGTACTAGGATTCCTCTGGAACACCGTGGCTGGCGTTGAGGTTTCCCGCCTGCCCCCTAGGGCAGGCGAGGCGCGCTGGCTGCCGTGATGACCCCGCGGGCGATTTTTACCGCCCCGATAACACATTCCAACAGAGGAGAATCGAGTATGGTTTCCAATAAGCTGCGTCTGGCGATCGGTATGGCCTGTGCGTTTGCCGGCGCCTCCGTGGTGCATGCGTCCATGTCGGGCATGGGTGGCATGAGCGGCATGTCGGGCATGGGTGGCATGTCGGGCATGGGCGGGATGAGCGGAATGTCCGGCATGGGCGGCATGTCCGGTATGGGTGGCATGTCGGGTATGAGCGGAATGTCCGGCATGGGCGGCATGAGCGGAATGTCCGGCATGGGTGGTATGAGCGGAATGTCCGGCATGGGTGGCATGGGTGGCATGGGTGGCATGGGCGGCATGAGCGGAATGTCCGGCATGGGCGGCATGGGCGGCATGAGCGGAATGTCCGGCATGGGCGGCATGAGCGGAATGTCCGGCATGGGTGGCATGGGTGGCATGGGTGGCATGGGCGGCATGAGCGGAATGTCCGGCATGGGCGGCATGGGCGGCATGAGCGGAATGTCCGGCATGGGTGGCATGAGCGGAATGTCCGGCATGGGCGGCATGTCCGGCATGGGTGGCATGTCGGGCATGGGCGGCATGAGCGGAATGAGCGGCATGTCCGGCATGGGTGGCATGTCCGGCATGGGCGGCGACAAGACCTGGTGGCAATTCTGGAAGTAATTCCAGCCCCCCGCTGGCCTATCCCTCCTCATCTGGTCGGATAGGCCAGCAACCCCCCTGCACCCCCGCTTGACCAGAGTCTTGCCGCTGATGTCTTGGATCGGGTGGCGTTTCCGCCCATCCTGGCTGTTATGGTTCCTCCTCGTCACGTTTCCCCTATCGGCCCTGGCTGGCGAAGCGCCCCAGGATGCTGGCGATGCCCCCAAACTGCTGCTGGCGAATACCTACCAGGTCGGTGTCGACCTGAGCCGGTATTGGGTCAGTGAAAAGCTCGATGGCGTTCGCGCCTACTGGGATGGCGAGCGCCTCACTAGCCGTGGTGGCAGGCCGATTCGCCCCCCGGCATGGTTTACCGAGGGATTTCCCCCTCTGCCCCTGGATGGTGAACTTTGGATGGGGCGGGGCACCTTCGAGCGCATGTCCGCCGCGGCGCGTCAGGAGGCGCCTGATCCAGTGGTCTGGAGGCAAGTCAGGTTCATGGTCTTCGACCTGCCGGCCTCGCCGGTGCCCTTCGGTGAGCGACTGAACGCGTTACGCCAACTGCTGCTGCCCGCGCCCAGTCCCTACCTGGTGCTGATCGACCAGTTTCGGGTCAGTGGCCACGATGCCCTGATGGACCACCTGGCCGCCGTTGTCCGCGAGGGTGGCGAAGGGCTGATGCTGCACCGTGAGGATTCTTTGTACCGCGCGGGTCGCTCCGCCGATCTGCTCAAGGTCAAACCCTACCTGGATGCCGAGGCGCGGGTGATCGCGCACCTTCCCGGCAAGGGTCGCCTGGAGGGTGTACTTGGCGCCTTGCTGGTGGAGGAGGAGGGCACCGGGACACGCTTTCGCCTGGGCAGCGGGTTTACCGATGCCCAGCGACGGGCACCACCGCCGATTGGTAGTCTGGTGACCTTCAAATATCAGGGCCGCACGGCCCGGGGCCTGCCCCGATTTCCCAGTTTTCTCCGCCGTAAACAGCCGGACTGAAGGACTTGAGCCCCGGGCGCAGTCCCCACGTCGCTGGATGGAGGAATCCCTGGCCGAGGACACACCGGCCGAGGAAATTATTTCCATACGGTGACGATCCTGTTACGATCTGACGGAAATAGTCAGGAAATGGTCCGTATGTTGCTGTGCAGCATAAGAATTTGGTTGAATAGCTCGATCAGGCATCCCTCCCGATGGACAGGTGGAGGTGGCGACAACCAGCGACCGCGGTTGTCATTCAGCCAGGGATGGATAGCCCCTACGCAGTACGAGGCCTCAGTATGTCGAGAAAACACCCCATCGTTGCCGTGACCGGTTCCTCCGGCGCCGGCACCAGTACCGTCAAGAATGCCTTGCAGCATATCTTCAAGCGGGTTGGCGCCCGCGCGGCCTTCATCGAGGGGGACAGTTTCCATCGCTACGACCGTCAGGAGATGCGGCGGGAAGTAAAGAAGGCCCTGAAAGAGGGCCGCAACCTGAGCCACTTCGGACCCGAGGGCAATCTCTTCGATAAGCAACTGGAACTCTTTCGCTCCTACGGCCAGTCCGGGATGGGGGAACGCCGCCACTATGTCCACGACGAGGAGGAGGCAGCCCTCTATGGCGCGCCGCCGGGGACCTTCACCGACTGGGAGCCGATCCCGCCGGATACCGATCTGCTCTTTTACGAGGGGCTCCATGGTGGCGTGGTCGCGGGGGATGTCGACCTCTCCGCCGAGGTCGACCTGCTCATCGGCGTCTGTCCCACCATCAACCTGGAGTGGGTACAAAAGATCAACCGCGATAAAGCGGAGCGCGGCTATCAGACCGCGGACGTGATGGACACCATCCATCGCCGCATGTACGACTACATGCATTACATCCTGCCTCAGTTCTCCCAGACGCACATCAACTTTCAGCGCATCCCGCTGACCGATACCTCCAACCCCTTCTGCATCGAAAATATTCCCACGGCGGATCAAAGCCTGGTGCTGATCCATTTCCTCAAGGATAAGCCCAGCGTGGAGTACAAAATCAACCTCAAGGGGCTGATCGAGGGGGCGCAGATCACCGGTTTCAATACCTTGGTGATTCCTGGCGGCAAGATGATGTACGCCATGGAGTTGATCCTGACCGAGCGGATCATGGACCTGATGCACCGTCGCGGTCATCTCGACCGGGTCGAGTGACCCCAGTCAGGCGCCTCGCGGTCTGGTAACCAAGCAGGAATCCACATCGCGTT
Organism: Candidatus Thiosymbion sp.; assembly: GCA_018435665.1. Taxonomy (GTDB): domain Bacteria; phylum Pseudomonadota; class Gammaproteobacteria; order Chromatiales; family Chromatiaceae; genus M0108. The sequence goes on along the minus strand of JAHDND010000014.1, from coordinate 25,397 downwards.
TCAGTTTTCGGGATTGATCGGGAAAACCGAAAATCGAGGTGCGATAACTATACCTTTCAGGCGAGGGAGTATGGCCTCGGGGTTCACCCGCAGGTCACCTGAACCGGCCGCCCCAGGGAAGGGGCGCACACTAAGGAAAACAGGGCTCCAGACCCTGAATCCCATAACAATTATTGAGAGAGACGAGGATAACCCCATGACTGCAATCCGCAGCAGCGAGACCAAAACCGGCCAGGCGGCCTGGTTATTGGTCTCGGGTATGCAAGCACCCCAACCCTGCCGCATCCGGTGCTTTAGCACGGGCCGCCTGTCGATCGAGACCCCCGCCCCCCTGCGCTGCCATCATTTCGTCGAGGTTCAGTTTGCCCGGCAGGATGCCAGCACCACGTCAATCAAGGGCATGGTGATGCGCAGCAGCGAAGAAGGCACGGTCTTCGCCTCCGATATCAGCTTCTGGCCGCCCCTCTGATCTTGCCCCGGTAACGCAACCGCTCAGCGAATCGGACTCGCGAACCGGGACAAGCTGGAGCGGGTCTTGGCGGGGCCCTACCCAGGGTTCGGGGTGGGGCCGAGGGCCAGCGGGTTCTTTTTGCGTGGATTGGCGCGAAAGAAGGCGGCCATGTTGCCAATCCGGTCGATGAGGTCCGCCTGGGTGCGGCTGGCGATGGTGGCGATGAACTCGTCGCGCAGGGCGCGATCGCCGGCGGCGATCTTGACCTTGATGAGCTCGTGATGATCCAGGGCCAGTTCGATCTCGGCGAGCACGGGCTCGGTTAGCCCGGCCTGGCCAAGGCTGACGACGGGCTTGAGGTGATGGACCTGTTGCTTGAGCCAGCGTTTCTGTGGTTCGGTGGGGCGCATCAAATCATGACTCCTGTGGCGGATTTGAAACTGTCCAGGACCTGGACATAGTTGCCGCGCTCGAACTCCGCCGGATTGGGCACCGCCAGGGCGCTCATGCGCCCCCGGAAGTCCGCGAGCGTCTCGAAGCCCTGGGCCTCCATCCATTCCGCGATGCCCGCGCGGACCCGACCCAGGGCACGAGGGCCCTCCCGCAGCAGCAGGCTGCACAGATGCACCACGTCGGCGCCGGCCAGCAGCAGTTTGAGGGCGTCCTCGGGGCCATGCACGCCGCCGGTGGCCCCCAGGGAGAGGCCGACGCGGCCGTGGAGGAGGGCGATCCAGCGCATCGCCAGCAGGGACTCGGCGGAGGTTGAGGGGTTGAGGACCGGCCGCAGGCGCAGGCTGTCGAGATTGATGTCCGGCTGATAGAAGCGGTTGAAGAGGGCGACGCCATTGGCCCCCGCCGCCTCCAGGCGCCGGACCATGTTGGCCACGGCACTGAAGGCCGGCGAAAGCTTCATGTTGATGGGCAGCTTGACCTGATGGCGCAGGGCGCTGAGCAGGGCCAGGTAGCGCTCCTCCACGGCGGCGCCATCCTCGTCGGGGTCGGCGGCGACGTAGTAGACATTCAGCTCCAGGGCGTCGGCGCCGGCCTGCTCCAGGGCCTGGGCATGGCGGACCCAACCGCCGGGGGTGACGCCGTTGAGGCTGGCGATGACCGGGATGCCCAGACTGGCCTTGAGTTTGGCGATATGTTCCAGGTACAGATCCAGGACCGGGGTGAAATCCCGGTGGTCGGGGAGAAAGCTGTCCGCCTCGGCAAAGCCGGTGAACTGCTCGCTGAGGAAGCGGGCGCTGCTCTCGGTCTCGGCGGTCAGGGTCTCCTCGAACAGGGACCAGAGGATCAGGGCCCCGGCGCCGGCGTCCTCCAGCCGGCGACAGCTATCCAGGCTGCGGCTGAGGGGCGAGGCGGAGGGGACCAGGGGGCTGGCCAGTGTGAGACCAAGGTACTGGGTATGGAGATCCATGGGATCGCGCTCTCTGAATCAGGGGCGGCGGGGCGGTTGGTGAGCGGGGGAGCGGGCTGGCGTGAGGTGGCCGATGGCCAGACCCCGGGGGCTCCCATCACGCTTGCTGACCACCGTTGGGTGGGCCTTAAGGATTTGGCGCATGAAAACTTCCATCGCGAAGCACCCATCACTCCTGCTTGGCCACCGCCAGGTGGGCCAGTTGTTCGTACAGACTGAAACGGGTCGCGACGTGTTTCTGGGCCAGGCGCAGGAAGCGTTCCGCGTCCTCAGGGTGGGTCCTGGCGAGGACGCTGAAGCGGGTCTCGGTGCCGATGAAGTCCCGGTAGGGGATGCTCGGCGGCTTGGAGTCGAGGTGCAGGGGGTTCTCGCCGGCGGCGGCCTTGCGCGGGTCGTAGCGGAACAGGGGCCAGTGGCCGGATTCCACCGCCAGGTCCTGCTGGCGCAGGTTGTGGGACAGGTCCACGCCGTGGGCGATGCAGGGGGAGTAGGCGATGATCAGGGAGGGCCCGGGGAATGACTCGGCCTCCAGGAAGGCGCGAATGGTCTGGACGTCCTTGGCACCGAAGGCGACCTGGGCGACGTAAACATTCTCGTAGGCCATGGCCATCATCGCCAGGTCCTTCTTGAAGGTCGGCTTGCCCCCGGCGGAGAATTTGGCCACCGCCCCCAGGGGGGTGGCCTTGGAGGTCTGACCGCCGGTGTTGGAATAGACCTCGGTGTCCAGCACCAGCAGGTTGACATCGCGGCCGGCGGCCAGGACATGGTCGACGCCGCCGTAGCCGATGTCATAGGCCCAGCCGTCGCCGCCGATGATCCAGACGCTGCGCCGCGCCAGGTGCTCGCATAGGCCGGCGAGAAACTGGGCCTCGGGGAGATCGAGGGCCGCCAGCCGCTCCTTGAGGAGGGCGATGCGCTCGCGCTGCTCGAAGATGCCCGCCTCGCTCGACTGGTCGGCGCCCAGCAGCCCGGCGGCCAGTTCGCCACCGATCTGGCCGGCCAGGCGTCGCACCAGCGTCCGGGCCTGATCGGTCTGTTTGTCCACCGCCAGGCGCAGGCCCAGGCCGAACTCGGCGTTGTCCTCGAACAGGGAGTTGTTCCAGCTCGGCCCCCGCCCGTCGGGGTTGACGGCGTAGGGCGTGGTGGGCAGGTTGCCGCCGTAGATCGACGAACAGCCGGTGGCGTTGGCCACCAGCATGCGGTCGCCGAAGAGCTGGGTCGCCAGCTTGATGTAGGGGGTCTCGCCACAGCCGACGCAGGCCCCGGAAAACTCGAACAGGGGCTGGAGCATCATGGCGTGCTTGATCTTGCCCGGGTCCAGGCGGGTGCGGTCGAACTCCGGCAGGCCGAGGAAGAAGTCCCAGCGCGGCACCTCCAGGTCGTGGCGCGCCTCGATGGGGGCCATGTTGAGGGCCTTGCGCTGCGGGTCCTGACGGTCGCGGATGGGACAGACATCGACGCATAGGCCGCAGCCGGTGCAGTCGTCCGGGGCCACCTGGTAGGTGACGCGATGGCCGGCGGGGAAGTCCTTGCCCTTGATGGGGGCGGACTGGAAGCCCGCCGGGGCGGCGGCGAGCCGCTCCTCCGGGTAGACCTTGGCGCGGATGGCGGCGTGGGGACAGACCAGGGGACACTTGCCGCACTGGGTGCACAGGTCCTCGTCCCACTGGGGGAGCTCCAGGCCGAGGCGGCGCTTCTCGAAGCGGGTGGTGGCGGTGGGCCAGGTACCGTCCGCGGGCATGAGGCTCACCGGCAGTCGGTCCCCCTGGTTGGCCATGAGGACGGCGGTGACCTGGCGCACGAAGGCCGGGGCCTCGGCGGGGACCACCGGGGGCCGGTCGAAGGTGCTCGTGACCCGATCGGGGATGGCCACCCGGTGCAGCCCCGCCAGGGCGGCGTCGATGGCGGCGAAATTGCGCTCCAGTAGCCCCTGACCCTTGCGGCCGTAGGTCTTCTTCACCGCCTCCTTGATGCGGGCGATGGCCTCGTCCTGGGGCAGGATACCGGAGATGGCGAAGAAGGCCGTCTGCATGATGGTGTTGATGCGCCGGCCCATGCCGGTGCGGCCGGCGATGCCGTAGGCGTCGATGACGTGCAGACTCAGCCCCTGGTCGAGGATCTGCCCCTGCATGCGCCGCGGCAGCTCGTCCCAGACCCGCTCCGGCGGCGTGGGGGTGTTGAGCAGGAAGACGGCCCCGGGGGCGGCCTTGTCCAGCATGTCGTAGCGGCTGAGGAAGACCGGCTGGTGACAGGCGACGAAGCGGGCCTCGCCATCGCCCACCAGATAGCTACCACGGATGGGGCGGGGCCCGAAGCGCAGGTGGGAGACGGTCACGGCCCCGGCCTTCTTGGAGTCGTACTGGAAATAGCCCTGGCCGAAGTTGGGGGTCTCCTCGGCGATGATCTTGATGGAGTTCTTGTTGGCGGAGACGGTGCCGTCCGAGCCCAGGCCGTAGAAGACGCAGGCGGTGACCCCAGTCGCCGCGTCGGGGCGGAAGGCCGGGTCCCAGTCCAGGCTGGTATGGCCCACGTCGTCGAGGATGCCCAGGGTGAAGGTCCGCTTGGGCCGCTCCCGGGCCAGTTCGTCGAACACGGCCTTGACCATGGCCGGGGTGAACTCCTTGGAGGACAGGCCATAGCGGCCGCCGCTGACCCGGGGCATGAGCTCCCGTTCGCCGTCCGCCACGGCCTGGGCCAGGGCGGTAAGCACGTCCTTGTAGAGGGGTTCGCCATCGGCGCCGGGCTCCTTGGTGCGATCGAGGATGGCGATGCGGCTGGCCGTGGCGGGGATGGCGGCCACCAGGCGCTGGGGGTCGAAGGGCCGGTAGAGGCGCACCTTGACCAGGCCGACCTTCTCGCCCCGGGCGGTGAGGTGCTCGACGGTCTCCTCGGCGGCGCCAATCCCCGAGCCCATGAGCAGGATGACCCGCTCCGCGTCCGGGGCACCGACGTACTCGAAGAGGCCATAACGGCGGCCGGTGAGGGCGGCGAAGCGCGCCATCACCGTTTCCATCACGCCCGGAAGGGCCTGATACCAGGGATTGACGCTCTCGCGCCCCTGGAAGTAGACGTCCGGGTTCTGGGAGGTGCCGCGGATGACCGGATGGTCCGGATTGAGGGCGCGATCCCGGTGGGCGCGCACCAGGTCGTCATCGATCAGGGCGCGGACGGTGGCGTGGGCCAGGCGCTCGATCTTGTTGATCTCGTGGGAGGTGCGGAAGCCGTCGAAGAAGTGGACGAAGGGGATACGTCCTTGCAAGGTCGCCGCCTGGGCGATGAGGGCGAAGTCCATCACCTCCTGCACCGAGGCCGAGCAGAGCAGGGCGAAACCCGTGGACCGGCAGGCCATGACGTCGGAATGGTCGCCAAAGATCGACAGGGCCTGAGCCGCCAGGGAGCGCGCCGAGACATGCATGACCATGGACGAAAGCTCGCCCGCGATCTTGTACATGTTGGGGATCATCAGCAGCAGGCCCTGGGAGGCGGTGAAGGTCGTCGCCAGGGCCCCGCCCTGGAGGGCGCCGTGGATGGCCCCAGCGGCGCCGGCCTCGCTCTGCATCTCGATCACCTCCGGGACCGTGCCCCAGAGGTTGGGTACCTGGAGGGACGACCACTCGTCCGCCCACTCCCCCATGTTGGAGGAGGGGGTGATGGGGTAGATGGCGATGACCTCGTTGGTCAGATGGGCGATGTAGGCGGCGGCCTCGTTGCCGTCGAGGGTGACCATGGTGGCTTGCGACATGGCGATGTTCCCGCATCAGGAATGACTACAACCTGGCCCGCTCGATCCCTGTCGGACCCGGGCCTGGTCCATGGCGGAAACTATAAGCCCAAAGCGGTCGCAAAGCATGGCGGTTCGGTTAAATCCGCCTGCTTCATGACGGAGGTCAGATTGGGCGGGCCTGGGCTGTGAGTACGGCGGGTCCGGGTCATGGGGCGCATCCGGGTTATCATGATGGGCGTATGGCTTCGCGGCGGGCCGCGGATGAATGACGGGCAACGAGGAGCGGTGGTGGATGGTGACTGACGGGGCGGGCGGTATCTTGACGTCGTCGGAACGGCAGGGGTGGGGCTGGCACCGATGGGGCTGATCTTCCGGCTGATGGCGGATGAGGATCTGCCGGGGGTCATGGCCGTCGAGGAGGCTGGCTACAGCTACCCTTGGAGTGAGCAGATCTTCCTGGATTGCCTGGGGGCCGGCTACCACTGCTGGGTGCTCCAGGTCGACACCGACCTGGTCGGTCATGGGATCATGTCCCTGGCCGCGGGGGAGTGTGAGATCCTCAACCTCTGCATCCATCCCGACTGGCGCGGGCGTCATCTTGGCCGCCGTCTGTTGCGCCGCCTGCTCGCCATCGCTCGCCAGGGTGGGGCCGATACGGCCTTTCTGGAGGTGCGCCGCTCCAATCGGACCGCTATCCATCTCTATCAGAGCGAGGGCTTTTGCGAGACCGGGCTGCGTCGGGGCTATTACCCCGCCGCGCAGGGGCGGGAGGATGCCATCCTCATGGCCATGCCCCTGTTGCCGTGAGAGGCATCGTGGGTTGCGGGGGGAGGGAAGATTGGCTTTTGGCGGTTTGCTGGCGGCATCGCAGCGTGCCGGGTCGGGAGGCGTCTGGCGGGGGACGCCGTGAATACGTCCCTGTAGGCTTGCCGCCAGCATCCCTGCTGGCGACACCCCCGCCAGACGCCCCCCGCCCCGGCCCCACCGGGCGCCTGGTGGGCTGGCACCATAGAAAATCGCGATGGTCTAGCCGGTCGCTATCGGAATAAATGTCGCAGAATGTCGGAATTGGACGGATCTGGACGGATTTCATGTCTGTTATTGCCTACCACCCTGGCTTACTATCTCCCCCTTCTGATTGCCACTGTCCTGTGATGGGCAGTGGCCAAAGATCCATGGGCTACTCAATGTCCGCTTTACCCCGCCGGTTTCGCTCATCAACTGCTCCAGCCTGGACCGCTTCAACGCCCTCTACTACCTCAAACCCAAAGGCAGCTTCCTGACGCATTACGACCCCTTTTTCAATCTGTCCGCTGAATGTCATCGATAACTGGAACAGTATCCGCGGCGCGGCCCCAGGAGTTTTTTGTAATATCAGTGCGTGCTACCGCCGCAGACGGCTGAACCGGCAACCTGCGTGATGTTGGGGGGGCATGCCGCCAAGAACGGTCAGGAGTCGATTTTGGCGGTGCAGAAGCGCGCTGGGATCGGCATTAATTGGGCACGCTGTCATACCACCTGCCGGGGGTGACCATGGCGTTGGATTTTCCCATGCACGGAGGCAGGACCCATTTAACCGTATCGGATAAAATATCCAATTCGGAAACTTATTGTGCCCAAAAAAAGGGGGTTAAAATGAATCTGTGCAATATAATCCGCTTAATAAAATTAATAACAATGATCAGCATAATCTGTTATAGCTCCATCGCATTTTCGCAAGCACGTAAATCTCAAATTAACGAATCGGCTTTATCGGTTAGTCAGCCTCTGCCAACTCACTATAAAAGCACTAACAACGGTATAATTTCGATTGAATTAGTTGAATGGCAACATGAAAATTATGTAAAGGGTTTTTTAGGAAACCTTGATTGCTCGCCAGATGAAGGTATTGGCTATCACTGGCTGATAATGAATTTATTAGTAACAAATATATCAGATAGGGATTTGGATATTATTGCACCGGTACTAGGAATCACCTTGATAGATACCGATAACTATCATTATGACATTTCGACACAATGTGTTTCTGATGATGAATTAAAGTATGCAACACATCTGGAGTCGGGCGGCAAGACTAAACTAAAAATTAAATTTGCTATTCCAAAATCGGCAACAGTTAAACGACTAAAGTGGAAAAACTATCCAGACCACGCCAGGAATACTATGGAATTTTATAATGAAGAAAATATTCCCGTCTCAGGCAATTCTTCACTGAAAGCAGAAGGCAATCATGAATCCAGCATAGAACCAGAGTCAAAAAATTACACGGCTGATAGTTATAAATATTTATCCCAGGTTTCATTAGATGGGTTGTTATTGTCATCTATAGCGGATGCTGCAATTACTCACGACGGCAAGCCACATGATTTTCCAGCACTACAACTAAAAAAACCAATTTCTGTACTTTGTGATTCTGGTGAAACTGAATGTGATACGGCATTAGGAGTAACATTAATACAACTTGTTTTGAAGGATACACAATTTGAGCAGTTCAAATCTCTGAAAGGAAAGCAAACCAGAGTAGAAGGAAATCTTTTCCAATCTCATACTGGCCACCACTATACTTCGGTGTTGTTAGATGTTCAATCCATTGATTCGAGAAACCCCTTGCGAAATACAATGCCAGAGACATTAGAGAACCGTGACGCGAAATCCAGATCTAATGAGTCTGCTGCGAAATTTTCACTGACTTCTGGTGTATTAGAAAAAATATTTGATCCACAAATGCTGAATGTTGATCTAGCTTATTTTGAAAGCATTACAGGTCCTGCGAAAAAAACAAATAAAAATAAGAAACAATACATAGTTGATAATTGCTACGTGACAGTAACTGCTAACGGCGGAACCATAAAATCATTCCACTTGAGCATATCGGAAGAATGCTCCTTTGACCTCAATAAATATTTGATTCATTTTTCTGGAGCTTTCCCCCCCATACACCGTATGACTTTTGGTGATTTTTCTTCAATTACGAATGGTGGTACTTTTTTTGCTGATTGCCTACTTGGTTGTCCTAATACTACTGACCCTCTTATATATGAATATTGGAAAGGGTCTCATGCTGACCTAGATAATTTGTCAGTCATGTTGGAGGTTTCCTTGTCTGATACTACCTCTATTGACGCAGCTGGAAAATGGAGAAGGGAAATGGAAATAAATGAAGGTAATCAATGGATTGAAAATAAATTATTTAACTGTGACGGTAAATATAATAGATTTGCGTTAGAGTCCTTTCGTGAAGTTGTTATTTCCGGCATCACCATCGGTAATGAAATAGAACATCCACCATGCCCTGTTCCGTTGACTGGGGTCTCTAGTACAGAAAACGAATATGTCAAGAAACCAAACTTATACGCATTAGTTATTGGGGTATCTGAATACAATGACACAGATCTCAACTTGCTGTATCCCGCTAAAGATGCAAAAGATTTTTCAAACGCACTAAAACGTCAAGAAGGAGGTTTGTATGCATCATATTATGTAAGATTACTTCAAAATCCAGAAAAAAAAGATATTTACAATGGACTTAGATGGTTACTCGGGGAAGTTACCGACAAAGACATGGCTGTTCTATATCTTTCAGGGCATGGGCAGATGGAAGAAAGCAATGATTATTATTTCTTAACGAAAGAAAGCAATCCTCGTAACTTAAAAGATACAGCAGTTTCATATTTTTACATAAAAGAAATCATTTCTAAAATATCTGGTAAAACATTACTATTTGTTGATACGACACATGAAGTAAGCAAAGTCATAACTAAGTCGGCGGCATCATCTGATGAAATATTTTTAAACACCCCGGATTCGGATTATCCAAACATGAACTACAATACGATAAATGATAATCAAACAAAGGAAGCAGTAAATAAATTTAATTCTGCTGAGAATGGTGTGATAGTTTTTGCTAGTAGTACAGGTAAGCAACTTACAGAAGAAAATCCAAAGCTAGGTAATAGCGCATTCGCAAAAGCATTAATAGAAGGGTTAGATGGCGCGGCAAATATCACCATAGACGGCGCAATAACAATAAATCATCTTGATCTATACTTAAGCGAAAGGGTTAAAAAGTTAACAGGAAATAAGCAAACTCCAGTTACCACAAAGCCAGAAGTAATTAGTGATTTTCCAATTGCAATGAAAGTTGTAGGGACTGATCATGAAGGGAACGAAAGTAGTTATAATTATTCATATGAAGTAAACAATTGGGTGCTATCATTAAGGCCAACTGTTAAGTCTTGGCATGAGATTAGTGGTAAAATCAATGAACGTAAAAAAAATGAAGGGTTCTTAAACGAAATAAATATCTATACTGATTGTGATAGATATTTAATTAGTCTGAATCAGCTTTTTAATTCTCCAGGGCTAGACAAAAAATCAAGGGCATCCGGCAAGCCATCAATTCGATTCCATATGAATTCTGGAAAGTATAAATTGAATTATCTCGGTATGCAACACGGAGTCCAGACTTTCAATTTAGACTCTAGCACATGGGATGCACTTAAAAACGCCAAGTGGGCTAAGTTAAGTTTTGTTGGTGAAGATGAAATTCCAGTGGAGATTAAGTTTGAAATGATTAATTTACCATTATTGATGAGAGCTATAGATTCATCATGTAAATAAAATATAAACTTAATACTCAGTCCGCCACGGGATACAGTTTAAGGTCATACAATACGATACTAATAACTGCACTAGGCATATTCAAACAAGCGTCCATCAACATAGGTTCCGAAAGTTCCTAAGGGATAATGGTAAATGATCAGTGTCAATCAGGTAAGCGATCTATAATGATAAATTTTGGTGATCACATTTCCCTGATTATGCTACCACTCTTAGCAGTATTAGTTGGTTGTACTCCAACAGTTGTCGATACACCAGGAGGGCCTGTAACCTGCTACTCTTCTAATTGCATTAAGCTAGCAAACGAGATTAGCTCAACATATTACAGACAAGTTGACCTGGAGCAGAAAAAGGCTCTGTGGGCCGAAAAGGAAAAGAAGAAAGCTGAAGAGAGAAAGAAGAGGATTGTAGCCATGGAAAAATGGGAACGGGAACACCCCACTGAAGCAGCAATGGAGCGCCAGAGCATGATTAAGTATATGAATACCCTTAACGCTTATGGGTGCCCAGGCACAACGATCCCTAAAGGACCGCCTTGGTTTGGATGTGGATACCGAGTAACTAACGAAGAATATTATAGATTCCCATATAGGTATTAAACCTACGTTAAAAAGAGCGTAATCTTATGAAAAAACGTGTATCTATTCTTAGCTTTTTTTTACTCGTTGGCTTTTCCCGGCAATCTTTAGCAAGCAAGGTATTCAATTATGAAGATGTCACTACTGCGTGCTTAGAAGCAGTTGATGATTGGAGGGTTAGAAGGTCGTGGGAAGATAAAATAAAAGGAATGAACGTCAAGTTAAGCTTAATAGCCAAGGAATACTCAAGGTTAAATAACACCTTGACGGGGGAAGTCACTTATCATATTGGCGCTTCAGAAATACCAATCATTTCTGTAATTGAGACTGGCAATATCGATATTCCTCCAGGATTAAAAAAAGATGATAGATTTGTTGTCAGTGGAAGTATTATTGACGGTGTTTTGTGGGGCAACGTTATAGACGGATGTTTTTTTAGGATTAAAGGAAACACAATCGAGGTTGATGGCTTTTGATGTTAATAATAGGTTTTTACGGATATTAGTTCTAGCTAGACCTTAATTACCATTTTTATACAGGGTAAGTCGTATACACAAAGTCATCATAACCATGGAAGAAAGCAAGGATTTGCAGTAAGGTCGGCTCAAGCTGTTTACCGTGGGGCTCCATCGGATGTTACGGGTGATGATCGTGCTGAGTGCGCGTGATCGCCAAACCTTACAACACCTCAGTCAGCGCGATCCCGACTGGCGTGTCCGGGAACGCGCGCAGAGTCTGTTACTGCTCGCGGCGGGGCAGACCTGCCCGCAGATCGCGGCGCAGCAGGGCCTGACCCTGCAAACGGTGAGTGCGACCCGCCGCCGTTGGTTGGACCAGGGGCTGTCGGGTCTGCCGGATCGTGCCCGCCGCGGCGCCCCGGCCAAACTGACCCCAGCGGAGACGGAACGTCTCTGACATGGGCACGGCAAGAACCGTTGACACTGACGGCGTTGAAAGCGCGACATGAAGCCGCCGGCGGGACGCCCGTGCAGGTCAACACCCTCACCGGGGTCCTGAAGCGCGCGGGATTCGTCTGGAAACGCACCCGCCATCGCTTAAAAAAAAACGGGATGACGTGAAATTTGGGAAAGCAAAACAGGAGATTGCTGCTTTGAGACAGCAGGCGGAAGCCGGTGAGATCGCGTTGGCCTACCTGGATGAAGTGGGCTTTGCCCAGATCCACCCGAATCGGAGTGCCTGGACCCCCGTTGGCGAGCAACACCAAATCGAGGCCAGCCGGGGCAAACGGTTGCATGTGATCGGCGCCTTCCGCTCCAAGGGCCAGGTCGTCCGCATGGCCTGGTGGTGTGCCGTCAATGCCCTGCTCTTCGTCGGCTTCCTGGGCCTGCGGCGTGAGAAGGTCGGTAAACCGCTGACGCTCATCTTGGACAACGCCTCCTTTCATACCGCACGAGCCATTCAGCCCCACCTCGAAGTCCTCCGACGACGGGGGGTCACCCTCTACTTTCTGCCACCCTATAGCCCAGAGCTGAACCGCATCGAGAAACTCTGGCATCTGATCAAACATACCTGGATGGCGGTCAAACACCGGGATGCCAACACCCTCGAAGCCGATGTTAACGCGATTTTCAACAACATCGGGAAGGAGTTTTAGCTGGCTTTTTAGTTTAAAGAACTTGTTGTGAATGACTTGCCTCCTTAACAAAGATCGGAAATTCCAGGGGTGTCATCATCCCCGAGGCGCTGTTGAATGCGTGCGGTCTCACCGAGACCGTGGATTTGCGGCTCGAAGGCTCGCGTCTGGTCATCGAAGCGATCAAGACGCCGCGCGCCGACTGGTTCCGGGATTACGATGCCGAGCGGGACGTCGACGCCTGGAACAATCTGCCACTGGATGCAGACGCGGATGCGGATGCGGGTAACTGGGAATGGTAATGGCTGCCCCATTCCCTGATGAGCAAGCGGACTTGCGATCTTCCAGCGGCAGCCGACTCCAGGGCCGCGCAGGGAAGGATCGGGTGGCGTCTGGCGGGGGTGTCGACCGCAGGGATGCGGTCGTCAAGCCTACAGGGACGTATTCACGGCGTCCCCCGCCAGACGCCCCCCGATCCTGACCCTCTATGGAACTTCAGCTATTCAAGGCCCCGTCACCACCCCCCCTCAGCCGGCCTTGCGCAGCAGATCGATGCGGTGAGGCTTGAGGAAGTGGGCGCCGCTGGGCGTCAGGTGGGCCTCGAAGGCCGCGCGGATGCGGGCCTCCCGCTCCGCGTCCAGGTCCAGTTGGGTGTGGGTGACCTTGAGGAAGCGGTCGGCGAAGACCTCCCAGGTGGCGTAGGTGCCGGGCACCTGAAAGAAGATCTCCGCCTCCAGGGCGAAGAGACCGCTCTCGACCGCCTGGACCAGGGCCTCAAAGGCCGCCTCGCGCACCTCGCGCTCATCGTGGACCAGGCTGAGGACGGCGTTGAAATCGCCCCAGTAGACCGGTTCGCAGAAGTAGGCCAGGCCGCCGGGGACCAGGACGCGGTGGATCTCGCGCAGGGACGGGGCCATGAGGTCCCGGGGCACATGGTGCAGGGACTTGAACATGAAGATGGCGTCGAAGCTGGCGTCCGGGGCGGCGATGGCCTCGGCCCCCCCGTAGCGGAACTCGACGCCAGGGATCGGCGGTTGGGCCAGGTTCTTTTCGAGCTGGATGCGGTCGACCTCGGTGGCCAGGATCCGCGCCGGCCGGAAGCGCTCCGCCAGCAGCCGGGTCATCCAGCCGGCGCCGCAGCCCAGCTCCAACAGTTGCCGCCCTTCCAGGCTCATCAGGGTGGCGATCAGCTCGACCTCGCTGGCCTCGCGATAGGCCTCCGGGGCGTTGAGACGCATCGGGCAGGGGTGCTTCATGACCATTACGGCTCCTCATCGGGTAGGGAATGGGCGCCCCGCTCCGCGTGACGTCTGATGCGCCGGGCAGCGGGGGGCCATTGGGTTTACCATACCAGTCCCCCGACAGTACCCGCCACTGTCCTCGCTGGGTAGGACTGGCAATCCGCGCGGCGGCTGAAGGACGCCAGCCTCCAAGTAACGACAGGCGGGTCGATCAGTGCCGCTTCAGATCCCGGTAGGGCGGGAGACTGAAGGCTGCCGGGTCCGTTCCCGATCTCCTGGCTGTCGAGGTGGTAGTATGATTTCAAAGAGTAATCTGGTGTCGAAGACGACGATGGGGGCGGCCGTCTTCGCCCTCATCGCCCTCTGGCTGGCCTTCCTGGTACCCTCCATCGAGATCGCCTGGGTGGTCGCCCTGCTGCTGCTGACCGTCTACCTCTTCGCCTTCGAGGTCGTTGGCGTCGACGTGGCCGCCATCACGGTGATGGTGCTGCTGGGCCTGAGCAGCCTGCTGGCGCCCTGGATGGGGCTGGAACAGGGGCTGATCCCGGTGGCGCAACTCTTCAATGGCTTCTCGTCGAACGCGGTGATGTCGATCATCGCGGTCATGATCATCGGCGCCGGGCTGGACCGCACCGGCATCATGTCCCAGGTCGCGGGCTTCATCCTGCGCGTCGGCGGCACCACCGAGACGCGCATCATCCCCCTGATTTCGGGCACGGTCGGGGTCATCTCCTCCTTCATGCAGAACGTGGGCGCCGCGGCCCTGTTCCTGCCGGTGGTCAGCCGCATCTCCGTTCGCACCGGGCTGCCCATGTCGCGGCTGCTGATGCCGATGGGCTTCTGCGCCATCCTCGGCGGCACCATCACCATGGTCGGCTCCAGCCCCCTGATCCTGCTCAATGACCTGATCCTGACCTCCAATCAGGCCCTGCCGGCGGGCACGGCGCCGATGGCGACCTTCAGCCTCTTCGAGGTGACGCCGGTGGGCGTGGCCTTGCTGCTGACGGGTATCGTCTACTTCGTCCTGGCCGGGCGCCTGGTCCTGCCGGCGGTGGTCAATGACAAGCTGGAGGCCGGCGATGCCATGGCCTACTACGCCGAGACCTACGGTTACAGTGACTTCATGGTCCGGGAGGTCCATGTCGGGTCTAGCAGCCCCCTGATCGGTACCAGCGTCGACGACCTCGAGCGTGGCTGGCGGGTGCGGGTCATCGCCATCGACAAGGGTGACGGGGTGCGCCTGGGTGCCGCGGGCATGGACCGCACCCTGGGCATCGAGCCCAACACCCTGCTGGGCCTGATGGGCGATAGGGAAAAGTGCGCGGCCTTCGTGGCGGCGAACCGGGTCGAGGTGCGTCCGGAACTCGAGGAGTTCGCCGAGGCCCTGTCGCCGGCCAAGGCCGGCATCGCCGAGATCGTCATCCCTCCGGCCTCACAGCACATCGGCAAGACGGCGCGGGACCTCTGGCTGCGCAAGGTCTATGGCCTGTCCCTGTTGGCGATCCGTCGCGGCGACGAGAACTTCACCTTCGCCGTCGGCGGGGTGCGCGATCTGCCCTTCAAGGCCGGCGACACCCTGGTGGTGCATACCGCCTGGTCTGATCTGGCCCGGTTGGAACAGGACCGCAACTTCGTCGTCGTCACCTCCGAATATCCCCACGAGGAACTGCGGCCGCACAAGGTGCCCATGGCCCTGCTGTTCTTCGCCATCACCCTGGGGCTGGTGCTGTTCACCGATCTGCGCCTGTCCGTTGCCCTCATGACCGGGGCCCTGGGCATGATCCTGACCCGGGTGCTGAGTATCGACGAGGCCTATCAGGCGGTAAGCTGGAAGACGGTCTTCCTGTTGGCCTCCCTGATCCCCCTGGGGCTGGCGGTGGAGAGCAGCGGCACTGCCGCCTGGATCGCCCAGCAGACCCTGGGGGTGGTGGGCGAGATGCCGGTGTGGGTCATCCAGGCCTCGGTGGCCCTGTTGGCGACCTTCTTCACCCTGGTCATGTCCAATGTCGGCGCCACCGTGCTGCTGGTGCCCCTGGCGGTCAACATCGCCCTGGGGGTCGGCGCCAACCCGGCGGTCTTCGCCCTGACCGTGGCCATCGCCACCTCCAACTCCTTCCTGATCCCCACCCACCAGGTCAATGCCCTCCTGATGGGGCCGGGTGGTTATCGGGTGGCGGACTTCATGCGGGCCGGTGGCATCATGACGGTACTGTTCTTGGTGGTATCCCTTAGCATGCTCAACCTGGTCTTTTGAGGGCGGTTGATCCCGGCTGGGGCCGGTCTCAGTCCCTGGCGGGGGTGGCCGCCGTGGCGATCGGGGGCCGCAGGGCCAGGATGCCGCCCAGGGAGAATTGCCAGACCCGCTCCACCACCTCGTCGAGCCGCTGCCCCGGTGGCGGCTGGTCGGGGTTGAGACGGCTGATCAGCGGGCGGGCGAAGAAGAAGCGCAGGATCTGGGCACTGACCCCGGCGGCGGCATCCTGCACCAGCCTGTCGCTGGCGGGGGCGGCCAGGAGCAGGGCGACGATGTCGAGGAGCTCGTCGTTGTTACGCTTGATATGCAGATCGACGATCTGGTCCAGGGCCTCCGAGGGGTGGGCCATCTCCGCCAGGTAGATGGCGCTGAGCTGGGCGCTGCGCCCCATGCCTCCCTCACCGTCGAGGATCTCCTCCAGGGCCGCCTGGATATAGGCCCGCAGCCGGGCCTCGGGAGGGGCGGCGGCGGGGAGGTAGCGCGCCCGGCGCTCGCTGAAGAGGGTGGAGACCTGGGCGAAGATGGCGGTGTAGAGCCCGCGCTTGTCGCCGAAGTAGTAGTGCACCGCGGCCAGATTGGCCTTGGCCCGGCCGCAGATGTCCCGGATGGTGCCGCCGGCGTAGCCGGCCTCGGCGAAGACCTCGATGGCCGAGTGCAACAGGCGCTCGCGAGTGTCGGGGGAGGATGCTGCTGGGATCAAGGTACGGACCTCGTGTGCACCGGAGAGTCCCCTAAGCCTAAGGCTTTTGCCCCTTGAGGGCGAGTGTCGGCGGCTCATTCTGAGCTGGCTCCAGTAGCGCAAGCCGTGGGTTCTCTTGCTCCCTCCCCCCTGGCGGGGGAGGGCTGGGGAGAGGGGGGCTGAAGGGTAACACCGCGAGGACGGGGGCAATGGGTATAAAATCGCCCGCTTGCCCGGTGACCCGGGCCTGGGTTGACTGGTTGCGAGGGTTCCGAAGTGAGGCACAAGGCGGCGACAGAGCAGCGGTATCCGCCACGGCGGCGCCGGCGTGGCCCCCTGGCGCGCCTCGGCTTGCTGCTGGCCTCCCTGATCGCCCTTGGTCTCAATCTGGCCGCCGTGGGTCTGCTGGGTGCGGGCATCCTCATCGCCACCAGCCTGGCGGACTTGCCCCGCACCGACTCCCTGCGGGAGGTCCAGCTCCAGGAGCCCATGCGCATCTTCAGCGCCGACGGTGTCCTCATGGCCGAATTCGGCGCGGAACGCCGCCGGCCCATCCCCTACGCCGAGATCCCCCCCCGCCTGGTGGAGGCCTTTCTCGCCACCGAGGACAGCCGCTTCTTCGAGCACGAGGGGGTGGACCTCATCGGCCTGGGGCGGGCGGCCCTGAGCTTCCTGCAGACCGGCGAGCGCAGCCAGGGGGGCAGCACCATCACCATGCAGGTGGCGCGCAACTTCTACCTGTCGCGGGAGAAGACCTTCCGCCGCAAGCTCTCCGAACTGCTGCTCTCCCTGCACATCGAGCGCACCCTCACCAAGCAGGAGATCCTGGAGCTCTACTTCAACAAGATCTTCTTCGGACACCGTGCCTACGGCATCTCCGCCGCCGCGGAGAACTATTACGGCAAGAACCTGCGTCAGCTCACCTTGGCGCAGATGGCCATGCTGGCGGGCATCCCCAAGGCCCCCTCTGCCAACAACCCGGTCTCCAACCCCCAGCGCGCCCTGGAGCGGCGGGATTACATCCTCGGGCGGATGCACGAGCTGGGCTATATCACCAAGGCTGAATATCTGGCGGCCCTGGCCACGCCTGACGATGCCCGCCTGCATCGTAAACCGGTGGAGATGGAGGCCGGCTATGTCGCCGAGATGGTGCGCCGCGACCTGGTGGCGCGTTTTGGCGAAGAGGAGGCCTATGGTCGGGGCTTTCAGGTCACCACCACCCTCGACCCCCGGCTCCAGGCCCAGGCCGAGGGCGCGGTGCGGCGCGCCATCCTCGACTACGATCGGCGCCACGGCTACCGGGGACCCGAGGCCCGCCACAAGCTGGCTGGGCTGAAGGATCAGGCCCTGGACGACCTGCTGGCACAGGCCCAGCCCCTGGCGGGACTGACGCCGGCCCTGGTCACCCGGGCCGGGGACAAGGAGGCGGAGGTCTATCTGGGCCAGGGCCAGCGGGTCAAGCTGAGCCTGGCCCAGGTGAAGTGGGCCGGGCGCTACCGCAACGAGGATGCCAGGGGTCCGGCGCCCAAGCGGGTCAGCGAGGCGGTGGCGGCGGGGGACCTGATCCGGCTGCAAAAGACCGCGAGCGGCGCCTGGGAATTCGCGCAGGCGCCCCATGTCGCCGCGGCCTTGAGCGTCGTCGACCCGGCCAATGGCGCCCTGCTGGCCCTGGTGGGGGGCTACGACTTTCAGGACAGCAAGTTCAATCGCGCCCTGGATGCCCGGCGCCAGCCCGGTTCTGCCTTCAAGCCCTTCGTCTACGCCGCCGCCCTGGACCAGGGCTGGACCCCGGCCAGCCTGCTGAAGGACGAGCGCCTGGCCATTCCCTACGGCCGGGGTAAGGTGTGGAAGCCGGCCAATTTCGACAACAAGACCCTGGGACCCATCCGGCTGCGCCTGGCCCTGACCAAGTCCCGCAATCTGGCCTCGGTCTGGCTGTTGCGGGAGATCGGCCTGGACCGCGCCCTGGACTTCGCCACCCGTTTCGGTTTCGATCGCGGCAGCTTGCCCCAGGGCATGACCCTGGTGCTGGGCACCGCGGCCGCCTCGCCCACCCAGATGGCCACGGCCTATGCCGTGTTCGCCAATGGCGGCTTCAAGGTCACGCCCCACTTCATCACCCGCATCGTCGACGGCAACGGCAAGCTGGTCTTCGCCGATACCGCGCCCCGGGCCTGCGCCGACTGCTGGTTCCGCAACGCGGCGGGGGGTGGCGACGTCATCGCCCAGGGGCTGAATGCCGACAACCCGGCGGCCCCCTCCGCCCCGCGGGTCCTGGACCCGGTGGTGGCCTGGCAAATGAATTCCATCATGGGCGATGTCATCCGCGAGGGCACCGCCCGCAAGGCCCTGGAGCTCAAGCGCGGGGACCTGGCCGGTAAGACCGGCACCACCAACGAGGTGCGGGACTCCTGGTTCTGCGGCTACCAGAAGGACCTGGTCGCGGTGTCCTGGATGGGTTTCGACGACTTCTCGCCCCTGGGCAAGGGCGAGACCGGGGGCCAGGCCGCCCTTGGGCTCTGGGTGGACTTCATGGGCCAGGCCCTGGCCGGCAAGCCCGAGGCCGGGCTGGAGGTGCCAGCGGGCCTGGTGGAGGTGCGGGTGGCCAAGGCCGACGGGCGCCTAACCGACAGCAAGGGCAAGTCCAGCCTGGCGGAATGGGTCCGTGCGGAAGAGGCCCAGAGCCCCGAAGGGCCGGCCACCACCACCGAGACCCCGGCGACCGAGGAATACCTGGTCGAGGACCCTGGCTACTATGAACGGCCCAGCACCCGGTCCGGCAGTGGGTCCGGCGGCGAGCCCAGCGGCGCCCCGCGACCGATCGATGACCTTTTCTGATGACGAACGGCAGTCCAGACGGCATGACCACCAGCACTCCCCCCGATGACGCCGCCAGCGGCGGGTCCGGTCCCACTCCCTCCCCCTGGATGCTGGGGTTGCGGGTCTTCCTGCCCTTCGCCGCCGGCTATTTCCTCTCCTACCTCTACCGCACCATCAATGCGGTGCTGGCCCCTGAACTGGTGGCCGACCTGCATCTCGACGCCGCCGCCCTGGGGCTGCTGACCAGCGTCTATTTCCTCACCTTCGCCGCTTTCCAGTTGCCGCTGGGGGTCTTGCTGGACCGTTTCGCGCCCCAGCGGGTGGAGGCCCTGTTGCTGCTGCTCGCCGCCGCCGGCGCCGCCCTTTTCGCGGTCAGCGAGGGGGTCGAGGAACTGGTCCTGGGCCGGGCCCTGATCGGGCTGGGGGTATCCGCCTGCCTCATGGCCAGTCTCAAGACCTTCGTCATGTGGTTCCCCCCCCAGCGGCTGCCGGCGGTGAATGGCTGGGTCATGGCCTTTGGCGGCCTGGGGGCGCTCATGGCCACGGCCCCGGTGGAACTGGCCCTGGGCCTGACCTCCTGGCGCGGGGTCTTTGGCGGCCTGGCGGTTCTGACCCTGATGCTGGCGGGGGTGCTGTGGCTTGTGGTGCCGGATCATCCCCCCGCCGGCCATGGTGGCACCTGGCGCGAACAGCTGCGCGGGCTGGTCGGGATCTACACCCACCGGGTCTTCTGGCGCCTGGCCCCCGTCAGCCTGCTGGTCATGAGCGCCTACATGGCGATTCAGGGCCTGTGGGCGGGCCCCTATCTGCGCGATGTCGGCGGGCTTGAGCGGCTGGCGGTGGCCGATCATCTCTTCTGGATCGCCGCCGGGATGGTGGCGGGCTTCTTGTCCATCGGGACCCTGGCCTATCGCCTCAGCCACCTGGGCATCCCCGCGGTGGCGGTGGCCGTCGGCGGCATGACCCTCTTCCTGGTCCTGCAACTGGCCATCGCCACCGGCTTTGCCGGGGCCAACCTGGCGATCTGGATCGGCTTTGGCTTCTTTGGCACCGCCGGTAACCTGACCTATGCCATCCTCTCCCAGTCCTTCCCCCGGCATCTGGCGGGGCGGGTCAATACCGCCCTCAATCTGCTGGTGTTCATCGGCGCCTTCGCCCTGCAATGGGGGCTGGGGGCGGTGATCGGGCTCTGGCCGCAGCCGGAGGGGGGCTATGACCCACTAGGGTATCGCGTGGCCTTTGGCACGGTCCTAGCGCTCCAGGTGCTCGCCCTGGGCTGGTTCTGGTACGCCCGCCGGGACGATCACTGACCCTCAGTCACCGGGATGGTTGGCGGGACCGGCGGCGGGGTGAGCTGCGGAGGGGGGAGGGTATTCGGGCCTTGCCCCCGGGTGAGGATCTTGGTCAGGTGATGTAGGGTCCAGGCGACGAATTCGAAGTCGACCAGGAGGGCGCTCTGCTCCGGTGAGGCACCGGCCGGGGGGGCGAGTTGGCGCTTGACCGCCTCGATCGGCTCGCCATGGATGCGGGTGCATTCGCGCAGGGCGAGGATGGCGGTGTTGTCGTTGCCGTCCAGGGCCTGGGCCATGGTCGCCAGGAGTTCCGTCAGGTGCCGGTGCAGGCCCAGCAGCAGGTCGGAGGCGATGATGTCCGGCACCCGGGCGCGGAGGGCGAAGGCCCGCGTGGCCTCCTCCAGGTGGCGAATCGCGCTGAGGGCGCTGCGCAGTTGGTGCAGGCGGCGGGCATCGGCCTCGCTCATGGGGGAGCGGGAGGCCAGCCGGCTGGTGAAGGTCTCGATGGCGTTCGACAGGCCCTCGAAGGCGGCACTGGGTCCCGTCGCCTCCGACGCATCCCGGGCCGGCCCGGGTTCGCCGGTCACCAGCAGGAGCAGGCGGGCCAGTTCCTTGCGGATCAGGGCCAGGGCGGTGGCGGGGTCATCCAGGGCGCGGGGCGACAGGTAACGGGGCTGGCCAGCGACCGCGGTCGGCTCATGCGGCCAAAGGGATTTCACCAGGCGGCCCACCTGGGGCAGGAGCGGCGTCAGGATCAGCGCCGGGATCAGGTTGGAGAGCAGAAAGAGCAAGGCCAGCCGCAGGGTGAGGTCCGCGGAGATCGCCTCGGTGAGGGCGAGTACCAGGGGCAGGCCGCTCTGCTCCAGGTAATAGAGCCCCAGCATGAGCAGGCCGCTCAGCACGCAGAACAGGTCCTCGGTCCGCACCAGGCGCAGGGCCGGGCCCCGCATCCCCGCGGCCAGCAGGAGGCGCAGGGCGATGGCGCCGAGGTTGGTCCCATAGATCAGCAGGGCCGCGTCGGCGAAGTCCAGCGCCCCGGCTGTGGCCAGAGTGATGATCATCAGGGTCGCCCCGGTGTTCGATTGCAGGATCGAGGCCACCAGGATGCCGCTGACGAAGGCGAGGGGTGGGGAAGAAACGGCCAGGGCCAGGGCCTCGCGAAACCAGGGTTCGTCCTTGAGGGGGGCGGCCCCGGCGCTCATCTGCTCCAGCCCGAGGAGGATCAGGCCGATCCCGATCAGCACGCTGGCCACGGTCTGCCAGGAGCGGCGCCGCACCACTCCCATGACAATGCCCGCGCCCCCAATGACGAAGGCCACCAGGGGGTGGATGTCCAGGGTGGCGATGAAGGCCAGGATCGTCAGTCCGACATTGGACCAGATCACCACCATGCTGGCGGCGGTCAGGGTCAACAATTCCGCCACCACCATGCTGACGCAGATGAAGGTGACGGCGGTGGCGCTCTGCATCAGGGCCCCGGCCGCCAGCCCCAGGCCGACGCGGGGCAGGGGATTGCGGGTGGAGCGGGCGATGGCATCGCGGAGACTGCCGCTGCTCAAGGCCTTGAGGTTGTCGCCGACCAGGTGCAGGCCGACGAAGAAGAGACCCAGGCCAAAGATGAGGGCGTTGAGTGGCGACATGCTGACTCCGGTTGGTTCCGGGTGGCTTCGGTCAGTTCCGGTTGGCTCGGGTTGATGAACGAGGCGAGGCCCCGGGTGGGCTGGAGATCCGGGAGATCGGGCCGGGAGAGCGAGTCCTCGCCCCTGGAGCGGGATGCTATCATGGCCGGGAACGCGAATGTCTCAAGTCGGTCGCGAGCCGATGGCTGATGCTATTGCTGTGGCTGCTGATTGCCGGCTGTTGGCTAGAGGTTAGGAAACCGTTCAAACCCCTCACCACCGAGAGCTAGGTTACACAGCGCTCGCCGCTGATTTTCTTACTCCCTCCCCCCTGGTGGGGGAGGGTTGGGGAGAGGGGGTATGGCGAGTGGCCGCTGGCGAAGTGCCTCGGTCCATCCCGACATTCGCGTCCAAACCGTCACCGGCCGGGCGTTCCCGGAGCCTCTAGGACTCAGCTCATGAACCTCATCCATGGCCTGCATTTTCGTAACCTGCGGGGGGATCTCTATGGCGGTATCACGGCCGGCGTCGTCGCCCTGCCGCTCGCCCTCGCCATGGGCGTCGCCTCCGGGGCCGGCCCGATCGCCGGCCTCTACGGCGCCATCTTCGTCGGCTTCTTCGCCGCCCTCTTTGGCGGTACCCCGGCCCAGGTCTCCGGACCCACCGGCCCCATGACGGTGGTCATGGCGGCGATCTTCACCCAGTACACCGCCATGTTCCCGGAGGACCCGGCCCGCGGCGCGGCCCTGGCCTTTACCGTGGTCATGCTCGGCGGGCTCTTCCAGATCCTGTTCGGCTTTCTCAAGATCGGCAAATTCATCGAGCTGGTGCCCCACCCCGTGGTGTCGGGCTTCATGAGCGGTATCGGCGTCATCATCATCTTGCTGCAACTACCGCCCCTCCTGGGCTTTCCCGCCCAGAGCGGTCCCCTGACCGCGGCGGAGGCCCTGCCCCAGGCTGTGAATAACCTGGTCCCGGATGCCCTGATCCTCGGGGCCGTCGCGCTGGTCATCGTCCTGTTCATGCCGAAACGGCTTGGGCGCCTGATTCCGTCCCCCCTGGTGGCCCTGATCGTCGGTACCCTGCTCTACCTGCTCCTGTTCCAAGGGGGGCCGGCCGCCATCCTTGGCGACATCCCCACCGGGCTGCCGAATCCCCAGTGGCCGGCCTTCGAGTTCACGCTGCTGCCCCAGATGCTCCAATCGGCCCTGACCCTGGCCGCGTTGGGGTCCATCGACTCCCTCCTGACCTCCCTGGTGGCCGATAACATTACCCGCACCTATCACCAGTCCGACCGGGAACTCATCGGCCAGGGCATCGGCAACACCCTCGCCGGCCTCTTCGGGGGCCTGCCCGGCGCCGGGGCCACCATGCGCACGGTGGTCAACGTCAAGGCGGGCGGCCAGACCCCCCTCTCCGGCGCCATCCATGCCCTGGTGCTTCTGGCCATCGCCCTGGGGGCGGGGGCACTGGCGAGCAACATCCCCCATGCGGTGCTGGCCGGCATCCTCATCAAGGTCGGCATCGACATCATCGACTGGGACTACCTGCGCGGTCTGCGCGCCGCCCCCAAGGCCGGCGTGATCATGATGTTCGTGGTGCTGGGCATGACGGTCCTGGTGGATCTCATCATCGCCGTGGCCACCGGCATGGTCATGGCCAGCATGGTCTTCATGAAGCGCCACACGGACTTGCAGTTGCAAAGCATCAAGGCCATCCGCGAGGTGGACGAGGACAGCCCGCTGTCCCCGGAGGAGGCAGACATCTTCCACCAGGCCCAGGGCCGGATCATGATGCTGCACCTGGGGGGACCCATGAGTTTCGGCGCCGCCAAGGGCATGGCCCGGCTCCTCGCCCAGTTCGATGAGTACGATGTCCTCATCCTGGATCTCACCGACATGCCGCAAATCGATTTCACCGCCTCCCGTGCCCTCTACGACATGATCTTCGACGCCAAGTCCATGGGCCGCGAGGTGTTCTTGGTCGGCACGCGCAAGCCGGTGGCGGAGATGCTCACCAAGCAGGGCATCATCGACCAGGTCCCCGCGGCCCAGCGGGTTGAGAAACGCCTGGCCGCCCTGCAAGCGGCGCAAGGCCTGCTGCGCGCCAGATCGGCGCCGGCCTGAGGCTCAACATGAGTATCGAAGCCGAAATCACGTCCAGTCTGACCAGCCGGATCGCCGAACTTCAGCCCTACCTGGACCGCTACGGGCTCTGGGCCTTGTTCGTCAGTTGCCTGACAGAAGGCTTCGGGATCCCCCTGCCAGGCGAGACCCTGCTCATCGCCTGTGCCCTGATGGCCGCCGCTGGCCAGATGGATCTGGCCAGCGTGCTCATCGTCGCCTGGGTGGGGACACAATTGGGGGACATCATCGGCTACCTGCTCGGGCGCCGCGGGCTCAAGCGGCTGCTCAAGCCGGAGGCCGGGCACGGCCAGGGACTGGCACGGGCGGAGGCGCTCTTCGCCCGCTGGGGGGTCGGCCTGCTGATGATCGGCCGGTTCCTCGATGGCATCCGCCAGACCAGCAATCTGGCCGCCGGCATGCTGGCCATGCCCTGGGGCCGGTTTTTGGCCGGCACCCTGATGGGCACCAGTCTCTGGGTTGGCAGCTTCGGTCTCGCTGCCTACCTTCTGGAGAAGGATTTCCACGCCATCACCCGCTTCCTGTCCCCCTTGCGGCCCTACAGCCTGGCCCTGGCGGGCCTTCTGGTCCTAGGCCTGGTAGCCCTGGTGGTGAGCACGCGCCGCCGTCGGGCCAGCAAGCCCTGATTCAGTCGTAGGGTAGCCGCTACCGAGGAATGGTAGCCAAGACCGGGGAAGGGTAGCCTCGACCAGGGAAGGCTCTGCTGGACGGGGGAAGGTGAGTCTGGACCGAGGAGGCAGTTTTTTCTTGACGGCTTCAGGTTCGCTCTCTAAGATTTGCCCCGTTCCGGCTACGTAGCTCAGCTGGTTAGAGCGCAGCACTCATAATGCTGATGTCACTAGTTCGAATCTAGTCGTAGCCACCAAAAAAACCAATGAAAATAGCCCCTTACCAGGGGCTTTTTCTTTTCTGGCGGTTAGGTATTTCTAGATTGGCCTTCCACGCTACGCCCACGCTACAT